>NZ_PDJB01000001.1:3209574-3829988 GCF_002563895.1 Pseudomonas lurida | reverse complement strand
CATGGCGCGCCTGCTGACCCTGAAGGCGGCCTATATGATGGACACCGTGGGTAACAAAGTGGCAAAAAGCGAAATCGCCCAGATCAAGGTGGTCGCGCCGAATGTGGCCTTGAAGGTGATCGACCGTGCGATCCAGATCCATGGCGGTGCCGGGGTTTCCAATGACTTCCCGCTGGCCTACATGTACGCCATGCAACGCACCCTGCGTCTGGCCGACGGCCCGGACGAAGTGCACCGGGCGGCGATCGGCAAGTTCGAGATTGGCAAGTACGTGCCTAAAGAGCTGATGCGCAGCGGGCAGTAACACCGAGTTGCCTGTATTCGCGGGCAAGCCCGCTCCCACAGTCGACCGTATTCCAACATGAGAATGCGCTCGGCTGTGGGAGCGTGCTCGCGAAGAGGCCGGCCCAGACACCCCGCAACCCCCGGATCAGTACACCCACACCTCCACCCGCCGATTCTTGATCCTGCCTTCATCTGCCGTATTCGCCGCGACCGGCATCTGTGCGCCAAACCCGTGAATCTCCCTTAGCACCACGCCGCTCTTGACCAACTCCCGGCGCACCGCCATCGCCCGAAGCTTCGACAGCAACGCCGCTCGCTGCGGGTCATTCTTCGCGTCGCCGAACCCCACGAGCGTGACCTGTTTGTCGAGTTTGGCGTGGCTTCTTATATAGGCCACCACCCGTTGCAGGTCCTGGCGAGCCTTGTTATCCAGGCTGGCGCTGCCTTCCTCGAAACGAAAGTTCACCGTCAAGCGCTTCGCTTCACGCGCGATCGCTTGATAGTCCTCGGGCATCGAGGCGCGAGGCTCGACATCCATCGCCTGCACCTGCTGAGCGATAAACCCGCTGGCCGCGACGATCGCCTGGCCCTTGCTGCTCTGTGTAAAGTCCACCAGCGCCTTGGCCCACGGGTTATGGCCCGACGGCGGCAGGTAGAAAAACAACCGACGGGACAGTGGGTAATCCTCGGTGGCAATCAGGCTGTTCAGTGGCAACATCGGTTGTGAGTCGCCGTCCACAATCGCCACTGCCTTGGCCTGGCGCACGTAGGGCAGGCCGATAAAGCCGATACCCTGGGGATCCTGGCTGACCGCGTCGGACAGTTGCTCGCTGGACTCGAAGCGCTTGGCAGAAGGTGCCAGTGGTTTGCCACGCAGGCGCAGCACCAGGTCCTTGAAGGTGTCGTAGGTGCCGGATTGGTCATCACGTGCATACACATGAATCGGCCCGCCGACGCCGCCCACGGCCTCCCAGGTACTGGCTTCACCATTGAAGACCTGCGCCAGTTGCTCGGTATTCAGGCTATTCAACGGGTTTTGCGGGTTGAGGATGATCGCCAGGCCGTCGATGGCGATCACTTGCTCTGCTTCGGGGCTCTTGAGGTCGCCGAGGGGTTCGAGGTCGACCAACTCGCTGTCCTTGATCGGACGAGACGATGCCGCCAGGTCGGCGGTGGCTTTCTTCAGCGCCGTGAACCCGGTGCTGGAACCATGGGCCGCGACCTCGATGGTCACGGCCTTGCCCTGGCGCGTCTTGCCAATCACGCGCTGTTCATTGGGCCCTTCGGCGGGTTCTATGTGCACGCCCTGCAAGCCCTGGTGTTCCATCAACCCCTTGACCAACGCCGGACCCAGCGCCGCGCCAATGGTGTTGGAACCCTGGATGCGTAACGCAGGGCCTTGATCGGGAACGGGGAGGGGAGCAGCCATGGAAACGAGGGGTAACAGGGTCAGCAGGAACAGAACGCGCAGCTTCATGCTGGCACCTTCTCAAGCCAAAGGGAGTGCGACGAGAATAAGTCAGGCAGGTTTCAACAATATGACGCTCGACGGTAGGAGCGGGCTTGTCCGCGAAGCCGGGCCGACAGCCAACCACTATCTCCCTGTCACCCCGCGATCCAAAAATGTGGGAGTGGGCTTGCTCGCGAAAGCGGTCTGACAGCCGACGGCAATCTAACTGTCACCCCACGATCCAAAAATGTGGGAGCGGGCTTGCCCGCGAAGGCGGCCTGACAGCCGGCCTGGATGTCGGATCAGACCGGGTACATATCCGTTATTTAGGTCACGGCTGCTATGGGTTCCGCCCTGACGGCGGGTCACTTTGGAAAAGAGCCCCAAAGTAACCAAAAGGCTCTTGCCCCAACACTCGGCACCTCGCTCACGCTCGGTGTGCCCGTAATCCGACAGTGATTTGGGGGGCCGCCGCCACGCGCCCTCCATGGCGCGGGGCGGCTAAACCGGCATCCCTGCCGGTTTACCCCCCAAATCCCTGTCGAATTCCGGCCAGCGTGTTTGATGGGGCGCCTGAGATCAAAAGCACGATCAAGATCAAGATCAAAAGCGGCTCGCTTCGCATCGTGGTTACCGGGGTTGCTACAGCGTTCTGTAGCAACCTGTGGCTATCGCTCCCACAAAGGAGGGTGTTTTCAGCTCAGTTCGAGCCAGATCGGCGCGTGGTCCGACGGTTTTTCCAGGCCGCGCAGATCGTAATCCACGCCGGCGTCCTTGACCCGGTGCAGCAGGCCATTGGAGGCCAGGATCACGTCAATGCGCAGCCCGCGCTTGGGCTCGTCTTCAAAGCCACGGCTACGGTAGTCGAACCAGCTGAAGCGGTCGGCCACGTCCGGGTTGAGGTGGCGAAAGCTGTCGACCAGGCCCCAGTTTTTCAGGCGGGCCATCCATTCGCGTTCTTCTGGCAGGAAACTGCACTTGCCGGTTTTCAGCCAGCGCTTGGCGTTGTCGGCGCCGATGCCGATGTCGCAGTCTTCCGGGGAAATATTCACATCGCCCATCACCACCAGTGCCTGGTCATTGCTGAACTGGCTTTCCAGCAGGTGCTGCAAGTCTTCATAAAAGCGCTGTTTGGCCGGGAACTTGGTGGGGTGGTCGCGGCTTTCGCCCTGGGGGAAATAGCCGTTCATGATGGTGACCGGGTGGCCATTTTCGTCGGCGAAGGTGCCCCAGATAAAGCGACGCTGGGCATCTTCTTCGTCGCTGGCAAAGCCTTTGTGCACGCTCAAGGCTTCTTTGCGCGAGAGCATGGCCACGCCGTAGTGGCCTTTCTGGCCGTGGTAGTACACGTGATAACCCAGGGCCTGGACTTCGGCCAGTGGGAATTGATCATCGTGGACCTTGGTTTCCTGCAGGCCGATCACGTCGGGTTGGTGCTTTTCAATCAGCGCCGCCAGCTGATGAGGGCGGGCGCGCAGCCCGTTGATATTGAAGGAGACGATTTTCATGGTCGGCAGTCCAGTCTGGCAAAAGGGCGATGCTAGCGGACAAGTCGGACGGGGGCCAGCGTGGCGGTAGGACAGATGCACTGCTAATGTCTGGGAACGACTCGTGCTGCGTGGGTTCGTACCCATAAGAACGCCGCCTCCTGAGCGGTGCCCAGGGAGATTGATCGTATGCCTGACACCTCGACTGCCATTGCCGAAATTCGCCTGCTCAACAGCGGCTATTCCCGCGAGGCCCGTTCCCTGCTGTATCAGGCCTACCGTCACGAGCCGACCTTTGCCTATATCTTTGAAGCCGAGCGGCCGGGCTACGAGCAGCGGGTACGCGCCACCGTGCGCGAGCTGGTCAAGCAGCACTTTTTTCAGAAGCTTCCGGCCATTGGCCTGTTCGTCAACGACCGGTTGATCGGCATCGCCTTGATCGCGCCACCGCAGCGGCGCCTGGGGATTACCGAGAGCTGGGCCTGGCAATTGCGCATGTGGCTGAGCACGGGCGTGCGCGGTACGCGGCGCTACCTCGACTACCATCACGCGGTGCTGGCATGCCTGCCCAATGAGTCGGTGCACGTGCTGCCATTGCTGGGTATTCACCCGCAATTCCAGGGCAAGCATTATGGTGAGCAATTGCTGGAGGCCGTGCATAACTGGTGTGCCGAAGACCCTCATTCCTCCGGTGTAGTGCTCGACACGGGCAACTCACGCTACCTGGATTTCTACAAGCGTCAGGGTTATGAGGAAATTGGTGAAGTCGCTGTCGGACCCGTTCTGGAGCACGTGTTTTTTCACCCCAACCCCCAGTCGTTACATGCTGCAACGGCTTAGCGCAGAATTTTTCAGAATTGTCTGAGTTCTAAGTTTCTCCCCAGCTCGTGTAGCATCCGCGCCTATGAAGTTTCCAGGAAGATTTACCAGCGGCTTGGTTCTGCTGTTCACAAGCTGCGGCGCCTTGGCGCAGAGCGAATTGGACGTGCGGATCAAACCCGCAAACGACGCGTTGAAAGCCAACATCGAAGGCTATATCGGCGGGGTGGGCGATCGTGATGAAGAGGCCTTGCTGCGGTTCAGCCGTGGCGCCGAGGAGCAGGCGCGCAAAGCTGCGCAGGCTCTAGGCTTCTATCAGCCACAGATCGAGAGTGACGTGAAGGGCGGCAAGAACCCGCGCCTGATCCTCACCATCGACCCCGGTGAGCCGGTGCATTTGCGTAACGTGACCATTCGGGTCGACGGCCCTGCCGCCGACCTCAAGGCCTTTCGCGTGCCCGTCAGCGACGACCTCAAATCCGGTGCCGTGCTCAACCATGGCCATTACGAAGACGCCAAGCGTCTGATCCAGAACCAGGCGTCGCGCTACGGCTTTTTCAGCGGTCGCTTCACCCGCCAGAAACTCTCGGTAGACCCGCAGGCCGGCGTCGCCGATATCGAACTCGTCTACGACAGCGGCCCGCGCTATACCCTCGGCAACGTCAGTTTTGCCGGTGATACACCGTTTGACGAAGAACTGCTGCAACGCATGGTGCCGTTCAAAAGTGGCACGCCTTACGACTCCGAACTGATCGCCGAACTCAACCAGAACCTGCAGGCCAGCGGTTTTTTCGAAGGTGTGCGCGTGGACGCCGCCCCGGCCGCTTCGACGCATGACATCATTCCTGTCGCCGTGCGCCTGGAGACCCGCAAGCCACGCACCATGGGCCTGGGCCTGGGGTTCTCCACTGACGTCGGCCCGCGCGGCAAAGCCAACTGGACCCGCCACTGGGTCAACCCTCAAGGCCACAGTTATGGCTGGGAGGCCGAGCTGTCGGCGCCACGGCAGAACGTTGGCCTGTGGTACGACATCCCCCTCGACCCGCCGCTTACCGACAAGCTGCGTTTCGCCGGCGGTTATCAGAATGAAGAAATCGCCAACACCGACACCCTGAGTAAATTGCTCACCCTCGGCCCCGAGTGGCACAGCAAGTTGCCGAGCGGTTGGACCCGGGTGATTTCGCTCAAATACCAGCGCGAAGAATATCGCCTGGGCAATGACTCCGGCCTGAGCAACCTGGTCATGCCGGGGATCAGTTACTCCTACCTGCGCAGTGACAACCGCATCGACCCGCACCACGGCTACCGTCTGCAATTCGACACCAAGGTGGCGAAAGAAGGGCTGGGTTCCGATACCAACCTGCTCTACGGCACGGCCATGGTCAAAGGGCTGACCACCTTGTGGGACAACCACCGCTTCCTCGCGCGCGCGCAGGTGGGCGGCAGTGCCACCAATGGGTACAAATCCGTGCCGCCGTCCTTGCGTTTCTTTGCCGGTGGTGACCAGAGCGTACGTGGCTACGAGTACCAGACGTTGTCGCCCGAGAACGATCGTGGCGACCGCATCGGTGGCCGCTACATGGTGGCCTTGAGTGCCGAGTATCAATATTCCATCGCCGAGAAATGGCGGATCGCGACCTTTATCGACCAGGGCAACTCCTTCAACTCCCTGGAACTGCCCAGCCTGAAAACCGGCGTGGGCGTGGGTATCCGATGGGTCTCGCCGGTCGGCCCAATCCGCCTTGACCTAGCCCATGCCCTGGAAGACCCGGGCGGCGTTCGATTGCACTTTTCCATGGGGCCTGAGCTGTGATGCGTGGTGTGAAAATAGCGGGGCTGGCCGTGGTGGCCAGCCTTGCCGTGTTGTTATTGGCGCTGTGGGCGGTACTTGGCACCCAGGCGGGCAGCCGCTGGGCTTTGGCCCGCGTACCGGGCTTGAGCGTGGAAAATTTCCAGGGCCACCTGGGCGGCCAGTGGAGCGCCGAGCATTTACTGTGGCAGCAGGGCAGCAGTCGCGTCGAACTCCAGGCGCCCCAGTTTGATTGGTCACCGGCGTGCCTGTTGCGCATGACCTTGTGCATTGACCGCTTGGACGTGGAGCAGGTCAGCCTGCAATTTCCACCGAGCACCGAGGACAGCAGCGGACCAATCGAACTGCCCGACGTGAAGTTGCCGGTGTCGATCCAAGTGGGCGACGTTCGCGTCGGTAGCCTGCTGTTCAACGGCAGCGAGGAACTCAAGGGCCTGCAACTGGCGGCGCATTGGACCGCCGCCGGCCTGCAGATCGACTCGGTGCACCTGCAGCGCGATGACCTGGTGCTGGACCTGGCCGGCCTGCTGCAACCCACCGGCGACTGGCCGTTGAGCGCCAGCGGTAACCTGAGCCTGCCGTATGCGCCAGGCGGTGCACCGTGGAAGGTGGCGCTCAAGGTCGACGGCGATTTGCTCAAGACCCTCAAGCTCGACGCCGACAGCACGGGCTACCTGCCGGCCAAGCTCAGCGCAGAGCTGCAGCCGCTGGTGGAAAATCTCCCGGCTCAATTGCACATCACCGCCGACGGCTTCAAGCCCAGCGCCGATCTGCCCGACACGCTGCAACTCAATCAACTCGACCTCACCGCCAAAGGTGATTTGAACCGCGGTTACCAATTGATGGGCAAGGCCGTGTTGCCGGCGGAAAAAGGTCCGGTGGACTTGCTGCTGCAAGGCAAGGTCGACGCCAAGGGCGCGCAGATCGCCGGCCTGGACCTGAGTGCCGGTGACAAGCAAAGCCTGAAGCTGACGGCCCAGTTGGATTGGCAACAAGGGTTCAGCGCCGACGCCAAGATCGACTGGCTGGACTTCCCCTGGCATCGCCTCTACCCGGTCATTGACGAGCCGCAAGTCGCCTTGCGTACGTTCAATGGCGAGGTCTCCTACAAAGACGGCAACTACCTGGGCAACCTGAAGGCCGACCTCGATGGCCCGGCGGGCAAGTTCAATGTGGTCACGCCGTTCAGTGGCGACCTCAAGCAGGTCTTTTTGCCCGAGCTGAAACTGACCGCCGGCCAAGGCAAGGCCGAAGGCCACCTTAACCTGCAATTTGCCGATGGCATTGCCTGGGACACGGCGCTCGACCTGTCGGCGCTGAACCCGGCGTACTGGGTGGCTGAACTGCCCGGTACCCTGGCCGGGCCGCTGCGCAGCAAAGGCGAGTTCAAGAACGAGCACCTCAAGCTGGATGCCGACCTCGACCTCAAGGGGCGCCTTCGCGGGCAAACCGCGGTACTGGCAGCCAAGGCCGAAGGGGCGGGCGAGCAATGGACATTGGCCAACCTGGATATCCGCCTGGGCGACAACCGCATCAATGGCAGTGGCAGCCTGCAACAACGCCTGGCCGGGCAGATCGATATCAAACTGGCGCGCCTGGCCCAGTTGTGGCCGCAGTTGCGCGGCCAGGTCAACGGCCGACTCGACGTGGCGGGCAGCCTCAACGCCCCGCAGGGCAAGCTCGCCCTCAAGGGCCAGCAACTGGCGTTTGCTGACAATCGCCTGCAAAGCCTCACCCTCGACGCCAACCTGGATAACGCCCAGCGCGCCAAGATCGACCTCAAGGGCAGCGGCATCCAGTCCGGCGACACCCAGGTCGGCACCCTGACCGCCAGCGCCCAAGGCGATATCAAGTACCAGAAAGTCCAATTGGACCTGGCCGGCCCGCTGGTCAAGCTGGCCCTGGCATTGGACGGCAATCTCGACAAGGGCAATTGGCGCGGGCGCCTGGCCAGTGGTGATGTACAAGCCGGAGGCCAGGACTGGAAGCTGCAGGCGCCAGCGAAGATCGAGCGCTTGGCCGATGGCAAGCTCACGTTCGCCGCGCACTGTTGGGTGTCCGGGCCTGCCAGCCTGTGCGGCGAAGACCAGCGCCTGATGCCTGAGCCGAAGCTGCGTTACCACCTCAAACAATTCCCCATCGACAGCCTGGCGGCGTTCTTGCCCAAGGATTTTGCCTGGCAGGGCAAGCTCAACGCCGACCTTCAACTGGACCTGCCGGACAGCGGCCCCAAAGGCGTGGTCTCGGTGGACGCCAGTGGCGGCACCCTGCGCGTCAAGGAGAAGGACCAGTGGCTGGATTTCCCGTATGACACGTTGAAGCTGGAAACCACCCTCAACCCCAAGCGCATCGACACACAGCTGAACTTCCGCGGTGGCAAGCTCGGTGAATTGCTGGTGCAGGCGCAGATCAACCCCTTGCCGAAAAACAAGCCCATCACCGGCAACTTCAGCCTCGCCGGCCTCGACCTCGCGGTGGCACGACCCTTTGTGCCGATGGTGGAAACCCTCACCGGCAAGCTCAATGGCAACGGCCGTATCTCCGGTGGCTTGCTGGCGCCCCAGGTCAACGGCAACGTGAACCTGGTGGGAGGCGAGGTGTCGGGCCCGGAACTGCCCATCAGTCTCGAAGGCTTGAATGTACAAGCGCTGATTGCGGGCGAAAGTGTGCAGCTCAACGGCGCCTGGCGCAGCGGCAAGGCGGGGCAGGGTAGCCTCAAGGGCCAGATCGACTGGGGCCAGGCGCTGGTGGTGGATCTGAGTTTGCAAGGCTCGCAATTGCCGGTCACGGTCGAGCCATACGCCGTTCTGGAAGTGGCGCCCGACCTGAAAATCAGCCTGAAGAACGATAAGCTGGCCGTCGCCGGCAAAGTGCACATCCCACGTGGCGATATCACGGTGCGCGAACTGCCGCCGTCCACCGTCAAGGTCTCCGATGACACCGTGATCGTCGGTAGCCAGACCGAAGAGGGCAAGCCGCCAATGGCGATGGCCATGGACATCGACGTGGTGGTGGGTGAAGACAAGCTCAACTTCTCCGGCTTCGGTCTCACCGCCAAGGTGCAAGGCCAGGTGCATATCGGCGACAACCTCGACACCCGTGGCGAGCTGTGGCTCAACGATGGTCGCTACCGAGCCTATGGGCAGCGGCTGGACGTGCGCCGCGCGCGCTTGCTGTTCGCCGGGCCCCTTGACCAGCCGTACCTGGACATTGAGGCGATCCGCAAGACCGACGATGTGGTGGCCGGCATCCGCCTCAGCGGCAGCGCCGAACAACCCACGACGCAAATCTTTTCCGAGCCGGCCATGAGCCAGGAGCAGGCACTGTCCTACCTGGTGTTGGGCCGTCCGTTGAGCAGCACCGGCGAAGATAACAACATGCTGGCCCAAGCTGCACTGGGCCTGGGCCTCATGGGCAGCGCCGGAGTGACCTCGGACCTTGCCAACAAGCTGGGCATCCAGGACTTCGACCTCGACACCCAGGGCAGCGGCAACAACACCGCCGTGGTAGCCAGCGGCAAGATCACCGAGAAACTCAGCCTGCGTTACGGGGTCGGGGTGTTCGAACCGGCCAGCACGATTGCGTTGCGCTACCTGTTGAGCAAGAAGGTCTACCTGGAAGTGGCGAGCGGCGTGGCCAGCTCCCTGGATATCTTCTACAAACGCGATTTCTGAACCTTGCTCGGTTAACAAAGTGGGAGGGGGCTTGCGCCCGATGGCGGTGGGTCAGTCAAGTGGGGGCTGACTGAAACACCGCCATCGGGGGCAAGCCCCTTTTCACATGTGCCAGCCCTCCAGCCCGCCTGTCGCGCAATTACCAAGCAAGCTAATAATTCCATTTGACATTCGCTGCCTAAGCAGTAACATCTTGTCATACATTCACTGCCTAGGCAGTAATAAGGTGACTTCCGATGCCCCACTTCACCCCTGACAGCTTTCGCAACTGCCATCTCGGCCTGCTCCTGGGCCGGGCGGCGCTGCTCAAGGACCGCATTATCGACACCCATATGGAGCCGCACGGCGTGACCGCTGCGCAGTTCAAGGTGTTGATCATCATTGCCCAGTTCGACGTCGATACCCCGGCGGAGCTGTGTCGCAACCTGTCCCTGGACAGCGGCTCCATGACCCGCATGCTCGACCGCCTGGAACAAAAGGGCCTGCTGGCGCGCCAACGTTCCGAGCAGGACCGGCGCCAGGTGCGGCTGGTGCTCACCGAAGACGGCCAGCGCCTGGCGGACATGCTGCCGCACATTGGCGCCCAGTCGATGAACGAACTGGCCGGCGCCCTGGAGCCCGGCGAGCTGCAAACCCTGGAAAACATCCTCAAGAAAATTCTCGTCGCAGCAGGTGACGCCATCGTCATCCAGCGGGTAGGTAATTCATGAACACACGCGCATTCAGCCTGGTGCTGGTGGCGATGACACTGGCCGGTTGTGCCAACTACAGTGGCCTCGACACCCAAGGCAAACGCCTCGACGCCAACACCCTGCAAACCGGTAAATCCCTCAGCGGCATGACCTTGTCGAGTGCCGCCTGGCCCACCGCCGACTGGTGGAAAAGCCTCGGCGACCCACAGCTCGACGGCCTGATCCAGGAAGCCCTGGAAAACAGCCCCGACATGCAAGTCGCCAGCGCCCGTGCCCATCAGGCCGAAGCCGCTGCTTACGCTGCAGACGCCGAGCGCATGCCGACCCTGGACGCCAGCGCGGGTGTCAGCCGTTCACGCCTGGCCAAAGACCAGGACCCGCGCGGTGAAGGTGATGCCTATTCGACCGTGCGCAACGTCGGCGCCAGCTTCAATTACAACTTCGACCTCTGGGGTGGCCAGCGTGCTGCCTGGGAGGCCGCGTTGGGTGAGGCGCGTGCCGCCCAGGTCGATCAGCAGGCGGCACGCCTGACCCTGGCCGCCAATGTGGCCAAGGCCTACAGCGACCTGGGGCAGGCCCATATCGTGCGGGACCTGGCCAACGACGACCTCAAGCGTACCCGGCAGATGCTCGACCTGGGCAAGCGCCGCCTGAACTCGGGCATCGACAGTCAGTACCAGTACCAGCAGACCGAAAGCCTGGAAGCCAGCTCCCAGTCGCAATTGATCGATGCGGAAAAACAACTGCAAAGCGCCAAGATTGCCCTGGCGGTGTTGCTCGGCAAGGGGCCGGACCGTGGCAATGAACTGGCCCGGCCCGCCGTGCTGAAACCCAGCGCCGTCGCCGTGCCGTCGGTGCTGCCGGCCGAGCTGCTCGGCCGTCGCCCGGACCTCATTGCCGCGCGCTGGCGTGTCGAGGCTGCAGGCAAAAACATCGATGCGAGCAAGACCCGCTTCTACCCCAACCTCAACCTGAGCGCGAGCGCCGGGGCCGAGTCGTTGCTGGGTGATGCGATGTTCGGTTCGGCCAGCCGCTTCTTCAACATTGCACCGACGATCTCGCTGCCGATCTTCGACGGCGGGCGGCTGCGCGCGGACCTCGATGCGCGTGACGCCGACTACGACCTGGCCGTGGCCCAGTACAACAAGACCCTGGTGCAAGCCTTGGGCGATATCGGCAACACCCTTTCGCAACTGCGCGACACCGGCCGGCAGATCCAGGCCCAGCAACACGCTGCGGACATTGCCCGGCAGTCCTACGACACCGGCGTGCAGCGCTATAGCTCCGGGATCGGTAACTACCTGGATGTGCTCAGCATCGAACAGCAATTGCTGCAGGCCCAGCGTCAGCTGGCGACCCTGAATGCGGCGCAGATCGATCTGTCGATTCAATTGATGCAGGCCCTGGGCGGCGGCTACAGCGCCGACAACGTGGCAGCGACCACCCCAGCCACACGCACGGAATAATTTGAGGTATTTGTCATGGCCACTGCCGAAAACACCCACGCAAGCGAACAACCCAAACAAGACAACAACCCACGCAAACGCAAAGTGATGCTGATCGGCCTGGCGCTGATCGTCATCCTCGGCGTGGTCGGCGTGTGGGGCTGGTATGAGCTCTACGGCCGCTTCAACGAAAGCACCGACGATGCCTATGTGAACGGCAACGTGGTTGAAATCACCCCGCTGGTGACAGGGACCGTGGTCAGCATCGGCGCCGATGATGGCGACCTGGTCCACGAAGGCCAGGTGCTGGTCAACTTCGACCCGAACGACGCCGCCGTTGGCCTGCAGAGCGCCCAGGCCAACCTGGCCCGCACCGTGCGCCAGGTGCGGGGGCTGTACAGCAACGTCGATGGCATGAAGGCCCAGGTCAATGCACAGAAAGCCGACGTGCAAACCGCCCAAGACAACTTCAACCGTCGCAAGACCCTGGCCCAGGGCGGGGCGATCTCCCAGGAAGAACTGTCTCACGCCCGTGACAGCCTGACGGCGGCCAAGAACGCCCTGACCAACCTTGAGCAGCAATTGAAAACCAGCAACGCGCTGGTGGATGACACGGTCATCAGCTCCCACCCGGATGTGCAGGCGGCGGCCGCGCAATTGCGCCAGGCCTACCTGACCAATGCGCGCAGCACCTTGATTGCACCGGTCACCGGCTACGTCGCCAAGCGCACCGTGCAACTGGGCCAGCGTGTGCAACCCGGCACGGCGTTGATGGCGGTGATCCCGCTGAACCAGTTGTGGATCGATGCCAACTTCAAGGAAACCCAGCTGCGCGATATGCGCATTGGCCAACCGGTGGACATCGAGTCGGACATCTATGGCAGTGACGTGAAGTACAGCGGCACCGTGGACAGCCTGGGCGCCGGTACCGGCAGCGCGTTTGCCCTGCTGCCGGCGCAGAACGCCACCGGTAACTGGATCAAGATCGTGCAACGGGTGCCGGTGCGCATCCATATCAACGCCGAAGAGCTGGCCAAGCACCCACTGCGCGTAGGTCTCTCCACGGTGGTCAACGTGGACCTGCACGACCAGAGCGGCCCGGTGCTGGCGCAACAGGCGCCACAAAAGGCGTCGTTCACCACCAACGTGTACGACCGCCAATTGGCCGAGGCTGACGCCATGATCAATCAGTTGATTCATGACAACAGCACGGCAACACCCAAGGCTGCGCAACGCTGATGAGCAATAACGCCTCCTTCACGCCACCCAGCCTGTTGATGGCCACTATTGGCCTGTCGCTGGCGACTTTCATGCAGGTGCTCGACACCACCATCGCCAACGTGGCGTTGCCGACTATTTCCGGCAACCTCGGCGTGAGTTCGGAGCAGGGCACCTGGGTGATCACCTCGTTTGCGGTGAGCAACGCCATCGCCTTGCCGCTCACCGGCTGGTTGAGCCGCCGGTTTGGCGAGGTGAAGCTGTTTTTGTGGGCGACCCTGCTGTTTGTGCTGGCGTCGTTCCTCTGCGGTATTTCCACCTCAATGCCCGAGCTGATCGCGTTCCGGGTCATACAAGGCCTGGTGGCCGGGCCGTTGTACCCGATGACCCAGACGCTGCTGATCGCGGTCTATCCGCCCGCGCGGCGAGGCATGGCCCTGGCGCTGTTGGCGATGGTCACGGTGGTGGCGCCGATTGCGGGGCCGATTCTCGGCGGATGGATCACCGACAGCTACAGTTGGCCGTGGATCTTCTTCATCAACGTGCCGATCGGGATCTTTGCGGTGATGGTGGTGCGTTCGCAGTTGAAGAAACGTCCGGTGGTCACCAGTTTCCAGCCAATGGACTATGTGGGGCTGTTGAGCCTGATCGTCGGTGTCGGCGCCCTTCAGATCATCCTCGACAAGGGCAACGACCTGGACTGGTTCGAATCCAACTTCATCATCATTGGCGCGGCGATTTCGGTGATTGCCCTCGCGGTGTTCATCATCTGGGAACTCACCGACAAACACCCCGTGGTCAACCTGCGGCTGTTCGCCTATCGCAACTTCCGCATCGGCACCATCGTGTTGATCCTCGGTTACGCGGGTTTCTTCGGCATCAACCTGATCCTGCCGCAATGGTTGCAGACCCAGATGGGCTACACCGCCACGTGGGCGGGCCTGGCGGTCGCGCCGATCGGTATCCTGCCGGTGCTGATGTCGCCGTTCGTCGGCAAGTACGCACACAAGTTCGACCTGCGCCTGCTGGCAGGCCTGGCGTTCCTGGCGATTGGCTTGAGCTGCTTCATGCGTGCGGGCTTCACCAATGAGGTGGACTTCCAGCATATCGCCCTGGTGCAGCTGTTCATGGGCATCGGCGTGGCGCTGTTCTTCATGCCGACGCTCAGCATCCTGATGTCCGATCTGCCACCACAGCAGATTGCCGACGGCGCGGGCCTGGCGACCTTCCTGCGGACCCTGGGCGGCAGCTTCGCGGCCTCGCTGACCACCTGGATCTGGATTCGCCGTGCGGACCAGCACCATGCGTACATGAGCGAGAACATGACCACCTATGACTCCGCGACCCGCGATGCCCTGCAGGCGTTGGGCGGGGCAGGGCAGAAGGCCTACACGCAGCTGGACCAGATCCTCACCAGCCAGGCCTACATGATGTCCACCGTGGATTACTTCACGTTGCTGGGGTGGATGTTCATGGGGTTGATGTTGCTGGTGTGGCTGGCCAAGCCGCCGTTTGGGGCGAAGGCGGGGCCGGAGGCCTCCGGCCACTGACCGTCATAGCGTTGGAATGCAATCCACTGTGGGAGCTGGCTTGCCTGCGATAGCTTCAGTTCGATGCATCTGAGACACCGAGGTGTCTGCATCGCAAGCAAGCCAGTTGCCACAGTTGAAGGGTGTCGGGCCTGGGCTTAGGCTCCAGGTAACGCCAACTGCGGATTGACGAAGTCAAACGCCGCCAACTGGAACCCTTGCTCATCCACCTGCAACGCCCAACCCTGCTTGTCCCAATCCCCCAGCACAATGCGCTTGGCCGCCTGGTCGCCAATCTGCAACTTGTGAATGGCGGGGCGGTGGGTGTGGCCGTGGACCAGGGTGCGCACGCCAAACTGCTGCATCACCCGTGGCACTTCCTCGGGGGTCACATCGACGATGTCGTTGGCTTTCATGCGGGTCTGCGCG
This sequence comes from Pseudomonas lurida, assembly GCF_002563895.1. NCBI lineage: Bacteria > Pseudomonadati > Pseudomonadota > Gammaproteobacteria > Pseudomonadales > Pseudomonadaceae > Pseudomonas > Pseudomonas lurida. Next base: position 3,815,150 of record NZ_PDJB01000001.1, on the reverse strand, counting down.
CGGCTTTCACTGCGCAGCTTGCGTGCCAGTTTATGGCGCGTGCCCAGCGGCAGGTGCCGCAGGATAAACAGCACAATCGGGTTGCGCAGGATGCGCCGCAGCTTCATATAGCCGACGTCGCGGGTGCAGAGGCTGTCGCCGTGCATCAACAGCACGGGCTCGCCATGGAGCTGCACGACACTCGGGTCCTTGAGCAAGGTGGCACCTGCAGCTTTGCAGAACGCCTTGCCGATCAGGAAATCGCGGTTGCCATGCATGATGAAAATCGGGGTGCCGCTGTCGCTCAGCTCGCGCAGGGCTGCGCCAATCGAACGCTGGAAGGGGGTCATCCCATCGTCGCCAATCCAGGCTTCAAAGAAGTCCCCCAGAATGTACAACGCCTGGGCGCCTCGGGCGCGGTGGTGGAGCAGATCCAGAAACGCCCGGGTGATATCCGGGCGCTCCTCTTCCAGATGCAAATCTGAAATCAGCAATATCACCCAACGATCTCGGCTTTCTCGACGATAACGTCTTCTACCGGAACGTCCTGGTGACCGGCTTTACCGGTGGTCTGCACGCCCTTGATCTTGTCGACGACTTCCTGGCCTTCGGTGACTTTACCGAATACCGCGTAGCCCCAACCCTGCACGTTCTTGCCGCTGTGGTTCAGGAAGGCGTTGTCGGCGACGTTGATGAAGAACTGCGCGGAGGCCGAATGCGGCTCCATGGTACGGGCCATGGCGACGGTGTACTTGTCGTTGGAAAGGCCGTTGTCCGCTTCGTTCTGGATGCTTGGACGCTTGTCTTTCTTTTCTTTCATGCCAGGCTCGAAACCGCCGCCCTGGATCATGAAGTTGCCGATGACACGGTGGAAAACGGTGTTTTCGTAGTGGCCGGCGTTCACGTACTCGATGAAGTTGGCGACGGTGATCGGCGCTTTCTCGGCGTTCAGCTCGATGACGATGTCACCGTGGTTGGTGGTCAGTTTGACTTGAGTCATGTTCACTACTCTTTTCAGGGAATTCGTGGGTTTGGGCGCCTGGGCACCGCGACCGGTATGGCGAAACTGCGGCCAAGGGGCGCAGTTTAGCGTGCCCGGCGGGAATTTCGAGGTGGTTTTTTACCGCCGGGGCAATTAAAGCAGCAGTTTTTGGCCGCGCTCTGTCAGTGTCTTGACAGCATCAGCTATGATATCGCCTTTGTTTTGTCTGGCCCCAACCGGCCACGAACCTGTCTGTTCAAGGATCCTATGAGCAAGCCCACTGTCGACCCTACCTCGAATTCCAAGGCCGGACCTGCCGTCCCGGTCAACTTCCTGCGCCCGATCATCCAGGCGGACCTGGATTCGGGCAAGCACACGCAGATCGTCACCCGCTTCCCGCCAGAGCCCAACGGTTACCTGCACATCGGTCACGCCAAGTCGATCTGTGTGAACTTCGGCCTGGCCCAGGAGTTCGGTGGCGTCACGCACCTGCGTTTCGACGACACCAACCCGGCCAAGGAAGACCAGGAATACATCGACGCCATCGAAAGCGACATCAAGTGGCTGGGCTTCGAATGGTCCGGTGAAGTGCGCTATGCCTCCAAGTATTTCGACCAGCTGTTCGACTGGGCCGTCGAGTTGATCAAGGCCGGCAAGGCCTATGTTGACGACCTGACCCCGGAGCAGGCCAAGGAATACCGTGGCACGCTGACCGAGCCGGGCAAGAACAGCCCGTTCCGCGACCGTTCGGTAGAAGAGAACCTGGACTGGTTCAACCGCATGCGCGCCGGCGAGTTCCCGGACGGCGCCCGCGTGCTGCGTGCCAAGATCGACATGGCCTCGCCGAACATGAACCTGCGCGACCCGATCATGTACCGCATCCGCCACGCCCATCACCACCAGACGGGCGACAAGTGGTGCATCTACCCGAACTACGACTTCACCCACGGTCAGTCGGACGCCATCGAAGGCATCACCCACTCCATCTGCACCCTGGAGTTCGAAAGCCACCGTCCGCTGTACGAATGGTTCCTCGACAGCCTGCCGGTACCGGCACACCCGCGCCAGTACGAGTTCAGCCGCCTGAACCTGAACTACACCATCACCAGCAAGCGCAAGCTCAAGCAACTGGTCGATGAAAAGCACGTCAACGGCTGGGACGACCCACGCATGTCGACGCTGTCGGGCTTCCGCCGCCGCGGCTACACCCCGGCATCGATCCGCAATTTCTGCGAGATGGTCGGCACCAACCGTTCCGACGGCGTGGTCGACTACGGCATGCTTGAGTTCAGCATTCGCCAGGACCTCGACGCGAACGCCCCGCGCGCCATGTGCGTGCTGCGTCCGTTGAAAGTCGTGATCACCAACTACCCGGAAGACAAGGTCGACCACCTCGAGCTGCCACGTCATCCGCAGAAAGAAGAACTCGGCGTGCGCAAGCTGCCGTTCGCCCGTGAAATCTACATCGACCGCGATGACTTCATGGAAGAGCCGCCAAAGGGCTACAAGCGCCTGGAGCCCAATGGCGAAGTGCGCCTGCGCGGCAGCTACGTTATCCGTGCCGACGAAGCGATCAAGGACGCCGATGGCAACATCGTCGAACTGCGTTGCTCTTACGACCCGGACACCCTGGGCAAGAACCCTGAAGGCCGCAAGGTCAAAGGCGTGATCCATTGGGTGCCGGCCGCTGCCAGCATCGAGTGCGAAGTGCGCCTGTACGATCGCCTGTTCCGCTCGCCGAACCCTGAAAAGGCCGAAGACAGCGCCAGTTTCCTCGACAACATCAATCCTGACTCCCTGCAAGTACTCACGGGTTGTCGTGCCGAGCCATCACTTGGCGACGCACAGCCGGAAGACCGTTTCCAGTTCGAGCGCGAAGGTTACTTCTGCGCGGATATCAAGGACTCGAAACCAGGTCAGCCGGTATTCAACCGTACCGTGACCCTGCGTGATTCGTGGGGCCAGTGATGCAGCCGTGAGCGGCTTTGCATAGAGAGAAAAGGAAGCATCGTGCTAACGATCTACAACACGCTGAGCAAAACCAAAGAAGTCTTCAAGCCGCTGGATGGCAACAAGGTGCGCATGTACGTGTGCGGCATGACCGTGTACGACTACTGCCACATCGGCCACGGCCGCAGCATGGTTGCCTTCGACCTGGTGACCCGCTGGTTGCGTTTCAGCGGCTATGACTTGACCTATGTGCGCAACATCACCGACATCGACGACAAGATCATCAACCGCGCCAATGAAAACGGCGAGTCGTTCGACGCGCTGACCGAGCGCATGATCGCCGCGATGCACGAGGACGAGGCGCGCCTCAACATCCTCAAGCCGGACATGGAACCGCGTGCCACGGACCACATCCCTGGCATGCACGCGATGATTCAGGCCCTGATCGACAAGGGTTATGCCTACGCCCCGGGCAATGGCGACGTGTACTACCGCGTTGCCAAGTTCATGGGCTACGGCAAGCTGTCGCGCAAGAAAATCGAAGACCTGCGCATCGGCGCACGCATCGAAGTCGATGAAGCCAAGCAGGACCCGCTCGACTTCGTGCTGTGGAAAGGCACCAAGCCCGGCGAGCCAAGCTGGGAGTCGCCATGGGGCGCCGGCCGTCCGGGGTGGCACATCGAATGCTCGGTGATGTCCACCTGCTGCCTGGGCGACACCTTCGACATTCATGGCGGCGGCAGCGACCTTGAGTTCCCGCACCACGAAAACGAAATCGCCCAGAGCGAAGCCGCCACCGGCAAGACCTACGCCAATGCCTGGATGCACTGCGGCATGATCCGCATCAATGGCGAGAAGATGTCCAAGTCCTTGAACAACTTCTTCACCATCCGCGACGTGCTGGCAAAGTACCATCCGGAAGTGGTGCGTTACCTGCTGGTGTCGAGCCACTACCGCAGCGCCATCAACTACTCGGAAGACAACCTCAAGGACGCCAAGGGCGCCCTGGAGCGGTTCTACCATGCGTTGAAAGGCTTGCCATCCGTGGCACCTGCAGGCGGCGAAGCGTTCGTTGCGCGCTTCACCGAGGTCATGAACGACGACTTCGGCACCCCGGAAGCCTGCGCCGTGCTGTTCGAAATGGTGCGCGAGATCAACCGCCTGCGTGAGAGCGACCTCGACGCAGCGGCGGGCCTGGCAGCGCGCTTGAAAGAACTGGCGAGCGTACTGGGCGTGTTGCAGATGGAAGCCGATGACTTCCTGCAAGCCGGCGCCGAAGGGCGTGTGGATGCGGCTGAAGTGGACGCGTTGATCCAGGCGCGTTTGGCTGCACGGGCTAACAAAGACTGGGCAGAATCCGACCGTATCCGTGACCAACTGACCGCGATGGGTGTGGTGTTGGAAGACGGCAAGGGTGGGACGACGTGGCGGTTGGCTGATCAGGCCTGATCGGTAAACGCTGAACAAAAAGCGCCCCGACTGGTTCGGGGCGTTTTTTTTGCACACCGTTTTAACGGCTCACTCGGTCCAGTGTGGGAGCTGGCTTGCCTGCGATGACGGCGTGTCAGTCACCGGAAATGTTGACTAACCCACCGCAATCGCAGGCAAGCCAGCTCCCCCAGTTTTTACCGTGCCCACTTTGCGAACTCTTCGGTTTCAGATTTATGTGTGAGTTGGGTGGTCTTTGAGGCTTAGTGTTTTATCCACCATTAGCTGGATCCCCTCCAGCATCCGACACATTCCCAAGGCCACGCTGCGAGGATTGCCGTCGATCTCAAAAGCCAAATGGCTTGCCAGCGCTTGAACCGAGGCAAGATCCTCCGACGCGTTGACCAGCAGCGTCTCGACGTCTAATCCTTCGCGTACGGTAAATAAACTATGGTCCTCAGTAGAAGGCTCTGGTTTCTCAGGTGGGTTCAGATAGTGGTTAATTGCTCGATGAGCCGCAGTGTGAAACGCGGCTGAGTCTGACGGCGGTTTCGGACTGTCTTTGATCATGACGAAGCTCCTAGAGTATTGGAGCTACCACCCATCGCTGCGAAACGATACCCGGGTGGCAGCTGTGCGCAGGTTCGCAGACCGGGACTCTAGGCACCCGGCATACCCGAAGGTATCCCGCGCACAGCCGCCATAACATCAGGCATAAAAAAGCGCCCGCTATCTTGAGGTGGACGCTGTGCGTCTAGAGTTTAACCGGGCTGCGAAACCCGGTCGCTCAATTTGCAGCGACCACCGAGGATTAGGCAGCGATCTTCCGAGCGACAACCCTAAAACGTTGTCGGAAATTTCCTTGCTGCGTTTACCCACCTGAAGTTTGCAATACCTGTGCTAGGTAGGGGGGCCTTGTACTGACTTTATAGGCGTTACTAGCGGCGTCGTTATAGATCGTCTCGTGGTACTTGCCGTCCTTGAAATGCAAAGCGACGCCATCATCGACTGCGTAGGCGGGCCGTATCCCCTCACGCTGAACAAGCTCGACAAACGACGTTTCCCTTCCTGCTTCTGAGCTGAAATGCGGACACAGTGCTCCTGGCAGCAAGCTGGTACGTAAATAATGTCGGCTTGCTCAAAGAGTGATGAAACATGATTGGCGGTGGGGAAGGGTGAAATGAAAAATGCCAGCGTGGTTACACGGCAGCCAGCGCTTTCATATTTGTCGGTGAAATCGGACATCTTGATTCGGTCATCGCCATTGGCGGTGGAGATGTAGAGCACAGTAGGGTGAGTTTTGCCTGATGACGCGACGATGTGTTTATCGATACGTGTCATACGCTGCATGTCTTCGGTGGACTCGCCGCCGATAACAATAATGTGCTTAGTCATCCTGACCTCCTGTCCGTCTTGCGCGATATGAGTGTCTGCCGCCGCTATGAAGATTGCATCACTTGATACCGACTTTGAACAAAACCATTGTCCGACTCATGCGTGCCGATATGGCGAAGCTCAAGTTGTCGACCGATCTGGCTGAAGAGTGGAATCCCTTGCCCGAGTAAAACCGGGATACGTGTGATGATCAGTTCATTGACCAGGCCCGCTTCAAGAAACGCCTGGATCGTCTGGCCTCCGTCGATATAGAGGTGCTTCATGCCGCGCTCGGCTAATGTTGCCACGAGTGAGGTGACGTCTCCTGCCATGACCTCGACCTTGCCCTCCAGGTGCGCAGGGATCTGCAGAGGCTGGTGGGAGAGCGCAATGACGGGCGTGCCCTCGTAGGGCCACTCGGGGAAGGACAAGATTTTCTCCAGGGTTTTGCGACCCATTACCAGTGCATCGACCGTGGCGATGAAGCGTTCATAGGTCACGCCGTTCAACTTGGCGGTTTCGTACTCTGGTAGGTGCAACCACTCGATATCACCGTTCGGGCGGGCAATAAAGCCGTCGATGCTGGCTGCGATGAAGACTGAACATCGGATATCCATGGCGAAAACTCCTTTTAGTGCGCGTGGACGCTAATGTTGATTTAATCCGCGCGTGCAAAAACCGGGCGTCCAAGAAACAGTCCTGATGCCCCTTTCTGTCGTGCGAGGATGTATGCGAAGTTGGCTGATCCGTTACCGTTACGCAATTATTTTCTGGTTGTGCTTCGGCGTGTTCCGTACCTCCCTGGCTGACTGGAACCCCATTCCCTCCGGCTCCATGCGCCCGACTTTACTGGAGGGCGATGTGGTGCTGGTCAACCGCGTGGCGTATGACCTCAAGGTCCCGCTCACGGATATCTCCCTGGCCAAACTCGATAACCCACAGCGCGGTGATGTGGTCACGTTCTCATCGCCCAAGGATGGCATGCGCCTGATCAAGCGCATTGTCGGCATCCCCGGTGACACCCTGGAAATGAAAGACGAGGTGTTGTGGGTCAACGGCGTGCCGGCCACTTACAGTGACGCGCAAGACATCAGTGAGCCCATTGTTCCCGGTCATACGGTGCCGGGGATCAAGCTGAGTGAACGGGTGGCCAACCGTCAGCGCACCGTGCAGTTCATGCCAACGGTGCGGGCGTTGCGCAACTTCGGGCCGGTGGTGGTGCCGGCCGACAGTTATTTCATGCTGGGGGACAACCGTGATAACAGCGATGACTCCCGGTATATCGGCGTCGTGCCGCGTCGGCTGCTGATCGGACGGGCACATCATGTCCTGGCGTCGGCGCAGATCCTGGATCACTGGATGCCACGCCTGAGCAGATTCGGCGCGCCGATCCTGTAATGACGGGGGGCATTGCATCTGTAGGTGCTCGCAAGCCGGCTTCTACGGGTGGGCGTGTTATGAGGGCCCCGGAATCCAGGCACTTACTTTTCAGTGAGCCCATTACCTTTTCGTGCGTTCTTGTGGCCTGCGCGCCCGGTTCCTATCCTGCGGTCTTCGTTTACCCAGGAGTCGTTTCCATGAGTTTTGATCTTGGCCTCAAAGGCCTTCGTGCACTGGTCACCGGTGGCACCAAAGGTATCGGCGCCGCCGTGGTGGCGGTGTTGCGTGAACAAGGTGCCCAAGTAATTTCGGTCGCGCGTTCAGCGGCGGATTCGACGCCCGAAGGCGTGCATTTCATCGTCGCCGACCTGGCCACTGCCGCAGGTTGTGCCAGTGCTACCGAGGCGGTGAAAAACCACTTCGGCGGCGTCGATATCATCGTCAATGTGCTCGGCGGCTCCAGCGCGCCAGGCGGTGGTTTTGCGGTGCTCGATGATGAGCAGTGGGCGAGTGCACTCGGCCAGAACCTGATGGCGGCGGTGCGGGTGGATCGGGCGCTGTTGCCGGGGATGATCGAGCGAGGGGCAGGGGTGGTTATTCATGTCACGTCGATCCAGCGGGAGCTGCCGTTGCCGGAGTCGACCACGGCGTATGCCGCGGCGAAGGCGGCGTTGGCGACCTACAGCAAGAGCTTGTCGAAAGAAGTGACGCCCAAGGGGGTTCGAGTGGTGCGGGTTTCGCCGGGCTGGGTGGAGACCGACGCGGCGGTGGCGCTGGCTGAGCGTCTGGCGGAGCAGGCGGGAACGGATTACGAGGGTGGCAAGCAGATCATCATGCAGGCCTTGGGCGGTATTCCGCTTGGGCGCCCGGCCAAGCCCCGGGAGGTGGCCGACTTGATTGCCTTCCTGGTCTCGCCCCGCGCCGCGTCGATCAGCGGCACCGAGTACGTGATCGACGGCGGTACCGTGCCTACGGTCTAACTCGTCGGCTTGGCGGCCTGCCATTTGAGCAGGCCATCCAGCACCGGGCACAGGCTCTGGCCCCACTCGGTCATGCGGTATTCGACTTTGGGCGGCACCACCGGGTAGACGGTGCGATGCACCAGGCCATCGGCTTCGAGCTGGCGCAGTTGCTGGGCGAGCATCTTCTGCGAGATGTCCGGGATCAGCCGCTCGAGGTCAGAATACCGCTGCACCTGACCGCCGAACAGGTGGAACAGGATGATCAGTTTCCAGCGCCCGCCGAGCCAGGCAAGGGTGGTTTCAACGTCGGCCGCGGCGGTGGCGGGGGTGTAGAGGGTGCTCATCGCATGTGTCCTTCGGACATATCTGAAAGTGCCTATTTATTTTGACGCCTGCCGCATCCTAGCTTTAGATGGTCGACACGACCAAACCCACGATGAAACTGGCGGTGATTTAAATGGATTGTATTTTTTGCAGCATTGTTAAGAAGACCTCCCCAGCGCACATTCTGTGGGAAGACGACCAGCATATGGCGTTTCTCTCGATTTTCCCCAATACACCGGGTTTCAGCGTGGTGATCCCCAAGCAGCACTACGGCAGCTATGCGTTTGCGCAGCCGGATGAGGTGTTGGCCGGGCTTGCCGTTGCAGCGAAGAAAACCGCGCTTCAGATCGACCGTGCGTTTCCCGATGTGGCCCGTACGGGGATGATGCTGGAAGGGTATGGGGTGGATCATCTGCATGCGAAGTTGTTTCCCATGCATGGGACCGGCGGCGATAGTACCTTCAAGCCGCTGAGTTCGAAGGTGGACAAGTTCTTCGAGGCATATGAAGGGTACATCTCGTCCCACGATCATGTGCGGGCCGATGATGAGGGGTTGGCGGAATTGGCGGTCAGAATCCGATCTTTTGCCTGACACAGTTCAAAATGTGGGAGGGGGCTTGCCCCCTCCCACCTTTGGACCTCTGTGTTTCTGAGGACTCAGCGGCGGCTGCTGACCTCGGCCGGCACATCATCACCGGCCATGCGCTTGCGGAACAGGGCCGTGCGGGCCAGCAGCAGTGTGGTCACCGGCACGGTGATCGATAACAGGATCGGAATCAACCACCCGTGCAACACCGGCCCGGACTTGAGCACCGAAAAATAGATGATCGATGCCAGTGCCACGCACCAGGCACCCAACGTCGACGCCAGCGCCGGCGGGTGCATGCGCTGGAAGAAGTCTTTCATCCGCAACAACCCGATGGCGCCAATCAGCGCAAACACGCTGCTCAACACCAGCAGTACCCCGACGGCTACTTCCATCCACAACGGCATCATTCAATCACCTCCCCACGCAGCAGGAATTTCGCCAGGGCAAACGAGCCCACGAAGCCAAACAGCGCAATCAACAGCGCCGCTTCAAAGTAGGTGTCACTGGCATAGCGAATGCCCAGCACCAGCATCATCAGCATCGCCAGGATGTACAAGTAGTCCAGCGCCAGTACCCGGTCCTGGGCCGAAGGGCCCTTGAACAGGCGGATCAGCGTCAGCACCATGGCCAGCGAGAACAGGAACAGGCTGAACAGGATCGCATTGGAGAGCAGGGCGCTCATTCGAAGATCTCCATCAGGGGCCGCTCGTAGGTGGTCTTAAAGTGCTCGATGAAGGGCGCTTCATCCTCCAGGTCGAACACGTGCAAGAGCAGGATGCTGCGGTCCAGCGCCAGTTCCGACCAGATGGTGCCGGGCACCACCGTGGTAATCATCGACAGTGCGGCCAGGCCGTTGGGGTCGCGCAGGTCGAGGGGGATCTTGATGAAGCGCGAACGCGGCGGGCGCGAGCCGCACATCAGCACGCCCCACGCCACTTGCAGGTTGGAGACGATCACATCGCGGCCCACCAGGAAAAACAGGCGGATGATCACGCCGGGGCGACGGATGCGGATCGGCAAGGGGCGCAGCGGTGCCATCATCAGCGGCGCAAGAAAGCCAAGGGCGGCGCCCAGCAGCAGGTTGCCGGGGCTGACCGACAGGTTCAGCACCAGCCACAACACCCACAACGCCAGGGACAGCCATGGGGCTGGAAACAGTCGCTTCATGGTTGCACCTCCAGCGCGGCCGCCTGGGCTTCAGGGCTTGGCACCGGACGGGTCGCCATCACCGCCATCACATAGTGTTCCGGGTTGTTCAGGCTGACGGCGGTGGCCTGGGTGTAGCGCATCAGCGGTTCGGCCTTGAAGGTCAGCAGAATGCTGAGGCCAAGCAGGAAGAAGATCGGCACGCACTCGTAGCGGCGCAACAGCGGTGATGGGCGCTCCTCTGGGGTCCAGAAGCGCTGGATGCCCAGCCGTGCGAAAGCGATCAGCGACGCCAGCCCGGAGAGGATCAGCAGTGCCACCAGGCCCCAGGCCGCGGGGCGAATCGGTTCATCGACACTAACGCCCAGGCCCAGTGGATTGACCAGCGCACTCAACAGGCTGAGCTTGCCGATAAATCCGGACAGCGGCGGCATGCCAATGATCAACAGGGCGCAGGCGACGAAGCTCAGGCCGAGGAACGCCATGGTCCAGGGAATGACCTGGCCGACCACGGCTTTCTGCTCATCATCGAGGTTGACGCCGGGCCGTGGATGCAGGGACTCCATGGCCTTGGGCAGCGCGTCGATTTCTTCGTCCAGCGGCAGGTCGTTGGCCGAGCGCGAGCGCTCGATCAGCTCAGCCAGCAGGAACAGCGCGCTCAGCGCCAAGGTGGAGCTGACCAGATAGAACAGCGCCCCGGCGGTCAGGCTTGGCTGGGCGAAACCCACGGCCGACAGCAGGATCCCGGCCGACACCAGGATGCTCAAGCTGGCCATGCGCTCCAACCGCTGCGCCGCCACCATCGCCAGCGCCGCACAGACGATGGTCGCCATGCCGCCATACACCAGCCAATCACCGCCAAACAGCGCCGACGCACCGGCCTGGCCGGAGAACAGCAGGGTCCACAGGCGCAGCACGGTGTACACGCCGACCTTGGTCATGATCGCGAACATCGCCGCCACCGGCGCGCTGGCCGAAGAGTAGGCGGGTGCCAACCAGAAGTTCAGCGGCCACATGCCGGCCTTGGCCAGGAATGCTGTCGCGAGGATGGCTGCACCGGCATGCAACAGGCCGCGATCGGCCTCGGGCACCAGCGGGATTTTCAGCGCGAGGTCCGCGAAGTTCAGCGTGCCGGTGACACCGTAGATCATCGCCGCGCCAATCAGGAACAGCGACGAGGCCAGCAAGTTGATTGCAATGTAATGCAGCCCCGACGATACCCGCGCACGGCCGGAACCGTGCAGCATCAAGCCATAGGACGCCGCCAGCAGCACCTCGAAGAACACGAACAGGTTGAACAGGTCCGCCGTGAGGAATGCGCCGTACAGGCCCATCATCTGGATCTGGAACAGCGCATGGAAGCTGGTACCGGCACGGTCCCAGCGGGCCATGGCGAACAGCAGCGCGCTCACGCCGATGATCCCGGTGAGCACCAGCATCAACGCCGAGAGTTGGTCGACCACCAGCACAATGCCGAATGGCACCTGCCAGTTGCCCGGCAGGTAGACGCCAATCGAGCCGGGGCCGCCTTTTTGCGTCCAGTACAACAGCAGGATCGCGATGCCGAGGCCGATGACGCTGGAGAACAGATTGATCTTGGCCTTCAGCGGACGGCGTTTTTCGCCGAGCATCAGCATCAGTGCGGCGGTGAGCAACGGCAGCAGGATGGGAGCGACGATCAGTTGGTTGACCCAATTCATTCCTTGGGCTCCCGGCCGTCCACGTGGTCAGTGCCGGTCAGGCCCCGCGAGGCCAGCAGTACCACCAGGAACAACGCCGTCATGGCGAAACTGATCACGATGGCTGTGAGCACCAGGGCCTGGGGCAGCGGGTCGGTGTAGTTGAGCAGGTCTTGCGGCACGCCGTCCTTGATGATCGGCTCCTTGCCGATAAACAGGCTGCCCATGCTGAAAATGAACAGGTTGACCCCGTACGACAGCAGGCACAGGCCCATCACCACCTGGAATGTCCGTGGCCGCAGGATCAACCAGACGCCGGAGGCCGCCAGGACCCCAATGGCAATTGCGATGACTTCTTCCATCAGGCGGCTCCTTCCGTTGCGGCAACCACTTTGGCCTGGTTGCTCGGTTTATGGGCCCGCACGGACTGGTGACCCAGGGCGGTGAGCATCAGCAGCGTGGAGCCTACGACCATGGCGTACACGCCGACGTCGAAGAACAAGGCGCTGGCGACATGAATATCGCCGAGCACCGGCAGGCTGAAATGCCAAGTATGGGTAGTGAGGAAGGGGTAGCCGGCAAACAGCGCACCAAGCCCGGTGAGGGTCGCCGAGAACAGCCCGAAGCCCATCCAGCGCATCGGCCGCAGGCTCATCTGTGCTTCTACCCACTGCGTGCCGGCGACCATGTATTGCAGGATAAACGCGACCGACATCACCAGGCCGGCGACAAACCCGCCGCCCGGCTGGTTGTGGCCGCGCATGAACAGGTAGAACGACACCACCAGCGCAATTGGCAGGAGCAGGCGCACCAGCACCGCCGGCACCATCATGAAGCCCAACGCGGTGTCGCTGGCCTGGCGCGGGTTGACCAGGTCGGTGGCCACGTCCGGCGCCAACTGGCGCTGTTGCGCAGGCAGCTGCATGCTTTCCTTGGAGGGGCGGAAGCGGCGCAGCAGGGCGTACACCGTCAGCGCGACGGCGCCGAGCACGGTGATTTCACCCAGGGTGTCGAAGCCACGGAAGTCCACCAGCATCACGTTCACCACATTGCTGCCGCCGCCTTCGGGCAGGGCGCGGCTGAGGTAGAACGAGGAGATATCGTTGGGTGTCTGGCGGGTCAGCATCGCGTAGGACAGCAACGCCATGCCGCCGCCCACCACGGTGGACAGCAGGAAGTCACGCAGGCGACGGATGCGTGCCTTGCGCAGCGAACTGGGCAGTGGCGAGACTTCTTCGATTCGCCGTGGCAGCCAGCGCAGGCCCAGCAGGATCAGTACAGTGGTGACCACTTCGACCACCAACTGCGTCAGCGCGAGGTCCGGCGCCGAGAACCACACGAAGGTGACGCAGGTCATCAGGCCGCACACGCTGACCATGGTCAGGGCCGCCAGCCGGTGATACTTGGCTTGCCAGGCTGCGCCCAAGGCACAGGCAATCGCCAGCAGCCACAGGGTCACGAACACGATGGACCCTGGGATCTTCGGCCGGTCGCCCCAACTGAGGCCACTGTTGAGCATCGGGATCATGCCGCCGACGACCGCGACCAGTACCAGCAGGAACAGCTGGGTCTGCAGGCGCTTGGTGCTGATGCGTTTTTCGATCCGGCGCACGCCGCGCATCATCACTACCAGGCTGCGCTCGAAGCCGCGCTTGCCGTTGAAGTAGCTGATCACGGGCGGATACTTGAAGCGGCCACGCTTGAGTTGCTTGCGCAGCAGCAAATACAGCACCACGCCGCCGGACATGGCCACCAGGCTCATGATCATCGGCGCGTTCCAGCCGTGCCAGATCGCCAGGCTGTACTCCGGCAGCACGCCGCCCACCACCGGCAGCGCGGCGGCAGCGAGGATCGAACCGACGACCTGGGCCGGGAAGATCCCTACCAGCAGGCAGGTGAACACCAGCAGCTCGACCGGCGCACGCATCCAGCGTGGCGGTTCATGCGGCGTATGTGGCAGGTTGGTTGCGGTAGGGCCGAAGAACACGTCGACGGTGAACCGCAGGGCGTAGGCCACGCTGAACGTGCCGGCGATGGTCGCAACCAACGGCAGGGCAAACTCTACCCAGGCGGTCGAGGTAATGAACACGGTTTCGGCGAAGAACATTTCTTTGGACAGGAAGCCGTTGAGCAGCGGCACGCCCGCCATGGAGGCACTGGCCACCATCGCCAGGGTCGCGGTAAACGGGATCAAGCGCACCAGCCCGCTGAGCTTGCGGATATCCCGCGTGCCGCTTTCGTGGTCAATGATGCCCGCCGCCATGAACAGCGAGGCCTTGAACGTGGCGTGGTTGAGGATATGGAACACGGCCGCGACGGCAGCCAGCGGGCTGTTGAGACCCAGCAGCAAGGTGATCAGCCCGAGGTGGCTGATGGTGGAGTAGGCCAGCAGGCCCTTGAGATCATTCTGAAACATGGCGCAGTAGGCGCCGAGGAGGAGCGTGAGGGCGCCGGCACCGCCGACGATCCAGAACCATTCTTCGCTGCCGGACAGCGACGGCCACAGGCGGGCCAGCAGGAACACGCCAGCCTTCACCATCGTCGCCGAATGCAGATACGCCGACACCGGCGTAGGGGCCGCCATCGCATGGGGCAGCCAGAAGTGGAAGGGGAACTGGGCGCTTTTGCTCAGGGCGCCGATCAGCACCAGTGCCAGCATGACCGGGTACAGCGAATGCGCGCGAATCTGGTCGCCCGCCGCCAGCACCTGGTCCAGGTCGTAGCTGCCGACGATATGCCCCAGCAACATAACGCCCGCCAGCAGGCACAAGCCGCCGGCGCCGGTGACCATCAACGCCATATATGCACCGCGTCGCGCATCGGCGCGGTGGTGCCAATAGCCGATCAGCAGGAACGAGAACAGGCTGGTCAGTTCCCAGAAGAACACGATCTGGATCAGGTTGCCGGAAATCACCAGGCCGAGCATCGCGCCCATGAACGCCAGGAAAAACGCGAAGAAGCGCGGCACCGGGTCGTCCGGCGACATGTAATAGCGCGCGTACAGCGACACCAGCGTGCCGATGCCCAGCACCAGCATCGAGAACAGCCAGGCAAACCCGTCCATGCGCAACACGAAGTTCAGCCCGAGGCTGGGCAACCACATGAATTCTTCGCGGATCACGCCACCGTGGGCGATCTGGGGGTAGAGCAGGGCAACTTGAACGGTACCGACCAGGGCCACAAGGCCAGCCAGCAGGGACTCGGTGTTACGTGCGTTGTGCGGCAGCAAGGCCGCCAGACAGCTGCCAATAAACGGCAGAAGCAGTAGAACTATCAAAGACATAGGCTTCTAATCTGCGGGAGTTTGGGATGCATCATACGTGCCGCTTTCACGATCACCAAACGGCAAGATGTGGCAGGATCCTACAAGGTAGGCCGAAACCGCTCATTTAGCATTGTTTCAGGCGACCCCATTCCAGCGCGCCACATCGCTCTCTGTGGAAGCTGGGCGTGCCCGCGATGGCGATTTGACAGCCACCGCATCCCGTCGGACCTTAACCCTGTTGTTCCTGTTCCCGCTCATCTCGCAATTCGAGGGCTTTTTGTCCCTTGGTCTTCATCTCACTGACAATCACCGCCGCCACAATCAACGCCGCCCCCACCATCGCAATCGGCGGGAAGCGCTCCCCGGCGATCCGACCCACCACGCCCGCCCACACCGGCTCACCGGCATAAATCAACGTGGCCCGCGTGGGCGAGACACTTTGCTGCGCCCAGTTCATCGCCACCTGGATCACCGCACTGGTCAAGCCCAGGCCCACCGCGCTGAACAGCAGCAACCACGAAAACCCTGGAAGTGCTTCACCCATCGGCACCACCATCAGGAACGACAACAGCGACGCGGTGGCCAGTTGCACCACGGTCACCCGGCGCACGTCCACCTGGCCGGCAAATGCGCTGATCAAAATGATCTCGGCCGCTATCGCCACCGCACCGATCAAGGTGGCGATTTCACCCGGGCTGAAATTCAGCGAAGCGCCCGCAGGCCCCGTCAGCAGCATCAACCCGGCGAACGCCAGCATGATGCCGATGCTCGGCATCAACCCCGGGCGCCGGCCCAGGACCAGCCATTGCAGCAACGGCACGAAAGGCACGTAGAGCGCGGTGATGAACGCCGACTGGCTGCTCAGGATCGTCTGCAGGCCAATGGTCTGCAAGCCGTAGCCAAACATGATCGCTACGCCGATAAAGACCCCGGCCTTCAACTCGAACAGGGTCAGGTCGCGCAGGGTGCGCAGGGAAAAGAACCCCACCACGATCGCCGCCGCGGCAAACCGCAGGCCGACGAAAAACATCGGTCCACTGACGGTCATCGCGTGCTGCACCAGCAAAAAGGTACCGCCCCAGATCATGGTGATCACCACCAGGATGCATTCGGCTTTGCTGAAACGGTTGAAACGAGGGGAGGCGTTTGCGGTGGTCATGGCGGCTCGGTCTTGCAAGGGAAAGGCACGGACCGCACAATGCGCCGCACGCTGGGCAGTATACTGCGCACACCCACCCATTGAGCAATATAGTGCACAAAGAAAATCCACAACGGGCTTCGGTCCTGCAGCACGTCAGCCAGAACGTTCGTCGCCTGCGCCATGCCGCCGACTTGAGCCAAACCGCGCTCTCGGAAAAGTCCGGGGTCAGCCGGCGCATGCTGGTGGCCATCGAGGCCGGTGAAAAGAACGTCAGCCTGTCTACCCTCGACCGGGTGGCCGAAGCATTGGACGTGGCCTTCAGCGACCTGATCCAGGCGCCTGATGCGCCCGATCACAGCCGTATCAACGAGCTGGCCTGGGCCGGTGATATTCCCGGCAGCAAAGCGGTGTTGCTGGCCAAAGCCAACGCCCGGCGCGAGGTGGAATTGTGGGAGATGCGCCTGGAGCCCGGTGATCGCTACAGCCCTGAGCCGGACCCGGAAGGCTGGAGCGTGCAGCTGTTTGTGTACGAAGGCGCACTGACCCTGATCCTGGACGACGAAGAAAAACACGTCGCGGCCGGTGAGTTCTACATGTTCGCCAGCCGCCAATCCCACGGCTATCGCAATGACGGCGACGTGGCGGTGTGCTTCGTGCGAACCGTGGTGATCTAACTGTTCACCCGGCAACAGTGGATGGACACTTTGCTGGTTTGAAACCCGCTCTCCTGCGTTGAATTTCCAGCAACCCGCTGATTTCATTGGCGATTAAATTCAGGCACGACTCCTGCAATTACCAGGTCATTCCCTAGGAGCCTGGAGTCGGCCCATGTCAGCCCACCCTCAACACCCTGCCCATATCATCCGCTCGGACGCGGAAGCCATCGAAGTCGCCACGCGCCTGGCCGCACGGTTTGCCGTCGAGGCCAGCGAGCGCGACCGTGAGCGTCGCCTGCCGGTCGCCGAGCTCGACGAATTCTCCGCCAGCGGCCTGTGGGGCATCACCATTCCCAAGGCCTACGGCGGCGCCGAGGTGTCCTATGTGACCGTGGCCGAGGTGATCAAATTGATCTCCGCCGCCGACCCGTCCCTGGGGCAAATCCCGCAGAACCACCTGGGTGTGGTGGACATCCTGCTGCAAACCACGACCGAGGAACAAAAGCGCCACTATTTCGGCAAGGTGCTGGCCGGCTACCGTTTCGGCAACGCCTTCTCCGAAGCCAAGAGCAAGCATGCCGGGACCTTCGACACCCAGATTCGCTTCCATGGCGATAGCGCGCAAATCAACGGCGAGAAGTTCTACTGCACCGGCGCACTGTTCGCCCACATCGTGCCGACGGTCGGCAATAACGAACACGGCCAGGCGTTTATCGCCTTCGTCGAGCGCGATGCCCCGGGCTTGACGGTCATCGACAGCTGGGACGGCTTCGGCCAGCGCACCACCGCCAGCGGCGGCGTGACCCTCGACGGTGTGACCGTGCCCCGCAGCGCAGTGATCCCCGCCCATCAGGCTTTCGACCAACCCACCGCCAACGGTCCCATCTCGCAGATTATCCAGGCAGCGGTCGACACGGGCATCGCCCTGGGTGCCCTGGAGCAGGCGAAGATTTACGCACGCCAGGCGCGCCCGTGGATCGACAGCCATCAGGATCACGGCTGGCAAGACCCGTTCACCATCGCTGCCATCGGCGACCTGGAATGGCGCGCACACGGCACCGAAGCCATTCTCGCCAAGGCTGGCCAGGCCGTGGACCGTGCTCTCGCCGAGCCGAATGAAGACAGCGTGGCCCACGCCTCGCTGGTGGTCGCCCAGGCCAAAGTGCTGTCGGCGGAAACCGCCTTGCTCGCCAGCAGCAAACTCTTCGAACTGGCCGGCACCCGTTCGGTGACCGGCAAACATAACCTTGACCGCTTCTGGCGCAACGCACGCACCCACACCCTGCACGACCCGGCCCGCTGGAAATACCACCTGATCGGCAACTTCGTGCTCAACGGCGTGAAGCCAGCTCGCCACGCCTGGAACTGAGGACCTGCCCATGACCCCACTGAGCCCCGTGCTGAATCAGGCGCGCCAACTATTGGACAGCAACCGCCGCCACGTCGAGAAAAGCGACGACCCTTATGTGATCAGCCGCTTCGGCGATCTGCAGATCCGCGTCGATGTGGCTGCCGCCTTGGCTGAGCGCGCCGACACCCATCCCAGCCCGGTCGCCGCCACCGAGGCGCAGATCGCCGCCGCCGAAGCCCTGATCGCTGCCAGCAACGCCGAATTCGAACTGACCGGCCAACGCACTGCACTGCCGCCGACCCTCGATGACCCTCTGCGCTGGAAATACCAGGTTGTCGGCAACTACCACCTCAACGGAGTGCTTTGATGTCCCGTGAAATCCGCTTGAATGCCTTCGACATGAACTGTGTCGGCCACCAATCCCCTGGGCTGTGGGCGCATCCGCGTGACCGTTCGTGGCAGTACAAGGACCTGGAATACTGGACTGACCTTGCCAAGATCCTCGAGCGCGGCAAGTTCGATGGCCTGTTCATCGCCGACGTGCTGGGTATCTATGATGTCTACAACGGCAACGGCGACGCGGCGATTCGCCAGGCGGCCCAGGTGCCGGTCAATGACCCACTGTCGTTGATCGCGCCGATGGCGTTGGTCACCGAACACCTGGGCTTCGGCCTGACGGCGTCTTTGTCGTTCGAACACCCGTACCCGTTCGCCCGCCGTCTCTCCACCCTGGATCACCTGACCAAGGGCCGTATTGGCTGGAACATCGTCACCTCGTACCTGGAAAGCGGCGCCAAGAACCTCGGCCAGAAGGCCCAGACTGAACACGACGCACGCTACGACTACGCCGAGGAATACCTGGAGGTCTGCTACAAACTCTGGGAAGGCAGTTGGGAGGAGGGGGCGGTGCTGCGCGACCGCGAGCGCCGGATTTTCAGCGATCCGAGCAAGATCCACGAGATCCGTCATGTCGGCAAACACTTCCAGGTCCCCGGCATTCACCTGTGCGAACCGTCACCGCAGCGCACGCCGGTGCTTTACCAGGCTGGCGCGTCCAGCCGTGGCAAGCAGTTCGCTGCCGAGCAGGCCGAGTGCGTCTTCGTCGCCGCGCCGTCCAAGGTCCTGCTGAAAAAGACCGTCGCCGACATCCGCCGCCGAGCTGCCGAGGCCGGGCGCGATCCGAAGAAGATCCTGATCTTCAACCTGCAGACGGTGATCGTCGGCGAGACCGATGCGAAGGCCAAGGCCAAGTTCGAGGAATACAAGTCCTACGTCAGCTACGAAGGTGCGATGGCGTTGATCTCCGGCTGGACCGGCATCGACTTCAGCCAGTTCAAGCCCGATGAGCCGCTTAAGCATGTGCACACCAACGCGATTCAATCGGCGGTTGAAGCCTTCTCCACGGCGGATCCGAACAAGGTCTGGACGCCGAACGAGCTGGCCGATTGGGTTGGAATCGGCGGCTTTGGCCCCTTGTTCGTCGGCGGCCCGGAAACCGTAGCGGACCTGCTGCAGGAATGGGTCGAGGAGACCGATGTGGACGGCTTCAACCTGGCCTATGCGCTCACCCACGAAACCTTCATCGACGCCGTGGACCTGTTGGTGCCGACGTTGCAGAAGCGCGGCGTGTACAAGACCGAATACGCCCCGGGCACTTTGCGCGAGAAGCTGTTTGGCGACGGTGCGAGGTTGGCCTCTAACCATCCTGGCGCCGGCTACCGCGACCTCAAAGCCACCACCCTATGATTGGAACACCTCGGTCAATGTAGGCGCTGGCTTGCCGGCGATAGCGGTGGGGCAGCCAGAGATGTCTCCACTGACAGCCCGCCATCGCCGGCAAGCCAGCGCCCACCGTTTGATCTTTATTGTTTGATCGATCCCGGCCAGCGGACCACCGCACGCACATCACTTGAATAGGAGCACCCCCCTATGAGCGTGCACGAACTCAAACGTCCGCTGGTCCTGGAATGGCCCGCCGAGCTGCTCGGCGACCTGCCCAAGGCGTTGGAACAACTGCGCCACTGGGCGCAGATCACACCACTGCACACCGCCCTGCGCCACAAGCGCCAGGGACAGTGGTACGCGTGGCGCTGGATCGATGCCTTGCGTGACGTCGAGCGCCTGGCCGATGGTTTGCGCCAGCAGGGTTTCAGCGAGCAGTCGCGGCTGGCACTCAGCGGTGCATTCGAGCCGAACCTGTTGTTGCTGGCGCTGGCGGCGCAATCCATCGGCGGGCAAGTGCTGACCCTGGCCGATGACCTGGAACCGGAGGCGCTGCAGCAACACCTGTGGCGCATTCGTCCCACCCATTCATACGCGCTGGGCCGCCAGTACGCGCGGCATTGGCGGTCGGCCAATCTGTTGGATTTCGCCCAGTTGCTCGGCCCGTTGGCACCCGCCCAACACCTCGCCCGCTGGTGGCACCCCTCGGGCGAAACCGCGTTGTGGAGCGAAGAGGGCACCCATTGGCAAGGTGGCTTGGCCGTGGTGCTGGAGCAATGGCTCAACAGCGGCCATGGCTTGGCATTTCCGGAAAGCCTGGCCTCGGCGCGGCGTGATCGCAGTGAAGTCGCGCCCACCGGCCTGCTGCTGTCGCCCGCGCGTTTGCAGCACCTGGCCGATGATATCGAAAGCCGCCTCGCCCCTCACGGCACCTGGGGCCGACGCCTGTGCGACTGGGCCATCGCGCACCCACAAAGCGGCCTGCGCCGCCTGCTGAAAAACCGCGTGCGCAAGCTGCTGGGTTTCCAACGCTTGGCCTACATCTGGCAGCCGCTTAAACCGACCGCCGAGCCAACCTGGCTGGCTGAATTCACACGGGACATCGCATGAGCCAGGCCATTCTGCAAGTACGGGATATCTCGCTGTCGTTCAAGGGCGTCAAGGCGATCAATGCCTTGTCCTTCGACGTGGCGCGCGGCGAGATCTGTGCACTGATCGGGCCCAATGGCGCCGGTAAAAGCTCGTTGCTCAATGTGCTCAATGGCGTGTATCGCTTCGATGCCGGTGAGATCGTCTTCGAGGACCAGCACTTCCACCGCATTGACCCCTTGGGCGCCGCGCGGCGAGGTATCGGCCGCACCTTCCAGAACAACGCGCTGTTCAAGAAGATGAGCGTGCTCGACAACATCCTCACCGGCCTGTCACGGCATATGCGCAGCAGCTTTATCGAGCAAGCGCTGGGCTTGCCCCGCGCGCGCCGGGAAGCCGAGGGGTTCCGGCTGCGCGCCCAGGGCATTCTCGAATTCCTTGAACTGCAAGCCCACCGGGATGTGCTGGTGGGCAACCTGTCCTACGGCCTGCAAAAACGCGTGGAACTGGGCCGGGTGTTGATCGCAGGCCCCAGCTTGTTGCTGCTGGACGAGCCCATGGCCGGCATGAACGCCGAGGAAAAACAGGAAATGGCGCGCTTCGTCGCCGACGTAAACCGCGACCTCGGCACCACCGTGGTGTTGATCGAGCACGACATGGGCGTGGTGATGGGCTTGTCCGACCACGTGGTGGTGCTCGATTACGGGCGCAAGGTGGGCGACGGCACGCCGGCCGACGTGCAGGCCAATCCCGAGGTGATCGCGGCCTATCTGGGAGTGGTAGACGCATGACCTTTTTTTTCGAAACCCTGCTCGGTGGCCTGCTCGCCGGCACCATGTACTCCCTGGTCGCCATTGGCTTCGTGCTGATCTACAAGGCCAGTGGTGTGTTCAATTTCGCCCAGGGCTCGATGCTGCTGTTTGCCGCGCTGACCTTCGTCAGCCTGCATGACCAGGGGGTGCCGTTTGCCCTGGCGCTGCTCTTGACCGTGATCGTGATGATCATCGGCGCCTTGCTCATCGAGCGTCTGGTCTTGAGGCCGCTGGTGAACCGTTCGCAGATCACCTTGTTCATGGCGACGCTGGGCCTGTCGTTCATTATCGAAGGCCTGGCCCAGGGCTTGATGGGCTCCCAGGTGCGCGCCCTCGACCTGGGCATCGACGACGTGCCGCTGTTCGTCGGCCCGCTGATGCTCAGCCAATTCGACCTGATTGCCGCCGCAGCCGCCGTGGTGCTGGTGACGGTGCTGGCGCTGCTGTTCAACAAGACCCGCATCGGTGTGTCACTGCGGGCAGTGGCGGATGACACCACGGCGGCGCTGTCCATCGGCATCAACCTCAACCGTATCTGGCAGATCGTCTGGGCGGTGGCCGGGATCGTCGGGCTGGTGGCGGGCCTGCTGTGGGGCGCGCGCCAGGGCGTGCAGTTCTCGCTGTCGCTGGTGGTGCTCAAGGCCTTGCCGGTGCTGATCATCGGCGGCTTTACCTCGATTGGCGGGGCGATTGTCGGAGGGCTGATTGTCGGTGCGGCGGAAAACCTCGCCGAGGTGTACATCGGCCCGTTGATCGGCGGCGGTATCACGCCGTGGTTCGCCTACGTATTGGCCTTGGCCTTCCTGTATATCCGTCCCGCCGGCCTGTTTGGCGAGCGCGCCATCGAGCGAGTCTGAAACCATGTCGATCCCCGTTGTTCAAGAAACCGCGCCGCTGCTGCTGATCCAGCGGCGCATCCCCTGGGCCTTGATCGGCCTGCTGGTGCTGGCCTTTGTCGTGGTGCCGCTGTGGGGCAATGACTATTGGCTGAATGCGATCCTGATCCCGTTCCTGGTGCTGTCGCTGGCCGGGCTGGGCCTTAATCTGCTCACCGGGTACACCGGCCAGACCTCTGTCGGGGCCGCCGGCTTCATGGCCGTGGGCGCGTTTGCCACCTACGGGTTCCTGCTGCGCCTGCCGGAGCTGGGGTTGCCGGTGGCGTTGCTGGGCGGTGGGATCATCAGCGCCGTGGTCGGCTTGCTGTTCGGCCTGCCCAGCTCGCGGATCAAGGGCTTCTACTTGATGGTCACCACCCTGGCCGCGCAGTTTTTCCTGGAGTGGCTGTTCGTCAAGTTTCCCTGGTTCTACAACTACGGCTCGTCCGGGACCATCTCCGCGCCGAAGCTGGCGTTGTTCGGTCACGACCTCAATACGCCGTTGGGCCGCTACCTGCTGACCCTGGTCACCGTGCTGCTGTTGACCTGGACCGCCATCAACCTGGTGCGCAGCTAGGTCGGGCGCAACTGGATGGCGATCCGTGACATGGACACCGCCGCCGCCGTGGTCGGCATCCCGGTGGTGCGCTACAAGCGCCTGGCGTTCGCGGTCAGCTCGTTCTACCTGGGGATAGCCGGCGCGCTGTGGGCCTTTGCCTACCTGGGTACGGCCAGCGCCAGCAGCTTCGATATCAATCGCTCCTTCCAGATCCTGTTCATCATCATTATCGGCGGCATGGGCAGCATCGCTGGCAACTTTGTCGGCGCGGCCTTTATCAGTCTGCTGCCGATCTTCCTCAGCCATGCCGGGCAGGCACTGTTCGGTGGCTCGGTGGATGCGGGGCAGTTGCAGAACTTGCAGAAAATTATCTTTGGCGTGTTGATCATCGTGTTCCTGATCAAGGAACCCGAGGGCTTGATCCGCCTGTTGCACAACCTGCGTGACCGTGTGCGGCAGTGGCCGCTGCGTTTCTGAACCTTATTGTACTGACTGATAGAGAGCCCCCATGCGTGCATCCTTGAAACGTTCCTTGATCGGCGCCGCGTTTACGCTGGCATCCCTGGCCGGTGCCGTCCCCCAGGCGATGGCCTCGCCCGACCAGCAATTCATCCCCCTGGCCACCTACCGCGTTGGCGCGTATGCCTCCAGTGGCGTGCAGGTGTGGGCCGGGATGATCGACTACCTGCGTTACATCAACGAAGTCGAAGGCGGCATCAACGGTGTGAAGCTGGTGTGGCAGGAGTGCGAGACCGAGTGGACGGCAGAGAAGGGCATCGAGTGTTACGAGCGCTTCAAGAATGGCCTGGATGGCGCGCCGGTCGCGGTGTACCAGCCCAACGGCGCACCGGCGGCGTATGCGCTGAGCGAGCGCGCCGAAGTGGACAAGATCCCGCTGATCACCCTCGGCTACGGCCGCACCGAAGCCACCGACGGCACGGTATTCCCCTATAACTTCCCGGTGATGCTGACCTTCTACAGCGAAGCCTCGACGCTGGTGAACTACATCGCCCAGCGTGAAGGCGGTTTCGACAAACTCAAGGGCAAGAAGATCGCCACGGTCTACCACGACTCGGCCTACGGTCGCGAAACCCTCGGACCGCTGAAGTTGTTGGCGGAAAAATACGGTTTCGACAATATCCAGATCCCGGTCGCCGACCCAGGCAACGAGCAATCCGCGCAATGGCGTCAGGTGCGCCAGGCCAACCCGGACTGGGTGTTCCTGCGCACCTGGGGCGTGTCCACACCGGTCGCGGTAAAGACCGCTGCGCGCTTCGGCTTCCCGGTGGACCACATCGTCGGCGACATCTGGGCCAGCTCCAGCGAGGACGTATTGCCTGCCGGTGCCGCCGCCAAGGGTTACCTGGCCCTGACGCCATACCCGGCCGGGGCTGATTTCGAGATCCACAAACGCCTCAAGCAGTACATCCTCGACAAGGGCCACAGTGACCTCAAGGACCTGAAGAACTTCGGCAGCGTCTACTACAACTCCGGCCTGGTGAATGCCGCGGTCGCGGTGGAAGCGATTCGCACCGGCCAGGCCAAGTTCGGCAAGCGCCCGCTCAATGGCGAAGAAGGTCGCTGGGGCCTGGAGCACCTGAACATCGACGACGCGCGCTTGAAAGACATGGGCTACCTGGGCCTGATGCAGAACCTCAAGCTGTCGTGCCGCGACCACGAAGGCGGCGGCTCGGCGCGGGTGCAACAGTGGGACGGCGCCAACTGGACGCTGATCAGCGACTGGATCGCCGCCGACCGCGCGCTGTTGCGTCCGTTGATCGATGAAAAGTCAGCCGCGTTCGCCAAGGAAAAAGGCCTGACGCCGCGTACCTGCACCGGGGATGAATAAACCATGAACCAACCCGCCATCGACGTCGCGCGCCCGTCGCTGCTGACCGTCAACGATATCGAAGTGATCTACGACGGCGCGATCCTGGCGGTGGCCGGGGTGTCGCTGAACGTGCCCAAGGGCGCGATCGTGGCCTTGCTTGGTGCCAACGGCGCCGGCAAGAGCACCACGCTCAAGGCCATCTCGGGGTTGGTGCGTGCCGAGCGGGCCGAGGTCAGCCGTGGGGTGATCGAATACGCAGGCGTCGACCTGGCCGGGATCGACCCCAGCCAACGCGTGCGCCAGGGCATGGTCCATGTGCTGGAAGGTCGTCATGTGTTCGGCCAGTTGACCGTCGAGGACAACCTGCGCAGCGGCGGCTTTGTCAGGCGCTTGAGCCGCCGGGACATGGAGCACGACCTGGAACGCCTCTATGCCTGGTTCCCGCGGCTCAAGACCAAGCGCCACACCCGCGCCGGGCTCACCTCGGGCGGCGAGCAACAGATGGTCGCCATCGGCCGGGCGTTGATGACCCGTCCTGCTTTGGTACTGCTCGACGAGCCGTCCATGGGGTTGGCGCCTATGATCGTGCAGGAGATTTTCGAGATCATCGCGCAGCTCAACCGCGAGCAGCAGGTGAGCTTCCTGGTCGCCGAGCAGAATATCAACGTTGCGTTGACCTATGCGTCCCACGGCTACGTATTGGATACTGGGCGCGTAGCCTTGAGTGGCAGCGCCGCTGAACTGCTGGCGCGCGGCGATTTGCATGACTTTTACCTGGGCAAACAGTAAGGGCGACCCTGCATGACTGAATCCATCCGCAACGCTGATGTGCTGATCATCGGCGGCGGCCTGAGCGGCACGATGCTGGCCGTGCAACTCTTGCGCCTGCCCGGCAAGCGCCGGATCCTGGTAATCGAGCCGCGCGCTGAACTGGGGCGTGGCGAGGCCTACAGCGCCGTCGAACTGGGCCACACCTTGAACGGCAATGCGGCGCGCATGAGCGTCGACCCGGACAACCCCGACGACCTGACCCAATGGCTCACCGACTACATCGGCGCTGGCGGCTGGCCCGAGTCGGACCAGCAGCACGTGCCGATCAGCGAACTATTCCCGCCGCGCGGGATATTTGGTTTGTATGCCCAGCAACGCCTGGCCGAGGCAAAGGCACGTTCCGCCTCCAGCGTTGAGCACGTGCGCGGCGAAGTGGTCGACCTGCAAAGGGAGGACGCCTCAACGCTGCTGACCCTCGATAACGGCCAGCCACTGCGCGGCGGGCTTGTGGTACTGGCCACCGGCATGTTCCCGGCGGCGCGTACACCGCAGACCCAGTCCAGCGGGTTGAACGCGACGGCGGTTGACCCCTGGGACGTGCAAGCGATGACCCAGATTGACCCGCAAGCGCCGGTGCTGATCATCGGTTCCGGGCTCACCATGGTCGACGCCGTAGTCTCCCTGGAGCAGGCTGGGCATCGTGGGCCGATCGAGGTTTTCTCGCGCCACGGCCTACTGCCTCATGTGCGCCGGCAACCGCCGGGCTGGGTGGATTTTCTCAGCGAGGACCAGCGCCTGCGCAGCCCACGGCAATTGCTGCGCGAGGTGCGTCGGCAATGTGGCATTGCACAAGCGCAGGGGATCGATTGGCAAGCGCCGCTGGACACGGTGCGTGCACACATCGGCCGGTTGTGGAGCCAGGCCAGCGAGCGCGAGAAACGCCAGTTCGTGAGGCATGTGCGGCCGTGGTGGGAAAGTCATCACCACCGCTCGCCGCCGCTGAGCGCGCAGTTGGTGGCGCGCTTGCATGACGAGGGGCGGTTGCGCATCCGGGCTGCCTCCTTCAAGGGCTTGGAACCTTCGGCTGAAGGCGTGACAATTCGTTTGCGTCATCGCGGCGAGCAAGGGATCACCCTGGTCTCGGGCGCAGCGCTGATCAACTCCAGTGGCATCGAATACGACTGGCGCCGGGTGGCTCGGCCATTGCCGCAACAGTTGCTCAAGCGTGGCCTGATCCAGCCCGGGCCGCTGGCGTTGGGGATTGCGGCGGATGCCTGCGGGGCCGTGGTGGATGCACAGGGGCGGGTCAGCCAGCGGTTATTCGCCATGGGCCCGCCGTTGCGGGGGATGTGGTGGGAGAGTACGGCGGTGACCGATGTGGCGATCCAGGCCAAGGCGTTGGCCGCCAAGCTGACACAAATCTAAAGGTGGGAGCGGGCTTGCCCACGAATGCGTCGGATCAGTCAATGAATGTATCGACTGTCACTCCGCCTTCGCGGGCAAGCCCGCTCCCACATTTGGCACTTCATTTACCTGGGGATTTTCACAAACCCTGGCTTTAGGCCGAACACTTCCACGCCTTGGGCAGTCGATTGCCCGGTGGTCACTTGGCTGATCCAGACCGGGCCGCTGGCGTTGGGGGATTGCGGCGGATGCCGGGGGCAGTGGTGGATGCACAGGGGTGATTCAGGCCAAGGCGCCTGCCGCCAGGCTGACACAAATCTAAATGTGGGAGCGGGCTTGCCCGCGAATGCGTCGGATCAGTCAATGAATGTATCGACTGTCACTCCGCCTTCGCGGGCAAGCCCGCTCCCACATTTGGCACTTCATTTACCTGGGGATTTTCACAAACCCTGGCTTTAGGCCGAATACTTCCACGCCTTGGGCAGTCGATTGCCCGGTGGTCACTTTTACCTGCTCCACCGGCTTGTCCATGGCCTCGCGGTATTCGACCGTCATGTCCGGCTGGATCGCCTGGCTCGGAATCACAATCGCCTGCGCATTGTTGTAGGTCACGATGGTCAACCGCGCGCTCATCCCCAGCCGCACCCGCTGCAACTGCTGCGGCGTGAGCTTGGGGATCGACAGGGTCACCGGAAACTGCGCGCTGCCCTGGCTGTCACCGGCAATCGCCAAGCCACTGACCGCGCTGACCGAACCGGTCAGCCGCTCGCCATCGAACCCGTCCCCCAGCACTTCCACCGCCTGGCCCTGGTGCAGCTGGTTGATGTCCAGTTCCGACACCTTGGCGACGATTTTCAGCCGTTCGATATTCGCCAGGCCGAACAGCACCTGACCCTGGCTGACCTTGCTGCCGGCCTGGACCGGGGCATTGTTGTTGCCACCCCCTTGGGCGGACGTATTGCCGGGCGGTGGCACCACGATGCCTGAGAACGGCGCCTTGACGTCCTTGCCCTCGAGCAGCTTATTCAAGGCGTCGTATTTCACCGTGGCATTGGTCAGTTCCATGTCGGCGATCTGGCGGTATTCGCCCTTGCCCTGTTCGATGGCCTGCTGCAGTTCGCTGCGGGCCGAAGCAAGGTCGAGCTGTTGCTGTTGGACCTGCTGCCTGAGGTCGTCCAGTTCGTTGCGTGGGATGATGCCGCGCTTGAACAGGTTTTCGCTTTCAGTGAGTTTGCGCTGGGTATTGCCGGCGTTCATTTCCGTGGTGCGCAGGCTGCGGCGCGCGCGGCCGACTGCGGGGCTGCTGTCCCAGTCATGCATCTCTTGCACGGTGCGTCGGGCCTTGAGCTGGGCCGAGAGGGCGTCACGCAGTTGCACTTCCAGGGTGGCCGGGTCCATGCGCAACAGCACCTGGCCGGCCTCGACCCGCTGGCCTTGTTCCACCAGGTTGGCTTGCACATTGCCGTCGAAGGGCGCGGTGAGGGTGATGGTGGTGTCGGGTTCGATCTTGCCCACCAGGCCGATCTGGTGCACCAGCGCGTCGGGCTTGATGGCCAGCCACTGCTCGGCGGTGCTGGCTGGGTCGGAGGCCGGACTGCGCAAGGCCAGGCCCGCGCCGCCCAGCAGCACGATCAATACAGCACCCAGCAGGCGTTTCTGATTAGTAGTCATTGAGGGCGATTTCCCAACTTTCCAGCGTCATGCCCAGGGTCAAGTCGAGCTGGGTCTGGGCGTTCAAATAAGCGATCAGCGCATTGAGTTGCGCGTTTTCGGCGTTGCGCAGGTCGGTCTCGTAGCTCAGCACCTGAAAGTTGGTGGAACGCCCGGCGCTGAGTTTTTCCCGCTCGATCTCGATCTTGCGTCGCGACAACTCCACCGCACGCTGGGAGATTTCATATTGGCGCCAGCGGGTGCCGAGGTCGCGTACCACGTCGTTGACGCTGCGTTCCAGTTCCTGGCGGGCATCGGTGATGCGGATCTCCTGGTCCTCCACATTCACCCGCGCGCGCACTTCGGCCTGGCGCGTGCTGATATCACCGATGGGGATTTGCACCTGCACTCCAGCGTAGCTCTCCCAGGTGCGGTTGTTGGAGCGGCCGGCATCGTTATCGTAGGCGTCGCGCACCTGGTTGGCACCGGCCACGAGGTCCACCTGCCAACGCCCGGAGTCCTTGGCGATCACCAGGTCGAGGTCGGCCTGCTGGCTGCCGAGCAGGGCGGCGAGGTATTCCGGTTGCTGGGTTTGCGCCAGGTTGAAGGCCTGGCGCTTGTCGATCTGCATGGGCCTGGCCTCCAGGGCTTCGGTGGCGCGGATCGGCGTGGACAGGTCCAGGGCCAGCAGGCGCAGCAGGGCCAGGCGGCTGGAGTCCAGTTGGTTCTGCGCCTCTTCCACACCCAGTTGCTGGGTGGCGATATCGGCTTCGGTCTGTACGATTTCGAATTCGGCCATGCGCCCGGCGCTGATCAGCGCCTTGTTCACTTCCAGCAAGGTGCCGGAACGCTTGAGGGCGTCCTGCACGATGCTCAATTGCTCCTGGGCGCGCAGCAATTCGCGGTAGGTGGCGATGATCTGGCTGATGGTCTGCGCCACGGTGGCCTTGAGGTTCAGGCGGTTGGCCTGCTCCGCCAGGCGCGACAGGCGCAGCGGCGCGGTGGTGGCGTCCCAGCCGGCGCCGCGCATCAGCGGTTGGATGATTGCCAGGTCCAGGCCGTCGCTGCGGTAGCGGCCGGCGCGGTCTGCGTTGTTCAATTGTTGGGTCCAGGCCATGCTCAAGCGCGTGCCGTACTCACCGAGCAGGCTGGTGGCCGGCGCCACGTTGGCATTGCGCGCATTGTCGGCGGAGCCGCGGGTGCTGCGGTAGTAACTGTTGAGCGTGAGCTTGGGGTTGAACACATCTTCGGCCACGCGCAGGTCGAATTTCTGCGCCACCCGTTGCAGGTACGCACTGCGGATCGCCGGGTTATTGCGCAAGCCCAGGTACACCGCATCACCCAGGGTCATGGTGGTGACCTGGGCATTCAGCGAGACACTGCGGTCGTAGCCGCTGCGGGTCGTACTCGGTGCCGACGGTTTGATCACCACGTCGGCGGCCATGCCCGGCAGGCTGACCAGGGCAAGCCAGAACAGCCACCTATTCATCGCGCAGGGCCTCCACCGGCTGCAGCCGTGAGGCAGAGACCGCCGGGTAGATGCCGAAAAACAGCCCCACCAGTAACGTACTGCCTACTCCCAGCGGCAGGGCGGCGACGGCCAGGGCAAACGCCCAGCCCGACAGCCAGGCGTACAGCCAGGCAGCGGTCATGCCCAGGACCGCGCCGCACAGCGCGCCGACGGCGGTGAGGGTCACGGCCTCGAGCAGGAACAGGTTACGGATATCTCGCTGACGCGCGCCCAGTGCCATGCGAATGCCGATCTCGCGACGCCGCTCCGACACGTTCATCAGCATCACGTTCATCACGCCCACGCCACCGCCCACCAGGGAGATTGCACCGAGGGCCAGCAGCAGATAGGCGAAGGTGCGGCTTTGCCGGGTCATGCCGTCGATCATTTGCTGAGGCACCTGGATATCCACATCGTGGTCGGGAAGTTGGGGCCTCAACGCGGTGGCCGCCTCCTGGGCGAGCCGTTCCATGTCCTGGCCGGGCATGGCGCGGATGATCACGTTGCCGATCTGCGGCAGGGCATAGATGCGGCGCATGCCTTCGGCGGGGATGAACAGCGACTCGTTGGCCTGCACCGGCATCAACATCGCCCGGGGCTGGCTGCGCAGGATGCCCACGATCAGGAACAGGTAGTCGTTGATACGCACGCGGTCGCCCAGTTGCAGCGGGTCGCCCGGCGCCCCCAGGGCCTCGGCCAATTGGCTGCCGATCACGCCGTAGGTTTCACTGGCATCGAAACTTGAGAGGAAACGCCCTTGTTGCACCGCCAGGCGCATCGCGTCCTGGATGCCCGGTGTGCTGCCGACGAAGTTGGCATTGACGGTACGGCCGTGAAACACAATGGGCCCGCTGAACAACGTGAGGGCGCCGATATGGGCAATGCCCGACACCGTTTGGCGCACGGCGTCCAGGTCGAGGCGGGCGGGCATCATCACCGTGCCGCTGCCTTTGGACGGGAACTGGGCGACGAGGGTGTCGGTGCCCATGTCCTTGAAAATCATCGCGGCATCCACTGCTGCGTTGTGCCCGATATTGATCAACGCCACCACTGACGAGCTGCCGATGACAATGCCCAGCAGTGCCAGGACCGAGCGCTTGCCCAGGGTGCGCAGGCTGACGAACGCTTCATGCAGCAGTTGGCTGACGCTCTGTTCGACCCGCAGGCTCATGGGCGCCCGGCCTCATTCACCACGCCATTGCGCACCAGGATCTTGCGGTCCAGGCGCTCGGCGATGTGCGGGTCGTGGGTGACGATGATCAGCGTGACCTGTTGCTCGCGGTTCAGTGCCAGCAACAGGTCCATGATCTCCTGGGCCGTGGTGCTGTCGAGGTTACCGGTCGGCTCGTCGGCCAGGATCACCGAAGGCTTGCCCACCAGGGCCCGTGCAATGGCGACCCGCTGGCGCTGGCCGCCGGAGAGGTCGGCGGGGCGGTGGTGTGCGCGGTCGGCCAGGCCGACCTGTTCGAGCATGCGCAGGGCCTGCTCCACCGACTCATGGCGCGACACGCCGCGATAACCCAGGGGCAGCGCGACGTTGTCCAGGGCACTGAGGCGTGGCAGCAGATTGAAGCTCTGGAACACGAAACCGATTTGCTGGTTGCGGATCGCCGCCAGCTCATCGGGGGTGGCGTTGAAAATGTCGTGCCCGGCAAAGCGGTACTCGCCGCAGTTGGGCAGGTCCAGCAGGCCAAGGATATTAAGCAGGGTACTTTTGCCGGAGCCGGACGCGCCGAGGATGCCGCAGCTGTCACCGCTGGCAATGGACAGGCAGACATCATTGAGAATGGACAGGTGTTGCCCGGCCAGCTGATAGCTTTTGCCGATGCCGTGCAGTGAGATCAAGCCTGGGTGCGCGCGGGTATCTGTCATCATGACTACGCCTGCAGTCTCGACGGTGCCGTGCTGTCCCTGGAAAAGCATTGTTACAAGTTCGGGAGCTGCCTGGTACGCGTCACGGACTGGTTTTATTTCTTGTTTTTAAAATATTGTTTGAATACTAACCGTGTTCCAGCGGCTTCGCCAGCCATCGATATAGAGCGGTTTCACCCCTTGAAACGATTTCTGCCATGGCACTGCAGGCCGTCCAGAATCCGTTCGACTAGGCTCAACGAGCCCGCCAGCAAAGGCTTTCGATCATATGGCGGTGTGTCACTACTTGCTTTCGGACGACGGCACCGGTATAAAAAATCAAATTATTTTTTAAAACAATATTTCCCACGTGGAACTTCTATGGTCGCGAAGAAAGTCAGCGCTCCAAACATTACCAAGACTCGACTGCTGGATGCGACAGAGGCTCTCTTCATTAAGTACGGATACGATGCGGTTTTGTTGCGGCAGATTACCGAGCGTGCCCAGGTCAACCTGGCTGCGGTGAACTACCACTTCGGGGACAAGGACTCCCTGATGAAAACCCTGCTGATGCAGCGCCTGGAGCCGCTCAACGAGCAGCGCCTGGAATTGCTCGCGCGCTGTGAGGCCGAGTCCGACGGCCCGCTGGATTGCGACACCCTGCTCGGCGTGCTGTTTGCCCCGGCCATGGGCCTTGAGCGTAGCGATCCGGCGAGCGCCAGTGGGGAAGGGCGTTCGTTCATCCGGTTCCTGGGGCGGGTCTACAGCGATACATCGCCGTTTATCCAGGAATACCTCAAGGTGCATTACCAGCCGGTGTTCCAGCGCTTCTTCGAAGCCTTTGCCCTGGCCTTGCCCGAGCTGCCGCGCAATGAACTGGGGGTGCGCCTGCAATTTGCCCTCAAGGCGATATCCGGCGTGATGGCCGGCACTGAACTGCGCCTGCTGATGAACTCCATGAGCCTGGGGCGCCCGGCCACGGATGCCGAAGTGATGGCCAAGTTGATCACCCTGGTGTCGGCGGCGATTCGCGTGCCGCAGCAAAGCCCGGAAGCGGAAAATGCCTTGGCCAGGGTGCTCGACACCCAGCGGGCTATTCGTGAACAAGCGTCGGCGCCCGCCGCCAAGGTTTCGCGCTGATCCCTGTTGGGGCCACCTCAAGCCTGCCGTGTTTTGCAGACGTGTTTTTGCAAGGCAAAAAAAAGCCCGCTGGGGCGGCGGGCTTGATGTGCAACGTTTGTAACGGATGAGGCTTCACCCTACGTCTCTGGATGTGAATAAATCGTGAAAAATATGTAGGAAAAAGTATGAAAGTGCTGAGGCGGTTAACAGCGTCGACGCGCCACCTTCTAAATCTTCCAGTGTCCGGCACTTTTGGCCAGGCGTTGGCGCATTGCATCAATGTTTGCCGCCAGTTGCACCGTCAACAACCGATAACCATCCAGGGCACTGTACACCGGCGCATCCAGCGCTGGCTCGGCGCCCGTGATGTGACTGGGCCGCTCCAACCGCTCCGTCACGCCCGACTTCAAGGCGCGCGCCATCCCTACCAGCTGCACTCGAATCTGCCGGTGTTCGGCTTTCAGCATCACCTGCATCCTCGCCATCGCTTGTTCGTCCCGGGGATCTGGGCGGGTATTTCCGAGGATTTCCAGGGTGCTGATGCACATGCGCAAATGCCGCTGGATCGCGTCCAGTTCCGTCATCGAAATCCGCACTTCCTTGGACACCGACGGCATCAGCGAACGCAACTGCACCATCGCCGCGTTCAAGCGGTTGAGCAGTTTGAGGTGTTCATC
Source organism: Pseudomonas lurida (assembly GCF_002563895.1). Lineage (NCBI taxonomy): Bacteria > Pseudomonadati > Pseudomonadota > Gammaproteobacteria > Pseudomonadales > Pseudomonadaceae > Pseudomonas > Pseudomonas lurida. Next base: position 3,781,071 of record NZ_PDJB01000001.1, on the reverse strand, counting down.
GTCGGTGACCGACTGGCCATTGATGATTCGGCTGTAGATCGCCGCGCAATCGCGCAACGCGCTGGCCAGGTTGTAGCGCCACGAGTACACAGCGTATAGCGGCAAGGCAAAGGAGAACGCCAGGGCCAGGACGATGCCGATCAGGATATCGACCGTGCGCCACAAGCCATCCGAGATCGGGTTGTCTCCATGGCCCGCGACGATAAACACGGTGATCGCCGACAGCAGCGCAATGTAGCCGCCCTTGCCGATGGCGTGATACGAAAAGAACCCGCACACCGCCGACATCAACAGGTAGGTCAAGAACGGCTGGCCAAAGTAGGCCTGCTGCACCACCAGCAACAAGCCGACGCTGGCGCCGATCAACGTGCCATAGGCGCGCTCCACGGCTTTCTTGCCGATATTGCCGTGGTGCTGCAAACCGCCGATCACGATCAGCATGGTGACCGACGCCCACTCACCGTGGGGCAGGTTGATGCCCGTGGTCAGCAGGATCGTCGCCAGCAACCCGATGGACACGCGCACGGCGTGGATCAGCTTGGCGTGGCGATAGCGACGGTAGGGGTCGAGCAGGGGACGTAGCAGGCGCCGGGCAAACAGAGGTAGGTGCAGGTTCATCGGTATTAAAGTGGCCTCAAAAAGTCAGGGGTGACTCGATCAAATGTGGGCGCTGGCTTGCCTGCGATCGCGTAGACCCAGTGTGGCGGGAGCACCACGGTGCTTGCATCGCAGGCAAGCCAGCGCCACAGATGCCTGCTTTCACACAGGCTCCCAGGTGCTGTCAGAAAATGTAGTCGGTGGTCAGGAAGCTTGAGTCACGGTTGCGCAAAATGTCGCTGACCAGCGCCTTGTTGCTTTCCTGGAACTTGGTCGCCACCAGCGTGCGGATCGAGAACACGCGCAACGCGTCATGTACCGACAGCGTGCCCTCGGCCGAGTTCTTGCGCCCGTTGAAGGGGAAGGTGTCGGGACCACGCTGGCACTGCGCGTTGATGTTGATACGGCCGACCTGATTGGCGAAGGTGTCCACCAGGCGCCCGACCTCCACGGCGCTGGTGCCGAAGATACTCAGTTGCTGGCCGAAGTCCGAGTCCAGCACATAGTCGATCACTGTCTGCAAGTCGCGGTAAGGCACGATCGGCACCACCGGGCCGAACTGCTCTTCGTGGTACACGCGCATCTGCGGGTTCACCGGGTACAGCACCGCCGGGTAGAAAAATGACCCTCGACTGCTGCCGCCATTCTCATTCACTACGTTGGCACCGTGCTGCGCTGCGTCGGCCACCAGCTCGTTGAGGTAGTCCACCTTGCCCACTTCAGGCAACGGCGTCAGCGCCACGCCGTCTTCCCACGGCATGCCGGGTTTGAGCGTGGCCAGTTTCTGGTTGAATTTCTCGATGAAGCGGTCGACGACGTCTTCATGCACGAACAGGATTTTCAGCGCGGTGCAGCGCTGGCCATTAAACGACAAGGACCCGGTCACGGCTTCGCTCACGGCATTGTCCAGGTCCACCTCAGGCAACACGATGCCTGGGTTTTTTGCGTCCAGGCCGAGTGCCGCACGCAGACGGTGTGGTTTCGGGTGCAGCTTTTTCAGGTCGCTCGCGGCTTTGTTGGTGCCGATAAACGCAAAGATATCGATCTTGCCACTGGCCATCAGCGCGCTGACGGTTTCGCGGCCGCTGCCGTAGATCACGTTGATGACCCCGGCCGGGAAGCTGTCGCGGAACGCCTCCAGCAACGGGCGGATCAACAGCACGCCGAGCTTGGCCGGCTTGAACACCACGGTGTTGCCCATGATCAGCGCCGGGATCAGGGTGGTGAAGGTTTCGTTCAGCGGGTAGTTATAGGGCCCCATGCACAACGCCACGCCCAGTGGTACGCGGCGGATCTGGCCAAGCGTGTCTTGCTCCAGCTCGAAGCGGCTGGAACGGCGGTCCAACTCTTTGAGGGCATTGATGGTGTCGGTGATGTAGTCGCAGGTACGGTCGAACTCTTTCTGTGAATCCTTGAGGTTCTTGCCGATCTCCCACATCAGCAGCTTGACCACCGCGTCGCGCTGTTCCCGCATGCGCCGCAGGAACGCTTCGACATGCTGGATACGATCTGCCACGCGCAGGGTCGGCCATTCACCCTGGCCGCGATCATAGGCGCGCACCGCGGCGTCGAGCGCGGTGAGGGCGGTTTCGGCATCCAGCAGCGGCGTGCTGCCGATGTGCACGCGTTCGTCGCCCAGTTGCACCGGGCTTTGCACCTTGGCCAAGGGACCGTTCCATACCTTCAACTGGCCGTCGACCAGGTAATCACGCTGTTCGATGGGCGCCGCAAGGCGGAACTGTTCGGGAATGTCGGCGGCGCAGGTGGGAAACAGCTGGGCGAGCAGGTTGCTGGTGGTCATGTCGCTACCCCTGGAATAGTTGCAAAACATGACTAGAGAGTCACCCAACAATAGGCTCTATGGCAAGGCTCGCGCGCTTTCTTGTGCGTCGCACTGCGCCTGAAGGTTAAACTGCGCGGCTTTCTTGAAGGAGTTCACATGAGTCAGTACCAGCCGGGCATTCTTGTCACACCGGTGCCGTTGCAGGCACGCCATCTGTTTTTCGCCGTGGATACCCTGGCAGCCGTGCCCGCTGCGCTGGATGCGTTGGTACAGCTGGCCGACACGGCGACAGTGGTCGGTGTTGGCGAGCCGCTGGTCACCGCGCTGGGCGCCCGCATTGACGGTCTGCGCCCATTCCCCACGGTCAGTGGGCCGGGCGCGCATAACCCGTCTACCCAGCAGGCATTGTGGGTATGGCAGCAGGGTGAGGACCGCGGTGAATTGCTGTTGCGCAGCCGTGCACTGGAAAAGGCATTGGCCCCGGCGTTTCGCCTGGTGCAGATGACCGAAGGTTTCCGCTACAAGACCGGCTTCGACCTCACCGACTACGAAGACGGTACCGAAAACCCCCACGACGACGCAGCGGTCGAAGCCGCCCTGACCGACAGCGGTGCCAGCTTCGCCGCGATCCAGCAATGGCAGCACGACCTCGACGGCTTTGCCGCCTTGCCTGCGCAAGAGCGCGACCACATCATTGGCCGCCGGCATGGCGACAACGAAGAGTTGGACGACGCGCCCGAATCTGCCCACACCAAGCGCACCGCCCAGGAGAGCTTCACGCCGGAAGCCTTCGTGGTACGCCGTTCCATGCCGTGGGCCGAGAACGGTCAGGCTGGGCTGATGTTCCTTGCGTTTGGCCATTCGTTCAATGCGTTCGAAGCGCAGTTGCGGCGGATGAGTGGGTTGGAGGATGGGATTGTCGATGGTCTGTATCGCATCAGTAAGCCGTTGACCGGTGGGTACTACTGGTGCCCACCGTTGAAGGATGGTCATCTGGACCTGAGTACGATGTTTCCGGCAACACCCATCTGAAGGCTGGGGGCGGGGGGCGCGTTACCCATTCGTGGTGATTTTTGCGGTAACCGACGCCGCCGAAACGCACGCTTGCGCAAAGACGGATAGTTCGCAGGGGGTGGCGTTCGGGATGCCGAATAAAGCGCCCTTGTCTTGGCACTGTTTTATCGACTGTGTATCGGACTGTATCCCCGTCCCCCCCTGATACACCCGCATGACGTTCTATCGCGTTCGCGACACAGAGCGGATACACGCCTGGCTTTAACTCTGTCCACCAGCTGGCGCAGGCGGTCACCGACCCCAAGGCGCCCTGGCCACACTCAGTCAAGCCAGGAGACTCACCCCCCATGAAGCGTCCCTACGCAGCCCTCGCGGCAACCCTCGCCCTGTCCATCAGCGCCTTTGCGGCCGTGGCCCATGCCGATGAGCCCAAGCCCCAGGAAAAATGCTTCGGCGTGTCCCTCGCCGGTGCCAACGATTGCGCCGCGGGCAAAGGCACTTCGTGTGCCGGCACCGCCACCGCCGACTACCAAGGCAACGCGTGGGTGCTGGTCGACAAGGGCACCTGCACCCAGATCAAGACGCCTAAAGGCCTCGGCAGCCTGACGGAGCAGCCGTGAGCCGAGCGGCCTCGACGAGGGTGATCCAGCGACTGCTGCCACAGGCCCTGCTGTTGCTGGTGGCTCGGGTGGGCATTGCGGCGGTGTTCTTTCTGTCAGGACGCACCAAGGTCAGCGGGTTCCTTGAACTCAAGCCGTCGACCTACACGCTGTTCCGCTCGGAATACGCCCTGCCGCTGATCCCGCCGGAGTGGGCAGCGCACCTGGCGACCTACGCCGAGCATGTGTTCCCGCTGTTGCTGGTGCTGGGCCTGTTGACCCGTCCGGCCGCCGCCGTGCTGCTGGGCATGACCCTGGTGATCGAGGTGTTTGTGTACCCCGATGCCTGGCCGGTGCACCTGACCTGGGCGGGCCTGCTGTTGCCACTGCTGGCGTACGGCGGTGGAGCCTGGTCGCTGGACCGCCTGATCTCGGGCAAACGTTCGTAACTTTGATGGAGATTTCCAATGCGCATGCTTTCTTCCCTGGCCATTGGCATGGCCCTGACCGTTCCGATGTTGGCCCAGGCGGCCGACGCGCCATTGCCCGGCACCGGTAAAAGCGTCGTGATTGTGCCCGGTTCATTTGTCGACGGTTCAGGCTGGCGCGTGGTGCACGACATTCTGATCCACAAGGGCTACAAGGTCACCGTGGTGCACCAGGGCCACGAGAGCCTGGCTGCCGATGTGGCCGAGGCGCGCGAAGTGCTGGAGCAGCAAGTCGGCCCGGTGGTGTTGGTGGGCCACAGTTCCGGTGGCGGGGTGATCTCGATTGCCGGCGACCGCGACAAGGTCAAGTCGCTGGTCTACGTGTCGGCACTGCAGCCGGAAGTGGGCGAGAACATGGCCCAGTTGATCGGCTCCATGCCGGCGCCCAGTGATGACATCAAGGCCAGCCGCGACGGTCACCTGTTCTTTGATCGCACCCAATTCAACGCCGACTTTGCCGCCGACCTGACGACTAACCGCACCGACTTCATGGCCGCCTCCCAAGTGCCCGCGACCACGGCGTTGTTCGGCGGCACCGTCTGGGCCGCGGCCTGGCACAAGAAACCGACCTACGCGGTGGTCTCCACCGAAGACCGTGCCCTGAGCCCGGACCTGCAGCGCTGGATGTACAAGCGTGCCGGTTCCAAGGTCACCGAAATCAAAGCCAGCCACTCGGTGTACATCTCCCAGCCTGAGGCTGTGGCAAAGGTCATCGAAGACGCGGCTTCCGTTATCCAGTAATTCACCCCACCCCCCGGAGAAACACCCATGAGCACTGCACTCAAATCCCGCCTGAGCCTCGCTGCCGCTGCTGCCCTGATCGCCATGGCATCGGCCTCGTTCGCCACGGCCGCCAGCGCTGCCGACTCGCAGGAAAAACCCGGCCGTTGCTACGGCGTCAACACGTGCAAGGGCACCAGCCTGTGCGCCACCGCCAAGAACGACTGCAAGGGCCTCAACAGCTGCAAGGGCGAAGGCGTGATCGTCAAGACCCCGTCCGAGTGCCTGAAGGCCGGCGGCACCCTGACCGAACCGAAGTAAACCACCCGGCGAGCCCCCTGCGGGCTCGCCACTTATTCTTTGCGAAGGTCCGCGATGCCGATATCCAACCCTCACTTCTCAGGCTATGGCCTGGGGCTGCGCAAGGAGCACTACGGCGACTTCCTGGAGACCTCGGTGCCCGTGGATTTCGTCGAAGTGATCTCCGAAAACTTCATGGTCGCGGGCGGCCAGCCCCGGCATATCCTGCGCCAGGTGCGCGAGCGCTACCCGGTGGCGCTGCACGGGGTGTCCATGTCCATCGGCACGGCCGAGGGCCTGGACATGGACTACCTGCTGCGCCTCAAGTCGCTGGTGGACGAGGTCGAGCCGCTGTCTGTCTCCGACCACCTGAGCTGGTCGCGCAGCGGAGGCTTCAACGCCCATGACTTGTTGCCCGTGCCCTACACCGACGAAGCACTGACGCGCGTGTGCGCCAATATCCACCAGGCCCAGGACGTGCTCGGCCGCACCCTGCTGTTCGAGAACCCCTCCAGTTACCTGGCATTTGAGGGCGCCTCCATGACCGAGTGGGAATTTATCGGGGCCATGGCCAAGCGCACCGGCTGTGAACTGCTACTGGACGTCAACAATGTGTTTGTCAGTGCCAGCAACCACGGTTTCGATGCCCTGGCGTTTCTCGAGGGCCTCCCTGCCGAGCGGGTGCGCCAGGTGCACCTGGCGGGCCACAGCCAGGGCCGCGGCCTCTTGATCGACAGCCATGACAGCCCAGTGTGCTCCGGGGTCTGGGCGCTGTACGCGCACGCCATTACCCGGCTCGGCCCGGTGGCGACCATGATCGAGCGCGATGACGAGATCCCACCGCTCGCCGAATTGCTTCACGAACTGGCGTTGGCCCGCACCTTGGGGGCAAAGCGATGAACCTGGCGCAGCTACAGCAGACCTTTCGCGAGTGGTTGGTGAGCGCCTCGGACGCGTCCGCGCAATTATTGGGCGATGATCACGCAGGCCTGGCGGTGTACCAGAACAACTACCGCGCACAGTTGGTGGGTTGCCTGGAACAGGCGTTTCCCAACCTGCGCCGCTGGCTCGGGGAGGAGGTCTTCCTGGCTGCGAGCATCACCCACATCGACCGCCACCCGCCTCATGCCTGGACACTGGACGCGTACCCCGAGGGGTTCTACGCGACGTTAAGGCACGTGTTCCCGCGCAATCCGGATGTGCATGAGCTGGCCTGGATCGAGTCCGCCCTGAACGAAGCTTTCGTCGCCGCTGATGCGCTGCCCCTGACGCCGCAGGCGTTGGTTGGGCTGGACTGGGACACAGCGGTGCTGCAACTGACGCCGTCGTTGCGTTGCCACGGCCTGACCACCAATGCCGAGGCGGTCTGGTCGGCGTTGTGGCAGGACGTGCCCGCGCCCGAAGCTGTGATGCTGGCGCAACCGGGCGGCTTGCTGGTGTGGCGGCGTCAATTCACCTCGCGCTTGCGCCAGGTGGATGCGCAGGAACTTCAGGCGTTGCAGCACGTGCAGGCCGACGGCAGTTTTGCCGGGCTGTGTGAATGGCTGGTGCAGCGCCTGGGCGAAGAGGCGGGCGTGATACAGGCGGGCGAGTACCTGGCCGGTTGGCTCGGCAGTGAATTGATTGTGGGGGTGAGTCATGTTTGATCGTCGTGATTTTTTACTGCTGGCAGCGGTGGTGATCGCCGCACCGGCGTTTGCGGTGCAACAGGTGAGTACCGATGACCAGGAGATCCGTTATGAGCAGTTCGGGGCGCAGGAGGGACGGGCGATCATTTTGCTGGCAGCCGATGTCCACGTGTTTGCCGACCTGACGGCGCCGCTGGCCGCCCAGGGCTTTCGCGTGATCGTTCCGTACCTGCGCACTGCAGACGACGCCGTGCTCGGCCAGGATGTGCTGGACCTGATGAATGCGCTGCACATCCCCGAAGCGGTCCTGGCAGGCGTGGAAGCGGGCGGGCGGGTGGCCACGCGCGCGGCGACGCTGAAGCCGAGTCGGTGCGTGGGACTGGTGACCTTGAATACCACGCCCCAGGCCGGTTTTGCCGACGCTGTGGGAGTGATGGCGAACAGTGGACACTGGCGAACCTGAGGGCCTTAAGCGATCAACTCCACGACTCCGCTGTGCAATCGGTAAACGCCGCCGACGATGCCGAGTTTGCCTTGGGCCACGGCCTCGCGCAGCAGGCCAGGCTCGTGCTTGAGGCGCGCGACGGTGTCGATGACGTTTTGCGCGATGGCATTGGCAAGCAATGGGCCAGGAGCCTTCAATACCTTGTTCACGGAGGGTTTGAAGGCTTGCGCGAGGCCCTGGATCTTGCCGGGGAAAGTGGCGTTTTCCTGGATGGCCTTGACCGCGGCCGAGAGTGCGCCGCAACTGTCGTGTCCGAGCACCATGACCACAGGCGTGCCTAGCACTGCGACGGCATATTCGAGGCTGGCGAGTTCGTTGTCGGTCACGAAGTTGCCCGCTACTCGTACGGTAAACAGCTCGCCCAGGCCGGTGTCGAAGATGTGCTCGGGGGCAGCTCTTGAGTCGGCGCAACCCAGCACCGTCGCGAAAGGGTGTTGGTGACTCACCAGTATTTCCCGTTCTGTCATGAAGTCGTGGCGCTGAGTGACATTGGCGGCGAAGCGGTGATTGCCTGCCATCAACCGGGCCAACGCCTGGTGCGGGTCAGCCTCATCGCCAGGCTTGGGCGGTGTAACGGGTGCGGTAGGCGCCGCAACGCTGGGCAGTGCCCCTGCGAGCAAAAGTGCCCCTGCGCCAGCGCCGGCCAGCTGCAGGAATTGTCGACGGTCATTGCTCGAGACGGATGGAGCGGGTTCGTGAGTCTTGGACACGGGCTGGGTTCTCAAGAGCGGGGAGAAACCGCCAAGGTTGCAAAATAGGCGGTGGGAAGCTGTAGGAGAACTCTGGTAGCGCGCGGCTGTGCCGGCTGAACATGAATATTTTGACAGCCAGGCAATTGTCCACTGAAAAAATGCTCGCCTGCCCGTAATCTGGAGCCTTTGTCACCTGCGCGGATTGTTCATGTCTTCTGTTGCCGATGGGTTGCCCCTCAATAAACGCTTGCCGGCCGTGATCGCGATCTCCCTGGGGATCGGCATGGCGACACTGGACACGGCCATCGTCAACACGGCCTTGCCGACCCTGGCCGAGGGGATTGGCACCGATTCCGCCTCGGTCATCTGGGTGGTCAATGCCTACCAGTTGGCGATCATTGCCACGGTGCTGCCGTTTGCTTCGCTCAGTGACGTGCTGGGGCATCGCCGGGTGTATCTCGGCGGGTTACTGCTGTTTATCGTGTCGTCGCTGTTGTGCGGGCTGGCGGGTTCGCTGGTCACCCTGACTGCCGCACGGGTGGCGCAGGGGCTTGGGGCGGCGGCGATCATGAGCGTGAACACGGCGTTGTTGCGGCATATCTACCCTTCGAAAATGCTCGGGCGTGGCCTGGGTTACAACTCCCTGGTGGTGGGGTTGGCGTTTACCTTGGGGCCAACCGCCGCATCAGCGATCCTGTCGGTGGCGACCTGGCACTGGTTGTACCTGATCAATGTGCCCTTGGGGTTGCTGGCGCTGCTATTGGGCCTGCGCTCGTTGCCGACCCTGCCAATGACCGGGCATGCCTTCGACCGTCTTGCCGCCGTGTTGTGCGCGGGGCTGTTTGCCTTGTTGGTGTTGGGGTTGGGCACAGCGGTGCACGGGGCCCAGGGCGTGCTGACGTTGGGCTTGATCGCCGTGGCGCTGGTGTGCGGCGCCTTGCTGCTGCGGCGCCAGGCCGGGCACCCGGCGCCGATGCTGGCGCTGGACCTGTTCAAGCGTCCGGTCTTTGCGTTGTCTTCCCTGACCGCTATCTGTGCTTTCAGCGCCCAGGGCCTGGCGTTTGTGTCGTTGCCATTTATGTTGCAGGCGGTGCTGGGCCATAGCCAAGTGGAAACCGGTTTCTTGATGACGCCGTGGCCGGCCGTGGTGGCGGTGATGGCGCTGGTGGCGGGACGTCTGGCCGACCGTGTGTCCCTTGGCGTGCTGTGCGGCATCGGCCTGTTGATGCTCAGCGTGGGAATGGCCGCGTTGGCCACCCTGGGCAGTGGGGCCTCGGCGTTCGATATCGGCTGGCGCATGGCGCTGTGTGGCGCCGGTTTCGGGTTCTTCCAGTCGCCCAACCTCAAGGCATTGATGACCAGCGCGCCGTTGGCTCGCAGCGGAGGGGCCAGTGGCATCGTAGCGATTTCGCGGTTGCTGGGGCAAACGCTGGGGGCGTCACTGGTGGCGTTGTGTTTCCACCTGTCACTGGGCAGCGGGCCGCACTATGCGTTGTGGCTGGGCTGCGGGTTTGCCCTGGTGGGGGCCGTGGCCAGTGGCTTGCGTGTGCTGCCCTACGGCAAAAAGACGTGATTGGGCGTTGTAAAACAGAGCGGCGGAAGGCTACCGTGGCGACCTGAGTATTTCGGGATGTTTCAGATTTATGTCCAGCCTGGCCCTCCGTACTGCTGATACGCACTCGCGCCGAGCTGCGCTGACCCTGGCTTTATGCTTGCCCAGTGACGTGTTGCTCTACCTGCTGCTGCCGATGGAGTCCCAGGCCTTTGGTATCACCCTGGCCCAGGCCGGGGTATTACTGGCGGCCAACCGCCTGGTGCGGATTTTCGGCTACCGGCACGTGCTCAATTTCTACGCACGCAACGGCGACCGCCTGACCTGCATGATCGCCGCCGGTGCCGCGACCCTGTGTGCCTTGGGCAACTCGGTGTTATCGGGCTTCGCCGCGTTGCTGGGGCTGCGACTGGTGTGGGGCCTGTGCTTCGCCGCGCTGAACCTGTCGACCCAAGTGTTGGCCACGTCGGAGCCGGCCGGTGCCGCACGCCGGGCTGGGCGTTCCCGCGCGCTGATTGCCCTCGGGCCGATGCTGGCGCTGCCACTGGGCGGCTGGCTGACGCTGTGGGCGGGGCCGCGCCCGATCTTTGTGATTCTGGCCGGGTGTTGCCTGGTGGGGGTGTGGGTGGCGCGCAGCTTGCCTGCGGCGGGGCATGATCTGCACACCACGCCGGGGCGGCGCTTCAAGTGGCCCGACAGTGTGGCGGTGTGGTCGTTTATCGAAGGGGTGGCACTGGATGGCCTGTTTATCTTCGGCCTGTCGATCCAGGCGCAGAAGCTGCTGGGGGGTGATGCGGTACTCATCGCCGGTGGCCTGATGGCGCTGCGTTATGTCTCGGAAATGCTCCTGAGCCCCTTGGGCGGCCGCGCGGCCCAGCGATTTGGCGCCACGTCGATGTTGCTGCTGTTTTCGTTCTTGAGTGCCCTGGCCCTGACCGCGTTCGGCAGTTATTGGGTCATTGTCGGCGCGGCGGCGGTGCTGGTACTGCGCGCGCTGCAACTGCCACTGGTGACCACCCTCGTGGCCGAGCGCAACCCAGGTTCGATGCGCGTGTCGGCCTTGGCCTCGAATGCCGTGTGGCGGGATATCGGCGCTGGCCTCGGCCCATTGCTCGCCGGCCTCTTGCTGCCGATTGCCTCCGCCCCCTGGGTGTTTGGCCTGGCGGGCGCGGCGATTGCAGTGAGCGCGGTGTTCTGCTGGCGGGCAAAGGTTTCCAGCTGACGGTGTATTGGCTTAAGCGGTCTTGAAGGCTTCCAGCCAAGCAGGGTCGAAGCGGGTTTGCTCGGTATCGATCCCCAGTGCCTGCATCTTGGCCTTGTGTGCCTCAACCTCGGCGACCAACTGCACCTGGGCGCTGGAGTTGGCATCCAGTTCATGCATCTGCGTCAGGCCCAGGTGATAGAAGCGCAGCACTTTGATCGCCGTCGGGTCATTGGTCTGGACGCGCTCGTTCACCTTGTGCATCACATTGGTCACGCTCATCAGGCTGCGCTTGAGTTGCCAGCCATACACCGCCGACGCCAGCCACGGCTGGGTCCAGAACGGGCCACGCACCAGGGCTACGGTGATCAGTACCCCGGCAAACACACCGCCGACGTTGAAGCGCAAATTGTCACCGCCAGGTTCGCCGAACAGCATTACCGCCAGGCTCGACAGCACCATGGCCAGGGCCAGGAACAGCACGGCGACGATCAGCGTGCTGCGCCGGGTCTGTTGGCGGAAGGTCACGGGGTCGCAGGGTTTGAGTTCGAACATCCGGGTCATGTCTCCAGGAGGGGCCGGCATCATCTCACGCCTGGGCAAACAAGTTGAACGATGGCGCACGGCGGTTTCTCTAAACCTGTGTAGACCCTTTGAGGTGAACCATCATGTCTGACTACAACCAGCCACCCCCCGGTACCCCAAACCCTGACCGCACACCCGGTGAAGAGGAGCGCGACAACGATGCGTTGCGCCCCAACGACCCGAAAGAGCGCGAAGACAATGACGATGTAGAGCGCGTCGAAGAAAACCTGGAAAACCTCCACGACAAAGCCCGTCCGCTTTAAACAAGGAGAACGCCGTGAGTCATACGCCGAAAGGCCCGTCTTCAGACGAGCATGCAAGTGGCAAGGATGAGCTGGGTTTTGACCCGGACTCGCCGGATGTGTCGGATCCGCAGGTTGACCCTATCGGGCCGGCTATTGCGCCATTGGACAAGGAGAAAAAGGATGAGGACGAGAAGAAGCCACCTTACGATCCTCTGGGCGATTTGAAGCCGTGAGCTAGATACCGTGTTGCTCAGCGCTGTGGGCGAATGAAGCATCGCCACGGTGCGTTTTTGAGTCTCTCTTTGGCTATTTAAACGCTGGCCTGGCGCACTTTTTTATCTTGAACGTCGACATAGGTTGGCGTTTTTTTTCATCACCTCCTTGCTGGACCAGAATAAAGTATCTTCAGCAACCGAGTGGCGCACAGGCCTCGACCGTGATCATTTAGCCAGGGCTTATGCGAGATCGCCAACAACCTGATTTAAACGGATTTAGTCATGAGCACCCTTGAGGATTTAAAGGCCAGGTACCCCGGCGCCATTGCATGGTCATTTGGGGATACTCCTGAAATGGCCGATGAGCTGGCTGAACGTGTTGTCAGCGGAATAAAAACGGCCACGTGTTGCTCGCTTTCGTCATTCAACCGTGAAGATGAATCACCCACCATTGGCGGCTACAGCATCATCCTCAACAGTAGGCGCGAACCGGTATGTGTCATTCGGGTTATCTTGCTGCGTGTCGTTCGTTACTGCGACGTTGATCAAGATTTTGCACGGAAGGAAGGTGAAGGGGATCTCAGCCTCCCGTACTGGATGCAGGGGCATAGAGATTTTTTTCAAAGAGAGGGCTCGTTCGACGAGGCCATGGAGCTTGTCGCCGAAGAGTTTGAGCTGGTGGAAGTCTTGTAGACGACCAGGTTCCCTGACCCACTGTCCTTGGCGTTAAGCCGTTGGGCATGGCTGACTCTGTGCCGAATGTTAATCTTCGCTGTTGGCCGAAAGCCCCGCCCTATATAGCGGGGCTTTCCCCCTTACTTGGGTGCAACCCACGTTACCTCGGTAATGCCAAACTTCTCCGCCCAAGGCCGAGTCGTCTTCTTCACCTGCTCGTGCCCCACGCGCCCAACGCGACTCACGTGCGCAATGTCGGCATCAACGGCCGCCCAATGCCAGGCCTCGGCGTTGTTCATCACTTCGGCGCGCACCACAAAGGACTTCGGTTTGCCATGCAGCTGGTAGTGGATGGTGTAGATTTTTGCGGTACTCATGTTGCCTCCCTGTGTTGTTATAGATGGATACGGGAGCGTTCAAAAAGGTTCATTCAAAATGACAATCTGCATGGTGGCGCGGCATAGTGATGCCATCCCTTCGCGCCCAAGGATTGCACCATGCCCCTGCTGACCCATAGCCGCCTCTATCTGCAACGCCTGGGCTATGACGCACCGCCCGCGCCGACCCTGCAAACCTTGCAGGCGTTGCAACTGCGCCACGTGTGCACGTTTGCTTTCGAGAGCCTGTCGACATTGATGCACGTGCCGGTGCCTATCGACCTGCCCAGCGTCGAGCAAAAAGTGCTGCTGGAAGGGCGGGGCGGTTATTGCTATGAGTTGAACCAGATGTTCCTGGCGCTCTTGCAGGAACTCGGCTTTGACGCACGCGGCATTACCGGTCGGGTAGTGATGGGCGGGCCGCCGGAGGCACACACCGCGCGCACCCATCGGTTGAGCCTGGTGACGCTGGAGGGTGTGCGTTACATCAGCGACGTCGGCTTTGGCGGCATGGTGCCCAGCAGCCCGTTGCAGCTGGATACCGACACGGTACAGGCCACGGCGCATGAACCCTACCGCTTGACCTTCGACGGGCAGGGCAGCTACACGCTGTGGGCGCAGGTGGCAGGGGAGTGGCGCGGGCTGTATGTGTTCGACTTGCAAGTGCAGGCGGCCATCGACTACGAGATCGGCAACTGGTACGTCTCCACACACCCGGATTCGCCTTTTGTGGGTCAACTGAAAGTTGCGCGCTTGGCGCCAGGCAAGCGGCATACCCTGAACAACGCCAGTTATGCGGTGCATTACCTGGATCGGCCGAGTGAAAAACGCACGCTCGAAAGCGCCGATGAGCTGTTGGACTTGCTGACTGCGACCTTTGGAGTTCGGGTGCCGGTTTCAGCCACGCTTCGCCAAGCGCTTGATCGTCTTGTATTGCCTGTCGCTTGAGAATATTGAGCTAGAGCCTTCGCTGAACCGTTTTATCTTCAAGTCGGTGCAAATTAATTCGAACCTTTCGTGCAAGGCGGGGTTCGAAGCGGTTCCTGAATAATTTGCTCACCAGACAAGGAGATGTAAACGATGTCCAAGCTATTCGGAAAATTCCTCAAGGGTTCCTCGCTGCTGGCGCTGGTCGCTGCGCCTGCTGCGGTGTTCGCCGCACCGTCCACCGACCCGATTTCCACCTTCGGGATCCTGGGCAGCTACAACGATTTCAAATTCGAAGGCGGCAGCCAAAGCGACAAGAGCCACATGCCCGAAGCGGGCCTGTTCTACAACTTCGGTAACAAGCTCACCGCGGAGTCCGGCTTTATCTACCAGGCCGGCATTGAAGCCAAGTACGGCGAGAAGAGCGACAACAAGCTCAAGGAAGGCCAGGCCGACCTGGATCTCGGCTGGCGAGCCGCGCTGGATGCGCGCAATTTTGTCGACGTGATCGTGGGCGGTGGCTACACCTGGACCCGCTACGAGCCAGAAATCAACGACCTCGATGTGAAACTCACCAACAAGTCCCCGTTCGCCAAGGCGGCCTTGGGCTACAACCACCAGTTCGACGATATGACCCTGCGTGTCGAAGCCGGCGCCCGTCGTACCATCGATGGCCGCACCAAGCTCAAGGTGGATGACTTTGGCAGCGACACCGTGGACCTCAAGGACCGCACCAATCCCTACGCCGAAGTCAGCCTGCTGATGAACCAGAAGGGTGACCTGCCGGTGGTCGCGGGCCTGTACTACACCCGCACCGAGTACAAGCTCGACGGTGATTCCGAAGTGGCCGACAACACCAAGCTCAAGCGTAATGAGTACGGGTTCAAGGTCGGTATCGCGTTTTAACGCGTCGATTCACCGCGCTGCGGTGTCCTGACTGTTCCCCATAACGCAAAAACGGCGCCCTAAGGCGCCGTTTTTGTTTACTGCATCCCGCTAAGCGATCAAACGCCCAGCACCGCGTGCTGCACCAGGGTGAGCAACGGTTGCGGGTACACGCCCAGGAAGAACGCGAGCAGGGCGATGGCCAGCAGCATTACACCGCCTGCCTTCTGTTCCCAATGCAACTCGGCATCCACGCGGCGCAGGTTTGGCTCGATCAGGTACAGGGTGACCATCACGCGCAGGTAGTAGAACACGCCGATGGCGCTGCCCAGGACCAGGGAAGCTACCAACCACCACTCGTGAGCTTCAACGCCGGTGGCGACGATGTAGAACTTGCCAATAAAGCCGGCAGTGAGCGGGATACCGGCCAGGGACAGCATCATCACGGTCAGTACGGCGGTCAGGTACGGGCGGCGCCAGAACAGGCCGCGATACTCGTACAGGGCGTCGGCGTCACGGCCTTTGAACGGCGAGGACATCAGGGTAATCACGCCGAACGCGCCGAGGCTGGTGATCACGTAGGTGACCAGGTACACACCCATGGCTTCAACGGCCAGGCCTTTGCTCGCCACCAGGGCGATCAGCAGGTAGCCGAAGTGGGCGATGGACGAGTAACCCAGCAGGCGCTTGAGGTTGTTCTGGGTCAGGGCCAGCAGGTTACCGAACAGGATCGATGCGATGGCGATCACGGTCAGTACAGTGCTCAGCACACCGGTGTTGGCGGCAGGGGAGATCTGGAACAGACGTACCATCACCGCAAACACAGCCACTTTCGACGCGGTGGCCAGGAACGCAGCCACTGGCGCCGGGGCGCCTTCGTACACGTCCGGGGTCCACAGGTGGAACGGCACCAGCGACAGCTTGAACGCCAGGCCGATCAGCATCATGGCCAGGCCCAGTTGGGCAATCGGCGCAGGCATGCTGGTGGCCGCGAGGGCGTGACCGATACCGGTGAAGCTCAGGTTGCCGGCTTCGGCGTAGAGCAGGGCCATACCGAACAACAGGAACGCGGAACCGGCCGCCGACAGCACCATGTACTTGATGCCGGCTTCCAGGGAGCGCTTGTTGAAGAAGGCGTAGGCCACCAGGCCGTATGTCGGGATCGACAGCAGTTCCAGGCCGATGAACAGGCCCGCCAGGTGCTGTGCGCTGACCAGCACGATGCCACCGGCCGCAGCCAGCAGGATCAGCAGGTACAGCTCTTCGCGGTTGCCTGGGTAGCCGGTGCCGCCTTCGCCGAGGTAAGCGTGGGCGAGGGTGACGCAGGCCAGGGTCGCGACCAGGATCAGCGCGATGTACAGCAACGCGAAGTCATCGACCATCATCAATGGCGTGACCGCCAGTGGCGCGACCTTGAGGGCCGGGATGATCGACAGCAGGGCCAGGTTCAGACCGGCACAGGACAGCAGGAACGTTTGCGAGTGATTGCGGCGCCAGGCGATCGCCAGCATCACCACCACGATGGTGAGGCTGGTGATCAGCAGCGGCGCAAGCGCGATAAAGTGTTGGATCGTGAATTCCATAGCGCTCTTACCGGGCCGAAGCGAGTTGAGAGAAGGCGGTGCCGAACCACTGCTGCACGCCATGCATCGTTGCGGCAGAAGTGTCCAGGAACGGTTGCGGGTACACGCCGATGTAGATCAGCAGTACCGCAAGGCCGAGCACCATGATCAGTTCGCGCGCATCCATCCCTTGCAGGACGGTGTCGGACTTGGCCGGGCCGAAGTAGGCGCGGTGGATCATGATCAGCGAGTAGACCGAACCGAACACCAGGCCGGAAGTGGCAATGGCGCTGATCCACGGCGTCTGCACGAAGGCACCCATCAGGATCAGGAACTCACCGATGAAGTTACCGGTGCCTGGCAAGCCCAGGGACGCAGCGGCGAAGAACAGGCTGATCGCTGGCAGGTACGCGATGCGCGACCACACGCCACCCATTTCACGCATGTCACGGGTGTGCAGGCGCTCGTACAGCTGACCGCTCAGGATAAACAGCGCCGCAGCCGAAACACCGTGGGCCAGCATTTGGATCACTGCGCCTTGCAGTGCCAGTTGGCTGCCGGAATAGATGCCGATCAGTACGAAACCCATGTGGGAAACGGACGAGAAGGCAATCAGACGCTTGATGTCGGTTTGCGCGAACGCCAGGAACGCACCGTAGAAGATCCCGATCAGACCCAGGGTCATGGCGATCGGCGCGAACTCGGCCGAGGCATTCGGGAACAGCGGAAGCGCGAAACGCAGCAGGCCGTAGGCAGCTGTCTTCAACAGGATACCGGCCAGGTCCACGGAACCTGCGGTCGGCGCCTGGGCGTGAGCGTCAGGCAGCCAGGAGTGGAACGGCACCACCGGCAGCTTCACCGCGAAGGCGATGAAGAAGCCCAGCATCAGGATGTACTCGGTGGTCAGGGACATCTTGGTCTTCAACAGGTCGGCGTAGTTGAAGGTAATCACGCCGGTGTTGTTGAAGTTGACCAGTACCAGGCCCAGGATCGCCACCAACATGATCAGGCCGGAAGCCTGGGTGAAGATGAAGAACTTGGTCGCTGCGTAGATCCGGGTTTTCTTGCCGTCCGAAGAACTGTGACCCCAGAGCGCGATGAGGAAGTACATCGGCACCAGCATCATTTCCCAGAAGAAGAAGAACATGAACAGGTCGAGGGCGAGGAACACGCCGACAACACCGCCCAGGATCCACATCAGGTTCAGGTGGAAGAAGCCCACGTGACGCTGGATCTCTTTCCAGGAGCAGAGTACCGAGAGGATACCCAGCAGGCCGGTCAGCAGGATCATCAACAGCGACAGGCCGTCGAGGGCCAGGTGCACGTTGATGCCGAAGCGCTGGATCCACACGTGCTTGAATTCAAGCGCGAAGGTGGGATCGACACCCGGTGCCGGAGCAAATGAATAGTCGCCATGGGCCCACAGCCAGAGGCCGAGCGCGAGTTCCAGGGACATGGTCAGCAACGCAATCCAGCGGGGGAGGGTGGCGCCGAAGCGTTCACCCATCCAGCAGAGCAGGCCGCCGATAAAGGGGATCAGGATTAGCCAGGGCAGAATCATGACGGGCTCGTTTCCTTTCGCAAGTTCGCAAAGTTCATATCAGACCGCTACCACTACGATGGCGCCGATCACCAGCACGGCACCCGCCGCCATGGAAGCTGCATACCAACGCAATTGGCCCGTCTCGCTGCGGCTCAGGGCGGTGTGGCCGGCCTTGGCGGCACGCGGGATCAAACCGATGGTCTGGTCGAGCGGGTCTTTACGCAGAATGTGGCTGATAGCCAGGTAAGGCTTGACGAACAGTTTGTCGTAGATCCAGTCGAAGCCCCAGGCAGCGAACCACCAGGCCGAGAGGAAGCGGCCAATGCCACTGTTGGCAACGGCGGTCACGAAGCGGCGCTTGCCGAGGAACAGCAGGGCCGCCAGCAGGATACCGGCAATGGCGATGGCACCCGAGGCGATCT
Source organism: Pseudomonas lurida (assembly GCF_002563895.1). Taxonomy (NCBI): domain Bacteria; kingdom Pseudomonadati; phylum Pseudomonadota; class Gammaproteobacteria; order Pseudomonadales; family Pseudomonadaceae; genus Pseudomonas; species Pseudomonas lurida. The sequence goes on along the minus strand of NZ_PDJB01000001.1, from coordinate 3,762,556 downwards.
CCAGGCTGTGCTTGGCTTCGCCGCCGGCGTGGCCGACGCTTTGTGGCAGTACACCGTGCAGAGGCGGGGTGATCATGGCGCCGATGAACGTCGACAGGATGATCAGTACCGACAATGGCAGCCAGTGCGAGACGCCGTGGCCTGCGTGTGCTTCGGTCTTGGCTTCACCGTGGAAAGTGATGAAGATCAGGCGGAAGGTGTACAGCGAGGTCATGAACGCACCCACCAGGCCTGCGTACAGCAGGTTCTGGTTACCGCTGGCAAAGGCTTCCCAGAGGATTTCGTCTTTCGAGTAGAAACCAGCGGTCACCAGTGGCAGGGCGGCGAGTGCGGCACCACCGACGATGAAGCTGGCGTAGGCCAGTGGCAGTTTCTTCCACAGGCCGCCCATCTTGAAGATGTTCTGCTCGTGGTGGCAGGCAACGATCACCGCACCGGACGCCAGGAACAACAGGGCCTTGAAGAACGCGTGGGTCATCAGGTGGAAGATCGCCGCGTCCCAGGCACCGACGCCCAGGGCCAGGAACATGTAGCCGATCTGGCTCATGGTCGAGTAGGCGAGAATCCGCTTGATGTCGGTCTGCACCAGCGCGGCGAAGCCGGCCAGTACCAGGGTCACGCCACCGACGATGCCCACCAGGTGCAGGATGTCCGGCGCCAGGGTGAACAGGCCGTGGGTACGGGCGATCAGGTAGACACCCGCAGTCACCATGGTTGCCGCGTGAATCAGTGCGGAAACCGGGGTAGGGCCGGCCATCGCGTCCGCCAGCCAGGTTTGCAGTGGCAGTTGCGCGGATTTACCCACGGCACCGCCCAGCAACATCAGGGTGGCCAGGGTGATCCAGAAGTCACCGACCTGGAATTTCTGCGGTGCCAGCACCAGCAGTTCCTGGATGTTCAGCGTGCCCACTTGTTGGAACAGGATGAACAGGCCGATGGCCATGAACACGTCGCCGATCCGGGTAACGATGAAGGCCTTGAGTGCCGCGTTGCCGTTGTTGCGGTTGCTGTAGTAGAAACCGATCAACAGGTACGAGCACAGGCCCACGCCTTCCCAGCCGAAGTACAGGAACAACAGGTTATCGCCCAGCACCAGGAACAGCATGCTGGCGATAAACAGGTTGGTGTACGAGAAGAAGCGCGAGTAACCGGCTTCACCGCGCATGTACCAGGACGCGAACAGGTGGATCAGGAAGCCCACGCCGACCACCACGCCGAGCATGGTGATCGACAGGCCGTCGACGTAGAGGGCGAAGTTGGGCTTGAAGCCCTCCACCGACATCCACTGCCACAGCACCAGGGTGTAGTGACCGCCTTCCGGCGGCGCCACGTTGAATTGCCAGATGACATAGGCGGCAACAATCGCCGACAGGCCAATGGAACCCACACCCACCAGGGCAGAAACGTTTTCCGACCAGCGTCCACGGGAGAACGACAGCAGCAGGAAACCGATCAGGGGGAATACGAAAGTCAGAAAGATCATGTTCATCCGCGCATCTCACTGGCAGCGTCGATATCAAGCGTGTGGAAGCGACGATACAGTTGCAGCAGGATCGCCAGGCCAATACTGGCCTCGGCGGCTGCCAGGCTGATCACCAGGATGAACATGACTTGTCCATCCGGCTGGCCCCAACGTGCACCCGCAACAATGAACGCCAGTGCCGCGGCGTTCATCATGATTTCCAGGCTCATCAACACGAACAGAATGTTACGGCGGACCATCAGGCCGACCAGGCCAAGGCAGAACAGGATGCCGGCGACCGCCAGACCATGCTCCAAAGGGATAGCAGGCATCGTCATTGCTCCTTGGCTTCGTTACGGCCCAAGTGGAAGGCAGTGATGGCTGCGGCGAGCAGCAGCATCGACGCCAGTTCGACCACCAGCAGGTACGGGCCGAACAGGCTGATGCCCACGGCTTTCGCGTCCACGGTGGTGTGGCCGATGGCCTGGCCGCTCTGGTGAGCGAACAGCACATACAGCAGTTCAGCCAGCAGCAGGGCTGCCAGGATCACCGGGCCGAGCCAGATGCCAGGCTTGAGCCAGACGCGTTCCTGGGCGACCGAGGCCGGCCCCAGGTTGAGCATCATCACCACAAACACGAACAGCACCATGATGGCGCCGGCGTAGGCGATCACTTCCAGCACACCGGCGAACGGTGCGCCGAGGCTGAAGAAGGTCATGGCCACGGCGATCAGCGAAATGATCAGGTAGAGCAGGGCGTGCACGGGATTGGTGTTGGTGATCACGCGAAGCGTGGACACAACCGCGATACCCGATGCGAAATAGAAAGCGAATTCCATCTTTCTTCCTTAAGGCAGCAAGCTCTTCACGTTGATCGGCTCGGCTTCGTTTTGTGCGGCGCCCTTCGGCTTACCGGCAACGGCCATACCTGCAACACGATAGAAGTTGTAATCAGGGTTTTTACCGGGACCAGAGATCAGCAGATCTTCTTTCTCGTACACCAGGTCCTGACGTTTGAACTCGGCCATCTCGAAATCCGGTGTCAGCTGGATTGCGGTGGTCGGGCAAGCTTCCTCGCAGAGGCCGCAGAAAATGCAGCGCGAGAAGTTGATGCGGAAGAAGTCCGGGTACCAGCGACCGTCTTCGGTTTCAGCTTTCTGCAGGGAGATGCAACCCACAGGGCATGCCACGGCGCAGAGGTTGCAGGCTACGCAGCGCTCTTCGCCATCGGGGTCGCGGGTCAGCACGATGCGGCCGCGATAGCGCGGCGGCAGGTATACCGCTTCTTCCGGGTATTGCAGGGTGTCGCGTTTGCGGAAGCCGTGACCGAACACCATCACCAGGCTTCGCAACTGGGTACCGGTACCCTTAACGATGTCACCAATATATTTGAACATGGGTCAAATCCTCACTGAACCGCGCCCGCTGGCGTGTTCAACAACACAACGGCAGCAGTCACCAGCAAATTGATCAGGGTCAGCGGCAGGCAGAAGCGCCAGCTGAAATCCATCACCTGGTCGTATCGTGGACGCGGAATGGAAGCGCGCAGCAGGATAAACAACATGATGAAGAACGCGGTCTTCAGGAAGAACCAGAAGAACGCCAACTGCGGCAGGATGCCGAATGGACCGTGCCAGCCGCCGAAGAACAGCGTGACCAGCAGGGCCGAGATCAAGATGATGCCGATGTACTCACCGACGAAGAACATGCCCCATTTCATGCCGGCGTATTCGATGTGGTAACCGTCGGCCAGTTCCTGTTCCGCTTCCGGCTGGTCGAACGGGTGACGGTGAGTCACGGCGACGCCAGCGATGAAGAAGGTACAGAAGCCGAAGAACTGCGGAATGATGAACCACAGGTTCTGTGCCTGGTACTCGACGATGTCGCGCATGTTGAACGAGCCCACCTGCACCACGATGCCCATCAGCGCGAGGCCCATGAACACTTCGTAGGACACGGTCTGGGCCGACGCCCGCAAGCTGCCCAGCAGGGCGAACTTGTTGTTGCTCGACCAACCGGCGAACAGCACCGCGTACACCGACAGGCCGGCCATGGCGAAGAAGAACAGCAAGCCGATGTTCAGGTCCGCCACGCCCCAGGTCGGGGTGATCGGGATGATCGCAAAGGCGATCAGCAAGGCGCTCATGGCCACGACCGGTGCCAGGGTGAAGATCACCTTGTCGGCAAACGGCGGGGTCCAGTCTTCCTTGAAGAACATTTTCAGCATGTCGGCGGCGATCTGGAACATACCAAACGGGCCAACGCGGTTCGGACCGTAACGGTCCTGCCACCAGCCCAGCAGGCGACGCTCCACGAAGCTGAGCAGGGCGCCCGCGACGACCACGGCCAACAGGATCACGATGGCCTTGACGACCGAGATGATCACGTCGATCACTTCAGGGGTGAACCAGGTCATTGCGCTGCCTCCTGCAGACCGTCAACGGTTTTGCCAAAGATCGCCGGTGGAATACCGGCGAGGCCTTTGGGCAGTGCAACCAGGCCAGCACCCAATTGATCATTGATGCGCAGCGGCAGGCGCAAGGTCTGGCCAGCCACGTTCAGGCTGAGCAGGGCACCGTCGTTGACGCCCAGGCGGTCAGCTTCGGACTTGGCCACCGATACATAGGCTTGCGGGATGCGTTCTTGAACCGGCGCGGCCTTGGAAGAGTTCTCTTCGCTGCCGAACAGGTGGAAGAACGGCACAACCTGCCAGGTGCCCTGGGCCGGGTTGAACGGACGCGGTACGGCAGCGAACCAGTTCAGCGCGTCACCTTGGCTTTCGATCAGGCGAGTGCCTGGGTCGCCAGCGCGGATATGACCACCGACTTCGTCCTGGAACTTGTTCCAGGCCTGTGGCGAGTTCCAGCCCGGCGACCAGGCGAATGGCACCTGCTGACGCGGCTCGACCGAACCCGAGTAACCTTCCATGGAGAAGGCGAACGCGGTGTCGGGGTCTTGCGGCGTACGCGGTTCGTGCACGCTGATGTTGGCGCGCATGGCGGTACGACCGGAGTAACGCAGCGGTTCACGGGCCAGTTTCATGCCCTTGATGCGGAACGCGGCGGACGGTGCGGCGTCGACGATACGTGCCAGTTGCGGTGCGCTTGCGGCGCAGGCGGCGGTCACGTGGTCGAGCTGGGTCCAGTCGATCGGCTGGTTCAGCAGGGTCGCGCGCAGGGCATGCAGCCAGCGCCAGCCTTCGTGAACCAGGATGCTGGCGTCCATGTACTTCGGATCGAACACCTGGAAGAAGCGCTGGGCGCGGCCTTCCTGGCTGACCAGGGTACCGTCGCCTTCGGCGAAGGTGGCGGCTGGCAGCACCAGGTGGGCGCGATCGCTGGTGGCGGTCTTCTGGTGGTCGGCGACGATCAGGACCTTCGCGGCGTTCAGCGCAGCGTCGACCTTGGCGGCATCGGTGCGGGTGTACAGGTCGTTTTCCAGCACCACGATGGCGTCAGCGTTGCCATCGGTCACTGCTTGCAGGGCCGCGTCCAGGGACTCGCCACCGAGCATGGCCAGGCCAAGGCTGTTGGCTTCCGGCACGACCAGGCTGATCGAACCGTTCTTGTCGCGCAGCTTCAGGGCTTTCGCAATATTCGCCGCCGCCTCGATCAATGCCTTGGAACCCAACGAGGTGCCGGCAATGATCAATGGGCGCTTGGCCGCCAGCAGGGCGTCGGCAATGCGCTGGGCCAGTTCACCGGCTTCAGTGTCCAGGCCTTCGACGGCTGGTGCGCTGGCGTCGAGGGCGTGGGCCACGGCAAAACCGATGCGCGCCAGGTCGTCCGGTGCCGCGTGGACGCATTCTTCGGCGATGTCGTCGAGCTTGGTTTCAGCCAGGCTTGCAATAAACAGCGGGTTCAGCGCGTGCTGGCCGATGTTTTTCACCGCGGCGTCGAGCCAAGGCTGGACGCGCATGGCGTCGGCCATGTCTTCGGCCTTGCCTTTGACCGACTGGCGCAGCGACAGGGCGATGCGGGCGGCGGTCTGGGTCAGGTCTTCACCGAGCACGAAGATGGCGTCGTGGTCTTCGATGTCGCGCATGTTCGGCACCGGCAGCGGGCTGTCGTTCAGCACTTGCAGGACTAGGCGGATGCGCTCCAGCTCACCGGCTTCGATGCCGGAGTAGAAGTGCTCGGCGCCGACCAGTTCGCGCAACGCGTAGTTGCTTTCGAGGCTGGCACGGGGCGAACCGATCCCGACGATGTTGCGGCCGCGCAGCAGGTCGGCGGCTTTATCCAGCGCGTCGTCCAGGCTCAGCTTGGCGCCATCGGCCAGCAGCGGCTGGCGGGGACGGTCTTCGCGGTTGACGTAGCCATAGCCGAAACGGCCACGGTCGCACAGGAAGTACTGGTTGACCGAACCGTTGAAGCGGTTTTCGATCCGACGCAATTCGCCGTAGCGCTCGCCCGGGGAGATGTTGCAACCGCTGGAGCAGCCATGGCAGATGCTCGGCGAGAACTGCATGTCCCATTTACGGTTGTAGCGCTCGGAGTGAGTCTTGTCGGTGAACACACCGGTCGGGCAGACCTCGGTGAGGTTGCCGGAGAACTCGCTTTCGAGCACGCCGTCTTCAACGCGACCGAAGTACACGTTGTCGTGGGCGCCGAATACGCCGAGGTCGGTGCCGCCGGCGTAGTCTTTATAGAAGCGCACGCAGCGATAGCAGGCGATGCAGCGGTTCATTTCGTGGGAAATGAACGGGCCGAGGTCCTGGTTCTGGTGGGTACGCTTGGTGAAGCGATAACGGCGCTCGTTGTGGCCGGTCATCACCGTCATGTCTTGCAGGTGGCAGTGACCACCTTCCTCACAGACCGGGCAGTCGTGAGGGTGGTTGGTCATCAGCCACTCGACGACACTGGCGCGGAACGCCTTGGATTCTTCATCGTCGATGGAGATCCAGGTGTTGTCGGTGGCTGGCGTCATGCAGGACATGACGATACGACCACGGGTGTCGTTCTCGTCGGTGTACTGCTTGACCGCGCACTGGCGACAGGCACCGACGCTACCAAGCGCGGGGTGCCAGCAGAAATACGGGATGTCGAGGCCTAGTGACAGACATGCCTGTAACAGGTTGTCCGCCCCATCGACTTCGAGCGCTTTGCCGTCTACGTGGATAGTGGCCATGGTTCAAAGTTCTTCGTTGGCCCGTTGTCAGCGGGCGTGGCTAATGGAATCTTGTTATTCATGGGCCTCAACACAGCCTTTACGGCGTCACCCCATGAGAAGGCGAAGGGCACGGACCCTTCGCCTTTTAAAGCGTTACGCGCCGACTACGATCGGCCTTGCCAGAGGCGGGACGGCGGCGCTGGTAGGCGCGATGCCGGCTTCGAACTCCGAGCGGAAGTATTTGATTGCGCTGCCCAATGGCTCCACGGCGCCCGGTGCGTGAGCACAGAAGGTCTTGCCCGGGCCAAGGAAACCGACCAGACCCAGCAGGGTCTCGATGTCACCCTCACGGCCTTCGCCGTTTTCCAGGGCCATCAGCAGCTTGACGCTCCAAGGCAGGCCGTCGCGGCATGGGGTGCAGAAGCCGCAGGATTCGCGGGCAAAGAACTGCTCCATGTTGCGCAGCAAGGACACCATGTTCACGGTGTTGTCGACCGCCATGGCCAGGCCGGTACCCATCCGGGTGCCCACCTTGCCGATGCCGCCGGCATACATTTGTGCGTCGAGGTGCTCGGGCAGCAGGAAGCCAGTACCGGCGCCGCCTGGCTGCCAGGCCTTGAGGGTGTAACCGTCGCGCATGCCGCCGGCGTAGTCCTCGAACAACTCGCGTGCGGTCACGCCGAACGGCAGCTCCCACAGACCAGGGTTCTTGACCTTGCCGGAGAAGCCCATGAGCTTGGTGCCCATGTCTTCGCTGCCTTCGCGGGCCAACGATTTGTACCAGTCAACGCCGTCGGCAATGATCGCCGGCACGTTGCACAGGGTCTCGACGTTGTTCACGCAAGTCGGCTTGCCCCACACGCCAACGGCGGCAGGGAAGGGCGGCTTGGAGCGCGGGTTGGCACGGCGACCTTCGAGGGAGTTGATCAGTGCGGTTTCTTCACCGCAGATGTAACGCCCGGCGCCAGTGTGCACGAACAGTTCGAAGTCGAAACCGGAACCGAGGATGTTCTTGCCCAACAGGCCTGCGGCCTTGGCTTCTTCCACGGCACGGTTGAGGTGCTTGGCGGCGGTGGTGTACTCGCCACGCAGGAAGATGTAGCCACGGTAGGTTTTCAGCGCGCGGGCGCTGATCAGCATGCCTTCGATCAGCAGATGGGGCAGTTGCTCCATCAGCATGCGGTCTTTCCAGGTGTTGGGTTCCATTTCATCCGCGTTGCACAGCAGGTAGCGGATGTTGATGGATTCGTCCTTGGGCATCAGGCCCCACTTCACGCCAGTGGGGAAGCCTGCACCACCGCGACCTTTGAGGCCGGCGTCTTTCACGGTCTGGACGATGTCGTCCTGGGCCATGTCGGCGAAGGCTTTGCGCGCAGCGGCGTAACCGTTCTTGGCCTGGTATTCGTCGAACCATACGGGTTCGGCATCGTCCCGCAGGCGCCAGGTCAGCGGATGGGTTTCAGGCGAACGCTTGATCAGGTTCGCCGGGCCGAAAGAGGTCAGGGTCATGGGTAGCCCTCGAGCAATTGGGTCACGCCAGCGGGCTGCACGTCACCGAATGTGTCGTCGTCGATCATCAACGCCGGCGCCTTGTCGCAGTTGCCCAGGCAGCACACCGGCAGCAGCGTGAAGCGGCCGTCCGGGGTGGTCTGGCCGAGGCCGATGCCCAGCTTGTTCTGGATTTCGCTGACCACCGATTCGTGGCCTCCGATGTAGCAGACCATGCTGTCGCACACGCGAATGATGTGACGGCCGACCGGCTGGCGGAAGATCTGGCTGTAGAACGTGGCCACGCCTTCAACGTCGCTGGCAGGGATGCCGAGGATCTCGCCGATGGCGTAGAGGGCGCCGTCCGGCACCCAGCCACGTTCCTTCTGGACGATCTTCAGGGCTTCGATCGACGCCGCGCGCGGGTCTTCGTAGTGATGCAGCTCGTGCTCGATGGCCGAGCGCTCGGTTTCACTCAGGGTGAAACGGTCTGTCTGGATAAGCGTGCTGTTCATGCTTAGCGGTCCACGTCGGCCATAACGAAATCGATACTACCCAGGTACGCAATCAAGTCCGCGACCATCTCGCCTTTGATCACCGAAGGGATCTGCTGCAAGTGGGCGAAGCTGGGGGTACGGATCCGGGTGCGGTAGCTCATGGTGCCGCCATCGCTCGTCAGGTAATAACTGTTGATACCCTTGGTCGCTTCGATCATCTGGAAGGACTCGTTGGCCGGCATGACCGGGCCCCACGAAACCTGCAGGAAGTGCGTGATCAGGGTTTCGATGTGCTGCAGCGTGCGCTCTTTCGGCGGCGGCGTGGTCAGCGGGTGATCCGCCTTGTACGGGCCGGCTGGCATGTTGCGCATGCACTGCTCGATGATCTTCAGGCTCTGGCGCATTTCTTCGACGCGCACGATGCAACGGTCGTAGGCATCGCCATTGGCGGCCAGCGGCACTTCGAACTCGAAGTTCTCGTAGCCGGAGTACGGGCGCGCCTTGCGCAGGTCGAAATCGCAACCGGTGGAACGCAGGCCGGCACCGGTGACACCCCATTCCAGGGCTTCCTTGGTGTTGTACTGCGCGACGCCGATGGTCCGGCCCTTGAGGATGCTGTTGTCCAGGGCGGCTTTTTGGTACTCGTCCAGACGCTTGGGCATCCAGTCGATGAACTCCTTGACCAGGCGCTCCCAGCCATTGGGCAGGTCGTGGGCTACGCCACCGATGCGGTACCAGGCCGGGTGCAGGCGGAAGCCGGTGATGGCTTCGATGACCTTGTAGGCGCGCTGACGGTCGGTGAAGGTGAAGAACACCGGGGTCATGGCGCCAACGTCCTGGATATAGGTACCCAGGAACAGCAGGTGGCTGGTGATCCGGAAGAACTCGGCCATCATGATGCGGATGGTGTCGACCCGGTCCGGCACCTTGATGCCAGCCAGCTTCTCGACCGAGAGTACGTACGGCAGGTTGTTCATCACGCCGCCGAGGTAGTCGATACGGTCGGTGTACGGGATGAAGCTGTGCCACGACTGACGCTCGGCCATTTTCTCGGCACCACGGTGGTGGTAGCCGATGTCCGGTACGCAGTCGACGATTTCTTCGCCGTCCAGCTGCAGGATGATACGGAAGGCACCGTGAGCCGAAGGGTGGTTCGGGCCCAGGTTGAGGAACATGTAGTCCTCGTTGGTGCCGGAGCGCTTCATGCCCCAGTCTTCCGGACGGAAGCGTGCGGCCTCTTCTTCAAGCTGTTGCTTGGCGAGGTTGAGGCTGAACGGGTCGAATTCGGTGGCGCGGGCAGGGAAGTCCTTGCGCAGCGGGTGACCTTCCCAGGTCGGCGGCATCATGATGCGCGTCAGGTGTGGGTGGCCCGGGAAGTCGATCCCGAACATGTCCCAGACTTCGCGCTCGTACCAGCTGGCGTTCGGCCAGATACCGGTCACGGTCGGCACGCTCAGGTCGCTTTCGGACAGCGCGACCTTGATCATCACGTCGCTGTTACGTTCGATCGACAGCAGGTGATAGAACACGGTGAAATCGGCACCGCTCGGCAGCCCTTGGCGCTTGGTGCGCAGACGCTCGTCCACGCCATGCAGGTCATAGAGCATGACGTACGGCTTGGGCAGGTTGCGCAGGAAGGTCAGGACTTCGACAAGCTTGGCCCGCGCCACCCACAGCACCGGCATACCGGTGCGTGTGGCCTGGGCGGTGAAGGCGTCAGGGCCAAAACGGTTATTGAGTTCGACGACCACATCCTGGTCGTCTGCCTTATAAGGCGGGATGTACAGAGCACTGCCTGTAGTCATGGTTTTTTATCGCTTTCGGTCAACGTAAAGAATGAAGCCAGGTTTTCGTTCTATAAAAGAAGCGGTGCTGGATCAGACTTCGTCGGGGCTGCGCAGGTTGGTGACTGCGATTCGCTGTTCGCGGCGCTGTTCCTTTTGCGACGGCATCTCGGCGCGGTACACGCCTTGATCGCCGACGACCCAGGAAAGCGGGCGACGCTCCTTGCCAATCGACTCCTGCAACAGCATCAAGCCTTGCAGGAATGCTTCAGGTCGGGGCGGGCAGCCAGGCACGTAGACGTCCACGGGCAGGAACTTGTCCACTCCCTGAACCACGGAGTAGATGTCGTACATGCCACCGGAGTTGGCGCACGAACCCATGGAGATAACCCACTTTGGCTCGAGCATTTGCTCGTAGAGACGCTGAATGATCGGCGCCATCTTGATAAAGCAGGTTCCGGCGATAACCATGAAATCCGCCTGGCGCGGCGATGCCCGGATAACTTCGGCGCCAAAGCGCGCGATGTCGTGGGGCGCCGTGAAGGCGGTGGTCATTTCCACGTAGCAGCAGGACAGACCGAAGTTGTACGGCCACAGGGAGTTCTTACGTCCCCAGTTGACCGCGCCACTCAGCACGTCTTCCAGCTTGCCCATGTAGATGTTTTTGTGGACTTGGTCTTCTAACGGGTCGGAAACGGTTTCCCGTTCGCCGATGGGGTACTGCTCGTTAGGAGCATCCGGGTCGATCCTGGTGAGATTGTATTGCATCGCCAAAGCCTCATTGTTTCAGCTTCGCTTGCCGCTTACGACGAGCTTCCGGAGCCCAGTCAAGGGCGCCCACTCGGAATAGGTAGACAAGGCCTGCCAACAGAATTGCTATGAAAACGAGGGCTTCGACGAATCCGGTCCAGCCGCTTTCGCGGACGGACACAGACCAGGCAAAGAGAAAGAGGGCTTCGATATCGAAGATCACGAACAGCATCGCGACCAGATAGAATTTGGCTGAGAGCCGCAAGCGGGCGCCACCTGTAGGCAGCATGCCGGACTCGAACGGTTCATTTTTGCTGCGGCCCCAGGCTTTTGACCCGAGGAGGCTGGAAACACCGAGCATGAAGGCGCAGAGGCCGACAACACCGAGGAGGAAAATGGCAAAGCCCCAGTTGTGGGCCATGAGTCCTGTCGCTTCGGTCATGCTGGAAATCCTTAACAGAGAGCAAAGGTCTCTGAGCTCGAAAAAGTAACGATGCAGTGACGATATGTCGCACTGCAATCAATCGCGGTGATTTTATGGCTAAACACCGGGCAAGTAAAATTCCTATAGCGAAATTATTCGATGGAATAAGCACATAGTGCACCTTTGTGGGGCTGCAGCCCTTGCAGGGTGGGCATTAGCGGGCATTTGATCAAATCTGTTTTGTTTAACCGGTAACGAAGTTTTCATGCGCTAAATGATAATGAATATTGTTTGCGTAGGGTTTAAGCGAATGTTTCTCGTGTGGCGGGGGAAGTTGCCGTTACTTGCTTTGATTACCGCTAGTTGCTGGAACAGATCTTTTAACCGATTTGAATCGTGCCAATACCGCTCTGGGTCAATGTTTTGCGCAAAATCTCCAGGCTTGCGGCATTTTCCTGTTGAAGCGGGCTTGCCCGCGATGGCGGTGTGGCAGCCAAAGGTGTTCCAGCCGGGCCGACGCTTTCGCGGGCAAGCCCGCTCCCACAGTTTGGGTTGTGTTGGGGCAGGGGATTTGTGCGGGGGCAAAAAAACGCCCCGAACCAGTCGGGGCGTGATTGTTGTGCGGCACTGCGGTTAGGTCTTCCTTGGGGCCGCAGTGGCCGTGTACGCGGTGCTTAGTGGAACTGCTCTTCTTCGGTCGAGCCGGTCAGCGCGGTCACGGACGAGGTGCCGCCCTGGATCACGGTGGTCATGTCGTCGAAGTAGCCGGTGCCCACTTCCTGCTGGTGAGCCACGAAGGTGTAGCCCTTGGCGGCGTCAGCGAATTCCTGCTCTTGCAGCTTCACGTAGGCGGTCATGTCGTTGCGGGCGTAGTCGTGCGCCAGGTTGAACATGCTGTGCCACATGTTGTGAATGCCAGCCAGGGTGATGAACTGGTGCTTGTAGCCCATGGCGGACAGTTCGCGCTGGAACTTGGCGATGGTTGCGTCGTCCAGGTTCTTCTTCCAGTTGAAGGAAGGCGAGCAGTTGTACGACAGCAGTTGGTCCGGGTATTCCTTCTTGATCGCTTCGGCGAAACGACGCGCTTCGTCCAGGTCTGGCTTGGCGGTTTCGCACCAGATCAGGTCGGCGTAGGGCGCGTAGGCCAGGCCGCGGGCGATGGCCTGGTCGAGGCCGGCGCGCACCTTGTAGAAACCTTCCTGGGTACGTTCGCCTGTCACGAACGGTTGGTCGTACGGGTCGCAGTCCGAGGTCAGCAGGTCAGCGGCGTTGGCATCGGTACGCGCCAGGATGATGGTCGGCGTGCCGGCAACGTCAGCAGCCAGGCGGGCCGCGGTCAGCTTCTGTACGGCTTCCTGAGTGGGCACCAGTACCTTGCCGCCCATGTGGCCACATTTCTTAACGGAAGCCAGCTGGTCTTCGAAGTGCACGCCGGCAGCGCCTGCCTCGATCATGCTCTTCATCAGCTCGTAGGCGTTCAGAACGCCGCCGAAACCGGCTTCGGCGTCAGCCACGATCGGCGCGAAGTAGTCGATGTAGCCTTCGTCGCCAGGGCCTTTACCGGCTTTCCACTGGATCTGGTCGGCACGGCGGAACGCGTTGTTGATGCGCTTGACGACGGTTGGAACCGAGTCCACCGGGTACAGCGATTGGTCGGGGTACATGGATTCAGCGGAGTTGTTGTCCGCCGCCACTTGCCAGCCGGACAGGTAGATCGCCTGGATACCGGCTTTCACCTGCTGGACTGCCTGGCCGCCAGTAAGGGCGCCCATGCAGTTGACGAAATCTTTGTCGGGGCGGAAGGAAGGCTTGGCACCTTGGGTCACCAGGTTCCACAGCTTCTCGGCGCCGAGTTTTGCAAAGGTGTGCTCAGGTTGAACCGAGCCACGCAGGCGGACGACGTCAGCAGCGGAGTAAGCGCGGGTCACGCCTTTCCAGCGTGGGTTTTCAGCCCAGTCTTTTTCAAGGGCTGCAATTTGCTGTTCGCGTGTCAGTGCCATGGAAGTAAACCTCGTCGCGTCTTCTTGTGGTGGAAAAATCCATTTGCCAGCCCTGCATTCAGATGCGTGGGCAGGGCTGCTCGCTGACCAGAAGCTTAGGCGGTCATGTCGGGTATGGCGGGGAATGCGACGGGATGAACGATTGGCGAGAGGGTGGAGTAGGTACAGGCGGACCGAGAACGGTCTTCAGGCGTCGTGGGCCCTCGGATGTTCAACAGCGTGTAGCCGGGTTACCTGGTTAGCTTCCGTCCCTCGGGACAACTTCGTTCCAGTCGCAACCTCGTCAAACACGCCTTGTGGGCAGTACAGACACGAATCGGCTCAGGTGGGTAGCTTAGAGCGACGATCCGAAGGCCCTTGCCAGGGCCCCTGATTAGCGGGAGCGAGGCCATCATGCCCATGCTTTTTTGGATCGTCAAATGGTTTGTAGTGCTTTTTTTCAAGCACTACATCTTTAGTCTAATACGACTCGCCAGTCAGTTTTTGGTGCTTCAGTTCAGGGTATCGACCTTGACCCGCACCGTCAGGTCATCGCGGCCCTGAGTAGAGTAGCTGCGGGTTGTAGAGGATTTGTCGGCCTGGGTCTCGCGGTTGATGCCGGCCAGGGTGATCCATTCGCCCAGGCGCCCGCTGACGGTTGTGTCGGTGCTTTGCAAGTTCACTACATCCGGACGCTCCTGGCTCATGCGGTCACGGTTGGTACTGATCGCCAGGTGCACGGTCTCGCCGGTGACGCTGGCGGTCACGTAGAAACCCTGGGTCACGTTGCGATACTGGGTCTGGTTCTGCAGTCGGCCGTAGCTGTCCTGCTGGGTGGTGGTCAAAGGCACGCTCTGGCCGACCTGGATCAGCGCGGGCACGCCTTCGCTGGCCTGGATCTGCTGGACCCCGCCATCGCGGCTGGTGGTGCCGTAGCTGATGATGCGGGTCTGGCTGTCACCGCTGTTCTGCTGGTTGTTTTCGTTGGTGTCGACAGTGATCAGCAAGCGTTTGGCGGGTGTGTCCAGCTGGGAGAGCAGGGCGCGCAGGTCCTGGATCTTGGCCGGGTCGGCATTCACGATCAACTGGTTGCCGTAGGCGCTGACGGTGCCGTCCTTGCCGAGAAAGTTCTGCGCCACGGGGAGCAGGTCGGCGCTGGTGCGGTTGCTCAGGTTGACGACTTCGGTGTCGGCCACGGCCGAGAGGCTGGCGGTCAGGAGAAGAGCGGTGAGCAGGGTGCGTAGGGACATGTCCGTTATCTCTGCGAGTCAAAGGCGTGATAGTGCCAGTTTGTCGGCCCGTCGGGTCGCAAGTTGAATCGTAGACGGTAAAAGGCCCTGGCATCGGTGGATGACAGGGCCTTTTTGGTATTGCTGATACGGCTATCGCAGGCAACCCAGCTGCCCTGGGAGCATACATTCCACGTGTGGGAGCTGGCTTGCCTGCGATTGGAGCGCCTCGGTCTTGGATCAGCCTTCGCGCACCATATCCACGTGCGGAATCCCGACCTCAAGGAACTCGTCGCTGACGATCTTGAAGCCCAGCCGCTCATAGAAGGGCGCCGCATACACCTGTGCACTCAGGAACTGCCTGGTCTGGCCGCGTTGTTCGGCCACGCCAATCACTGCTTCCATCAGCTTGTCGCCGACTTTGAGCCCGCGCCAGTCCTTGAGGACCGACACGCGCCCGATCTCGCCGCTGGGCAGCAGGCGCGCGGTACCGATTGGGAAGTCGCCTTCGAAGGCAAGGAAATGCACTGCGCCGGCGTCGTCCGCGTCCCACTCCAGTTCGGGTGGAACCGACTGTTCGGCGACAAATACCGTTTCACGAATGCGCCGAATCTCGTCGATATCCTTTCGCCAGTCCGCGACACTTACGTGAATCTTATTCATCGGCAAATCCCAGGCTTCCTTGCTTGACCAATTCGCACAGCAGGTCGCGGCCGTCTTCGTCCGCCAGCCACTCGCCCAGGTTCTCGCTGTGCAGTGCATCGGCCGAGCACACCAGCTTCAACAGCTCGCGCAGCTTGCCCGGCAGGTAGCGGCTCTGGCCGCTGGCGAACAGCAGGACGTCGTCGTCCACTTCCGACCAGGCCAGGCGCGCGCTTGGGTTGCGCACCAGGATTGCGCCGTCTTGCAGGCTGCTGATGAAATCTTCTTCGCCCAGTTCTTCACCGGCCACCAGTTCGGGGTAGCGCGGCTCGGTCATGAACTGGCCGAACCAGGTCAGCAGCATGCGCTCGTCGCTCATGTGCTCGGCCAGCAGGCTCTTGAGTCGGTCCAGCGCGTCGCCTTGGATCTGGTGCGGGTCGCTGGCCGGCTGGGCGTCGGCATCGGTGTAGCGCTCTTCGTCAGTCAGGTACTGGCTGAGGAAGTCGGTAAAGTGGGTCAGCACTTCGGCGGCGCTCGGTGCACGGAAACCTACGGAGTAGGTCATGCAGTCATCTTCGGCGATGCCGAAGTGCGCCAGGCGCGGCGGCAGGTACAGCATGTCGCCCGGTTCCAGCACCCATTCGGCGCTTTCTTCGAATTCGGCGAGGATGCGCAGGTCGGCGTGCTGCAACAGCGGGCTTTCGGAGTTGCACATCTGGCCGATTTTCCAGTTGCGCTTGCCTTGGGCCTGCAGCAGGAACACATCATAGTTATCGAAGTGCGGGCCGACGCTGCCACCCGGGGCAGCAAAGCTGATCATCACATCGTCGATGCGCCAGCTTGGCAGGAAGCGAAAGTGCTCCAGCAGCTCGGCGACTTCCGGCACGAACTGGTCGACCGCCTGCACCAGCAGGGTCCACTCGCGCTCGGGCAGCGTGCTGAACGCGTCTTCAGCGAACGGGCCGCGACGCAGCTCCCACGGACGCTCGCCGTGCTCGATCACCAGGCGCGACTCGACTTCTTCTTCCAGTGCCAGGCCGGCCAGTTCGTCGGCATCGATCGGGCTTTCGAAATCAGGGATGGCCTGGCGGATCAGCAACGGTTTTTTCTGCCAGTAGTCGCGCAGGAATTCCCGGGCTGTGATGCCGCCCAAAAGTTGAAGAGGGATATCAGGATTCATGTGTAACCTATTGAAAAAAAGCACTTTTCAGACTGGAATAAAAACGCCCGGCGCGGCCGGGCGTCTCAAAGGGTCTTGCTTGGATCAGATGCGCTTGGCTTGCTCTACAGCGTTGCCGATGTAGTTGGCCGGGGTGAGCAGTTTCAGCTCGGCCTTGGCGGCGGCTGGCATGTCCAGGCCGTCGATGAAAGTTTGCAGCGCTTCAGGGCTGATGCCCTTGCCGCGCGTCAACTCTTTGAGCTTCTCGTACGGGTTTTCGATGTTGTAGCGGCGCATCACGGTCTGGATCGGCTCAGCCAATACTTCCCAGCAAGCGTCCAGGTCAGCGGCAATCTTTTGCTCATTGAGCTCAAGCTTGCTGATGCCTTTGAGGCTGGCTTCGTACGCGATCACGCTGTGGGCAAAGCCCACGCCGAGGTTGCGCAGTACGGTGGAGTCGGTCAGGTCGCGCTGCCAGCGGGAGATCGGCAACTTGCTGGCCAGGTGCTGGAACAGCGCGTTGGCGATACCGAGGTTGCCTTCGGAGTTTTCGAAGTCGATCGGGTTGACCTTGTGCGGCATGGTCGACGAACCGATTTCACCGGCGATGGTGCGCTGCTTGAAGTAGCCCAGGGAGATGTAGCCCCAGATATCGCGATCGAAGTCGATCAGGATGGTATTGAAGCGCGCAATGGCATCGAACAGTTCGGCGATGTAGTCGTGCGGTTCGATCTGCGTGGTGTACGGGTTGAAACCCAGGCCCAGTCCGTCTTCGATGAAGGCGCGGGCGTTGGCTTCCCAGTCGATCTCAGGGTAGGCCGACAGGTGGGCGTTGTAGTTGCCGACGGCGCCGTTGATCTTGCCCAGCAGCGGGACAGCGGCAACTTGAGCGATCTGGCGCTCCAGTCGATACACCACGTTGGCCAGTTCTTTGCCCAGGGTGGTCGGCGACGCCGGCTGGCCGTGGGTGCGCGACAGCATTGGCACGTCAGCGAAACGGATGGCCAGTTCGCGGATGGCGTTGGCGGTCTGGCGCATCAGCGGCAGCATCACGTCATCACGGCCTTCGCGCAGCATCAGGGCGTGGGACAGGTTGTTGATGTCCTCGCTGGTGCAGGCAAAGTGGATGAACTCGCTGACCTGGGCCAGTTCCGGCAGCTTGGCCGCTTGCTCCTTGAGCAGGTATTCGATGGCTTTGACGTCGTGGTTGGTGGTGCGCTCGATCTCTTTCACACGCTCGGCGTGCTCCAGGGAGAAGTTTTCCGCCAGGGTGTTGAGCACGGCGTTGGCTTCGGCGGAGAACGCCGGCACTTCGCTGATGGCAGGGTGAGCGGCCAGGCGCTGGAGCCAGCGCACTTCAACCAGAACGCGAGCACGGATCAGGCCGTATTCGCTGAAAATAGGGCGCAGGGCCTGGGTTTTGCCGGCGTAGCGGCCGTCTACAGGGGAAACCGCAGTGAGCGAAGAGAGCTGCATGGGGTGTTCTCGGACAGTCGGGCAACGAAATGGGGCGCGTATCATACATGAAAAAATCCGCCGGTCCGTTGCCAACTGACCGGCGTATTACGCGTAACGGCTTGAAAAAGGCCTGCTGCTGCGACTTATTCGTTGCGCATCAACGGGTAAAGCTCTTTGAGCAATTTGCGCCGGCTGATCACCAACTGCCAACGATGACCGCCCAACTGGCGCCACAACCGCGCCGAACGAATACCGGCCAGGAGCAGGGCGCGGATTTTCGAGGCGTTGTTCGGTTGCTGCAGGTTGCGCATGTCGCCGTGAACCTGGATCCGCTGGCGCAAGGTGCTCAAGGTGTCCTGGTACAGCGCGCCACAGGCCGCGATCACGTTTTCATGGGCCGGGCCAAAGTGTTCCACCTGCGACTGGATCTGCGGCAGGCGCTTGCCGATGGTCTCCAGCAGGTCATCGCGCTTGGCCAGTTGACGCTCAAGGCCAAGCATCGACAGGGCATAGCGCAGCGGCTCGCGCTGCAGGGTGCTGGGGTCGCGTTCCAGCGCGCCGATCAGGGCGCGATAGCCTTCGCGCAGCGCCAGGTCATCGCCGCCGTAGACTTCCAGGGTGTCCTTGGGGTCACGGATCAGCAGGCTGCCGAGCATGCAGGTCAGGCCCGCCTCGGTGACTTGGCCGGTCTTGGCGATCTTGTCGACCAGCACCGCTGCGAGGAAAACCCCGCCGAGTGCCGTCAATTGCTCCTGGGTCGGGCTCATGCCGGGTTGCTCCAGGCTTCTGCGACTTCAATCACGCCGCCGCCCAGGCAAATTTCGCCGTCATAGAACACCACGGACTGGCCTGGGGTGACCGCGCGTTGCGGGTCATCGAAGGTGGCGCGGTAGCCGGTGGCGGTTTTTTCCAGGGTGCATGGCTGGTCGCTCTGGCGATAGCGCACTTTGGCGGTCAGGCGGCGTGGCGTGCTCAAGTCGATCGGGTTGACCCAATAGATCTCGGAGGCGAGCAGGGCGCCGGAGAACAGCAGCGGGTGTTCGTTGCCCTGGCCAACGATCAACACGTTGTGCTCCAGGTCCTTGACCAGCACGTACCACGGCTCTTCGCCGGCGTCTTTCAAGCCGCCAATGCCCAGGCCCTGGCGCTGGCCGATGGTGTGGTACATCAGGCCATGGTGGCGGCCGATCACTTCACCGTCAGTGGTCTTGATTTCACCCGGTTGCGCCGGCAGGTACTGCTTGAGGAAGTCGCTGAAGCGGCGCTCGCCAATAAAGCAGATTCCGGTGGAATCCTTCTTCTTGGCGGTGGCCAGGCCGTGCTTCTCGGCGATCTTGCGCACTTCGGGTTTTTCCAGCTCGCCCACCGGGAACAGGGTCTTGGCGATCTGTTCGCCGCCGACGGCGTGCAGGAAGTAACTCTGGTCCTTGTTCGGGTCCAGGCCCTTGAGCAGTTCGGTGCGGCCGTCGATATCGCGGCGACGCACGTAATGGCCAGTGGCGATCAGGTCGGCGCCGAGCATCATGGCGTAGTCGAGGAACGCCTTGAACTTGATCTCGCGGTTGCACAGGATGTCCGGGTTCGGCGTGCGGCCGGCCTTGTATTCGGCCAGGAAGTGTTCGAACACGTTGTCCCAGTACTCGGCGGCGAAGTTGGCGGTGTGCAGCTTGATGCCAATTTTGTCACACACGGCCTGGGCGTCTGCCAGGTCGTCCATGGCGGTGCAATATTCCGTTCCATCGTCTTCTTCCCAGTTCTTCATGAACAGGCCTTCCACCTCATAACCCTGCTCCATGAGCAGAACGGCGGAAACGGAAGAGTCCACGCCGCCGGACATGCCGACGATGACGCGCTTCTTTTGTGTGTCAGAAGGGGCTGGATCACGCATAGGGTTTCAACGGGTGTCTTGAAAAAGGACGCGATTCTATCAGGCTCAAGCCTTCAAGGCTAAAGAGAAGGGCGGATCAATTCGAGACTGTGGCAGTGGCCGGCCAGATAATCGTCGATACAGCGAATGATCAGCTCGCTGCGCCAGTCCTCGCGCAGGTCCATCAGTTCGTCGCGAGTGAGCCAGCGGGCGCGCACGATGCCTTCGTCGAGCTGATAGTCGGGATGGTGTTTCAGGGCCTTGGCGATGAAGCACACACGCTGGTAGGTCACGCCGTTGCTCGGGGCGGTGTACAGGTAGATGCCGACTATGCCGGTGGCCTCGACGTCCCAGCCGGTCTCCTCGAGGGTCTCGCGTACGGCGGCTTGGGTAAGGGTTTCGTGCGGGTCGAGGTGGCCGGCAGGCTGGTTGAGTACGGCGCGGCCGCCCTTGAGTTCTTCGACCATCAGGAAGCGGCCGTTGTCTTCGACGATGGTGGCGACGGTAATGTGGGGTTGCCAGGTCATATGTGGCTCTCGAATGCAGGTCGTTGTTCAGGCAACCTGCATGATACCCCCCCGGGCGCCTGTGTTGCTCAGAACGAAGCGGTGGCCTGCGCTTGCGGGGAGAATTTCAATATCACCTCGCTGTTTGGGTCGGGCTGCCATTCCTTGACATCGTATGGGGGGGCTTCGTTGCGGATAATGCACTTCCATTGCACCTTCTCATCGAGTTGGACGCCCGAAAATCGCACCTGCCCAGTCCATTTCGGATAATCCGCGCGTGTCGTGGTGAGTAACACCGCGTTTTCCGTTTTCCATTCCCCGATCTCACGGTGTGAGCCGACTACATAAACGCTGTACCCAGGCGTTGTGTTGCCGTTCAGGCAGGTAAAACTTGCGCTGAGGAAATACGTCATCTGAACGTTTTGGCCGGCGTTCGCCAAGGGCAGCAACGTCAGGAGGAAAGCGCCCAGGGCTAATAGGCAGTTGGTGCGCGACATTGTAAGTCCTCCCGTTTTGGCTCAGTCGTTACGGGAGAATGATGGTGTTCAGGGGCGGGGCAAGTCACCTGTCAGAACTGACAGTTCATTAGATTCTTTCGCAATTGTTGCGCTTGCTTGGGGCTTGAAAACACAAACCCCGGCACTTGGCCGGGGTTTGCGATATTGCCTTACAACTTACTTCAGTGCAGCAATCGCCGCATTGAGGGTGTTGCTTGGGCGCATGGCCTTGCTGGTCAGCTCCGGGTTCGGTGCGTAGTAGCCACCGATGTCCACTGGCTTGCCCTGTACGGCGTTGAGCTCGGCAACGATGGTTGCTTCGTTCGCGGTCAGGGTCTTGGCCAGTTCGCCAAACTGCGCTTGCAGTGCAGTGTCTTCGGTCTGGGCGGCCAGGGCTTGAGCCCAGTACAGCGCCAGGTAGAAGTGGCTGCCGCGGTTGTCGATGTTGCCGACTTTGCGCGATGGCGACTTGTTGTTGTCGAGGAACTGGCCAGTGGCCTGGTCCAGGGTCTTGGACAGCACCAGGGCTTTCGGGTTGTTGTACGTCACGCCCAGGTGCTCAAGGGAAGCGGCCAGGGCCAGGAACTCGCCCAGGGAATCCCAGCGCAGGAAGTTTTCTTCCAGCAGCTGTTGCACGTGCTTTGGAGCCGAGCCGCCGGCGCCGGTTTCGAACAGGCCACCGCCGTTCATCAGCGGCACGATCGACAGCATCTTGGCGCTGGTGCCCAGTTCCATGATCGGGAACAGGTCGGTCAGGTAGTCGCGCAGTACGTTGCCGGTCACCGAAATGGTGTCCAGGCCCTTGCGGGTGCGCTCCAGGGTGAACTTCATCGCGTCGACAGGCGACATGATGCGGATGTCCAGGCCTTCGGTGTTGTGGTCTTTCAGGTAAGCCTGAACTTTCTCGACCACTACGCCATCGTGCGCGCGCTGAGGGTCCAGCCAGAAAATGGCTGGGGTGTTGCTGGCGCGGGCACGGTTGACGGCCAGTTTGACCCAGTCCTGGATCGGCGCGTCTTTGGTCTGGCACATGCGGAAGATGTCGCCGGCCTCGACTTTCTGTTCCATCAGCAGGTTGCCCTTGCTGTCGGTGACGCGGACAACGCCGTCAGCCTTGATCTGGAAGGTCTTGTCGTGGGAGCCGTACTCTTCGGCTTTCTTCGCCATCAGGCCGACGTTTGGCACGCTGCCCATGGTGGTTGGGTCGAAGGCGCCATTGGCCTTGCAGTCTTCGATGACCGCCTGGTAGATGGTGGCGTAGCAGCGATCCGGGATCACGGCCTTGGTGTCGTGCAGCTGGCCGTCGGTGCCCCACATCTTGCCGGAGTCACGGATCATGGCGGGCATCGAGGCGTCGACGATCACGTCGCTCGGCACGTGCAGGTTGGTGATGCCTTTGTCGGAGTTGACCATCGCCAGGGAAGGGCGAGCGGCGTAGACCGCCTGGATGTCTGCTTCGATCTGCGCTTGTTGCTCGGCCGGCAGGGCCTTGATGCGAGCGTACAGGTCGCCGATACCGTTGTTCAGGTTGAAGCCGATCTGCTCCAGCACGGTGGCGTGCTTGGCCAGGGCATCTTTATAGAACTCGGCAACGATCTGGCCGAACATGATCGGGTCGGAGACCTTCATCATGGTGGCTTTCAGGTGAACCGACAGCAGCACGCCTTGCTGCTTGGCGTCTTCGATTTCAGCGGCGATGAATGCGCGCAGGGCTTTCTTGCTCAGCACGGCGGTGTCGATGATTTCGCCGGCCTGTACCGAAGTCTTTTCCTTCAGCACGGTCGCAGTGCCGTCTTGCGCGATCAGCTCGATTTTGACAGCGTCAGCGGCTTCGATTTGGACGGCTTTTTCGCTGCCGTAGAAGTCACCATTGCTCATGTGGGCAATGTGCGACTTGGAGTCGGCAGCCCAGGCGCCCATCTTGTGCGGGTGCTTGCGCGCATAGTTCTTGACCGACAGCGGTGCGCGGCGGTCGGAGTTGCCTTCGCGCAGTACCGGGTTCACGGCGCTGCCCTTGACCTTGTCGTAACGTGCACGGGTTTCTTTTTCCGCGTCGGTGGTTACGGTTTCCGGGTAGTCCGGCAGGGCGTAGCCCTGGGCCTGCAGCTCCTTGATCGCGGCTTGCAGCTGCGGGGTCGAGGCGCTGATGTTAGGCAGCTTGATGATGTTGGCTTCAGGCGTAACGGCCAGGTCGCCCAGTTCGGCGAGGTGGTCCGGGATGGCCTTGGTACCCAGTTGCTCGGGGAAGCTTGCGAGGATGCGCCCTGCGAGGGAGATGTCGCGGGTTTCCACGGCAATATCAGCGGAAGCGGTGAAGGCCTCTACGATAGGCAGCAGTGAATAGGTGGCGAGGGCTGGGGCTTCGTCGGTGAAGGTGTAGATGATCTTCGAGCGGGTGGGCATATTCGGATTAACTCTCTTCTTTGCTGAAAGCGTGCGCAGAAACTCGAGATGCGCCGGGTGGAGCGCGTTCGTTCAAAGTCATCCATGAGCGAAATGTCGAGGTTTCTTCGCGGTGATGTTGGGTTGCATCAGTCGAGCGTCAAGCGGGTGGACTATTGTATTAGTCCTGCTTTGTAGCGGAAGGCAGTGTTCTAGAGCGGTCCGCCGTCGTGACTCTTTGGTCAGCGGCGGCATTATACATAGGTCGCTATGCTTACGCCGAGCCTTCATACAAAAGGTGTGTCGTCCATTGGTCTAAAGGTCGCAGGGTGCAGGGTGCTACCAAAGTCGCACGATGTGCTCAAGATTGGCGCTTTTCCCTTTGCTTTCAGGCTTGTAGGCGACAAATTATGCTGTTTTCGATGCAAATGAGCATGGCGTGAGGTTTCAGTCGCCATTTATCTGGAGTAGGCTCGAACGCAGCCAGATGTTCAATCCATAGATGGAGTTCAGCATGGGATACAAGAAGATTCAGGTTCCGGCAGTCGGCGACAAAATCACCGTCAATGCAGACCATTCTCTCAATGTTCCTGACCAACCGATCATCCCTTACATCGAAGGTGACGGTATCGGCGTCGACATCAGCCCGGTGATGATCAAGGTGGTCGACGCAGCTGTTGAAAAGGCCTACGGCGGCAAGCGAAAAATCTCGTGGATGGAGGTTTACGCCGGTGAGAAAGCAACTCAAGTCTACGACCAGGACACCTGGCTGCCCCAGGAAACCCTGGATGCGGTCAAGGATTACGTGGTGTCCATCAAGGGCCCGCTGACCACGCCGGTCGGGGGTGGTATCCGTTCGTTGAACGTGGCGCTGCGTCAGCAACTCGACCTTTATGTATGCCTGCGCCCGGTGCGCTGGTTCGAAGGTGTGCCCAGCCCGGTGAAGAAGCCTGGCGACGTGGACATGACCATCTTCCGTGAAAACTCCGAAGATATTTATGCCGGGATCGAGTGGAAGGCGGGTTCGCCGGAGGCGATCAAGGTGATCAAATTCCTCAAGGAGGAAATGGGCGTCACCAAGATCCGTTTTGATCAGGATTGCGGGATTGGCGTGAAGCCGGTCTCGAAGGAGGGGACTCAGCGTCTGGCGCGTAAAGCCCTGCAATATGTAGTGGATAACGACCGCGACTCGCTGACCATCGTGCACAAAGGCAACATCATGAAGTTCACCGAAGGTGCCTTCAAGGAGTGGGCGTATGAAGTGGCCGCCGAAGAATTCGGTGCCACGCTGCTCGACGGCGGCCCGTGGATGCAGTTCAAGAACCCGAAGACCGGCAAGAACGTGGTGGTCAAGGACGCCATTGCCGACGCCATGCTCCAGCAGATCCTGCTGCGCCCGGCCGAGTATGATGTGATCGCCACCCTCAACCTGAACGGCGACTACCTCTCCGATGCCCTGGCAGCGGAAGTGGGGGGCATTGGTATTGCGCCCGGTGCAAACCTGTCGGATACCGTGGCGATGTTCGAGGCGACCCACGGCACCGCGCCCAAATACGCGGGCAAGGACCAGGTCAACCCGGGTTCCTTGATTCTGTCGGCGGAAATGATGCTACGGCACATGGGCTGGACCGAGGCGGCCGACTTGATCATCAAGGGCACCAATGGTGCGATTTCGGCCAAGACCGTGACCTATGACTTCGAGCGCCTGATGGAAGGTGCGAAGCTGGTGTCGTCGTCTGGGTTTGGTGATGCGTTGATCTCGCACATGTAAAGCAGGCGGGCATAAAAAACGGCCATTCCAGATTGATGGGTTGGCCGTTTTTTTATCGCGCGCTGCGCGCTCGGCGGCGGATCAGGCCGTTTGTTTCTTTTCTGTTTCGCTCGCGTGTGCTGCGGGGCTGGCAAGAACGTCTGCCTTGGCTGTGTCGATATTCACGGCGTGTAGCCCTTTTGGGCCTTGAATGATCTCAAAGGTGACTGCTTGTCCCGCTTTCAGCGTCTTGTACCCGTCCATGATGATCGCTGAATAGTGCGCAAAAAGGTCCTCTGTTTTCCCTTCCTCATTGATAAAGCCATATCCCTTGGCATTGTTGAACCACTTGACCTTGCCACTGATCTTGACGCCAGACATACCCATATCCCTCTGCACCAGACTCCATCACTGGAGTATCATCCAGTTTATCCGTCCTAACCCGAATAAATAAGGTTGACTGCGCGGACCTTTTTTACCCACTGTGGGTTCTATTGGTTGTAACACCGTTTCGCCGATAGTCAAGGCGACCGGCCGGTCAGCAGTTGAAATTCTGACAGGTCGCCCCCACCACTGTATTTGAACCACTGACGAACCTTTCTTTCCATGCATGCAAACAGCCAGATTCGACTAACATTCAATCAGGATCGACCGGATCAGGAACATGATGACGACGGTTCTGCAGGCATTGCTGTTCAGGAGGCCAAGCCTGCTCTACAGGCGCCGCCGATGTACAAGGTGGTTTTGTTCAATGATGACTACACACCGATGGATTTCGTGGTCGAAGTGCTCGAGGTGTTTTTTAACCTGAACCGCGAGTTGGCGACCAAGGTAATGCTGGCCGTTCACACAGAAGGACGGGCAGTATGTGGAGTGTTTACCCGCGACATCGCCGAGACAAAGGCCATGCAGGTCAACCAGTACGCCAGGGAAAGCCAGCATCCGCTACTCTGTGAAATCGAGAAGGACGGTTAACGCCGACCACTTGGGTATGAGGTGAAGCTATGTTAAACCGCGAGCTCGAAGTCACCCTCAATCTTGCCTTCAAGGAGGCCCGTTCGAAGCGTCATGAATTCATGACCGTCGAGCACCTGCTGCTGGCACTTTTGGATAACGAAGCTGCCGCCACCGTTCTGCGTGCGTGCGGCGCCAACCTCGACAAACTCAAGCACGACCTGCAGGAGTTTATCGACTCCACCACGCCACTGATCCCCGTACATGACGAGGACCGTGAGACCCAGCCAACCCTGGGCTTCCAGCGGGTATTGCAGCGTGCTGTTTTCCACGTTCAGAGCTCCGGTAAGCGTGAAGTCACAGGCGCCAATGTGCTGGTGGCGATTTTCAGCGAACAGGAAAGCCAGGCAGTGTTCCTGCTGAAACAGCAGAGCGTTGCCCGTATCGATGTCGTCAACTACATCGCCCACGGTATCTCCAAGGTGCCTGGGCACGGCGATCATTCCGAGGGTGAACAGGATATGCAGGACGATGAGGGCGGTGAGTCTTCCTCTTCGGGCAATCCACTGGATGCCTATGCCAGCAACCTCAACGAACTGGCGCGCCAGGGGCGGATCGATCCGCTGGTGGGTCGTGAACTCGAGGTTGAGCGCGTCGCGCAGATCCTGGCGCGTCGACGCAAGAACAACCCGTTGCTGGTGGGTGAGGCTGGCGTGGGTAAAACCGCGATTGCCGAAGGCCTGGCCAAGCGCATCGTGGACAACCAGGTACCGGACCTGCTGGCGAACAGCGTCGTCTACTCCCTTGACCTGGGCGCGCTACTCGCCGGGACCAAGTACCGTGGCGATTTCGAGAAGCGCTTCAAGGCGTTGCTCGGTGAGCTGAAAAAACGTCCACAGGCGATCCTGTTCATCGATGAAATCCACACCATCATTGGTGCGGGCGCTGCATCCGGTGGGGTGATGGATGCCTCCAACCTCCTCAAGCCGCTGCTGTCGTCGGGTGATATCCGCTGCATCGGTTCGACCACGTTCCAGGAATTCCGCGGCATCTTCGAGAAAGACCGTGCCTTGGCGCGTCGCTTCCAGAAGGTCGACGTGTCCGAGCCTTCGGTTGAAGACACCATCGGCATCCTGCGCGGGCTCAAGGGGCGTTTCGAAGCGCACCACGGCATCGAGTACACCGATGAAGCGCTGCGCTCGGCGGCTGAGCTGGCGTCGCGCTATATCAATGACCGGCATATGCCCGACAAGGCCATCGACGTGATCGACGAGGCGGGTGCCTACCAGCGCCTGCAGCCGGTCGAGAAGCGTGTCAAACGCATCGACGTGCCTCAGGTCGAGGACATCGTGGCGAAGATCGCGCGGATTCCGCCTAAGCACGTCAACAGTTCTGACAAGGAGCTGCTGCGTAACCTGGAGCGTGACCTCAAGCTCACCGTGTTCGGCCAGGATGCAGCCATCGACGCGCTCTCAACGGCGATCAAGCTGTCGCGTGCGGGCCTCAAGTCGCCTGACAAGCCGGTGGGCTCGTTCCTGTTTGCTGGCCCGACCGGCGTCGGCAAGACCGAAGCGGCACGGCAGTTGGCCAAGGCCATGGGTATTGAGCTGGTGCGGTTCGACATGTCCGAGTACATGGAGCGCCATACTGTCTCGCGCCTGATCGGTGCGCCTCCGGGCTATGTCGGCTTCGACCAGGGTGGTCTGTTGACCGAAGCGATCACCAAGCAGCCGCATTGCGTATTGCTGCTCGATGAAATCGAGAAGGCCCACCCCGAAGTCTTCAACTTGCTGCTGCAAGTGATGGACCACGGGACCCTGACCGACAACAACGGCCGCAAGGCGGACTTCCGCAACGTGATCGTGATCATGACCACCAACGCCGGCGCTGAAACGGCCGCGCGGGCTTCGATCGGCTTCACGCATCAGGATCACTCCTCCGATGCGATGGAAGTGATCAAGAAGAGCTTCACGCCGGAGTTCCGCAACCGCCTGGACACCATTATCCAGTTTGGTCGCCTCAGCCATGAGGTTATCAAGAGCGTGGTGGACAAGTTCCTCACCGAGCTCCAGGCGCAGCTGGAAGACAAGCGCGTGCAGCTGGATGTGACGGACGCGGCGCGCAACTGGCTGGCGGAGGGTGGTTACGATGCATCAATGGGCGCTCGCCCAATGGCGCGTCTGATCCAGGACAAGATCAAGCGGCCATTGGCCGAGGAGATCCTGTTTGGCGAACTCTCCGACCATGGTGGCGTGGTGCATATCGACCTGAAGGACGGCGAGCTGACCTTCGAGTTCGAGACCACGGCTGAAATGGCCTGATAGCGGTCGCGACACAACAAAAAGGCGCCCCAAGGCGCCTTTTTGCTGCCTGCGTGTCAGCTGTGGGGTCAAGTGGCGATAGTTAAATAGCGCACACACAAAAACGCCCGGCATAACCGGGCGTCTTGTATTGACTTGCTTAACGAGCGCGGTAAGTGATGCGCCCTTTGCTCAAGTCATAGGGCGTCAGCTCGACGCGCACTTTGTCACCGGTAAGAATACGAATGTAGTTCTTGCGCATCTTGCCGGAGATATGCGCGGTTACGACGTGCCCATTTTCCAACTCCACACGAAACATGGTGTTGGGCAGGGTGTCGACGACAGTGCCTTCCATTTCGAAGCTGTCTTCTTTCGACATGCAGTAAAGCCCTCGGTATCCAGTGAATGGCCCGGTGCAACTGCGCCAGGCAAAAGCGGCGTGCATTGTGCCCGAAAAAGGGTGTTCAAGCCAAGGGGTTCTAGTTAAGCGTGACCCATCTTTGATTAATCAGCAGTTCTATGGGCCGATATTGGGTCTTGTAGTTCATCTTTTTGCAGTTCTTGATCCAGTATCCGAGGTACACCGCCTCCAGTTCCTGGCGCAGTGCTTCACCGATCTGCCAGAGGATCGCGAAGCGTCCCAGGCTGCGACGTTCTTCGGCAGGTTCATAGAAGGTGTAGACCGCTGACAGGCCATTGGGCAACAGATCGGTCACGGCAACCGCCACCAGTCGGCCGTCTGCACGAAACTCGTAGAAGCGCGAGAAGGGCAGGTCACGCACCAGGAACGTGGAAAACTGGTCGCGACTGGGCGGGAACATATCGCCATCAGCGTGCCGTTCCTCGATATAGCGCTGGTAAAGGTCGAAGTACTCTTCGGTGAAACGTGGCTTGGTCGCCGTCACCGTCAGGTCGGCGTTGCGCTTGAGGATGCGTTTCTGGTTACGGTCCGGCATGAACTGGGCCACGGGGATGCGCGCCGGTACACAGGCATTGCAATTCTGGCAGTGCGGCCGGTAGAGATGATCGCCACTGCGCCGAAAGCCCATCTCCGACAGGTCGGCATACACATGCACGTCCATAGGCTGGCTGGGGTCGAGGAACAGTGTGGTGGCCTGCTCGTCGGGCAGATAGCTGCAAGAGTGGGGTTGAGTGGCATAAAACTTCAAGCGCGCCAACTCGGTCATGATCAACCCTCGGATAAGCTTTGAAATAAGTGTAAGCCAGGAGTGCGAAAGTCGCCTAGGAAACCCACGGTCCAGAGCTGGGTTGGTCCAGATGATCGCGCAGGAAACCTGCGAAGTCGCTGCGGGATATGGCGCGGGCGCCCAGGCTGTGCAGGTGATCGTTGGGCATCTGGCAGTCGATCAGCACAAAACCCCAAGCCTGCAGTTGACGGGTCAGCGTGGCGAAGCCGAATTTCGAGGCGTTGTCGGCGCGGCTGAACATGGACTCGCCAAAAAATAGCTGGCCCATCGCCAGGCCATACAGGCCGCCGACCAGTTCACCGTTGTCCCAGACCTCCACCGAGTGGGCATAACCGCGCTGGTGCAACTCCAGGTAGGCGCTCTGGATGCTCTCGGTGATCCACGTACCCTCCGCATAGGCGCGCGGTGCGGCACAGGCCTGGATGACTGCGGCGAAGTCCTGGTCGAAGGTCACGGTGTAGCGCTTCTGGCGCAACAGTTTGCCCAGGCTGCGCGAGACGTGCAGCTCGTCGGGGAATATCACGGTGCGTGGGTCGGGCGACCACCAGAGGATCGGTTGGCCTTCCGAGAACCACGGGAAGCAGCCGTGGCGGTATGCCTTGATCAGTCGCTCGGCGGACAAGTCGCCGCCGGCAGCGAGCAGGCCATTGGGTTCGCGCATGGCTTTGGCCAGCGGTGGGAACGTCAGGGTGTCGCGTTGTAACCAGGTCAGCATGGCATCCAGGCTTGCGGAAGGGGAGGGGAGTGGGCAGGTGTGGTGCGTGCCCCGAAGAGGTGATTATTGTCGACACAGCGCTCTGGGGCCAGCCCGAATCGGCTATTGGCGTGTATTAGCGTGAGCGGGTGTTTCTGCAACTCCCTGCGCAAGGCGTGGTCGTAATCGGGTCTGGCCCGTGCAGGCCTTTTGCCAAGCTTGCCTGGATTAGTAAAAACAGCCCATAAGCCTTTGTCAGCAAAGACAATGCATGCTCAAATTGAACATCTTGTGACACGCAATTGGCTATGCTGCTTGAAGATCGCCAAGTGGCGTGGCATCAGGGGCACAAACCCGTACAATGCGGCGATTGTGGCGTTATCGCCACTTCATCCAGCAATCGCCCAGTGTTAAAAGTAGATTCAACGACGCTCGTTCATTTTTCAGCTGCTCGGATTGGGCAGTATTTGCAGTCATTCAACAGATGGACGCGCTAAAGGCGCAGGAATAGACCCGTTTTGAAGAAATCCGCCGCAACACCTAAAGCAGCCGTGGTGCCAGCCTGGCGCCAGCACCTGCATTATCGCCTCAAGGAAGGCGCGCTGATCGCTATCGGCGCCCTGTGCCTGTTCCTGATGATGGCCTTGCTGACCTATGGCAAGGACGATCCGGGCTGGAGCCACAACAGCAAGATCGAAGACGTGCAGAACTTCGGTGGGCCTGCCGGTTCCTACAGCGCCGATATCCTGTTCATGGTGCTGGGTTACTTCGCCTATATCTTCCCGCTGCTGCTGGCGATCAAGACCTGGCAGATCTTCCGCCAGCGTCACGAGCCATGGCAGTGGAGCGGTTGGCTGTTCTCCTGGCGCCTGATCGGGCTGGTGTTCCTGGTGCTGTCCGGCGCGGCCCTGGCCCATATCCACTTCCATGCACCCACTGGCCTGCCGGCGGGCGCGGGCGGTGCGCTGGGCGAAAGCCTCGGCGACCTGGCGCGCAAGTCCCTGAACATCCAGGGCAGCACCCTGATGTTCATTGCGCTGTTCCTGTTCGGCCTTACTGTGTTCACCGACCTGTCATGGTTCAAGGTGATGGACGTGACCGGCAAGATCACCCTCGACCTGCTGGAACTGTTCCAGGGTGCCGCGAACCGCTGGTGGGCGGCGCGCGTCGACCGCAAGCGCATGGTGGCCCAATTGCGTGAGGTGGACACCCGCGTCAATGAAGTCGTGGCCCCGAGCACGCCGGACCGGCGCGAGCAGGCCAAGGTCAAGGAGCGCTTGATCGAGCGCGAGCAGGCCCTGAGCAAACACATGTCGGACCGCGAGAAGCAGGTGCCGCCCGTGATTGCCCCAGCGCCGCCGAAGCCGGCGGAACCGAGCCATCGTGTGCAGAAAGAGAAGCAGGCACCGCTGTTCGTCGACAGCGCGGTCGAGGGCACCTTGCCGCCGATCTCGATCCTCGATCCGGCCGAAAAGAAACAACTCAACTATTCACCGGAATCCCTGGCGGCCGTCGGCCACTTGCTGGAAATCAAGCTCAAGGAGTTCGGCGTCGAAGTGTCGGTGGACTCCATCCACCCCGGCCCGGTGATCACCCGTTACGAAATCCAGCCGGCTGCCGGCGTGAAGGTCAGCCGTATCGCCAACCTGGCGAAAGACCTGGCCCGTTCCCTGGCCGTGACCAGTGTGCGCGTGGTGGAAGTCATCCCTGGCAAGACCACCGTGGGTATCGAGATTCCCAACGAAGACCGCCAGATCGTGCGCTTCTCCGAAGTGCTGTCGACCCCCGAGTACGACAACTTCAAGTCGCCGGTTACCCTGGCCCTGGGCCACGATATCGGTGGCAAGCCGGTCATCACCGACCTGGCGAAGATGCCTCACCTGCTGGTGGCCGGTACCACCGGCTCCGGTAAGTCGGTGGGTGTGAACGCGATGATCCTGTCGATCCTGTTCAAGTCCGGCCCGGAAGACGCCAAGCTGATCATGATCGACCCGAAGATGCTGGAGTTGTCGATCTACGAAGGCATCCCGCACCTGCTGTGTCCGGTGGTTACTGACATGAAGGACGCCGCCAACGCCCTACGCTGGAGCGTTGCCGAGATGGAACGCCGCTACAAGCTGATGGCGAAGATGGGCGTGCGTAACCTCTCTGGCTTCAACGCCAAGGTCAAGGAAGCCCAGGAGGCCGGCACGCCGCTCACCGACCCGCTGTACAAGCGCGAAAGCATCCACGACGAAGCGCCACTGCTGAGCAAGCTGCCGACCATCGTGGTGGTGGTCGACGAATTCGCCGACATGATGATGATCGTCGGCAAGAAGGTTGAAGAGCTGATTGCACGTATCGCCCAGAAGGCCCGTGCGGCCGGTATTCACTTGATCCTCGCGACCCAGCGGCCGTCGGTTGACGTGATCACGGGCCTGATCAAGGCCAACATCCCGACCCGTATGGCGTTCCAGGTGTCGAGCAAGATCGACTCGCGGACCATCATCGACCAGGGCGGCGCCGAACAACTGCTCGGCCACGGTGACATGCTCTATATGCCGCCGGGCACCAGCCTGCCGATCCGGGTGCATGGCGCCTTTGTTTCCGACGATGAAGTCCACCGCGTGGTAGAGGCTTGGAAACTGCGTGGCGCACCGGAATACAACGACGATATCCTCGCCGGTGTGGAAGAGGCCGGCAGTGGCTTCGACGGCGGCAGCAGCGGTGGCGACGATGACGCCGAGACCGACGCGCTGTATGACGAAGCCGTGGCCTTCGTACTGGAAAGCCGTCGCGCCTCGATCTCTGCTGTGCAGCGCAAGCTGAAAATCGGCTACAACCGCGCCGCCCGCATGATCGAAGCGATGGAAATGGCCGGCGTCGTTACCGCAATGAACACCAACGGCTCGCGCGAAGTCATTGCCCCCGGGCAGATGCGCGACTGATCCCGCGCCGCGTGGCAGCACGCGGCACGCCCTGACTACTCAATGAGGACTCCCATGCGTCTTATCCGCATGCTGTTGTTGCCGGCACTGGCCCTGACCGCTGTTTCGGCCCACGCTGACCCGGCCTCCGTCGCCAGCCTGAAAAACCTGCTGGACAAATCCCAGACCCTGACCGCGCGCTTTTCCCAGCTGACCCTGGATGCCGGCGGCACCCAACTGCAGGAAACTGCAGGCGAAATGGCCGTGCAGCGCCCTGGCCTGTTCTACTGGCACACCGAGGGCAAGGCTGAGCAGACCATCGTTTCCGATGGCCAGAAGGTCACCCTGTGGGACCCGGACCTGGAGCAGGCGACCATCAAGAAGCTTGACCCGCGCCTGAACCAGACTCCGGCGCTGCTGTTGTCGGGTGATGTGTCGAAAATCAACGACAGCTTCGATATCACGTCCAAGCAGACCAGCAACGTGATCGAGTTCACCCTCAAGCCGAAATCCAAGGACACGCTGTTTGACACACTGTCCCTGTCGTTTGGCAACGGCGTGATCAACAACATGCGCCTGGTCGACAGCGTCGGCCAGCGCACCGATATCCTGTTCTCCGGGGTCAAGGCTAACCAGCCGGTTCCCGCATCCAAGTTCAAGTTCGACATCCCCAAGGGTGCCGACGTGATCCAGGAATAATCTAGAGGTTTCAAACGCTGCCCATGGATCTGTTTCGAAGTGACCCGATTGCCCAGCCACTGGCCGCGCGCTTGCGTTCGACCAACCTGGATGAGTACGTCGGTCAGGAACACCTGCTCGCTCGTGGCAAGCCTTTGCGTGAAGCGCTGGAGCAGGGTGCGCTGCACTCGATGATCTTCTGGGGGCCGCCTGGGGTGGGCAAGACCACCCTGGCGCGGCTCTTGGCGAAGGTCTCGGATGCGCACTTCGAAACGGTCTCGGCGGTGCTGGCCGGGGTCAAGGAGATCCGTCAGGCAGTGGAGGTCGCCAAGCAGCAGGCCGGGCAATACGGTAAGCGCACCATCCTGTTCGTCGACGAAGTGCATCGCTTCAACAAGTCGCAGCAGGATGCGTTCCTGCCCTATGTCGAGGACGGCACGCTGATCTTTATCGGCGCCACCACCGAAAACCCTTCGTTTGAATTGAACAACGCCTTGCTGTCGCGAGCACGGGTCTATGTGCTCAAAAGCCTGGACGAGGCGGCCATGCAGAAGCTGCTGCACCGCGCCTTGAACGAAGACAAAGGGTTGGGCAAGCGGCAACTCAGCGTGAGCGAAGAGGGTTTCAAGATCCTGCTGACCGCCGCCGACGGCGACGGCCGCCGCTTCCTCAACCTGCTGGAGAACGCCTCCGACCTGGCTGATGACGGCGGTGAGATTGGCGTCGACCTGCTGCAAAGCCTGCTCGGCGATACACGCCGGCGCTTCGACAAGGGCGGCGAGGCCTTCTACGACCAGATCTCGGCGCTGCACAAATCTGTGCGCGGCTCCAACCCGGACGGCGCGCTCTACTGGTTTGCACGCATGATCGACGGCGGTTGCGACCCGCTTTATCTCGCGCGCCGGGTGGTGCGCATGGCCAGCGAAGACATCGGCAACGCCGACCCCCGGGCACTGAGCCTGTGCCTTGCGGCCTGGGACGTGCAGGAGCGACTCGGCAGCCCGGAAGGCGAGTTGGCCGTGGCCCAGGCCATCACTTACCTGGCGTGTGCGCCTAAGAGCAATGCGGTGTACATGGGCTTCAAGTCCGCACTGCGCGCCGCCGCCGAATATGGCTCCCTCGAAGTGCCGATGCACTTGCGCAACGCGCCAACCAAGTTGATGAAGCAACTGGGTTACGGTGATGAATACCGTTATGCCCACGATGAGCCGGATGCCTATGCGGCCGGTGAGGACTATTTTCCCGATGAGCTTGAGCCGCTGCCGCTCTACCAGCCGGTGCCCCGTGGACTGGAGCTGAAGATCGGCGAAAAGCTCAATCACCTCGCGCAACTCGATCGACTCAGCCCCAGACAGCGGAGAAAGTAGTGCTCAAGACGATTCTTGCCGTGTCCGCAGCCGGCATCGCTGGTACATTATTGCGTTTCGCCACCGGTACTTGGGTGAGCGCTAACTGGCCGAAGCACTTTTATGCAGCGACCCTGGCGGTCAATCTGGTGGGTTGCCTGATCATCGGGCTGTTGTACGGTTGGTTCCTGTTGCGCCCGGAAGTACCGATTGAAATACGTGCTGGCTTGATTGTCGGCTTTGTAGGCGGTCTGACGACCTTTTCATCCTTTTCACTGGATACGCTGCGCCTGCTGGAAAGCGGGCAGGCCCTGGTAGCCTTCGGGTACTTGGGCATCAGCGTGTTCGGCGGGCTGCTCGCCACCTGGGCTGGCCTGTCCTTGACCAAACTTTGATAAACGAGAGACCGACATGCTCGATTCCAAACTGTTACGTAGCAACCTTCAGGACGTAGCGGACCGCCTGGCATCCCGTGGCTTTGCCTTGGATGTTGCGCGCATCGAAGCGCTGGAAGAACAGCGCAAGACCGTCCAGACCCGCACCGAAGCACTGCAGGCTGAACGGAATGCGCGTTCCAAATCCATCGGTCAGGCCAAGCAGCGCGGTGAAGACATCGCGCCGTTGATGGCGGATGTCGAGCGCATGGGCACCGAGCTGTCCGACGGCAAGGTCGAGCTGGAAAAGATCCAGTCCGAGCTGGATTCGATCCTGCTGGGCATCCCCAACATCCCGCACGAATCCGTGCCGATTGGCGAAGACGAAGACGGCAACGTCGAAGTACGCCGCTGGGGCACGCCCAAGGCATTTGATTTCGAGATCAAGGACCACGTCGCCCTGGGCGAATTGACCGGTGGCCTGGACTTCGAGACCGCCGCCAAAATGTCGGGTGCGCGCTTTGCCTTGCTGCGCGGCCCGATCGCGCGCATGCACCGTGCCCTGGCGCAGTTCATGATCAACCTGCACACCGGCGAGCACGGTTACGAAGAAGCCTACACCCCTTACCTGGTGCAGGCACCGGCACTGATGGGCACCAGCCAGTTGCCGAAGTTCGAAGAAGACCTGTTCAAGATCAGCCGCGACGGCGAAGCCGACCTGTACCTGATCCCGACTGCCGAAGTGTCGCTGACCAACATCGTGGCCGGCGAGATCCTCGATGCCAAGCAACTGCCGATCAAGTTCGTGGCGCACAGCCCGTGCTTTCGCAGCGAAGCCGGCGCGTCGGGTCGCGATACGCGCGGCATGATCCGCCAGCACCAGTTCGACAAGGTCGAGATGGTGCAGGTGGTCGAGCCGTCGACCTCCATGGAAGCCCTCGAAGGCCTGACCGCCAACGCCGAACGCGTGCTGCAACTGCTGGAACTGCCGTACCGCGTGCTGGCACTGTGCACTGGCGACATGGGGTTCAGCGCCGTCAAGACCTACGACCTTGAAGTGTGGGTGCCGAGCCAGGACAAATACCGCGAGATCTCCTCGTGCTCCAACTGTGGTGATTTCCAGGCCCGTCGCATGCAGGCGCGTTTCCGCAACCCGGAAACCGGCAAGCCGGAACTGGTCCATACCCTCAACGGTTCGGGCCTGGCTGTAGGTCGCACCCTGGTGGCCGTGCTGGAAAACTACCAGCAGGCTGACGGTTCGATCCGCGTACCTGAAGTGCTCAAGCCGTACATGGCGGGCGTCGAGGTCATCCGCTAAATGGAATTTCTGCCGCTGTTTCATAACCTGCGCGGCAGTCGTGTGTTGGTCGTCGGTGGCGGGGAGATTGCCTTGCGCAAATCCCGCCTGCTGGCCGATGCCGGTGCGTTGCTGCGGGTGGTTGCTCCCCAGATCGAAGACCAGTTGCGTGAACTGGTGCTGGGCAGTGGCGGGGAACTGGTGTTGCGCGGTTACCAGGAGGCCGACCTCGATGGTTGCACCCTGATTATCGCGGCAACCGACGACGAGCCGCTGAACGCGCAAGTGTCCAGCGACGCCAAGCGCCGTTGCGTACCGGTCAATGTGGTGGATGCGCCGGCCTTGTGCAGTGTGATCTTCCCGGCGATTGTCGATCGTTCACCGTTGGTGATCGCCGTCTCCAGCGGCGGTGATGCACCTGTGCTGGCGCGCTTGATCCGCGCCAAGCTGGAAACGTGGATTCCGTCCACTTACGGTCAACTGGCCGGCCTGGCCGCGCGTTTTCGTGCCCAGGTCAAAGGCTTATACCCGAATGTGCAACAGCGTCGTGCGTTCTGGGAAGAGGTTTTCCAGGGGCCGATTGCCGACCGCCAGTTGGCCGGGCAGGGCGATGAAGCCGAGCGGCTGTTGATCGAGAAGGTCAATGGCGCGCCCCCTAACGCACCGGGCGAAGTTTACCTGGTGGGCGCAGGTCCGGGTGATCCTGACCTGGTGACCTTCCGCGCCCTGCGCCTGATGCAGCAAGCCGACGTGGTGCTGTACGACCGCCTGGTCGCGCCGGCGATTCTCGAACTGTGCCGCCGCGATGCCGAGCGTATCTACGTCGGCAAGCGACGCGCCGACCACGCGGTGCCTCAGGAGCAGATCAACCAGCAATTGGTGGACCTGGCCAAGCAGGGCAAGCGCGTGCTGCGGCTCAAGGGTGGCGATCCGTTCATTTTTGGCCGCGGTGGCGAAGAGATCGAGGAATTGGCGGCCCATGGCATCCCATTCCAGGTGGTACCGGGAATCACGGCGGCCAGCGGTTGCGCGGCCTATGCCGGAATTCCGCTGACCCACCGCGACTACGCGCAGTCTGTACGCTTCATCACTGGGCACTTAAAGAACGGGACTTCGGACCTGCCCTGGAGTGATCTCGTGGCGCCTTCGCAAACCCTGGTCTTCTACATGGGCTTGATTGGCTTGCCGATCATCTGCGAGCAACTGATCAAGCATGGGCGGGCGGCGGATACCCCGGCGGCGTTGATCCAGCAAGGCACCACGTCCAACCAGCGGGTGTTTACCGGCACGCTGGCGGATTTGCCACGCATGGTGGCGGAGCATGAAGTGCATGCGCCGACACTGGTGATCGTCGGTGAGGTGGTGGTGTTGCGCGAGAAGCTGAAGTGGTTTGAAGGCGCGCAATCCCAGGTGTAAGCCTTGGGAGCATCGCGAGCAAGCCCGCTCCCGCATGGGAATACAATCCCCTGTGGGAGCGGGCTTGCCCGCGATGAGGCCCTAAAAGCCAGTCAATGCTTTGGATCAGTCCCACACGCCCTTGGCAATCAACCGCTGCCGATCATGCTGGCCATCAAACCGTTGCGAGGGGCCTTTCGGCACAATGCCCGTCGGGTTGATCGTGCGGTGAC
The DNA here is from genome assembly GCF_002563895.1 of Pseudomonas lurida. NCBI lineage: Bacteria > Pseudomonadati > Pseudomonadota > Gammaproteobacteria > Pseudomonadales > Pseudomonadaceae > Pseudomonas > Pseudomonas lurida. Next base: position 3,724,189 of record NZ_PDJB01000001.1, on the reverse strand, counting down.
TGGCATAGTAGTGCCCCTTGATGTGGGCAAAATCCACCGTCTCGGCCACGCCCGGCCACTGATACATTTCCCTCAACCAATTCGACAGGTTCGGATAGTCCGCGATCCTGCGCAGGTTGCATTTGAAGTGACTGTAATACACCGCATCAAAGCGAATCAGTGTGGTGAACAACCGTACATCCGCTTCGGTGAGGAACTCGCCCGCCAGGTAGCGATGGTCGCTCAAGTGCTGTTCCAGGTAATCCAGCTCGGCAAACACATCATCAAACGCACGTTCATACGCCTGCTGTGAGGTGGCGAAGCCTGCGCGATACACGCCGTTGTTCACGGCCGGGTAGATCCGATCGTTCAGCGCATCGATGGTCACGCGCAGTGGCTCGGGGTAGAAGTCCAGCGTGTTGCCGGTCAGTTCATTGAAGGCGCTGTTGAACATGCGGATGATTTCCGCCGATTCATTGCTGACGATGCGCTGCAGCTTTTTGTCCCACAGCACCGGTACGGTGACGCGCCCGGTGTAATCGGCAGTGTCGGCGGTGTATCGCTGGTGCATGAAGGCAAAGTCGTCGAGCTGGTCGCCGGTAGAACCGTGGGACTTGTCGAAGGTCCAGCCGTTTTCCAGCATCAGCCAACTGACCACGGACACCTCAATCAAACTTTCCAGGCCCTTGAGCTTGCGCAGGATCAGCGTGCGATGGGCCCACGGGCAGGCGAGGGACACATAGAGGTGGTAGCGACCGGCCTCGGCCTTGAAGCCGCCTTGGCCACTTGGGCCAGGCGAGCCGTCAGCGGTTACCCAATTGCGGCGTTGCGCCTGTTCGCGCTGGAAAGCGCCATCTGCGCTACTTTCGTACCACTGGTCTTTCCAGTGTCCTTCGATCAGCAAACCCATGACTGGCTCCTTGGCTAATAAGCGTTGGAGCCCAGTCTAAAGGGATGAGTTCGAACTAAAAGCGCAAAGACCGGGCGTGAATGATCGATTAAATCGATTTGTCTCGTGCGGTCCAGTATTGCTGGGCCAATTCAAAGGCCTGTTCCCGTGGGTGGCCCAGGCCGCGCAACGCCAGGGCCATGGTGGCGATCAGCGCCAGTTGCGGGTAGCTGTCTTCGACATCGCCGCGCCACACCGCCTTCAGGTGTTCGGGGTCGAGTGCGGCCGGCTTGACGTGGCGCTGGGCGGAGAGGGCGGGCCATTCTTCGTCCCAGCTTTCGCCAGCGGTGGTGCCGTACAGATGGCTGAGGGTGTCGGGGTTGATCTCGACCTCGCCACCGTCACCCTTTACCACGATCACATTGTCGCCGAGCAGGCCGCTGGCGTCGCGGTGCACGCCCTGGTAACCCGGATGGAAAATGCTTTGCAGGCCAAGACGTGCATTCAGTGGGTTGAGCAGGCGCGCCAGGGAGTGGATCGGCGAGCGCAGTCCCAGCGTGTTGCGCAGGTCGATCATGCGCTGCAGTTGCGGCGCCCAATCACCCAGTGGGATAAACGCGAGGTCGCCTTGTTCATACGCGGCCTCGACTTGCTGCCAGTTACGGCACAGCGGAATCTGCAAACCTTCCAGCAATTGCTCGGTGTACAGCCGGCCTGCCGTGTGCGCGCCACCGCCGTGCATCAGGATGCGCACGCCGTTCTGCGCCAGGCACTTGGCCGCCAGCAGGTACCAGGGCAGGTGACGCTTCTTGCCGGCGTAGGTTGGCCAGTCGATGTCCACGTTCAGCGCCGGGCCATCCAGGCGCTCGCGCACCGCTTCGGTGAAACCGGCGAGTTCTTCCGGGCTTTCTTCCTTGTGGCGCAACAGCATCAGGAAGGCGCCGAGTTGGGTGTCCTCGACTTTTTCGTCGAGCAGCATGCCCATGGCTTCGCGGGCCTCTTCGCGGGTGAGGTTGCGCGCACCGCGCTTGCCTTTGCCCAGGATGCGCACGAACTGCGCAAACGGATGCTCGGCGGGGGTTTCAAGGGTCAGCGGGGCAAAGTCGGTCATAAGCAGTTCGTTGGCCTGGGCAGGCCCGCCAGCTTGGCGGCGAGTTTGGCGGGAGTGCCGTTGAACAATTTGTTGAGGTGCAGGCTGTTGCCCTTTTCCGGACCCAGCTTCAAGGCGGTGTACTTGATCAATGGGCGTGTAGCGGGGGACAGCTGGAATTCGGCATAGAACTGGCGCAGCAGGGTGAGGATTTCCCAGTGGTCCGCGGTCAACGCCAGGGGCTCGGCGGCGGCCAGGGCGTTGGCCACCTCATCGGACCATTCATTGAGGTCTACGAGGTAGCCGTCTTTGTCCAGTTCCAGGGTGCGTGCGCCTACGGTCAGGGTGTTCATAGCCAGCTGTTGACCTTGTCGTAGTCAATCGACAATTGCACAAAACCTGGGTAATCGACGCTGTCGGCCCAGTCTGGAAGCGGCAAGTTGCGCGCCTGCATGTCTTCGGCCAGCACAAAGACCTTCACGCCCTTGGTGTGCAGGGCCGGGTTGTGCAGCCCGTAGGCGCCATCGCCACAGAGCAGGATGGCATCTTCGGCGCCGCAGATACGCAGGCAGCTGTCGAGGCGGCTGTCGGTAAACGGGGAGTGAGATATCACATGGAGAGTCGACATCAGAGGGTAATCACCTGGTCGTAACGGTCAATCAGCGCGCAGATCGCGGCACTGTCCAGCGGCTGCGCACTCGCAGGCGTCGTGAGGCCGCGCTCGGCCAGGCTGTGGCGGCAGGCGAACACATCATCGATACCGAACAGGCCCAGCGCCTGCAGGTTGGCGCTCAGGTCCTTTTGCTGCACGGCCTTGGCGTCCTGGTGCGGCGCCAGCTGGAACACGCCGTCATCGAGGAACAGCAAGCCGATCGGCAGATCGAACGCGCCGCCGGCCAGCACGATGTCCAGCGCTTCGCGCGCGCTCGGGCCAGACCAAGGTGCCTGGCGGCTAATAACCAATAGGGACTTGGACATATCACGGCCCTCCAAAACAAATCAGGCGGTCGGCGGCCTGGGCGGCATCGTGCAATTGCCCCAGGCCCGACAGCTCCCACGGCGCCTCGAGGTTGACCGCGCTGCGTTGATAGCGCGTGGCTTCATCCTGGTTGAGCACACCCCGGCGCAACGCGGCGGCGATGCATACCACGCTATCGAGCTGGTGCGCGCTGACAAACTCACGCCATTGGCGGGCGATGTCCTGCTCATCCTGAGGCGCAACGATGGCATTGGAGGCGCTGTAGACGCCGTCCTGATAGAAAAACAGCCGCACAATCTCATGCCCGCCGGCCAGTGCCGCCTGGGCGAACAGCAGGGCACGGCGCGAGGAGGGCGCGTGGGCGGCGCAAAACAGTGCAATCGCGAACTTCATGGAACACTCTGCAAGCAAACGTGGGGCAATGATAAAGCCGCCGCCACGAAAAAGCCCGCCGTGATCAAAACAGTCACTGTCGGTGACCGTTCCGGCGATTGCCGGTTGGCGCAAGGCTGCCTAGTCTGTGGGCATCGAAAACGGAAACGGAGTGCTCATGTCAGGTCCCTTGGCGTCCCTCAAAGTGCTGGATTTCTCTACCTTGCTGCCTGGCCCTTTCGCCTCGTTGATGCTGGCGGACATGGGCGCCGAGGTATTGCGCATCGAATCGCCCACGCGCATGGACCTGTTGCGCGTACTGCCACCTCTCGACCAGGGCACGTCGGCCAGCCACGCCTACCTCAACCGCAACAAGCGCAGCCTGGCGCTGGACCTCAAGCAGGCCGAGGCGCTGGAGATCGTGCGGGCGCTGGTGAAGGAGTACGACATAGTGCTCGAACAGTTCCGGCCCGGGGTCATGGAGCGCCTGGGCCTGGGGTATGAGGCATTGAAGGCGATCAACCCCCGGCTGATTTATGTGTCGATCACCGGTTACGGCCAGACCGGGCCCTACAAGGATCGCGCCGGGCACGACATCAATTACCTGGCCCTGGCCGGGGTGGCCAGTTACACCGGGCGCCAGGGCAGCGGCCCGCTGCCCCTCGGCGTGCAGCTGGCGGACGTGGGCGGGGGCTCGCTGCATGCGGTGGTGGGGCTGCTCGCGGCGGTTGTCGCCCGGCAGCACAGCGGGGTTGGCCAATACCTGGACGTGAGCATGACCGATTGCTCGTTCAGCCTGAACGCCATGGCCGGCGCGGGGTACCTGGCATGCGGGGTAGAGCCGGAGTGGGAGAACCATGTGCTCAATGGTGGCAGTTTCTACGACTATTACCGCTCGCGGGACGGGCGCTGGCTGTCAGTCGGCAGCCTGGAGCCTGGGTTCATGCAGTCACTTTGCACAGCGTTGGGGCGCCCGGAACTGGCAGCGCAGGGCTTGTCGCCCAATCCGGACCAGCAAAAAGCCCTGAAGCAGGCGCTGCAAGTCGAATTTGAGAAGCGCAGCTTCGATGAGCTGTGTGCATTGTTCGCCGAGGTGGATGCCTGTGTGGAACCGGTATTGAGCCTCAGCGAAGCAGTCGAGCATCCGCAGTTGAAGGCGCGGGAACTGGTCAGCCAGGTGCCGAGGGGGGATGGTTCGACCCAGGCGCAACTGGCTTGCCCACTGAAGTTCTCCGACGGGTTGCCGGCGCCCAGGCACATCGGTGTGGCGGTGGGGGCACACACCGATGAGGTGTTGGTGGCGTTGGGGTTCAGCTCTCAGCACATCGCGGATTTGCGCAAGGCCAAGATAGTTGGGTAGGGGCTGGGCGGCCTTATCGCAGGCAAGCCAGCGCCCACAGGTTGACCGCGCCGCGGCCCTTACTCCACGCGGGTTTCCCCAGTGAATACCAACGTCTGCCGACACCGCCGACACAAATAGCGCCGTCCCTGAGCCACCATGCCATGGCGCTGTGGCGAGAACGGAAAGTCGCTGTCGGCACATGGGCAGCGGTAGATGTAGCGGGTCACCTGGCGGCGCTTGACCTCATAGGTGTGGCAACGGTCTGGCGGCAGTTCGTAGACCCCGCGCATGATCAATTGCCATTCCTCGCCATGGGGCTGGATGCGTTCGCCAAACAATTGGTGGGCAATCAAATGCGCCACTTCATGGGCCACGGTCTGTTTCAGGAAGTGTTGGCTGTTTTCACGGTACAACTGTGGGTTAAAGCGCAGCAGGTTCTCGTGCAAATGCGCGACACCGGCCTTCTGGCCCCGCAGCTTGAGGCTGACCTGGGGGCGTTTGAAGCTTCGTTTGAAAAAGGATTCGGCTTGCAGGAAACAATCTTCGACGCGGGTATTGAGTTGCTCGGGCATGCTGTACATATCTCCAGAGACGTCCAGTATGCCGCAAAGCTGCGTGTTTCCGAATCTGTCAGGCGCCGAATGGTCATGCATAACGCACAAAGCCACCTTGCGGTGGCCTTGCCTACGGTTTTAAACGGTCAGTTAGTGTAGATCGGGCCAACGCCCAGGCCCCAGACGATTACGGTAAACGCCATGATCGCCACCAGTACCACCAGGCCCACGGCCAGTACCGAGCTGGAAAACAGGAAGCCCTCATCCGGGTCGATACTCATGAACGTGGGCAGCCCCACATACAGCAGGTAAACCGTGTAGCAGATCGCCGCCGTGCCCACGACCATGCCCAGCCACATATGTGGGTAGAGCGCAGCCAGCCCGCCGATGAACAGCGGTGTGGCGGTGTAGGTGGCAAACGCCACGCAGCGCGCCATGCTGGGGTTGGCATCGTAGGTGCGCGCCATCCAGTGAATGAACGCGCCCATCACCGCCACGCCGCCGAGCATGGCGGCGTAGGACATGAGGGTCATCCACAGTGCGCTTTCCTGGGTCAGCATCACCGGCGCGCGGTTGCCGATGACCCAGCCGACCTGGGTAGTACCGATAAAGGCGGATACGGCGGGGATCGCCGCGAGAATCAAGGTATGGGTGAGGTACATGTGGCCGATGCTTTCTTCTTTATCGCCACGAATTTCCCGCCATTCCTGGTCGGGATGGGTAAAAAGCCCCACGACGTGATGGATCATGCCATTCACTCCTGTCGTTATTGCCATCGCCCCCCATCGGAGCGCCCACGGGCCAAATGGCCTCAAAGGTCCTGGATAGCTGTGCGACCTCTAGTCGCAGTATAGGAAGGGATGACCTGAATAACTGTAGGGCCTTTAGAGCAAATTGCGCTGTAAACGTTGGCCCTAATCGCGGCGGGGTCTGTAAAGGGTAATGCGCTCGGGTGTGGGAGCGGGCGTGCTCGCCCCCACATTGGAACTCGGTCGCTCATGACGCTAAAATACCCGGCTTTTCGTCACACACCTCTAGCGGATCCAAGCGCCATGGGCACTCTTACGGTTAACCAGAACAAACTGCAAAAACGCCTGCGTCGCCTGGCCGGTGAAGCGGTCGCCGATTTCAACATGATCGAGGACGGCGACAAGGTCATGGTCTGCCTCTCTGGCGGTAAAGACAGCTACACCATGCTCGACGTGCTGCTGCACCTGCAAAAGGTCGCGCCGATCAAGTTCGAGATCGTGGCCGTCAACATGGACCAGAAACAACCGGGTTTCCCCGAGCACGTGCTGCCGGCCTACCTCAAAGAGCTGGGCGTCGAGTACCACATCGTCGAAAAAGACACTTATTCGGTGGTCAAGGAACTGATCCCGGAGGGCAAGACCACCTGCTCGCTGTGCTCGCGACTGCGCCGTGGCACGTTGTACACCTTTGCCGATGAGATCGGCGCGACCAAGATGGCCCTCGGTCATCACCGCGACGACATCGTCGAGACCTTTTTCCTCAATATGTTCTTCAACGGCTCGCTCAAGGCCATGCCGCCCAAGCTGCGTGCCGATGACGGGCGCAACGTGGTGATTCGCCCCTTGGCGTATTGCAACGAGAAGGACATCCAGGCCTACTCCGACTTCAAGCAGTTCCCGATCATCCCGTGCAACCTGTGCGGCTCCCAGGAAAACCTGCAGCGCCAGGTGGTCAAGGAGATGCTGGTGGACTGGGAGCGCAAGACCCCCGGCCGTACCGAAAGCATCTTCCGCAGCCTGCAAAACGTGATCCCCTCGCAGCTGGCTGACCGCAACCTGTTCGACTTCACCAGCCTCAAGATTGACGAGACCGCCGCCTCGCGCTTCGTCAATGTTGTGAACCTCTGAGCCTATTCATCGCTCTGACACACGGCGCTCGCGGGCGCCGTTTTCAATTCAACTGCCAGGAGAGGGCATGCGCGATTACAAGTGGCTGCACGAATATTGTCTGAACCGCTTCGGTTCGGCGGCCAAGCTGGAAGCCCATCTACCGGTTCCCAAGACCCCGGCGCAGTTGCGCAAGATCAGCGATGATCGCTACCTGTCGACCCTGGCGCTGCGCGTGTTTCGTGCGGGCTTGAAGCACAGTGTGGTGGACGCCAAGTGGCCGGCGTTCGAGCAGGTTTTTTTTGGCTTCGACCCGGAAAAGGTCGTGCTGATGGGGGCTGAGCACCTGGAGCGGCTGATGCAGGACACGCGGATCATCCGCCACCTGGGCAAGCTCAAGAGCGTGCCGCGCAATGCGCAGATGATCCTCGACATCGAGCAGGAAAAAGGCAGTTTCGGCGCGTTTGTCGCCGATTGGCCGGTGACCGATATCGTCGGGCTGTGGAAGTACCTGAGCAAGCACGGCCATCAACTCGGCGGGTTGTCCGCGCCGCGCTTCTTGCGCATGGTCGGCAAGGATACGTTTGTGCCGAGCGATGACGTGGTGGCCGCGCTGAACGCACAGAAGATCGTCGACAAGGCACCGACCAGCCTTCGCGACCTGGCGACGGTGCAGGGCGCGTTCAACCAATGGCATGCCGAGAGTGGCCGGCCGATGTGCCAGTTGTCGATGATGCTGGCGTATACGGTGAATCATTGAGACCGCGTTGATGGTTTCGCGGGCAAGCCCGCTCCCACAGGGGAATGCAGTCCAAATGTGGGAGCGGGCTTACCCGCGAGGACTAACAGGCGCCCACTCGCTATCAGGCGGCAGCCAGCCGCCGATTCAGCTGATGCCGCCAACGCACATACAACAATGCCGTGCAAAACACCGCGAGGCTCGCGAGCATTTCCAGCACCCCGAACCACTGCCGGTTCGGGTCATACGCCGCCAGCGCGCCCTTGATGAAGTACAGGTTCACCACAAAGCACATCCACGAATGCCCGCGCGCGCTGCCTAGCAGCATGCCCGGCGCCAGCACCAGCAGTGGCACCAGTTCGATCAGCAGGATCACCCATGGCCGTGCGCCGTGCAGGTCGGCGACGAACAGGTAGTACACGCACAGCAAACCCACCAGGGCAAAAAACGCCAGCAGGCTCAGTGCACGTGCCACCTTGACCCGCGGCTCCAGCCACGCCTGGGGCGGCAGGACCTTAGGTTTTCTGGCCACGGCCGTTCTCCAGCAGCGTGGCGGTGTTGGCCAGGCGCAGGCCGAGGGCGCGACACAGGGCAGTTTCGTGTTGATCAAGCAAGCGCTTGCCGTCAGGCCCGGCATGGTGGCTGGGGCCATACGGCGTGCCGCCGCCCTGGGTATCGAGCAACGCCTGTTCGCTGTAGGGCAGGCCGGTGATGAGCATGCCGTGGTGCAGCAGCGGCAGCAGCATCGACATCAGCGTGGTCTCCTGGCCGCCGTGCAGGCTGGCGGTGGAGGTGAAGACGCCGGCCGGCTTGCCGACGAGGGCGCCGGTGAGCCACAGGTTGCTGGTGCCGTCGAGGAAGTACTTGAGCGGCGCGGCCATGTTGCCGAAGCGTGTCGGGCTGCCCAGGGCCAGGCCTGAGCAGTTTTTCAGGTCATCGAGGCTGGCGTACAGCGCGCCTTCCTCCGGAATGCTCGGCGCCACGGCTTCGCACTCGGTGGAGATCGCCGGCACGGTGCGCAACCGGGCTTCCATCCCGCCTTGCTCGATGCCTCGGGCAATCTGCCGAGCCATCTCGCTGACCGAGCCGTTACGGCTGTAGTACAACACCAGTACATACGGCGACGTCACGGCAGGATCTCCACTATGTTTTCCGGCGGACGGCCAATGATGGCTTTGTCTGCGGTTTCCAGGATCGGGCGCTCCATCAGCTTCGGGTGCGCAGCGATGGCAGCGATCAACTGGGCTTCGCTGAGGCTGGCATCGGCCAGATTGAGCGCCTTGTATTCGTCTTCACCGCTGCGCAACAGTTGGCGGGCACTGATGCCCAGCTTGCCCAGCAACGCCTTCAATTGCGCGGCGTCGAGCGGGGTTTCCAGGTAGCGCACTACGGTAGGCGCAAGGCCGCGGGCTTCCAGCAGTTCCAGCGCACCGCGGGATTTCGAGCAGCGCGGGTTGTGATAAAGCGTCAGATCGGTCATGTGCGGGTCGCATCTTGCGTAAGGTGGCGGTTATTCTACCTGCGCAGCGACCTGTCCTTAAACCGTAAGAGGCGATAGGTCGCAGCCAACGTTCATTTTTGCGAAGGATTACCCCATGACAAGGCGACTGATCGGTGCAGTGGCGATCATCACAACCCTGCTGCTCAGCGGCTGCGGTAACGATTACGGCGTTGACCAATATGGCCAGAAAGTGGCGGCCGAACGCTTGGACAAGCAGTGGCTGGTGGTCAATTACTGGGCTGAATGGTGTGGCCCGTGCCGCACGGAAATTCCTGAGCTCAATGCCTTGGCCGAGCAGTTGAAGGCGCAGAACGTCGGCGTGTTCGGGGTCAATTTCGACAATGTGCAAGGTGAGGAACTGAAGGCCGCCAGTGAGAAGCTGGGGATCAAGTTCACCGTCTTGGCGCAGAACCCGGAAGAGATCTTCGATATTCCGCGCAGCGAAGCGTTGCCGGTGACCTACATCATCGATGACAAGGGCAAGGTGCGCGAACAGTTGCTGGGTGAGCAGACCGCCGAAGGCGTGTTGGCGAAGCTCAAGGCCCTGCGCGGCTAAAGCAACCGCTCAAAACAACGGTGGGAGCAAGCTTGCTCCCACCGTTGGATCGCGAGAGGCTAGGGTTAGCCTTCTTCCAGCCACAAACGAATCGGCTTGCCCTCGGCCGGCCAGAACCGCGTCTGTTCGATTGGCGAGATGTCCCAGCGCTGCACGCCTTGCAGGGCCTGGAAGAAGCGATGTTCCTGCTCCATCAGTGCCTCGGCGCACAGCTTGCGGGTGCTGCCAATCTTGCCGAAGCTGAGCGTGTCGCCGTCGACGGTGTACGGCGCAAACCAATGGTTGCAACCGCCATTGCCGTAGGCGCGGCCATCGGCACCGAGGGTCACGGTGAGGTGGGCGTAATCCATCAGCGGCCGTTCGCCAATCCATTCCACCACGTAGCTGTGATCCTGCTTGAGCTTGACCGAATTGTCGGCGCAGCCCGTCACGGCCGCACCGATGGCGGCGAGCAGAAGCAGGCCTCTCATTGCGCGGCCTTCTGGCATTTCGGGCAGCGATGCTTGTCGCCCTCGCTGGCCCAGCCCAGCTCGGCGATTCGCGCGTTGGCCGCGGGTTGCAGCGGCGCTTTGGTCAGCTTGGTTTCCACCGCGAATTCAAACCCCAGCACGCTGTCGCAGCTGTCGCAATTGACCTTCCAGGTGTGAATCTCCAACTCGCCGAATTTCGGCCCCTGGGCCATGGCGACCCACTGGCCTGCCGGACGGATGGAGTAGCGCGCGTCACCTTCGACGGTGAGGCGCATCGACAGGGTTTTACTGCCGCGCAGGGTGACGATCAGCACGTCGCCATGCTTGATCGAACCACCGTTGCCAGTGACCTGGTAACGGCCCGGCACCAGGGCGCGGCATTCGATCAGGGTGTGTTGCGGGCTCAGCAAACTGAAGCGGAAATCGTGTTCGGCCATGGATCCTCCAAATAGGCGCGGCATCCTATCACGGGTGCTGGCTCATCATGAGCCTGGTATGTGACCGCTGATCATCCTTCGACAAGGTTCTGCGCCCGGCCTTCGGCCCAGGCGGCAATGTTGGCCAGGGTGGTGCCAGCGATGGCCGCCAGTGCTTCGCGCGTCAGGAACGCCTGGTGGGCGGTGATGATCACATTGGGGAAGGTCAGCAGGCGCGCGAGGACGTCATCCTGCAGGGGCAAGTCGGAGCGGTCCTCGAAAAACAGCTGCGCTTCTTCCTCATACACATCCAGCCCCAGGTAGCCGAGCTGGCCGTCCTTGAGTGCCTCTATCAGCGCCGGAGTGTCGACCAGCCCCCCACGGCCCGTGTTGATCAGCATCGCCCCGGGCTGCATCTGCGCCAGGGAGTGGGCGTTGATCAAATGCTTGCTGTCGGCGGTCAGCGGGCAGTGCAGGCTGATGATCTGCGCCTGGGCCAGCAATTCGGGCAGGCTCACGTAATGCGCGCCCAATGCCTGCACCTGCGGGTTGGGGAAGGGATCGTAAGCGAGCAACTGGCAACCGAAGCCGGCCATGATCTTGGCGAACGTGGCGCCGATTTGTCCGGTACCGACCACGCCGACGGTCTTGCCTACCAAGTCGAAACCGGTGAGGCCATGCAGGCTGAAATCGCCGTCACGGGTGCGGTTGTAGGCGCGGTGCAGGCGACGGTTGAGGGCGAGAATCAGCGCCACCGCATGTTCGGCCACCGCGTGGGGCGAATAGGCCGGCACGCGCACAATGGTCAAGCCCAGGCGCTTGGCGGCGACCAGGTCGACGTGGTTGTAGCCCGCCGAGCGCAGGGCGATCAGCCGCGTACCGCCCTTGGCCAACTGTTCCAGCACCGGGGCACTGAGGTCGTCGTTGATGAAGGCACAGACCACCTCGTGATGTTCCGCCAAGGCGACGGTGTCGAGGTTGAGGCGGGCGGGCTGGAATTGCAGCGCCAGGCCCGGCGGTAGCGGCTCGCCGAGAAAGCTGTCGCGGTCGTAGGCCTGGCTGCTGAAAAGAATGACGCGCATTGAAAGGCTCCCTGCAATTACTCATGAAGGAACAGGCGCTTGTGATGAGCGGGCGTGCTTGGCGCGCGATGCGGTGACCTGACACGCCGGCGCGCCGCAGGAGCCTGTTCCTGTGCAAAATTAGGCGTTGACCCGCGCTTCACTGGCGAGTCGGGCAATGGCCATGTCCAGTTCGTCCAGCGCCTGCACGGCCTTGGCGTCGTCCTGCTTGAGCAGGGTTTCGGCGCGGTGGCAGGCGGCCCGCAATTGCGGCACGCCGCAGTAACGGGTCGCACCATGCAGGCGGTGCACGCGCTCGATCAGGGCGTTGTTGTCTTTGGCATCACGGGCGAGGGTGATGGCCAGGCGATCGGCCTCCAGGGAAGCCAGTAGCATCGCTAGCATATCCGCTGCCAGGTCTGCCTTGCCGGCCGCCAGGCGCAGCCCCTCCTCGTGGTCGAGCACCGGAAGCTGCACGCCGGGGCCGAGGCCGTCGGTGGCGCGTTCCGGGCCTTGGTTGCGCAGGGCCAGGCCGGTCCACTTCAGCACCACTTGGGCCAGTTGCCGTTCGCTGATGGGTTTGGTCAGGTAGTCGTCCATGCCGCTTTGCAGCAAGGCGCGTTTTTCGTTCGCCATGGCGTGGGCGGTGAGGGCGACGACCGGCAGTGGCGTACCGCTGCGTTCGCTCTCCCACTGGCGGATCGCCTCGGTGCTCTGGCGGCCGTCCATGCCGGGCATCTGCACGTCCATCAGCACCAGGTCGAAAGTGTCCTGTTTTACCGCGTCGACGGCCGCATAACCGCTTTCCACGGCGCGCACCCGTGCGCCCATGTCTTCCAGCAGGGTTTGTACCAGCAGCAGGTTTGCCGGGTTGTCGTCCACGCACAGCACGCGCGGTGCCCGGCTGGACAATGGCTCGCCCGGTTCGCTGCGCGACGGGCGCGGGCTGATCAGGTCGGACAGCGCCCGGCGCAGTTTGCGCGTACACGCCGGCTTGGCCTGCAACTGGCTGTTGGGGTTGGGGACCGACTGGTTGAACAGCATCTGTTCGGTGGTGGGGCATAGCACCAGCACCTTGCAGCCCAAGTGCTCAAGGTCCCACAGGTGCTGGTTGAGGCGCTCGGGCGGGATGTCATTGGCGGTCACGCCGAGGACCGCGAGGTCTATGGCCTGATCGGTCTGGTGGGCACTGGTGATGCCATTGGTCAAGCTTTCCAGGCTGGTGAACGGCGTGACTTCCAGGCCGCAGTCTTCCAGTTGATGTTGCAACGCCTGGCGGGCCAGCTCGTGGTTTTCCAGCACGGCCACGCGATGGCCCAACAGGGGCGCGGAGGGCAGGTCTTCGACATCGTCACGGGTCTTGGGCAGGTTCAGGCTGATCCAGAACTCCGAGCCTTCGCCCGGCGTACTTTCGACACCGATTTCACCGCCCATCTGCTCGATCAAACGCTTGGAGATCACCAGGCCCAACCCTGTGCCCCCGGGTTGGCGCGACAGTGAGTTGTCGGCCTGGCTGAAGGCCTGGAACAGGGCGCGCACATCCTGGCTGGACAGGCCGATGCCGGTGTCCTGCACGCTGATGCGCAATTGCACGCTGTCTTCCTGCTCGTCCTCGATCATTGCCCGGGCCACGATGGTGCCTTCGCGGGTGAACTTGATCGCGTTGCTGATCAGGTTGGTGAGGATCTGCTTGAGGCGCAGCGGGTCACCCACCAGTGCCAGCGGCGTGTCACGGTAGACCAGGCTTACCAGTTCCAACTGCTTGGCATGCGCGGCAGGAGCGAGGATGGTCAGGGTGTCTTGCAGCAAGTCCCGCAGGTTGAACGGGATGCTGTCGAGCACCAACTTGCCGGCTTCGATTTTCGAGAAGTCGAGGATCTCGTTGATGATGCCCAGCAGGTTGTCGGCGGATTTTTCGATGGTGCCCAGGTAGTCGAGTTGACGCGGGGTCAGCTCGCTCTTTTGCAGCAAATGGGTAAAGCCGAGGATACCGTTGAGTGGCGTGCGGATTTCGTGGCTCATGTTGGCCAGGAATTCGGACTTGATGCGGCTGGCCTCCAGGGCCTCCTTGCGCGCCAGGTCCAGCTCGATGTTCTGGATCTCGATGGTTTCCAGGTTCTGGCGCACGTCTTCGGTGGCCTGGTCGATGCTGTGCTGCAGTTCTTCCTAGGCGTTCTGCAAGGTCTCGGCCATGCGGTTGATGCCAGAGGCGAGCTGGTCCAGTTCCTGGCTGCCCAGGGGCGGAAGGCGGGTTTCCAGATTGCCGTCCTTGAGTTGGGCCACGGCTTGCTTGATCTGGCCGATCGGCGAATTGATCGTGCGGCTGATGCGTAACGCCAGGGCCGCGGTGCAGATCAGGCCGATGGCAATCAGCAAGAGGCTGGCGAACAGGCTGCGGTAGCCGCGCAGCAACATGCCGTTGTGGGACAGTTCCACCTCGACCCAGCCCAGCAAGCGGTCGGCTTCATCCGGGATCAGGTCGCCGGCGAGGTTGCGATGGCGGCCAAACACGGGCAGCAGGTAACGGGTGGCGTCGTTGCCGGTGCGCTGCAGCAGGTGCGAGCTGTTGCCGATGGGCGGCTGGTTGAGCATGGTCGGGCCGGCGTGGGCGAGGGATGCACGGTCCGGGCTGAGGAACGACACGGCGCGAACGTCCGGCTGTTCCAGGGACTGGGTGGCAATGCGCTCCAGCAGGTCGGTGTTGCGCGCGCTCAGGGCGGGAGCCACCAGCGGTGCCAACTGTTCGGCGATCATCTCACCACGTTGCAGCAATTGGGACTGCAGTTCGGAGAGCTGCATCCAGGTGAAGTAGCCGCCCAGCAACGAGGCCATCAGGCTGGTCGGTAATAAGGTCAGCAACAGTACGCGGCCTTTTATCCCCATTCTTGTCAGCACGCCACTCTCCTGCTACCACATTGATATCTACGGAATTGCTCGGGCATCCGGCCCGCGCACCTGCGCAGTGTAGCCATTTGCGCGGCATGGAATCTTGCAAATTAATGACACACGGCAATCTTCGCGCCCTTTGGCGCCCGGTGGCGATTGCCTGCGGCGGGGTAATCTTGAATAATCAGCCATTGAGAATGACTTGCAGATACTAATGAATCCCGCAGCAATCGGCCTACCCAGTATCCTGACCATCGAAGATGACCCCGTGCTGGGCGCCTATGTCCATGAGCACCTGGGCCGCTGTGGTTTCCATGTCACCTGGTGCCAGAACGGCCAGCAAGGCCTGCAGATGGCGCGCGACCAAGCGTTCGACGTGGTGCTGATGGATATTTTGCTGCCGGGGATGGATGGCCTGTCGATCCTCACTCATCTGCGCCAGAGCCATTCGATCCCGGTGATCCTGATGTCCGCGCTCGGCGCCGAGGCCGATCGCATCAGTGGTTTTCGCCTGGGCGCCGATGACTACCTGCCCAAACCGTTCAGCATGATCGAATTGCGTGTGCGCATTGAAGCCATCCTGCGCCGGGTGGCCCTCGACCGGCGCCCGGTGCCGACCCTGGCACCGGTGCGCGACGACGCCCGCACCCTGCGCTTCGACGATGAACTGTGCGATGTTTTCCACCTGGGGCACTGGGCCGGCCTGACCCGCAGCGAATACCGCCTGTTGGAAACCCTGCATCGCAACAGCGAAGAAGTCCTCAGCAAAGCCTTTCTTTACCAGCATGTGTTGCAACGCGGTTATGCCCCCCATGACCGCAGCCTCGACATGCACATCAGCCAGATCCGCCGCAAGCTCAAGGCCATCGGCTACACCGAGCGCGAAGTCCGCACAGTGTGGGGCAAAGGCTATGTGCTGAGCGGTCTCGATGACAGCCTTTGAGCGCCCCCTGAAACGGCTGCCGGGCAAGCACTCGTTATTCTGGAAGCTGGCATGCCTGCTGATCGCCTTCTGTCTGCTGATGATCTGGCTCAGTTGGTCGTGGGGCCGGTACATGGAGCAGCAGAACGCCTACTTGTCCGACGAGGCGCGTAACACCTTGAGGGGGTACGCGGTTGGCGCCGAACAGGCCTGGAACCGCGGCGGTAGCGCAGGCGTCGAGGCGTGGTTGGAGGCGATGGGCAAGCGTGAAACCACCTGGATAGGCGTGATCGGCAACGACCTGCAGTCGTTGAGCAGCTACCCGCTGACCGACAAGGAAAGCCAGCGCCTGACCTTTCTGCGTGGCCTGGACTGGCCGGTGAGCCGGCATGTCAAAGGCCTGCCGTGGCTGAAGATCCCGTTTCCTGCTGACCCCGATGCGGGTTCGCTGGTGATCGAGTTGCCGCAGCGCTTCATGCCGGGACGCTATCAACTGTTCTGGCGGGTGGTGACCAATGGGGTGATCCCCGGCCTGTTTACCCTGCTGCTGTGCATCGGCTTGTATCGATTGCTGATCATGCCCCTCAATCAATTGCGCGAGCAGGCCAACGCCTGGCGCGCCGACCAGTTGAATACACGGATGTCCCACGACGCCACCAGTCGCCAGGATGAACTGGGCGAGCTGGGCCGGGCGTTCGACCATATGTCTGAGCGTCTGCAGGGCACCGTGGTATTGCAGCAGCAACTGCTGCGGGACATGTCCCATGAACTGCGCACACCCCTTAGCCGCTTGCGAGTGGCCTGTGACAGCGAGCAAGACCTGGCGCAGTTGCGCGAGCGGCTGGGCCGTGAGATCGACGCCATGCAGCGCCTGGTGGAGGACAGCCTGCAACTGGCCTGGCTGGACACTGAGCGGGCGCCGTTGCCCCAGGAAAACATCCAGCTGCAGGCGTTATGGGACATGCTGCGCGAAAACGCATGCTTCGAAAGCGATTGGCCGTTCTCGCGCTTGCCCTGCCTGCTGGGCGCAGAGTGCTGGGTGCGCGGCAACCTGAATGCGTTGGCCCAGGCCCTGGAAAACATCCTGCGCAACGCCATCCGCCATTCGCCGGCGGGCGGCGTGGTCAGCCTGGATGGGCGTCGCGAGGGGGACTATTGGCATGTGTGGCTGGAGGACCAGGGCGGTGGGATCGATGAGGGCGACCTGGAGCGGATCTTCGCGCCCTTCACCCGCCTGGACGGTTCACGCCCCGGCGATGGCGGCTTCGGCCTGGGCCTGAGCATCGCCCGCAATGCGGTGCAACGCCAGGACGGCAGCCTGTGGGCGGAAAATACCGGGCAAGGTTTGCGCGTGCACCTGCGCTTGCGGGCCTGCTAAGCGCGCCGCTGTTTGCGTTTTTTCCACTGGTGGGCCACCCACCAGCGCCAATAGCCCATGGTCAGGCAGTAGGCGAGTGCGCCCAGCACCAGCCCCAACACCACCGACCCCAGCAGGAATGGCTGCCATACCGTGCTGAGTTGGCCGCTGATCCATTCCCAGGTCAGGTCATCGGGCAGGCTGCGAGGTGGCACATTCATCAGCCAGGCGCCGGTCATGTAGGTACAGATGAAGACCACCGGCATGGTAATCGGGTTGGTCAGCCACACCAGGCTGACCGCGATGGGCATGTTGCCGCGCACTGTGATCGCCAGGACCGCCGCCAGCAGCATCTGCAACGGAATCGGAATAAAAGCCGCGAACAACCCCACGGCCATGGCGCGTGCGACCGAGTGCCGGTTGAGGTGCCAGAGGTTCGGGTCATGCAGCAACGTACCGAGAAACTGTAATGACTTGTGTTCCCGGATACTGCTGGGGTCGGGCATGTACCGTTTGAATAGGCGCCGGGGCATAAGGGGTCCAGGTCAGTTCGAGGGGCAAGTATGCCCGCATTCTATAAACAGAAAATTCAGACTTTGTGACAAAACATCATAGGCACTGCTGGGCAGCCGGCTAAGACTGAGTGGATCACTTGAAAAGGATGATTCATGAGGACAGGGATGGTCGCGCTGGCGCTGGGGTTGCTGACCCTGCGCTTTTTACCGGCATTGCCGGCTACCGGCTGGCTGATCGCCTTATTGGTGCTGGCATTGATGCTGTTGCCGTTTCGCACTTACCCGTTGGCGTTTTTCCTGCTGGGGCTGAGTTGGGCCTGCATCAGCGCGCAGTGGGCGTTGGATGATCGCCTGAGGCCGGCACTGGATGGCCAGACACGTTGGGTGGAAGGGCGGGTCACCGGGCTGCCGCAACAGACGGGTGAGGGCGTGCGTTTTGTCCTGACCGACAGCCGGTCGCGTAATGCCCGGTTGCCCAAACGCATCCGGGTGTCCTGGCGAGGCGGGCCACCGGTCCGCAGTGGTGAGCGCTGGCGCCTGGCAATCACCCTCAAGCAACCGGCCGGGCTGTTGAATTTTCACGGATTTGACCAGGAAGCCTGGCTGCTGGCCCAGCGCATCGGCGCCACCGGCTCGGTGAAGGACGGCGAGCGCCTGGCACCGGCCCACAACGCCTGGCGCGACAGTGTGCGCCAGCGCCTGATGGCGGTGGATGCCCAGGGCCGGGAAGCCGGCCTGATTGCCCTGGTGCTGGGGGATGGCTCCGGGTTGGCCGCTGCCGATTGGCAGGTGTTGCAGGACACGGGCACCGTGCATCTGCTGGTCATCTCCGGCCAGCACATCGGTTTGTTGGCGGGCTTGATCTATGGGTTGATCGCCGGGCTGGCACGCTACGGCTGCTGGCCCCGAACCTGGCCGTGGCTGCCATGGGCGTGTGGCCTGGCATTCAGCGCCGCGCTGGGCTACGGCTTGCTGGCAGGGTTTGGCGTGCCGGTGCAGCGTGCCTGCGTGATGGTCGGCCTGGTGTTGTTGTGGCGGTTGCGCTTCCGGCATCTGGGGCTCTGGTGGCCGCTGCTGCTG
This sequence comes from Pseudomonas lurida, assembly GCF_002563895.1. NCBI lineage: Bacteria > Pseudomonadati > Pseudomonadota > Gammaproteobacteria > Pseudomonadales > Pseudomonadaceae > Pseudomonas > Pseudomonas lurida. The sequence continues at coordinate 3,705,625 of NZ_PDJB01000001.1, read as the reverse complement.
GCACTCAATGGGGTGCTGGTCCTGGAACCCTTGGCCAGCCTGCAGCCGGGCTTCTGGCTGTCATTTGCGGCGGTAGCGGTATTGATCCTAGCGTTCGGTGGACGACTGGGGCCATGGAGCCTGTGGCAGGCGTGGACCCGGCCGCAGTGGTTGATTGCCATTGGGTTGTTTCCAGTGTTGCTGGTGCTGGGGCTGCCTATCAGCCTGAGCGCGCCGTTCGCTAACCTTGTGGCGGTGCCGTGGATCAGCCTGGTGGTGTTGCCACTGGCGTTGCTGGGGACGGCGTTGCTGCCGTTGCCGTTTGTGGGGGAAGGATTGCTCTGGCTGGCGGGCGGTGCGCTGGAGGGTTTGTTCGAGGGCTTGGCGTGGCTGGCCGCGCAGGTGCCGGCCTGGATCCCGGCCGAAGTGCCGATGGGCTATTGGTTGGTGAGCCTGTTCGGTGCCGTGTTGCTCCTGCTGCCCAAGGGCGTGCCGTTTCGCGTGCTGGGCTGGCCGATGCTGATGCTGGCCGTGTTTGCGCCACGCGAACTGGTTCCCCATGGCCAGGTAGACGTGGTGCAATTGGATGTAGGGCAGGGGCAGGCGTTGATCTTGCGTACCCGTCACCATGCCTTGCTGTATGACGCCGGCCCGCGCTCCGGAACCTTTGACCTGGGCGCTCGCGTGGTGCTGCCGTCGCTGCGAAAACTTGGGGTAGGGGCCTTGGACCTGATGCTGCTCAGCCATGCCGACGCCGATCATGCCGGCGGCGCGACGGCGATAGCCAAGGGCCTGCCGATCAAACGCGTGGTGGGCGGGGAAACCGAGGGTCTGCCGGCGCTGCTCGGCACCCAGCCGTGTATCAGTGGCGAGCGCTGGACCTGGGACGGTGTCACGTTCGAACTCTGGCAATGGCCTGGTGCTATCACCGGTAACCCGAAGTCCTGCGTGTTGCAGGTGCAGGCCAATGGCGAGCGCTTGTTGCTGACCGGTGACATTGACCGCGCCGCCGAAGAGGCCATGCTCGGTTCACCGCTGGCGGTGCCCACTCATTGGTTGCAGGCGCCACACCATGGCAGTCGCAGTTCTTCATCCTGGGCGTTCCTGGAGCGCCTTGCCCCGCAGTCCGTGCTTATTTCACGGGGGCGGGGCAATGCGTTCGGCCATCCCCATCCGCAGGTGATGGCGCGTTACCAGCGGTTGGGCAGCCAGGTGTATGACAGTGCCGAGCACGGGGCCGTGCGCCTGCAACTCGGGGCTTTCGCGCCGCCAGTTGTTGCGCGCAGTCAACGCAGGTTCTGGCGCGAGCGGTTACCGTAGGGGCGAGTGGTCATGGCCGATGGAGGCGGTGGTCGACGAACCCCGCCGCCGAACCTATATGGTAAAGTGGCGCACTTTTTCGAGGGGACATTCACTGTGTGGGAATTGGTCAAATCCGGCGGCTGGATGATGTTGCCGATCATCATGAGCTCTATCGCCGCACTCGGCATCGTCGCCGAACGCCTGTGGACCCTGCGCGCCAGTCGCGTCACCCCCGAGCATCTGCTGGGGCAGGTCTGGAGCTGGATCAAGAACAAGCAACTGGACAAGGACAAACTCAAGGAACTGCGCGCCAACTCCCCGCTGGGTGAAATCCTTGCTGCGGGCCTGGCCAACTCCAAGCATGGTCGCGAGATCATGAAGGAGTGTATCGAAGAAGCCGCCGCCCGCGTCATCCATGAACTGGAGCGCTACATCAACGCCCTCGGCACCATCGCCGCCATGGCGCCATTGCTCGGCTTGCTGGGCACGGTGCTGGGCATGATCGATATTTTCAGCTCGTTCATGGGCTCGGGCATGACCACCAACGCGGCGGTGTTGGCCGGGGGGATCTCCAAGGCGCTGATCACCACGGCGGCGGGCCTGATGGTGGGTATTCCTTCGGTGTTCTTCCACCGTTTCCTGCAGCGTCGCATTGATGAACTGGTGGTGGGCATGGAACAGGAAGCCATCAAGTTGGTGGAAGTGGTACAGGGCGACCGTGACGTGGACCTGGTTGGGGGCAAAGCGTGAAATTTCGCCGCAAGCAACGGGAAAATGTCGATATCAACCTCGCGTCGCTGATCGACGTGGTGTTTATCCTGCTGCTGTTTTTTGTCGTCACCACCACCTTCACCCGGCAAACCGAGCTGCGCGTCGACCTGCCGGAAGCCGTGAGCGGTTCGCCGGCCGAAGACCAGGAAGTCAAGCAACTGGACATCGCCATCAGCGCCGACGGGGTGTTTTCGGTGAATAACCAGTTGCTCGAGAAAAACGACCTCGCCAGCCTCATGGACGCCTTGCAAAAAGAGTCTGGCGGTGACAACAAGCTGCCGCTGTCCATCAGCGCCGACGGCAAGACCCAGCACCAGGCCGTGATCACCGCGATGGATGCGGCCGGCAAGCTCGGCTTCAGCCATCTGCGCATGACCACGGTCGAGGCGGCGAGCCAACCCTGATGGCCATGTCCGATCGTTTGCTCAAGGCCTGGTACGAGGGCCATCCGGCGCTCACGCTGTTGCGGCCGCTGGAGTCGTTGTATCGCCGGGTTGTGCAGCGCAAGCGCGCCCGCTTCCTGGCGGGTGAGGGCGAGATCTACCAATCGCCGGTGCCGGTGGTGGTGGTCGGGAATATCACCGTGGGTGGCACTGGCAAGACGCCGTTGATCCTCTGGTTGATCGAACACTGCCGACGCAGCGGGTTGCGCGTGGGCGTGGTCAGCCGGGGTTATGGCGCCAAGCCACCGCAGTTGCCATGGCGCGTCGAAGCCAGCCACAGCGCTGACATGGCGGGCGACGAGCCTTTGCTGATCGTGCAGCGCTGCGGCGTACCGCTGATGATCGACCCTGATCGCAGCCGTGCGGTCCGGGCGCTGCTGGCCAGCGAAACCCTGGACCTGATCCTCTCCGACGACGGCCTGCAGCATTACCGCCTGGCCCGTGACCTGGAACTGGTGCTGATCGACGCCGCCCGTGGCCTGGGCAACCGCCGTTGCCTGCCGGCAGGGCCGTTGCGCGAACCGGCGGATCGACTGCAGAGCGTCGATGCGCTGCTGTATAACGGCGCCGCCAGTGACCGGGACGATGGCTTTGCCTTTCGCCTGCAGCCTACCGCACTGGTCAACCTGCAGACCGGCGAACGCCAGCCGGTGGATCACTTCGCGCCTGGCCAGCAGGTGCATGCGGTTGCCGGCATCGGCAACCCGCAGCGTTTCTTCAACACCCTTGAAACGCTACACTGGCGGCCGATAGCCCATGCGTTTGCCGACCACGCGCCTTACAGCGCCGAGGTCTTGAATTTTACGCCGTCATTGCCGTTGGTCATGACCGAGAAGGACGCGGTGAAGTGCCGCGCCTTTGCCCAGCCAGACTGGTGGTACCTTGCGGTGGATGCGCTGCCGTCGCCGGCGTTCGTCGCCTGGTTCGACACGCAGCTGATGCGACTGCTGCCTGCCCGTCTCTTGCCTTAAACCGCTTCTATCCAGGAAACACTCATGGACACCAAACTGCTCGACATCCTCGCTTGCCCGATCTGCAAAGGCCCGCTCAAGCTCAGCGCCGACAAAACCGAGCTGATCAGCAAAGGCGCCGGCCTGGCTTACCCGATCCGTGACGGCATCCCGGTGATGCTGGAAAGCGAAGCCCGCACCCTGACCACCGATGAGCGCCTGGATAAATGACCACAGCCTTTACCGTTGTCATTCCCTCCCGCTATGCGTCGACCCGCCTGCCGGGCAAGCCGCTGCAATTGATCGGCGACAAGCCAATGATCCAGCTGGTGTGGGAACAGGCCTGCAAAAGCAGCGCCGAGCGCGTGGTCGTCGCCACTGATGATCCGCGCATCATCGAAGCCTGCAAAGGCTTTGGTGCCGACGCAGTGCTGACGCGCGAAGACCACAACTCTGGCACCGACCGCCTTGCTGAAGTGGCGACCAAACTCGGGCTGGCGCCTGATGCCATCGTGGTCAACGTGCAAGGTGACGAGCCGTTGATCCCGCCGAGTGTGATCGACCAGGTGGCCGCCAACCTGGCCGCCCATGGCGAAGCGCGCATGGCGACCCTGTCCGAACCGATCGAGGACATTGATACGCTGCTCAACCGGGGCGTGGTCAAAGTGGTCACCGATATCAATGGCCTGGCGTTGACGTTCAGTCGTTCAGTCCTGCCTTGGGCGCGGGACGCGTTCGCCAAGAGTCCCGACGTGTTGCCAGAGGGCGTGCCATATCGTCGCCATATTGGCATTTACGCCTACCGCGCTGGCTTCCTGCATGACTTCGTCAGCTGGGGCCCGTGCTGGCTGGAAAACACCGAGTCCCTGGAGCAACTGCGGGCGCTGTGGCATGGCGTGCGCATCCACGTGGGCGATGCGCTGGAAGCACCGCCGGCCGGTGTCGATACCTTCGAAGACCTTGAGCGCGTCCGTCGCCTGCTGGGGGCCTGATGGAGGTTCTGTTTGTCTGCCTAGGCAATATCTGTCGCTCGCCCACCGCAGAGGGTGTACTGCGCCATAAATTGCGCGAAGCCGGGCTGGCAGGGCAGGTGGATGTAGCGTCCGCCGGCACGGGTGAATGGCATATCGGCAACCCGCCGGACCAACGCAGCCAGCGCGCGGCGTTGGTGCGCGGTTACGACCTGTCGGCCCAGCGTGCCCAGCAGGTCTCCCGCGCCGACTTTGCGCGCTATGACCTGATCCTGGCCATGGACCACAGCAACCTGCGCAACCTCAAGGCCATGCAGCCAAGCCAGGGCAAGGCGGAGCTGGACCTGTTCCTGCGCCGTTACGAGGCCGAAGTGGACGAAGTGCCCGACCCGTACTACGAAGGTGAACAAGGCTTCGAGCGGGTCCTGGACTTGATCGAACGTGCCTGTGATTTATTGGTGATCGAATTGAAGGGGCGGTTATGACCTTGCAGGTGCTTGCGCAGGTATCGCTCAAGCCATTCAACAGTTTTGGCATTGATGTCCGTGCCCAGCTGTTCGCCGAGGCCCACAGCGACAGCGATGTGCGGGAGGCTCTGACTTACGCCACCGCGCACAAGGTGCCGCTGCTGGTCATCGGTGGTGGCAGCAACCTGCTGCTGACCCAGGATGTCCAGGCGCTGGTCCTGCGCATGGCCACTCAAGGCATCCGTGTGCTGCATGATGACGGCCTGCAGGTGGTAGTCGAGGCCGAAGCGGGCGAAGCCTGGCATCCCTTCGTGTTGTGGACCCTGGAGCAGGGTTTCTGCGGCCTGGAAAACCTCAGCCTCATCCCTGGCACCGTGGGCGCAGCGCCCATGCAGAATATCGGCGCCTACGGTGTGGAGATCAAGGATGTATTCGCCGGCCTCACCGCCCTGGATCGCCATACCGGCGAACTGCGCGACTTCAGCCTGGAAGAATGCAACTTCGCCTACCGCGACAGCCTGTTCAAGCACGAGACCGGGCGTTGGTTGATCCTGCGCGTGCGTTTCGCCCTGAGCCGCGCCAGCCACCTCAAGCTCGACTACGGCCCGGTGCAGCAGCGCCTGGCGGGGCAGGGGATCACCGAGGCGACGCCGAGCGACGTCAGCCGTGCAATCTGCAGCATTCGCCGGGAAAAACTGCCGGACCCGGCAGAGCTTGGCAATGCCGGGAGCTTCTTCAAGAACCCCTTGGTGTCCCACGTGCTGGCGGCTGAGCTGCAGGCGCTGTACCCGGACCTGGTGGCGTATCCGCAGGCCGATGGGCAGATGAAGCTCGCGGCCGGCTGGCTGATCGACAAGGCCGGCTGGAAGGGCTTTCGTGACGGTGATGCCGGCGTTCACAAGCTACAGGCGCTGGTGCTGGTCAACTATGGCGGTGCCTCGGGGCACGATATCGCCAACCTGGCCCGGCGCATCCAGCAGGACATTGCAGAGCGCTTCAAGGTAGAGCTGGAAATGGAACCCAACCAGTACTGATCGGTTGGTCCTGCCTGATAGGGTAGACAATAAAAATGCCCCGTATCTTTCGATGCGGGGCATTTTTTATTGCGCTGGTGATCAGTCGTCGCGGCTCATGATGCCGAAGATCTGCAACAGGCTGATGAACAGGTTGTAGATCGACACATACAGGCTGACAGTCGCCATGATGTAGTTACGCTCACCACCGTGGATGATCGCGCTGGTCTGGAACAGGATGCACACCGAGGAAAACAGCACAAAACCTGCGCTGATCGCCAGTTGCAGGCCGCTGATCTGGAAGAACATGCCCGCAACCACGGCTGCCAGCAGCACGAAGAAACCTGCGGTGATGAAGCCGCCCAGGAAGCTCATGTCCTTGCGGGTGATCAGCACGTAGGCCGACAGACCACCAAACACCAGGGCCGTCATGGCAAACGCCGAGCTCACCACTTCCGCACCACCGGCCATGCCGAGGTAACGGTTGAGGATCGGGCCGAGGATAAAGCCCATGAAACCGGTCAAGGCAAATGCCGACACCAGGCCCCAGGCCGAGTCACGCAGCTTGTTGGTCAGGAAGAACAGACCATAGAAGCCGATCAGCACGACAAAGATATTCGGGTAGCCGACGCGCATCTGTTGGGCCACGAACGCCATCACGCCGCTGAATGCGAGGGTAAGGGCGAGCAAGCCATAGGTGTTGCGCAACACGCGGCTGACTTCAAGCTGCTCAGCCTGCGCGTTGCCATTCACTGCGTAATTCTGTTCGCGCATGGCGACACTCCTTCGGTTTTGAAACGTTCAGTCGCAAAGATCATAACAGACGCTCTGTAACAAGCGATGCCGAGAGTTTGACAGTGTGTTTCATTCGGGTATTATGGCGCCCGCTGAGACGGGATCGGCTACTATAATCCTGTGATGCACAAGGGAAATTGGCAGAGTGGTTGAATGCACCGGTCTTGAAAACCGGCGGACGTTAATAGCGTCTCCAGGGTTCGAATCCCTGGTTTCCCGCCAAATTAAACGATAAGGCCTCGATTATTCGGGGCTTTTTCGTATCTGGGGTTTGAGAAGGTTTCTTCTGCTTTTGGCTGGAGTTCCGAAACTTTCGGGTAGGGGTTCCGAAACTTTGCCTATTTGGACGGTTTCGCGGTCGCGCCAATCCTCCTGTAAACCCGCTTTGTGATCTCCTGTTTGCTGTGTCCCAGCAGCAGGCTGGCATCCCCGATATCGATGATTTCCGACGCGGCCTTCGGCCGGATGTCGCGGAACTGAAACCCGCCAATCTTGGCCGCAAGCAGCGGGTCGCCTTGTTCGATGGCGTTCTGCTGGGCTTTTTCCCGCGCCTTGTCCCAGCGCAAGCGCAACATCCCCTTCGTCATCCGCTTTCCGTGTCTGTTGATCAACAGGTACTTGGACGAATGACCGACATTCCTTTCGCTAATGTCCCTGACCAATCTCCCCAAGCTGTTTTCCCCGTCTTCCGTACGCATCAGGATTCGAAGCTTCTGGCCGGTCTTGCCCTGCGTTACTAGGAAGTAGTCACCCTCGGTATCGTCGCTGCGCATGATCAGCACGTCAGCAGGCCGCTGTCCGGTCAAATAGGCCAGGTCCATGGCTTCCTTGAGTTCTTGTTCGGCAACCGCGTAGACGGCATCCCAAACAGCCGCGTTGGCGTAGTAATCCCTGGGCGCCTCCTTGTTCTTCCTGATCCCCTGGCATGGGTTCTCTCTTTCGGTGAGCCCCCACTCCCTGGCCATGTTGAACACGTGGGACAGGAGCGCGATCTCGCGGTTGGCGCGAACCTTTGCTGAACGGGCATCACGATAGCCGGCGATGTTGAACGGGGTAATTGAGTCGATAGGCGCCTCATCAAACGTAGGACGAAGCTGTTTCAGCTCGGCCATGTTGTCCTTCTGGGTCCGCTCCGCCTTTTTTGGGATGACGTCGCGCACATATCGGTCGAAGATGCCCTTCATTGTTGTCAGATCGGCAGGCTTTTCTTTGGCCTCCAGTTCGGCCCACTTCAGCCGGGCTTTGCTAAGGTCTGTTCCAAGCGGGATCTCTTTACCCGCTGAGTCGCGGTAGTAGTAGCCGATCCAGACCTTGCCATTTTTCCTTGGGCGCTTACGGCGCACCATTCCTGGCGGCAAGTCCCTGTTTTCCGTGTTCCGGGGGCGCATATCAGTTCACTCTGGAGAAATCAGGCGTCCAAGCCGGACGCGTCGGCGGCGGGTTTTGATCTGCAATTGCGGCGTTGATCATGCCCAGCTTCATGCGCGCGAACATATGGCCCACCAGAGGGCGGCCGCCACGGCTCTCGATGAATACCCAGTTTCGGTCTTTCAGCCATTTGCGCTGGTGAGCGCGCTGCTTGTAGCCGGTTAGGTCGGCGAGCTCGTCGTCCGACAGGATCTCTGCTTGCATGCCTACCTCCCGCTGCCCGTAGTGGGCGGCGCTGTTTTGATGATTTTCATGTGATGTCTTTGCCGCGCTGGGCGGCAGAAGGTGGGTTTTCATTTGTTTTATGCGAACATCCGCAGCCAAATTCTAAGGAGCGGATATGAAGTGGTCTGAGGTGTTAAGCGTTGTTAGCTCTGTGGCTTCAATTACGGGGATGTCGTTACTGACTGCGAATGCGATGGTCGATGACTTGAATATCAGACAAGTTGCCTGGTCGGTGGCGGCAACTATGAGTGTCGTATTGTTGGGCATCGGTTGCCTGTTCGGCTCTGTCCAGGTTGTACTCTGGGGGGATCAGAAAAACGACTTTGGCGACTTGCGCTTTGTTTATTTGTGCTTCTCAGGGGTCGTTATCATTTGTATAGCTGCCGTCCTAGTAATAGGCTGCTCATATCTTCTCAGCGATCTACTGGCCCTAAAAAAACTGCTGAGTTGACGCACTTCAGACTTGCTTAAGTCTGCGTGACATTGAGGGTCTCTTCTTGATGGTGTTGACTTCCGTAGTCAAGTGAACACGTAGGCGAACCAGAGGGTGGCGAACATGGCTTTGCCTCCTCTCGCGATTTGTGCAGCTGCTGGGTTCGATAGTCCTCGGCGCTGCGCGAACAACCGCCTTGGCACCCATGCTCATGGCAATCCGTCTTGTTGCAGATGGCGCGGATGCCAGTGCCACCGCAGTAGGAGCAGCTGTCGCCGGTATGAGTCGGGCACGGATACACCTCGCCGGGCGCTCCATGCCGTTGAAGGCGAATAGGCAGCATCCCGGTGCCAGCGTCCGGTACGCTTCGCGGTGCGGCGATCATGGCGTCACCCGCTTGAACTCGACCACCCAGACCCACGGGTTGGCAGTCCAGCTGTCGTCGCCGTTGATCGATTCCCACAATTCCCGCCAAGCTGCCGGGTACCAGTCGCGGTAATTCGGCGACACGTCATCACTGCCCAGTTCTGGCGGGCACTGAAGGCCTTCGGCGCGGATATCCGCTCGGCTGATGTCCTGCAGCCGCTCGACGCGCACGTCGGTGATCTCCAGCAGGATGCGGCTGTCACGGCGGAACATATGGATGCTGGGTTTCCAGCGAATGTCGCTGGCGGCCGGGATGTTTTCCAGATCCGGCGGCAGGCAGTCGGGATAGGTTGCTCCGAATGTCAGGTAGCCAGGATCGCAATTGCCGACACGGGCCCATGTCTCGCGCACCCACAGCCGGTCGCCGGGCTTGCCGTACGGGCAGAAGCGATTCTCTGGCAGGGCGACATATTCAGGTGTGAAGTCGGCGAGGAAGTTTAGGCCGGAGCCTTTCACCGCCCGCCGGGTGACCGTCTTCCGGCCTTCCGGGATGGCGCGCACCATCGGCGCCGAGAACAGGATGGGGCGTTCTTTGATTACCGTCATGAACGTCTCCCGATTTCAGCTGCGGCTTCGACGATCGCGCGGCGAGTCGCCCCGAACGGATCGGCGTGGTGGTAGATGGTGTGCTCACCGAAACGCTCAGCGTCCACGCAGGTGTAAGGCCCGGTGTCGCCGTCGAACGGCTCGACGATGTGGATAGCCACCCCCAGGCGCTCCATGCGGCCCATGACCACCACCAAGCGCAGCGCATCCCCGTCGTTTATGAGCGGGTTCCAGTGTCCACGGACACCGGACTTGCCAGCCAGCCGGAAAGGCCACTTAGGATCGCTGCAGGTGCACGGTTCGATATCGATGCGGGCGGATTGCGCGGCCTGAATGAGTAGCTTGCGGTCAGCTGCAGCCAGGTCGTCTTTGTTTTCTTCGGGCATGACTTCGTCCTTGCCGCTATAGCGGCTGACTTTGAAGGGGGAGGGATTGCGGGTAGATCAGTGCGTAGCGCTGAATTTTTTCAATTGCACCGTGTAAGGATTAGCGCATTACGTATTGAGAGGTGTGTGTGTCGAAATGCCACTATCTGCTTTAAACTCTGTTTCTCATCGGAGAGAGCAAACATGGACGCACATAAGCTTGAAACCCTGAAGCAACAAGCAGAGCTCATCGCTCGTGAGCAGTTTGGTGCAACTTCATCGGCTGAGATCGAGTCGATTCTTGCCGTGCTGTCGTACGAGCAAACACTGCTCCAGAAACATGGGAAGCGGCAGCCAGCTGCTTATACATGGAGGATGCTGAAAGAACATGGGATTGTTCCGGGCGTCGAGAGAGTGGTTACCCGTGAAGCAGAAACGCAGGGCTACAGAGCTCTAGTCGGCCTTGGTTTACAGGATTTCGCTTTTGAAGCCGTTGTAGTTAGGCATCCTGATTTTTTTTCCCCAGAAGCGGTAGAACATTCGGCATCGCGCCTACGAGACTTTGAGGACGCGGTAACCTCCCGGCACAAATTTTGGTGGGTGAACCATAAGCAGACCTTTAAAGCTGAGTTCGAAGGTGGCTACATTTGGTCGCCGAAAACCAGTAAAAATGGTGCCCGCAACAAAACTTACGACAACTTGACCCAGGTGGAGCCGGGGGATGTCGTGGTGTCCTACGCGGATGGCCTGATCAAAGCGGTTGGCATAGCAATCAGTAATTACGCGGAAGCGCCGAAGCCTGAAGAATTTGGAACGATTGGGGAAAGCTGGGCTGCTACAGGGTGGTTGGTGTCGGTCAACTGGGTCGCATTAACTAGTCCGATTTCGCCGAAAGCTAACATCGACAAAATCGTAAAACTTTTGCCGAAAAAAAATTCACCTCTTCAGCCAAATGGTAACGGTAACCAGGGTTGCTATCTGGCGGCCGTTTCAGTTGCATTGGGTAACGTAATTTTTGGCTTCTTGGACGCCCCTGATTTGGAAGCGGTAATTGCAACGCAAGCCTTAGTTTCTGTAGGCGGAACTGGGCTGGCAGGCAATGTTCGCTTGCCGGCGGAAGAGTTACGTAAGGTTACTGCTGAGTACATTTGGAAAGCAGTCCAATATCTCCTTCAAGGTGTGCTGGCAGAGGATTTTGGACCCTCTATCGGCTACGACCTGTTAGTTGATGCGAATGCCAGACTAGCTCCCAAGCAGGTCTTCGGTCTCGCTGCAACAGAAGCGTTGGGATTCAAGGTGATGCCCAAGCATTTTATTGCGGGAAAGGGGACCGTCTGTTTCGAGCTGTTGGAAGCTGCGGGTTACAAAATCATCCCCAAAGGTGAGCAAGTCGAGACGCTCGAAATACCCATAGATACCGAGGATAGGGAGTGGTCCGAGGGCCAAGTCAAGCTGGTGTACCACCTGAAACGTGAACGATCACCGGGTCTTTCTAAAGCCAAGAAAGCTTCATTTATCAAGACGCATGGTCGGCTATTCTGCGAGGAGTGCGGAACAGATCCTGTCGAAGCGTATGGCGATTTTGGGGTGGCTTGTATTGAAGTTCATCATGAAGCGATCCAGGTTGCAGATATGGGGGAGCAGCACAAGACAACCCTAGACCAATTGCGATGCCTGTGTGCCAACTGTCATCGTGTTCTGCATCGCAAATTAAAGGCTCAGATTGTTCACCCTACTCCAGCTAACACTCAGCCCGACATTACTTCCGCAGCGCCCGGTTGATAGTCGGCTTCAGCCATCTCGCAAAAAAAAGAGCAAGCTGGTAGCGCCTCGTTTCGGCGGGGTTTACCAGGAGGAAGGGCACGTAGAGAGAATCGGATATTGGTCTTGCGGTCGCGATGCAGGTACGAGCCTGGGCCAAGTTCATCCTGAACACGGCAAAGCTCTTCAAATTGCTCCGGGAAGTCTTCGCGGATCGCCCGAAAATAGCCTTCGCCACCTTTCACGCAGCCGATGCAGTTAGCGTTGTCGTAACCCAGGCGATACATCAGTGGCAGCTCGATACCGGCGCGCTCTATCATCGCTTTGCAGTCGTCTTTACCAAGGCCGGCGTCTATCAGAGGTGCGATGACGGGGCGATCGGGGTTGCGCTCGCGGAAGTCTTCCAGGCGGTCGACTTCTTCGGCGGTATAGCCGAACACCATTATGTCGCCCGGTTGCTTCCAAGCATCGAGCAGACGACGCTTCAATATCTTGGTGCACGGCGCGCCGTTTCGGCCCTTCATGAATCGCTCGCGCCGGAACACCTGAATCATGTCGGCGCCGTACTTCTCGTCACGCAGTTCCACGATTTTTTGTCCGAACCATTCTTGGCAGTCCAGAAGGAAGCGTCGGTTGTCTTCATGCTCGTTGGCCAGGAACGCGTTGATGATCTGCACGTCGTGTGTAGTGCTGTACCGTGCCAATGCCAGCTTGGTTGACACCGCCGATGCAGCGCCGCAGCTGAATTGGCAGACGATTCGGGGTTGTTGTGCGGACATAGGGGATCCTCGCCGGGTATATTTGCCGGTTGGTAGTCACGGTGGAGATTTAAGATGCTGAACGATTGCGGGATAAGACTGTTGAAACCCTGGCTTTCAGTACAGAACGTGTTGTTGGTCTGCGCGTTGATTTTTACTATTGCTCTTTTGAAGCCAGGAAGCAGTGAGCTTGCTAGTTGGGTTCAGGCAGTAGGATCAATTGCCGCCATTATCGGCGCCACATACATTGCAGGAGAGCAACGGCGCCAGAAAATAGAAGATGATGCCAAAGAGAAAGATCAATATTTAATTAAAGCATTTGGAATCGCCGAGATATGCTTTGGCTTGATCGAACGTATAAGCCGTATCGCGCATTCAGGGGGGATGTATGACCCGAAGGAGCTGCTTCCAAGAGCAATAGCAACATTGTCTGACTGCCAATTGATGCTTGCTGCAGTTGACGCACTTAGGTTTGAGATGCCAGAGCACACGTCTGCTTTCGTAGAGATAAGATTTAACGCTTCCATCGTTAAAGGGCTGTGGGAACAGGTAGTTGCTGGCGGTGATTATAACGCTGGCCTTAACCAGCTTAACCTGGATTCGAGCGTTGAGGCGTGTAAGGAAGCTATTAAAACAATGCGATCTTATTTGTACCCCGTTGAGATTGTCTAGCAGCGGACGGAGGCGACCGGATTAAGCGCGGCATAGAGCAGGCACTCTTCTTCGCTCAAAGCACTTGCAGGGATGCTCATAGATTGTCTCCAAGCATGCGTCTGCGTAGCCGGCTGGCGTGATTCGTTGATATGGGGTATTACGGGTGACCGGCATGGAGCCGGATCAAGGAGCAGTTATGAGCAAAGAGCGTGAGATCGCATTGGAACAAGCACTGATCGCGGTGATTGGTGCTGCTGAAAGCAAGGGGATCAACACCAAGGATCTTTTGGACCATGCCACTGCGCTTATCCTGGGGCATAGCCCATACCGCCGAGTCGACCACCCCTACGTTGACATGGCATGCAAGGAGATCAGTGACGCGCATGCGACGGCTCTCACGCTCAAGCCGTAAGCCATGAGGTTTAGGCGCTGGCGCGCTTGAGTTGCTCGGTCAGTTGCGTTGGAAGGCCGCGTAACGTCAGCGTGCCGCCGGCTTCGTCGAACTCGATCTTGTCGCCCAGCAGGTGCGCCTCGAAGCTGATCGACATGCCCTCGGCCCGTCCGGTGAAACGCCGGAATTTGTTGAGCGTCTTCTTGTCCGGGGGCAGGGTCTCGGAAAGCCCGTAATCTTTCGCCTTGATGAAGTCGTAGAAGTTTTTTGGCCGGTCTTCGTCGATCAGGCCAGACAGCTCGTCGAGGGTGATTGGCTCGCCCATTTTGGCCTGGGCCATTGAGTAGCTGACCAGGGTGTGCGTCTTTTCCCGGGCTGACTCTTCTGGCAGATCCTCGCTTTCAACAAAGTCACTGAACGCCTTGAGCAGGGTCCTGGTTTCGCCTGGGCAGTCGACACCCTCCTGGCAGCCGATGAAGTCGCGGAAGTAATCGTTCAGCCGCCGGCCCTGCTTGCCCTTCAGGTACGAGATGTACTGCTTCGACTGCTTGTTGTTCTGCCATTCGCTGATGTTGATGCGTGCAGCCAGACGGATATGGTCCAGGTCCAGGCGCTTCACCGTCATCAGTGCGAGCTCTTCGGTCATCGTCACCGCTTCGGTTTCCTGCACCAGGGCGATGACCAAGTAATCGGTCAGGCCTTGCTGGTAGTGGCAGAAGAGGGCGTGCCCGCCGGTGGTGAGGTTCGACTCTTCCATAAGCTTGGTCAGGTGCTCGACGGCCGTGGCACTGAACGCCAGGAAGTCGGTGACGCCGGCCAGGTACTTGCCGAGCCAGCCGCTGAACGGGAAAGCGCCTGACTCTTGGTGGAAGAACCCCCAGGCCTTGCCGGTGGTGGCGTTGTAGCTTTCGTTGAGCTGGCTCATCAGGTCGTCGCGGGCCTGGCTTTCAACCTGCTCGGATGCGCCCAGGAACAGAACGGCCGGGCTGCCGTCTGGTTTCTTGTCGATTTTGTGGATGACGCTATGGCGTACAGGCATTTCGTTTGCTCCGGATAAGCGCCGCCCTCCGGTTACCGGATGCAGCGAGTAGGGTGGGTTATGTGGAACTAAAGTTGGCAATATCGTCTACATTTCAAGGGATATTCCCTTTCGGAGAAGACGGTCATGTTTAAATCTCGCTCGCTTGTAGCCGCTGTGACCTGTGTTGCTTTGGCCGTAGGCTCAGTGACGGCCTTAGCCGATCCTGGCAACGGTAAAGGCCAAGGAAATGGGAAAGGCAACTCCCAAGGCGGCCAAGGCCATGGCAACCAAGGCAACAAGGGGAAAGGTTCCAGTGGAGTCGATTTGAATCGCGGGCCCAGCATTGACCGAGGCGGTGTGCTGGGCGTGGTCGGCGGCTACCGTGACTATTGGCGCCCAGGTCCTGCACTGCCGCCCGGGATACAAAAGAATCTAGCGAGAGGAAAACCTCTTCCTCCTGGCATTGCCAAGAAGCTGGATGGTCGGTTGCTGGGCAGGTTGCCCCATTACGACGGCTACGAGTGGCAACAAGCGGGCACTGATCTGATTCTGGTAGCCATTGCCTCCGGCATAATTTAAGAAGTGCTCAATGGGGCGTTCGATTAAAGCGATAACGGTTCAATGATCTCGTCGCCCGGGTCGCGACTCAGCTCGCTTAAGCTTTGATTGTGAAATTCCCGCGCCACGTTTTCGCTAATCACGATTTCGTGGCGCGGATAACGCAAGAATTCGCTCAGTTCGCTGTCGCCCATCAAGTCCATCTTCATGATGGCGATCTGCAGGACCTCGCTGATGATCGGCACCTGGCCGCGTAGCCGGATTCGCTCCATGGCCTGCTCGATGCCCGGCCTGACTTTGTGCCGCAATTCCTTCTCGGCGACCGCCAGCCGCTTCTGCGCAGCCTTGGCCGACCGTTCCTGTACTGATTTGGCCATGGCCTACCTCTTCTATTCCGCTGGCTGGGACTGCGAGCCAGGTTTGACGTTTGCGTTGCTGGATGCGGGCTATGCGGCGCATCGGTGGACGCCTGGACGAGACTTTGGATAGTTGATGCCGTGAGCGGCGATGATCCGATCAAAAGCCTTGCTGCCGATCGCCAACTTCCCGCAGCACTGGTGCCGGGTGATACCCAGCTCCATGAATGCCCTGATCCGCTCTGCGAAAAGAGCATCGCTTTTTCGTCCACCATCCAGGCCAGCATCGGTGCGGTTCCATAAGCGGTATCGCCAATGAGCCGATCCGGCTTGATGGCGAACTGTTCTTCGACCCGCTCAATCTTGGTCTTGGTGCTTTCGACCTCGGCGGTTCGATGGGCAGGCGTTGGCTCCACGTCCATGATCACACCATGCTCGACATCAATCAGGTAATTGGTCGAATAAGCGAAGAACGCTGGGCCGCCTGGAGCTGCCTTCCAGCGCGCAAGGGGATCGGTCAGCGACAAGCGCTTCGGTAGTGTTTCAGCCAAAGCCTCTTCATCCAGCGCTTCAAGGTACTCACGAACGGCGCGAGTACTGAGCGACGGATCGCGCCAGTTGATTTCATCATCGCCAGGTACGCCACGTTGCCGACTGGCATCTGCCTTGATCACACTTGCGTCCACAGCAAAACCTTCGCCCTTGACCAGACCCGCGTCCATGCACCGACGCAGCACCTCGTTGAACAGCCAGCGAAACAGTGAGCTGTCACGAAAACGACTGTGCCGATTCTTGGAAAACGTAGAGTGGTTGGGGACTTCGTCTTCAAGACTCAAACGGCAGAACCAGCGATACGCCAGGTTCAAATGAGCCTCTTCGCACAACCGACGTTCGGAACGAATGCCGTAGCAGTAGCCCACGACCAACAGGCGGATCATCAGTTCGGGATCAATCGATGGACGCCCGATTGGGCTATAAAAATCGGCGAGATAATGGCGCAGATCGCTTAGATCGAGGCATCGATCAATGCTGCGCAGGAGGTGATTGGCTGGGATGTGATCTTCAATGTTGAACGAGTAAAACAGTCTCTCTTGTCCGCTCGACAATTGTCCCATCATGCTGCGAATCCTCCCGCTGGCCGATGACCTGATTTTGCCGAAGGCCGAGCAGCAGATCTACTTTTTCAACAGAATCGGCCAGAAGCGGCCATTCGCAGCCTACATAGGGTAGTGTGTCGAATTAATCGTCGAAGCTTCCCCCCTTCACTTGAGGATCTCTAATGACAAGCCAATCCGCTATTGTCGAGGTGGTTCAAGAAACCGATTCCGTATTGCTGAGATCTTTGAATGGCCTTCTCCCGCAGCTTTCAAAAAACGCTCAAGCGATGAAAATGGAGGATTTGAATCAGATTGTGGATTCAGAGTGCTCCGATTTGTTGGTGGTGAAAGCACCAGATGGCGGAATCTTGGGGGCGCTAACTCTTATTCATTTTCGCATTCCCACAGGTATTCGTGCTTGGATCGAAGACGTCGTAGTAGATGCTAATGCTCGCGGCCAAGGGGTTGGCAAGGCACTCATACAAGCTGCAATAGATAAAAGCCGTGACCTCGGTGCGAAAACACTCGATTTAACATCCAACCCAGATCGTGAATCTGCTCATCGTCTATACGAGGGCGCGGGATTCTCGGTGCGCACAACCAAGGTCTACCGATATACCAAATGACCAGAGAATCATGGGGCAACGCATGACGCTCACTCATCTGTACAGCACCGACCTGAACTGCGCCTGAGGGTTGATTCAAGCCGGTTGCGACAGTCTGTTATTGGCCGATTCTGTTGAAAAAGTCGGTTTTCCCAATACGCTCGAATACTGATGGGTGAAAGCACCTGTTTTGCACGCTGCTACGTGAAATCCAAGACCTGAACCCTCTGCCCAAAATTCAGATTTCAATCTCAGGCGCGTGCTTTTCTACCGTGGAATTCGAAGCCGACTTTTTCAACAGAATCGGCCAGAAGCGGTCATTCAGGACGGAGATAACTGGCGTCTGACAAGCTGGAAAAATCGACCAATCGGACGTTCATGTCGATAAATCCGCTAGTCCGTCTCATGCTCGACCAGCCGGCATCAATGTCCCGCAAGTGGCGCAATCAACCCCATCGAGTTCTCGCAGCGCGCGGCTCGCGATTTAGCCGCAACAGCCCCTAGCGCAGCGCATGCTCACAATTAGCGCGTACCTGTACAGAAATAACTCCACGCATTTTTACAGCGCTCGCAGGGTTCTATCGGCCCCACGATGGCCTTCGGCTGTATCGCCGCCGAACAGTCGTCAGCTCGATAGCCAAACCTCTATTTCCCCCGCCTGCCACAAATCGAAGGTTGCTGTCCGTTCATCGGGATTGAGTGATGTCATGACGACATCACGGCAAGATAGCTGTACAAGAGTTGTACAAGAAATAAAACTTGTACAGGTTTCGGCTAGCCAAAAAATAACGCCGCTACTCGTTGCCGTCGAACAAAAGAATACCTGCGCAGGATGCGGACCAAGGGCGGATACATACGCTTGCAGGTGTCCCTAAATTGCTCCTCTCATTACGCAGGTACATCATGCCATCGCACACTCCCCGGCTCTCTACACGTACCAGTCTCTATGCCGGCTATGCCAGCCTGCTCGCGTTTATGTTGCTGATCGCCGCTATCTCGCTGTACGCCCTGGCCAGCAGCAATAAAGACTTTTTTCTCTACGTTAATGGCGTTGATGCACGCACCCGCCTGGTCAACGCACTGAACGACGCCGCCGCCCAGCGCGCGATTGCCCTGCGTAACATCGCCTTGAACAGCAATGTCACCGCAAGAGGACAGCAGCGGGGCGCGATTGCCGTCAACGAACAAATGGTGGCCAGCAGCCTCGCCGCGCTACGCCAGGCAATCGATAACCATGATGATGTGTCGCCCAAGGCACGTGAACTGTTCTCAACCATCGAGCAGGTCGAGAGCCGCTACAAACCGGTAGCGCACACCATTGCCGAGCACCTGTTCAAGGGTGAAGACGACGAGGCCCTGCGCATGGTCAGCGAGCAGTGCACACCACTACTGGCCGAGCTCACCCAGGCAATTGGCGAATACCTGCGCTACAGCAACCAGAAGGCAGAACTGCAGGTCAGCGAAAATGACGCACACTATCTGTCACAACGCAACCTGCTGCTCGCCATTACGGCGCTGGCCGTCTTACTAGCAGCGGTATTGGGCTACGCCATCAGCCGCAACCTGCTGCGCGCGCTGGGTGCCGAACCGAGTGAACTCAACCAGCTCGCCCAACGGGTTGCCAAGGGCGATTTGCGCGTTAGCGAGCGCACGATTGAGCCACCACAAGCCAGCATCATGGCTGCCCTCCTGAGCATGCAGGAGAACCTGCGGGACATGACCAAGGGCATAAACCTGTCCTCACAGACCGTGGCCGAATCCAGCCAGGAGCTTAGCCAATCGAGCCTCAGAAACGCCGAAAGCGTGGCCATGGCACAGTGCGAGGTCGAGCAGATCGTCACCGCCGTTCACCAAATGGCCGCCACCGTGCAGGATGTCGCGCGCAATGCCGAATCCGCCGCCAGTGCTGCCAGCGAGGCCGATAGCGCGGCCCTGTACAGCCAGCAGAAGGCCAAAGATGCCGTTAACATGATCGGCGATCTGGCTGAGACAATCGAACAGTCCAACATGGCCATGGGCCGGCTGAAGCATGAAACCGGCAATATCGGCGGCGTGCTTGAAGTCATCAAATCGGTGGCCGACCAGACCAACCTGCTGGCCCTCAACGCAGCCATCGAAGCTGCCCGTGCTGGCGAGGCCGGACGCGGCTTCGCGGTTGTAGCCGACGAGGTGCGCAGCCTGGCACAACGTACCCAGAAGGCCACCTCAGAGATTGAGGGGCTGATCGCCAGTCTGCAGAAAATTGCCGACGAGACCTCGCAGCATATGGAACGCTGCAAGCGTTCCAGTGCGCAGTCGGTGTCCGGCGTTTCCGAGGCCGGTGACGCGGTGAGCACGATCGTAACCATGATCGAGCGGATCAACGGCATGAACCACCAAATCGCCGCTGCCGCCGAGCAGCAGAGTACCGTTGCCGAGCAGATCAGCCGGGGCATCGTGACCGTCAGCGAAAGCGCCGAGCAATCCGCTGCAGCCTTTCGCAGCGCTCAGCAGGAAAGCGAAGGACTGGCACGCACCAGCGTGACTTTGCGAGAGAACATCTCGCGCTTTCAGCTCTAGGGTCTGTTGCCGTTTCATCGCGAGCCGCGTTGCTGCCAGAAATGGCCCCCGGTGAGGCGCAGGACGCCCTGCTATTGGTGGTTTGTGTACGGTCGGCAGGACGCCGGGGGAGGGGGGAAGTCGTTTCCGCAACCTGATGCGCCCCTTGGTCTATGCGGCTTGCTAGGGCATCAAAAAATGCTCTGGTGCGGAAACGATGAATACCTAAGCTGTTGTCGATGTGTATTGTTAAGTCGGCAGTCTTGAAAACCGGCGGACGTTAATAGCGTCTCCAGGGTTCGAATCCCTGGTTTCCCGCCAAGACTCGAACGAAAGCCCTGCAGTAGCGGGGCTTTTGCGTTTCTGGGGTTTGATGGCGTAAGACGGTTTCTCAAGGGAGGACCGAAACCTTGACGGGTTCGAAGGGCTTGGCGTCCTCACCAATCCTTCGGTCAACCTATTTGGTGACCGTCCCTATACGGCAATCGGTTCAAGGCGCTTGCGCTTGGTCCACATCGGCACCCATCCCCATCGTCTCTGCAATTTACACGCGCCACCCTTGGGGTGCAGGCGCAGCGTAGTCCCCCACTGATTATCCGATTAGATTTGTGGCTTTTAGGGCGAGCTTTTACTCGTCATCTTTTTGTTTTTTTACTATTATCGTCCATCTGCGTACTCAAGGAAGAGAGGTTGAGCGCCTTGAGTCTGGTAGAAAATTTACACTCGATCAGAGTGAGTTATTACTTTTACCCAGAACCTAACGACTCAGCCAACCGTAATGACCTCTTGGTGGAACCGATGGATAAAATGTGTGGCATCGTTGTAGTGGTAGGACTGGCCCTCTCGGGATGCGCGACGAAAACTCCAGAAAAACCTAACGTGGCTCCACCTCCTGCCGCTGTCCAGGAAGCCCCCCCTGAAGTCGCACATCCGGCACCAGAAAATTGGACTGTTCGCTACGAGGCCGCCCCTGCGAACGCCAGCGCTGATTCCCACGTCCCTGCCGCTCCGGAATCCGTTCAGTCAGAATCAGAGACAAGCCTGAACCAGAACCGCGCTGAGCAATGCCGTAAAGAGCTGGATGTCCTGAAGGTTTACAACAAAGTGTCGTACAACAAATACGAGGCGGAATACCAAGCCATTGCAGCCAAGACGGCTAAATACATGGAAATCAAAGACTCGTTAGGTCCTGATTTAAACTATATGGTCATGCCCGCTTATCAATTTCAGATTCGCGAGTTCTGCTTCCGCGTTAAGACCCGTTTGTCGGAGCTCGTGCTTCGCCAAGCCAAGTAATGATTCCACGTTAGGGTGAGTCTTTTGCCCGTGAGGGAGACACTGAAAAAGACTTCCCTCTCTGGTGAAATACTCGCCTCGCGCGAATCGATGAGGATTCAAGGCCACGGCCTGCGGGCAGTTGCATAGTGGCCTTGAAAGCCGGAGGACGTTAAAAGCGTCTCCAGGGTCCGAATCCCCGGTCTACCGCCAAGATTCAAACGAAAGCCCCGCCTTAGCGGGGCTTTTGCATTTCTGCGGGTTGGTTCAGCCATCACTCGCACCTTTGATCGTTTGCGCACCATTTCAGGCGGTTTGGGCCACGCTCCGCACATGGCGGTCAGCGAATCGGCTTCACGATCTGCCCGGCACGTCGATGAACCGTTTGCATGACGCCCCCCTCAAGATGGGCTTCGTCGGCAAAAAAGCCACCGAGCTCGACATCCTTCTCATACTGGCTAGCTTTGTAACAAGATTTTACATTTTCGCCAGGGCTGGCTAAGATCGGCCCATTGGAGATGGCATTCCTCCATTAACCAACCGCTGCGCCCGTAGCAGCTGATGATGCCTACAGAAACCTGATCAAACCAGGTCTGTAGGCGTTCGCGCCCAGCATCCGTTTTTGGTCAGGCCCACTTACTTTTTTGTGGCTGGCCAAATGTCTAAATTTCGACGACCTGAACAACTCGACTTACTGCCCTACCTAGCGAAATGGCTTGCGCTTGCAGGTCTTGTAGCGCTTTTGGCAGGTTCTGCTTCTGCGTTATTCCTGCTTTCCCTGGATCATGCCACCCAGTGGCGAGAGACCCATCCCTGGGTCATCTGGCTCCTGCCCGTAGCTGGCTTTGCCGTGGGACTTGCGTATCACTTGATAGGCAAGCCCGTTGATGCCGGAAACAATCTGATCATCGATGAGATCCACGATCCTAAAAAGGTTGTCCCCTTGCGCATGGTTCCGATGGTGCTTATCGGAACGGTGGTTTCCCACCTCTTTGGCGCATCTGTTGGGCGTGAGGGTACGGCGGTGCAAATGGGCGGGGCCCTTGCCGATCAACTGACGCATGTCTTCCGGCTGCGTCGCGAGGATCGCCGGGTGATTCTTATGGCCGGCATCAGCGCTGGCTTTGCGTCCGTCTTCGGCACCCCTCTTGCCGGGGCTTTATTCGGACTTGAAGTATTGGCCATTGGACGTATGCGTTACGACGCGCTTTTCCCTTGCGTGGTTGCGGCAATCGTTGCTGACCAGGTGGGGCAAGCCTGGGGCGTGGTTCATACGCATTACGTCATTGGCGAAGTGGTTCCGGTACAGCTCTGGAGTGTCATGGCTGTGGTCGCCGCTGGGATTGTCTTCGGCCTTGCGGGCCTGTTATTCGCGACAGCGACTCACACGCTCGGGGCGTTGGTTAAGCGGCTCATCACCTATTCACCCTTAAGACCCTTCGCCGGCGGCCTGCTGATCGCAGTCGCAGTGTGGGCGCTCGGTCGTGACCATAACGTCGACGTCTATACGTATATCGGACTGGGCATTCCGAGCATCGTCCAATCCTTTCAAATGCCAATGGCTCCTTGGGACTGGTTTGGAAAGATGGTGTTCACCGTTGTCTCCCTGGGCAGTGGATTCAAGGGCGGCGAAGTCACTCCGCTGTTTTACATTGGCGCCACATTGGGCAATGCGCTAGCGCCCCTGCTGCATCTTCCCTTCGCCATGCTGGCCGGTATCGGTTTTGTCGCCGTCTTCGCGGGCGCGGCTAATACGCCACTGGCAACCATTGTGATGGCCATGGAACTCTTCGGGCCCGAAATTGCTCCGCTTGCAGCCATCGCCTGTATCGCCAGTTACCTCGTATCCGGACATACCGGGATCTATCACGCCCAGCGCGTCGGCCACAGCAAGCATCACCGTCCTTTGCCGGAGGAAATCCGGCTCTCCGATATCAAGCAATTTCATGCTCAAAGTGAATCCGCCAGCGAGCAGAAAGTGCAAGAGTGAGGGGCAGCTTGCGGTCCAAAACGACCGATCAATCAAGGGCAGGACTGTCCATTTGCAAAGCAATGGCATCAGGTCATAGCTTTTGGGTCTACAGTCTTGTCTATCGGGCACTGGAAGAAATTGAAATGAACGTGTCGTCTTCGATCTCGCCGCCAAGGAATGTCGTCCTGCTGGGATATGGCGGTTTGCTACCGTTTATTGGTCTCGCGCTACTCGTCCTCACTTCTCGAGAATATCGGCCGTTTTGCGCTGTGGCGCTGGTCAATTATGGCGCTGTCATCTTGAGCTTCATCGGCGCCTTGCACTGGGGCTTTGCCATGTCAGTGCATAGCATGAGTGCCCAATTGCGCCGCGACCGGTTTATATGGAGCGTCATCCCGGCTCTTATCGCTTGGCTCAGCACGTTACTACCAGTGCCGTTGGGGTGCTCGCTGTTGATCGTCGGATTTGTCGTCCACTTCTGGCAGGACCGACAGTTGGTTCGGGTTGTGAGCCTGCCCGCCTGGTACCTGCCCATGCGGTTGCGCCTGACCACTGTGGCTTGCGTTTGCCTGCTTGTTGGCGCAATCGCTGTAGCCATTCATTCGTGAAACCGCGCCTGCCCGGGTCGTCTGCAGTGCCGGGCAGTCGCTTGTCGCGGCTGATGCGTTTTGGCAGTTTGGCCTCGGGCGTGGTGGGCGGCATGCTGGCCGAAGGTGCACGGCAGTTGTCTCAAGGTAAACGTCCGGTGTTCAGTGACCTGCTGTTGACGCCGGGTAATGCGCAGCGCGTGGCCGAGCAATTGTCGCAATTGCGTGGTGCGGCCATGAAGATCGGACAGTTGTTATCAATGGATGCGGGTGATTTATTACCGAGCGAGCTTAGCGACATTCTTGCCCGCCTGCGTTCCGATGCGCATCCGATGCCCATGAGCCAGTTGGTAGCGGTCCTTGAAGAGAGCTGGGGTAAGGGCTGGGAAGGGCGTTTCGATCGGTTTTCCTTTACACCATTGGCGGCGGCATCCATCGGCCAGGTTCATGCCGCGCAAGGCAAAGACGGCCAACGCCTGGCGATCAAAGTGCAATATCCAGGTGTGCGCGAGAGTATTTCCAGCGATGTGGATAACGTCGCTACTTTGCTGCGCATGTCCGGGCTGCTGCCTCCCGGTATGGACGTCGTACCGCTGCTCCACGAGGCCAAGCGTCAATTGCAAGATGAAGCGGATTACCTGAAAGAAGCCACGCACTTGCGGCGCTTTCATCAACTGTTAGCCGACAGTCCGGACTTTCTGGTTCCGCGTGGGTATGCCGAGTTCAGTACGCCGAACATTCTGGTGATGTCCTTCGCCGACGGCGGCCCATTGGAGAGCCTTGAACATGCGCCACAGGCAGAGCGTGACCGGGTCATCACATTGCTGTTCGGCCTGCTTCTGCGCGAGGTGTTTGAGTTTCAGTGCGTCCAGACCGACCCCAACTTTGCCAATTACCGTTATCAGCAAGAAACCGGGCAGATAGTGTTGCTCGACTTCGGCGCCACGCGCCTTTATAGCCGTGACGGCACCGAGGCATTTCGGAGGCTGCTGGTTGCAGGCTGGCGTGACGACCGCGCCGCCATCACCGAGGCCGCGCTGGAAGTTGGCTACTTTCAGCATGAAACCCTGGCCAAGCATCGGTTATTGCTGACGGACCTCATCTGCCAGGCCTGTGAGCCACTGCGGCATCAAGGCGCCTATGACTTTGCAATATCCGACCTCGCAGGACGCTTGCGCGATGCAGGGTGGCAACTGGGTGCCGATCGCGACTTCTGGCACACGCCACCGGTAGCTGTCCTGTTTCTGCATCGCAAGGTGGGTGGTTTGTACATGTTGGCTGCGAAGCTGAAGGCGAGGGTGGACGTGCGACGCCTGTTCGAGCCGTACGTAATGTGAGCGATTCCGGCGCGGAAAGTACCCCGGCAGGCTTACTCCTCGCTGCTTCGTTCTGTGACAACTCCTGTGCCTTCTAGCCAGTGGGGTAAGCGGTTTGCAGCAGCCGTACAGCGATGTGACAGCGTACACGACAAAGGCTTTGAGGGGCGGCAGCTGTCGGCCAGGAGCGGGCAGTCACTGTTGTTCGCCATCAAACGATGGACCGCGCCTCGCTTATCTCAGTTTGAACGCTGGTTTATCGCCGAATTGGCGCACTTCTACACCAACAATATAGATTCATGAGGTCCATGGAATTCTGAGCGTCTGCGGCTTAACATTGACGCCGACTCAACAGGAAGGCGGCAATGGATCTGAAGTTCAGTCACGTCGATGTACTGGTCAATAATCTCGAAGAAGCCTGTGCTTACTACGCACAGATACTTAATGCCAGGATATCCAAAACGCTCGTTTGGGAACGAGGTGGCCTGCATGTGCGCTACGCGATAGCGCTGATCGGTCAAGAGCGTTTCATGTTGGTACAGCCATTGGCGGGGAACCTGAGGGAGCTATTAGACTCCTCGGGAGAAGGGATGATTTATCGCCACTGCTATTCGACGCCGGATATCGAGAAGGCCTACGACGACCTGATGTTCGCCGGTGTTCAGCCAGAAGACGAAAACGGAAAGCCCTTGGTCCGCGCGAACCTGCAGTCACCGTCCGGGACACGCATTATCTGGTTGCCTAAGCGATTTGGGCACTTCTCCATCGAAATCCTGGAAGACAAGGCGTTAGAGGCATTTGTACAGGCTGCATTTTCCTGAGTCATGCGGCGATGAACGTCCGCTTGCGGCCAAAAGCGAACATCCCCGCCCACACACCGCCAGCGTCACACTTCATGTATTGGACAGTCGCCACTGACTGGGTGAAACCTTCTCCCATTGGCGAAACGCCCGGTAATAAGAGTTGACGTCCTCGTAACCGAGCAGATAAGCCACCTCTTTCAGTTCAAGGGTCGTATCAGCAAGCAAATGAAATCCGACTTGGCGCCGAGCCTCGTTGAGCAGTGCGCTGAACGTCGTACCCTCCGACGCTAATCGTCGTTGTAACGTTCGCTCGCTCTGCAAGAGTTCTTGGGCGAGATTCTGCAAACTTGGCCGCCCCGCCGCCAGGGCTCTTTTCAGCAATTCAATGACCTGCTCACGGAATCCTGCGGGAGCCTCAATTTCTCGCATTGCGGCAGTAAGGCCGGGGGTCATCATGTGCAATACGTCCGGATTGTGTTCAAGAAACGGTAAATCGAGGTCGGCGGCGCTCACGGTCAACTCGTCACGGTCCGCGCCGTAGCGAATGGGGCAACCGAAATAAATCGAATGGGTTTCCGGGGTCGGCGTTGGCCGTCTTAAACTCAATTGGACGGGCACCAAGTGTTTGCCGGTGCCTCGTCGACCTAGTTCCAGTAACAGAGCAAATCCAGCGTCCACTGAGGCGAAAGGTGCCGGCCCCGTACCAGAAGGCCACTGAATGGTGAATGACACATTGCCCTGACGCTCTTCGATGCAAATCTGGTCGGGACTGCATAGGCGTTTGAAGCGGGAATACCTCGCAATTGCGTCGCGCAAGTCGGCGCCATATAACGCGGCGAGGAATGCCATTTTGTGTTTCGCACTGGGCGTGTCGCGAACCATTTTTATCGCGAAGGAGGGGTCTGCAGAAAGCGCCTCGATAGCATTCCAAACCGCAAAGAGCTGGCGCGTGCTGATAACAGCGGCTTCGTTCAGGTGAATGTCATGGGGCAGTTGAGCCTGATGTTGAATCAACGCGGGATCGAGTCCCAATTGCTCTATCGACTGCCAGAATACTCTGGGCAATTTACACCGCTCGGCGCCGGTCTGAAGGTGCGACATGTCTATGCTCCGAACCGCAGGTGAGCGGCAGTGCGTAGCGAAACGCCCGCTAATGGCGCGTTCCGCAAGTATTCTGGCGTAAACCGCCCAAGGGGTTATGCCGCTTCGCTCTTAACATTGTCGTCACTAAACCGGGCCAAGAGGCGCTCACGATGACAATGACGTTCTATACCAATCCCAACTCTCGCGGGCGCATGGTGCGCTGGATGCTCGAAGAAATCGGCTGCACCTATGAAACGATCATTCTGGATTACCAGCCGACCAGCCAGGATGATCGCTGGGGCGGTGCTGCGCTGGCAGCGCCGGCGGCAGCCGACCCAGATGATCCCAGCGTTATTTTTTTTCGCGACGTGAACCCGATGGGGAAGATCCCCGCACTCGTGCATAACGGGCAAACCATAACAGAAACCGCCGCGATCTGTGCGTATCTGGCTGATGCGTTCCCCGAAGCAAACTTGGCCCCCGTGGCAGCGGAGCGGGCGTCCTACTACCGTTGGATGTTTTTCGCCGCGGGCCCCTTGGAGCAGGCGGTAACCAACCACCGCGCCGGCTTCAACCCCACGCCGGACCAGGAGTTCTTCTTTGGCTATGGGAGCTACGAGCGCACCGTGGATCAACTCGAACGCGCAGTGTCGGCTCAGCCGTTCATTGCCGGAGCGCGTTTCACCGCCGCTGACGTTTATGTGGGCTCTCACATCGGCTGGGGGTTAGGGTTGGGCACCTTGCCGCACAGCGCTGCGTTTCTTGCTTACGCCGAGAAATTAATGGGCCGCGACGCTTATAAACGTGCGGTAGCGATGGATGCAGCGCTGCTGGGGGCAACGCGCTAATACGCGAAATGAGCCTTCACAAAGGCCGCCACGGGCCGCTTCCTTCCGGTCAAGACCAGCAGAAAACGGCCAGAAGCGGACGGTCACATCAGGCAGGAACCGACCGAGAGTGAAGGGCGCGCGCCAGGAACAACAAGACTGTTCGCGCCGGCGATCGGTAGAGGCGGCTTGCCGGTTCTACTGGGGTAGCTTGGCGATCACCTTGATCTCGAAGTCAAAGCCGGACAACCAGGTCACGCCGATAACGGTCGCCGTGGGGTAGGGCGCCTCGCCCCAGTACTCGGCCGCGACTTCCCAGATGGTTTCGAATTTGGAGTCGGGGTCTATGATGAAGATCGTCGTGTCGACCACATCCTCGAAACTGCTGCCGGCCTCGGCCAGGATCGCGTTGAGATTGGTGAAGGCCAGGCGAACCTGTGCTGCGAGGTCCGGCTCGGCCGAGCCGTCCTTGCGGCTGCCGACCTGGCCGGATACGAACAGAAAGCCGTTGGCGCGAATCGCCGGCGAGTAGCGGTGGCGTTCGTACAGTTCATGGCGGTCAGCCGGGAAAATGGCATCGCGTGTGCTGGTCATTGCATGGCTCCTTCGGGGCCGTTGCGGCCCGCTGTTTACGAGGTCTCCACTGTAGAAAGAAGGACGACCTGAATAAACGGGCAACTCTGGTCATGACTGTTTGTAGAATCCAAACTATCTAAACCCGAGTGAGGCGTGAAATGGACCGTTTCGATGCAATGCAGGCCTTTGCCCGTGTGGTGGAAACCGGCAGCTTCACCAAGGCGGCAGCCACCCTGCACATGAGCAAGACCACCGTGACGCAGCTCGTTCAGCAACTGGAAGCGAGGCTGCGTGTGCGCCTGCTCAACCGCACCACGCGCAAGGTCAACGTCACCGCCGACGGCGCGGCCTACTACGAGCGCGTCGTGCGGTTGCTGGTCGATATCGACGATGCCGAGACAAGCCTGTCCAGCGCATCGATGACCCCGCGCGGGCGGCTGCGTGTGGATGTACCCAGCCCCCTGGCGCGAATGCTGCTGATACCCGCCTTGCCGGGCTTTTTCGCACGCTACCCGGAAATCCAGCTGACGGTGGGCGCGAGTGATCGCATCGTCGACATCATTGGCGAAAACGTTGACTGCGTGTTGCGTGGTGGTGAGATCACCGATCAGTTCCTGGTGGCAAGGCACGTGGGTGATTTGAAACTCGGCATCTATGCCACACCCGGCTATCTGCAGCGCTTCGGTACGCCGGCGCACCCCCGTGAGCTGGAGGAGGGCAGTCACAGTACCGTCGGCTTCCTCTGGTTTCGTACGGGCAAAACTTTGCCCTATGCGATGCAGAGGGGGGAGGAGCGCATCAACGCCCAAGGCCGCCCGCAATTGACGGTCGACGACGGCAATGCGTACCTCGCTGCCGGCCTGGCTGGGCTGGGCATGCTATGGCTCCCGCACTACATGGCCAGGCCGCACGTGGTCAGCGGCGAGTTGCTGCCGCTGTTCGAGGACTGGCACATGGCGCCAATGCCGATGTATCTGGCCTTCCCGCCGAATCGCCATGTCAGCCCCAAAGTGCGGGTATTTATCGACTGGGTAATGGAATTGATGTCCGAGCATGCGCCGGTGGGTGGTTGAAGCCGGTGCGCATCCATTTCACTCGCTCACCACCCGCAACCTTTTCACCCGATACATTTCCCCATCGGCATGGCTCAACAGCGTATCCGCATCTTCCCCATCCCCCGGGTAGAACGCCACGCCTACGCTGCAGGATGGCATCTTCACCCCGCCAAACTCCGGCCCCAGCGGCTCAGCCATGACCGCGAGTATCTGCGCCACCCTTGCGTCAACCGCATCCGGCGACTGGATATCCGTGATCAGCACCGTGAACTCATCGCCGCCCATCCGGGCCACCAGGTCACCCTCGCGCACGCAACGCTCCAGTCGCCGTGCAATTGCGCAGAGCACGCGGTCGCCCATGGCATGGCCGTGCACGTCGTTGATGGCCTTGAAGTCATTGATGTCCAGAAACAGCAACGCCAGGGTGTGGTTGTGAGTCCGTGCGGCTTGCAAGGCGTGGTCCAGCCGGTCATTGAACAGCGAGCGGTTGGTGAGGGCCGTCAGCGGGTCATGGTGGGCGAGGAAGCGTAGCTCCTCCTCGGCCTGGGTGAGCGCGGTGACGTCCCGCGCGACGCCGATCCGCGCCCCGACTTCCTTGGACCAGAAGGCCGCCCACAGGATGTGCACGACGCTGCCATCCTTGCGGATGTAGCGATTGCGAAAGTCGACATGGGGTTGGCCATTCATGACCCGGACAATGGAGGCGCGGGTGCGCGCCAGGTCTTCCGGGTGCATGTAGTGGGTGATCAGGGTGCCCGTCAACGCTTCGGCTGGGTAGCCGAGCAGTGCCTCACAGGCATCGCTCACGAAGACAATCACGTTGTCGCCGTCGACGACGAAGACCGTATCCAGCATCAAGTGGATCAGTTTGGGGTAGAGGGCTTGCAGGTCGACAGGCATGGGGCATCGGGCGTCCGGTTCATAGGTGCCGATCATAGCCCGATCATGAAGGGAGGCGGCGAAGGAGCCTGCACATTTTTAATGCTTTTCAGGCCCGCCGAGCCCTGATTGTTCAAAACCGCTGACGGAACGTATGATCGGGAGGGCCGACCTACAAGGTCGCCAAGCCTCACCCCCTATAAAGGACATGAGCATGCAAAAGCACTTCGGTAACTCAGGCCTGTTCAAGGCTGCTTCGTATCTCTGCAACGAAACCCTCGGCAGCGGCATCGCCAGCTGGGAGTTGAAAAATAGTGCGTTGAATACGAAGGAGTTTTTGATATGTCCAAAGAATTACTCGGAGTTTCTGCTCTAGGGTTGATGGTCGTCGGTGAGTTTTGTGCAATCTACAGCGAGGTGGTAACTGCCAAGCTGGCCCAGGCAGGCGACGGGTCATGGCAGGGGTTCATCATGCCGGTGGTGGTGATGTGCTTGGCCGGGCTGTGTCTGTTGGGGGCGTATTGGCTGGGGTATCGGGCGGTCGGTGACATCTGGGTGGTCACGGTGGTATCGATCACCTCGTTATTGGTGCTGGAGCCTGTGGTGATCTGGGCGCTGTTCCATGAAGTCCCCGGGCGAGGCGCATTGATCGGGTTTTGCCTGGGCGCCCTAGGCATGCTGGCCACGGTGTTGCTGTAGGTGCAGAGTCTGTCCCGGCACGGGGTCGCCGGGACAGCTCACCTGTTAATAGCAGGCAATACCTTCCCGTGCCGCAACGCCGGCGCGAAGATCAAGGCGGTAGAACGCCGCTCAACAAAAAAGCTGAGCCACCGACAGCAGGCAAATCATCTGAACAACCATCTGAGCTCGAATGGGATGTTTCATTGCCGTCACCTCATGTACAACTGCTGGTGAGCATGCCGTGGGCGATGTAGACAAAACCGCCAGGCCGTTCAAAGGTTGAGATACCACCCTGGATCGCCAACAACACACGCAGCTGTTGCGCTCAGTATAGAGCCTGAAATGAATTCTTCACGCTGGAGCCCATTCACCCGCCAGGCGGTATCGGTCTACAACTATCTCCCCCCTTCACTGCACTTTTTTTGATTTCTCCGCTCTATCTCTGTCGCAGCCCCGCCGATTCCCGCGTGGGCAGATGAACCAGATCGGGTGCCGATGGATCGCACGTTTCCTAATTTCAACCGTCGACGGATGCGCCAGCCCTTGTTGCTGGCCGCCGTGCTGATGCTCTGTGCCAGCGGTTGCAGCCAGCAACAGGGTCGGGATATCGCCAAGCAGTTCAGCAATGGCAAGCCCGATGAGTTCTTCCAGACCAGTGTCGATCGCATGGCCACGCTGGGTATGCGCGACAACCTGCAAAGCTTGTATCTGCTGATGAACAAGCTCTATCTGCGTAATCCCAGCCAGTGGCGTCAGTCGGGTTATCCGGATGCTGTCACGGCTGCGCGGGAGATTCGCCAAGCCATCGAGCAACGTCGCGCGCTACCGGCCCTGGGGGAGCGTCGTGATCTGGTGGCGCTGAGTTATTCCTTGAGCCCCGAGTTCAAGGGCGACCGGGTAGGCGCGTTTATCTATGCGATTGGCAGCATGATCGTGACGGCTCACGGTGGACGCACCGAGTTCTACATCACCGATTCGATCAACCCGCAGTTCGTCAGCAATGCCGCGCGTAATATCGAGAAGGCCACCTGGCTGCTGAGCCAGCGCCAGGATGCGAATGGCGTGCTGCTGCTGTTTTCCAACGAGATATCGGAGGAGGGCAGCAACCTGAGTTTCGCGGTGGAGTTCGGCAAGATCGTGGCGCGCCTTGACTTGCTGACCCAGATGCTCGATGAGCGCTACCGGCGCATCGGTCTCAACTATGCGCAGAGCTTGTTGCTGATGAATTTCCTACCGGTGCAATGATTGTTTGACGGTGGCGCGAGACCTGTCAGCCAGACGCATGAACACTTGGCCCTCTTGAAGGGTGGGTACGGGGTTTCTCTTTCTTCTGTAGGAAGTTGCCTATCTTGTCTCCCTCTGCTTGAAACACCCTGCGGTCATCAATAGCCTCGGATTTTTCCGAAAAGTAGAGGCCTCCAGCATGGGTAAGCGAAAAACGGTTTGGCCTGGTGATCGCGAAATACGTTTGCGCTTTATCCTTTTTGCCGTGATCGATGCGGCAAGTGTCCAGGGTGTTGCCTCGGAACTGTTGCTGCCAGCACACAAGCTGCTGCGTGACGCGCCGACCGAGGCGCAGTTGCTCGAGGCGTTGGACGAGATCCTGGCTGCGGATGAAATGAAAGGTTTCCGGCTGCCGCCAGGGTCGGAAGCAGAGGAACTGATGCAAGCGCTGGGCAAATACTGAGGTGGGGCACAGCGTGTTATATCGTTTATTTCCATAAGGTTGGACGAGATTCCAGGATCGAATATCCATGGCGTCGATCTGGCACGCTTAGCAGTCAGTCCGGATGCAATAGCGACGCAATGACGAACATCACATCCTGCACCACTGTTTCTTGCGCCAAGCCTGCTTCCTAACATCCATTCCTGCTGCTCCGTCGGCGTCTTGCGTCGCCGTCTGGCACCTCTAGAATCGGCACCAGAACTGACTCATTTCCTGTCGATTACGGAGTTTCGAAGATGATGAACGCCATGCAGATGCCAATGAACACGTCCATGCCTATGATGCCGATGATGGGCATGCCGATGATGATGGCAACCATGCAGTGCGAAATGGCCGCGGACGCCATGATGTGCACCATGAAGCCGGCTGCCGGGATGGACATGGCTCAGTTCAAGACCAACGCCGAAATGATGGCGATGATGATGAACTGTGGCATGCCGATGATGATGCAGTGCGCCAACATGTCCATGATGGGCATGTCGGCTGACGCTATGGCCATGATGACAGGCATGAACATGATGCCAATGATGGGCATGCCGATGCCGATGCCGATGATGAACTGCGTGATGGAGTGCACCCTGATGGGCGACAGCATGATCTGCAAGATGATGCCAATGCCGGGCATGAGCATGGCCATGATGGAAAACTGCTGCATGCTCATGAACAAAATGATGAACGACTGCGCCATGCCAATGATGATGAGCTGCAACGGCATGCCGATGATGTGCTGCACCTGCTGATAGGTCTCGCGCTAAAAAAAACGCCCCGATTAGTCGGGGCGTTGTGCATTTTCATCCAGGTCAATCCAGGCGTTCTGGATAGGTAATCACCAGAAACGCCACTGCTTCGCTGTCCGCCGGGTTACGGTAGCGGTGGGGCTGGTCGGCGTAGAACAAGATCGAGTCCCCGGTGGACAGGAGGTAGCGCTCGTCGTTGACGCTCACTTCCAAAACGCCTTGGGCCACCACCAGGTTTTCCTGGATGCCAGGGCCATGGCCTTCGGAAACTTCCTCGCCCAGCGCTCGCAGGCGAATCTCGTAGAACTCGGATTGCCGAGCAGTATCGTAGGGGAACAAGGCACGGCTGATAAACGCGCCATCGGCACTCACCAGGCGCTTGCTCTGTTGCGCCGGCAGCACTTCCACTCCCTCGAAGGCGCGGTCTTCCAGGAACGCGGCGACTGACACCTTCAAGCCCTTGGCAATCTTGCACAGCACCTTGATCGACGGCACGCTGCGCCCGGATTCGATCTGCGCCAGCATCGCCCGGCTCACGCCGCAGGCGCGCGCCAAGCCATCCAGGGACAAGTGGCGTTTGCTACGCAGGCGTTGCAGGTTATGGGCGACGCACAGGCTGATCACATCGTCGTCAGGGCTGGGCTTGGGCAGGGGGGCAGGGGGTTCGGGGAGCACGTGCAGGAAATTCATCGGCCTTACGCCCGGCGAGTGTCGCTGGGCGAGGTAGCCTGGGCGGTAAACACCGCCAGCCCGGCACGCGCCGCGTACATCGCCCACATCAACTCAGCGGTTGCACGCGCCTGGCGGCGTTTACGGTGGAGCGAGAAGTCGATGACGGTGGCGGATGTCTGCATGAGGGCGGTCTCGTGGTACAGGGGTAACTCAGTGGCTCCACAGTAATGCGTGACGGTTATTTCCTTAAATACTGAGTTTGCATGTGTTAATTCGATTTCGGACTTAGCGAAAATTCCGCGTCCGATGCTGTTGTGGGAAAGGTCTGGTCCGTTAATAAGGAGTGACCTGGCGGGCGTCCCTGTCTTCCCACCACGTGCCCCCCGAATTCCAAGGATTTGCCCCCATGCTGTTGCGCCAACCTCCGCTCCTGTTTGCCGCCCTGACGTTAAGCTCACTGGTGCACGCCGAAGACCTGCAATTGGCCCCGGTCGAAGTCACCAGCAGCGAAGCCAGCGCCGGCGAAGTGGCCCAGGCGCAGCTCCAGAGCGTGCCGGGCGCTACCAACTACATCGACATGGACAGCGTGCAGCAGGGGCGGGTGAGCACCAACGAAGACGTGTTCAAATACCAGCCTGGGGTGTACGCCAAGGCGGCGAATAACGAAGGGGTGAAACTCTCGATTCGTGGTTCGGGCCTGAACCGCAGCCCCGGCTCCCATGCCTCCGGTTTATATGAAATGTTCGACGGCCTGCCGCTGACTGGCCCCGGCGGCACCCCCTACGAGTTGAAAGACCCCTTGTGGCAAAGCCGTGTCGAAGTGCTGCGCGGCGCCAACGGTTTTGACCAGGGCGCACTCGCCCTCGGCGGCGCGGTCAACTACGTCACGCGCACGGGCTATGACGCACCCAAGCTGCAACTGCGCTACGAAGCGGGCAGCAAAGGCTATGCACAGCGTGAGATCAGTTCGGGCCAGGTGCTGGGAGATGTCGACTACTACATCAGCCTCACGGACTCCGAGTCCGACGGCTACCAGCGCCAGAGCGCGGCCACCGGCAAGGGTGTGGCCGCCAACTTCGGCTACCGTTTCAACCCGGACCTGGAAACCCGCTTCTATTTCCGCTACCGCGAAACCACCAACGACACCCCGGGCAAGCTCACGCGTAACCAGATCAGCCATGACCCGCGCGCGGCCAACAGCCTCAACGCTGCCCGCGATTCCAAGCGCCTGCAGCCGGGCTCCACCTGGATCGCCAACAAGACCACCCTGCAGCTGGACGACAATGCCCGTGTCGAGGTCGGACTGGCCTACCACGACTACCCGATGGACCTGCGCGAAGGCACCAACCGCCTGAAAGTCGCCTACACCGATATCAGCAGCACCCTCAACTACATCCGCCAGGACACGCTGTTCGGCCACGACAGCAAAACCACACTCGGTCTGCGCACCACCCAGGCGATGCCTAACAACGGCGCCTCGGAGTATGTGCGTACGCCCGCTGGCAACACCGCCCCCTACGCCCCCGGCACCAAGACCCGCGACTACAGCTACCTGGGCTCCGATACCGTGCTGCATATCGGCAACGACCTCGAGCTGGTTCCGGACCTGTGGCTGACCACTGGCCTGGCCGCGATCTACACCCGCCGTGAAACCCAGGTCACCTATCCCGAAGGCCAGGCGCCGCTTAGCCAGCACGACTGGGACTACGCGCCGCGCCTCGGCCTGCGCTATGACTTCACCCCGCAATTGCAGGTGTACGGCAACCTGAGCCGCTCGGTGGAGCCGCCGCACGCCTGGTCGATGATCTGGGGGTCCAACAAATACTTCCCCGCAGGCAGCGGAGCGGCCACCGGCTTACAGCGCGAAGGCGTGAGCCTGAAAAACCAGACCGCCACCACCCTCGAAATCGGCGGGCGTGGCGAAGCCTGGCTCGGCCAATGGGACCTGGCACTGTATCGCTCCGAAGTGCGCCACGAACTGCTCACCGTGGAAACCCAGGCCCAGACCTCCACCAGCAATGCCATCGTCGCCGAGTCCAACGCCAGCCCCACGGTGCACCAAGGTGTGGAGCTGGGCCTGCTCAGCCCGTTGTGGGACGGTGGCCGCAATGGCCAGGTCGCCCTGCGCCAAGCCTATACCTTCAGCGACTTCCACTACCGTGACGATGACCGCTTCGGCGACAACACCTTGCCGGGCATTCCCAAGCATTACTACCAGGCGCAGCTGCGCTACAGCCATCCGACCGGCTTCTACACCAGCCTGAACACCGAGCATTCATCAAGGGTGGCGGTGGACTACGCCAATTCCTACTACGCCGCGTCCTACACCCTGCTTGGCGCCACCTTCGGCTACGCCGCGCCCAAGCAAGACTGGCAAGCCTGGGTCGACCTGCGCAACCTGACCAACCGTCGTTACGCCAATACCGTTACGCCGGGCTACGACGACAAAGGGTTGGATGTCGCGCGGTCCACACCGGCGGATGGCCGTGGCATCTACACCGGCGTGTCGTGGAGCTGGCGCTGATGCGCGCGCGGGCTTGCCTGCTAGGTGGTGATTGAGTCGATGCGGCTTTAATTGACACACCGCATCGCAGGCACGCCAGCTCGCCTATTCGATTCGCGGTGTTTTCAGCGCAGGGGTAGGCCCTTGCTCCTGCACCGTTTTACTGGCATTGTTTGCGCAATTGGTAACATTTCCCATTTGAGATCTTTTTGCGCATGCATGACATTCCCGCCGCGCTGGGCGACTCCGTCCGGCAGCAGACCCTCACGGCGATGTACAGCGAGCACCACGGCTGGTTGCACGGCTGGCTGCGCAAGAAACTCGGCTGCTCCCAACATGCTGCCGACCTGGCCCATGACGCGTTCATCCGTGTCTTGATGCTGGCCGAGCCGCAGGCGATCAAGGAGCCTCGCGCTTTCCTGGCCACCACTGCAGGTCGGCTGTTGATCGACGGCGCCCGACGCCGCCGTATCGAAAAAGCCTATATGGAAGCCCTCGCGATCCAGTGTGAAGACGCCGGCATGCCCGACCCGGCCGCGATTCACGTGGCACTGCAAGCCCTCGAACGCATCGCCGAGATGCTCGCCGGGCTGCCTGCCAAGGCCCGCGAAGCATTCCTGTTGAGTCGCCTCGATGGCCTGACCTACAGCGAAATCGCCACGTGCCTGGACGTGTCTTCCAGCACCGTCAAAAACTACATCTCCAGCGCCCTGGTGCATTGCTACCACAGCCTGCACCCGGCAGACCCGCTGGCATGAGTTCCGAACAGATCATCCAGCAGGCGGCACAGTGGCTCACGCGCCTGCACGACGAAGCCGTCACCGACGCCGACCGCCAGGCATTCAACGCGTGGCGCCAGGCCGACCCGCGCCACGCGGTGGCCATTGAGCGCATGAGTGCGGTGTGGGGCAGCCTCGATGCGTTACCGGCCAAGCCCGCGCGCATTGCCCTCAACCGTGCATTCACCCCGCGACGTCCGCGTGGCGCGCAGGTGGTGGGTTTGCTTGGCGTGGTCGTGTGCGGCTGGCTGGGTCTGCAACACTTGCCGATCTGGATGGCCGACCAGCGCACCGGCGTCGGCGAGCGCCGGCAGATCGCCCTCGAGGACGGCAGCCAGTTGCAACTCAACAGCAACTCCGCGGTGGACGTGAAGTTCGATGGCCATCAACGGGTGATCGAACTGCTGCAAGGCGAGCTCTGGGTAGACGTGGCCAAGGATGCGCAACGGCCTTTCGTGGTCCGCACCGACCAGGGTACGGCCACTGCGCTGGGCACGCGTTATCTGGTCAAGCGTGCGGCAGACGGCACCACGGTGGTCACAGTGATCGAGTCCACGGTGGCGGTCAAAGGCGACACCCGCGAGGGGGTCAAGGTAGCGGCTGGCCAGCGTTCGGTCCTCGACCATGGTCGCGCCCAACCGCCGCAAGCCATCGGCAGCAGCGACCCCGACGCCTGGACCCGTGGCCTGCTCAAGGTCAACGACCAACCCCTGAGCGAGGTACTGCAAACCCTCGCCAGCTACCGCCACGGTATGTTGCGCTTTGACCCCCAGGCCCTGCAGAACCTGCGGGTGTCCGGTGTGTTCAAGCTTGACGACACCGCGGCGGCACTGTCGTCACTGGCGGACAACCTGCCGATCCAGGTGGAGTACTTCACCGACCTGCTGGTGGTGGTCAAGCCGCGCTAGTGTTGGCGCAGACGCTTGTACAAGGTATTGCGGCTCACGCCCAGTTCCCGCGCCAGGTGGGAGATGTTGCCACCGGCGGCCTTCAAGCGCTGGTTCAGGTCAATGCTGTCATCCAGGTACTCACTGGCAGGCGGCGGTGGCGCCACTTTCAGATCCACAAAGAAATCGTCCGGCAGGTGCTCCGGGCGGATCGGTTGTTCCTCGGCCATGGCCAGTGCCACCTGCAGCACGCTGCTTACCTGGCGTAAATTCCCCGGCCATGGGTGCTGTTCGAACAGCGCCAACACTTCAGCGCTCAGGCCCGCCCATTGCGTCGGTTCACGGTGTTGCTGCCACAGTTGCTTGAACAACGCCTGCTTGTCGGTGCGCTCACGCAACGGCGGCAGCTCCAGGGTCAGGCCGCCGATGCGGTAGTACAAATCCTCACGAAAACGCCCGGCCAGCACCAGCTCGCGCAACGCGCGGTTGGTGGCCGAGATGATGCGCAAATCCACCGGGAACAACTCGCTGCTGCCCACCGGCTGCACGCAACGCTCCTGCAACACCCGGAGCAAGCGGGCCTGGGTGGGCAGCGGCATGTCACCGATCTCGTCGAGAAACAGCGTGCCCTTGTCGGCCTTTCGGATCAGGCCGATGCTGCCTTTTTGATTGGCGCCAGTGAAGGCGCCTTTTTCGTAGCCGAACAGCTCCGACTCCACCAATTCGGCGGGAATCGCCGCGCAGTTCACCGCGATGAACGCCTTCTGGCTGCGCGAACTGGCCTGGTGCAGGGCTTTGACGAACACTTCCTTGCCCACGCCGGTTTCACCGTGGATCAGCAGCGGGATGTCCTTTTCCAGCAAGCGCTCGGCCTGGCGCACGGCTTTCTCCACGCGCACATCGCCGAAGTGCAAGGTCTTGAGGCCAATTGAGGTAGGCGTCGGTGGCGTCGGCTCAGTGAACACCCGCGCCTGCACCGGCATCTGCCTGGGCCGCTTCAACAGACACTGGAATCGATTGCGTCCCGCCGCCTGGAGGGAGAAGGGCAGCCCTTCCGGCTGGTTCAACAACTCCAGCAGCGACACCTTGAACAGGCTGTCGATCATCACCCGCGACAAGCTGATGCCCAGCAGGTTGTCGGCACGCCGATTGGCCGACAGCACCTGGCCGCTTTCATCAAAGATCAGCAGGCCGGCCCACTGGCTATCCAGGTTACTCAGGCCCGTGTTGAAGGTCAGTTGGAAGTGCTCGCCACGAAACAGGTTGAGGATCAGCCGGTTCTCCACGGTCTGGCTCATCATCTTGACCATGCCCAGGGTGTGGGAGGGCGGCAGGTAGCTGTCGCTGGACACGTCCAGCACCGCGATGATCTCGCGCTGGGCATCAAAGATCGGTGCCGCCGAGCCGGTCATGAAACGGTTGGCCTTGAGAAAGTGTTCATCGTGTTCAATGTGCACCGCTTGGGCACACGCCAGCGCGGTGCCAATCGCATTGGTGCCGCTGGAGCGCTCCATCCAGCTGGCACCGGGGTTGAAGCCCCTGGCCAGCTTGGGTTCGATAAAGCGCTGGGTCCCCCAACTGGTCAGCACCTGGCCCTGGTTGTCGGCCAGCATGATCAGGCAATTGGAGTTGCTGAGGATGTTTTCGTAGTAGGGCAGCACTTCCTGGTGAGTGGTCTGCACCAGCGAGTGCTGGCTCTCCAGCAATTGGCTGATGCCCTCGGCGGGGAGCTGGTCGAAGCTGGGCGTGCTCTGGTGGTCCAGGCCGAAGGCGCGGCAACGGCGCCAGGATTCCTGGATAAGGGTGTCGTGAGCCAGTGGTTCGGCCATGGGGTGACCTGCGTTTTTATTGTTATTGGGCGTGCACAATCTACCTGAAAACACCGGTGCAAAATGCGGGAGCGGGCTGGCTCGCGAATGCGCCAGGCCAGTCGGTACTCGGTCGACTGGTCCACCGCATTCGCGGGCCAGCCCGCGCCCACATTTGCCCTGTGTTGTTCATGAGAGTGTTGTTCAGAACTGTTCATTGTCAACCCCTGATCTGTTCAGTTGTTCAGTCAGATTGTTCACTCCCGAACATCGCTTTTACCGCATTTCCTTGCACATCAAACACTTGCCGTTTTGGCACGAAACTCGCTCTGACACCTGGCCAGATTCATTCCAATAATAAAAAGGTCGTGTCATGTCATTGACCCTGGAACATGTCTCCCGCGTTGTCGAAGGCCAGACCTGGATCGACGACGCCAACCTGCGTTTCGAAGCCGGCTCCTTCAACGTCCTGCTCGGCCGCACCCTGTCCGGCAAGACCAGCCTGATGCGCCTGATGGCCGGGCTGGACAAGCCCGACAGCGGCCGCATCCTGATGAACGGTGTGGATGTCACGCAAAAACCGGTGCGCCTGCGCAACGTGTCGATGGTGTATCAGCAGTTCATCAACTACCCGACCATGACCGTGTTCGAGAACATCGCCTCGCCCTTGCGCCAGGCCGGTGTATCCAACGAGCTGATCCAGAGCAAGGTGCTGGAAACCGCGAAGATGCTGCGCATCGAGAAGTTCCTGCAGCGTCATCCGCTGGAACTCTCGGGCGGCCAGCAGCAACGCACGGCCATGGCCCGCGCGCTGGTCAAGGATGCCGAACTGATCCTGTTCGATGAACCGCTGGTAAACCTGGACTACAAATTGCGCGAAGAACTGCGCCAGGAAATGCGCGAGTTGTTCGCCGCGCGCCATACCATCGCCATCTACGCCACCACCGAGCCCAACGAAGCCTTGGCCCTGGGTGGCACCACCACCATCCTGCACGAAGGCCGGGTGATCCAGAGTGGCAAGGCGGCGGAGGTTTATCACCAGCCGCAGACCGTGCTGGCCGCCGAGCTGTTTTCCGAGCCGCCCATCAACCTGATGCCGGGGCGTATCAGCGGCAATGAAGTCAGCTTCGCCAATTTCGTGCACTTCCCGCTGAACGTCGACCTGCGCCCCATCGGCGAAGGCGAGTTCCGGTTCGGCGTACGCCCCAGCCACATCAGCCTGGTGCCGAGCAACGATGACGACCTGGAGCTGGCCGTCACCGTGGAGGTCGCGGAGATCAGCGGTTCGGAAACCTTCCTGCATGTACGCAGTGAACACTTCCTGTTGGTGTTGCACCTGCCGGGGGTGCATGAGTACGACGTCGACGCGCCGATCCGCGTGTACATCCCCACCCATAAACTGTTTGTGTTCGATGGCCAGGGCCGTTTGGT
The DNA here is from genome assembly GCF_002563895.1 of Pseudomonas lurida. Classification (NCBI taxonomy): domain Bacteria; kingdom Pseudomonadati; phylum Pseudomonadota; class Gammaproteobacteria; order Pseudomonadales; family Pseudomonadaceae; genus Pseudomonas; species Pseudomonas lurida. Next base: position 3,664,175 of record NZ_PDJB01000001.1, on the reverse strand, counting down.
CCAGGCCCCCGGGCGCCGTGTCGCGAGGGTTGCCTGATGGCCGAGATCCATTTGCAGAACCTGGCGCATAGCTACAGCCCCACGCCCAGCGGTCCTGAGGACTACGCCATTCGGGAAATGAACCACGTCTGGGAGCAGGGTGGCGCCTACGCCTTGCTCGGGCCGTCGGGCTGCGGCAAGTCGACCTTGCTCAATATCATTTCCGGCCTGCTCAGCCCGTCCGAAGGCCAGGTGCTGTTTGACACCAAAGTGGTCAACGACCTCACCCCGGAAAAACGTAACATCGCCCAGGTGTTCCAGTTCCCGGTGGTGTACGACACCATGACGGTGTTCGACAACCTGGCGTTCCCACTGCGCAACCAAGGCATGGCCGAGGCGAAAATTCACAGCAAGGTGCAGGAAATTGCCGAAGTGCTCGACCTGCAAAACCTGCTGACCAAGAAAGCCCGCAACCTCACCGCCGACGAAAAACAGAAAGTCTCCATGGGCCGTGGCCTCGTGCGTGACGACGTGTCGGCGATCCTGTTCGATGAACCGCTGACGGTGATCGACCCGCACCTCAAGTGGAAACTGCGGCGCAAGCTCAAGCAGATCCATGAGCAGTTCAACATCACCATGGTCTACGTCACGCACGACCAGTTGGAGGCCTCGACCTTCGCCGACAAGATTGCAGTGATGTACGGCGGCCAGATCGTGCAGTTCGGCACGCCCCGCGATCTGTTCGAACGGCCCAGCCACACCTTTGTCGGCTATTTCATCGGCAGCCCTGGGATGAATCTGATCGAAGTGCAGGCCGAGGCGGGCGGGGTGCGGTTTGCCGGCACCCATCTGCCATTGTCCGAGGCCCTGCAGCAACGCATTGCCAGCACCGAGTACAAGAAGTTACAGGTCGGCATCCGCCCGGAATTCATCCACGTGTGGGACGAGTACAACCCTGATGCCCTGCAGGCCGATGTCACTCACCTCGAAGACCTCGGCACCTACAAGATCATCACCCTCAACCTCGACGGTGCGTTGCTCAAGGTGCGCCTGGCCGAAGACAAACCCGTGCCCGAAGGCAAGGCTTCCATCAGCTTCCCCGCGCAATGGCTGATGGTGTACGCCGACGACTACCTGCTGGAGGTGCTGCCATGAACAAGGTGCAGAACAACAAGGCCTGGTGGCTGGTACTGCCGGTGTTCCTGCTGGTGGCGTTCAGTGCGGTGATCCCGATGATGACGGTGGTCAATTACTCGGTGCAGGACATCTTCGACCAGTCCAGCCGCTACTTCGTGGGCGCCGACTGGTACAAGCAGGTGCTGCTCGACCCGCGCCTGCATGACTCGCTGCTGCGCCAGTTCATCTACTCGGCCTGCGTACTGCTGATCGAAATCCCGCTGGGTATCGCCATCGCCCTGACCATGCCAACCAAGGGCCGCTGGTCGTCGCTGGTGCTGATCATCCTCGCTATTCCGCTGCTGATCCCATGGAACGTGGTAGGCACCATCTGGCAGATTTTCGGGCGTGCCGACATCGGCTTGCTGGGATCGACGCTAAACGCCATGGGCATCAGCTACAACTACGCGGCCAACACGATGGACGCCTGGGTCACCGTGCTGGTGATGGACGTGTGGCACTGGACGTCGCTGGTAGCGCTGCTGTGCTACTCCGGCCTACGGGCGATTCCGGATGTGTACTACCAGGCCGCGCGGATTGATCGTGCCTCGGCGTGGGCGGTGTTCCGCCATATCCAGTTGCCGAAGATGAAAAGCGTACTGCTGATTGCGGTGATGCTGCGGTTCATGGACAGCTTCATGATCTACACCGAACCTTTCGTCCTCACGGGCGGTGGACCGGGTAACGCCACCACCTTCTTGAGCCAGACCCTGACCCAGATGGCGGTAGGCCAGTTCGACCTCGGCCCGGCTGCGGCGTTTTCCCTGGTGTATTTCCTGATCATCCTGTTGGTGTCCTGGCTGTTCTACACCGCCATGACCCACTCCGACGCCAACCGCTGAGGCCGCCAACATGAGCAAGAGAAAGCTGATACCGCTGCTGATCTACATCCTGTTCCTGCTGGTGCCGATCTACTGGCTGCTGAACATGTCCTTCAAGAGCAATACAGAAATCCTCGGTGGTCTGACGTTGTTTCCGCAGGATTTTACCCTGGCCAACTACAAGGTGATCTTCACCGACCCTAGCTGGTACACCGGTTACCTCAACTCGCTGTACTACGTGAGCCTGAACACGGTGATCTCCCTGAGCGTGGCGCTGCCGGCCGCCTATGCGTTTTCGCGCTACCGTTTCCTGGGCGACAAGCACCTGTTCTTCTGGCTGCTGACCAACCGCATGGCGCCACCGGCGGTGTTCCTGCTGCCGTTCTTCCAGCTGTATTCGTCCATCGGCCTGTTTGACACGCACATCGCCGTGGCCCTGGCCCATTGCCTGTTCAACGTGCCGTTGGCGGTGTGGATCCTGGAAGGTTTCATGTCCGGGGTGCCCAAGGAAATCGACGAAACCGCCTACATTGATGGCTACTCGTTTCCTAAGTTCTTCGTGAAGATTTTCATCCCGTTGATCGGCTCCGGCATTGGTGTGACCGCGTTTTTCTGCTTCATGTTTTCCTGGGTCGAACTGCTGCTGGCGCGCACCCTGACCTCGGTCAATGCCAAGCCCATCGCGGCGGTGATGACGCGCACGGTCTCGGCGTCGGGTATCGATTGGGGCGTGCTGGCGGCGGCGGGGGTGTTGACTATCCTTCCCGGCATGCTGGTGATCTGGTTTGTTCGCAACCACGTGGCCAAGGGCTTTGCCCTGGGCCGGGTCTGAGGAGTCGATGATGGAATGGATGGCCTGGACCACCCCCACCGCGCTGTTCTTTGGTGCCATAGCCCTGATCCTCGCGGGCATGACCACTTGGGAACTGCGCTCGCCGAGCATCCCCCGGCGTGGTTTTTTACCGATCAGCACCACCCGTGGTGATCGCTTGTTTATCGGTCTTCTCGGCAGCGCCTACCTGCATTTGCTGGTTATCGGCGTTACTGACTGGAGCATCTGGGTGGCGTCCGCGCTCTCCCTGGTATGGCTGTTGAGTGTGATGCGTTGGGGCTAGTGCCCTTATGAATAAACAACCAGGAGGTCTCTATGTTGAATAAGAACAATAAGCTGCGACATAGCATTTCATTGGCCGCCGTACTGGCCCTGAGCGGTTTGAGCGCCTCGGCCTGGGCCGATGCGTACGAAGATGCCGCGAAAAAATGGATCGGCAGCGAGTTCAAACCGTCCACCCTCACGGCTGACCAGCAGCTCGCGGAACTGAAGTGGTTTATCAAGGCTGCCGAACCGTTCCGTGGGATGAAGATCAATGTGGTGTCGGAAACCCTCACCACCCACGAGTACGAGTCCAAGGTGCTGGCCAAGGCCTTCAGTGAAATCACCGGGATCAAGCTGACCCACGATCTGCTGCAGGAAGGCGACGTGGTGGAGAAGCTGCAAACCCAGATGCAGTCCGACAAGAACATCTATGACGGCTGGGTCAACGACTCGGACCTGATCGGTACGCACTTTCGCTATGGCAAGACCGAGTCCATCACCGACCTGATGGCCAATGAAGGCAAGGATTTCACCTCGCCGACCCTGGACATCAAGGACTTCATCGGCATCTCCTTCACCACCGCGCCGGACGGCAAGATCTACCAGTTGCCCGACCAGCAGTTCGCCAACCTGTATTGGTTCCGCGCCGACTGGTTCGAGCGCCCGGAGCTGAAAGCCAAGTTCAAGGAAAAGTACGGCTACGAGCTCGGCGTACCGGTGAACTGGTCGGCCTATGAAGACATCGCCAAGTTCTTCAGCGAGGACGTCAAGGAGATCGACGGCAAGCGCATCTATGGCCACATGGACTACGGTAAAAAAGACCCGTCCCTGGGCTGGCGCTTCACCGATGCCTGGTTCTCCATGGCCGGTGGCGGCGACAAGGGCTTGCCCAACGGCTTGCCTGTGGACGAGTGGGGCATTCGCGTGGAGGACTGCCATCCGGTGGGTTCCAGCGTGACCCGCGGCGGCGACACCAACGGCCCGGCCGCGGTATTCGCTACGCAAAAATACGTGGACTGGATGAAAGCCTATGCGCCACCCGAGGCGGCGGGCATGACCTTCTCCGAGTCCGGCCCAGTGCCGTCCCAGGGCAACATCGCCCAGCAGATCTTCTGGTACACCGCGTTTACCGCAGACATGGTCAAGCCGGGCCTGCCGGTGGTGAATGCCGACGGCACGCCGAAATGGCGCATGGCGCCGTCGCCTGTCGGACCTTACTGGGAGAAAGGCATGAAGAAGGGCTATCAGGACGTAGGTTCCTGGACCTTCCTCAAGTCCACGCCCGAGAAACAGAAACTCGCAGCCTGGCTCTATGCGCAGTTCGTGACCTCGAAAACCGTGTCGCTGAAGAAAACCATCGTTGGCCTGACGCCGATTCGTGAGTCCGACATCAATTCCCAGGCCATGACCGACATGGCGCCAAAACTGGGTGGCCTGGTGGAGTTCTACCGCAGCCCGGCCCGGACCGAGTGGTCGCCGACTGGCACCAACGTGCCGGACTACCCACGCCTGGCGCAACTGTGGTGGAGCAACATTGCCGCCGCTGCCAGCGGCGAGAAAACCCCGCAACAGGCTCTCGACAACCTGGCCAAGGAGCAGGACGCGATCATGACGCGCCTGGAACGCTCCAAGGTGCAACCGGTATGCGGTCCGAAAATGAACCCCGAGCGTGACGCGCAGTACTGGTTCGACCAGCCGGGCGCGCCAAAACCGAAACTGGCGAACGAGAAGCCAAAAGGCGAAACCGTGAACTACAACGATCTGCTCAAGCAGTGGGAGGCGGCGCGCAAGTAAGCGCCTGCTAAATGTAGCGCAGGCGAGGGAGCCCGCTCCCTCGCCACTTTGGTTGTGCTTCTCTACCTCTGGCCTTTGTTCGCCGCCAAAATCCTCGCCGTATCCCTTGCCGGCGGCAACCCGAACACCCGCGCATAGTCGCGGCTGAATTGGGTCGCGCTTTCATACCCCACCTCAAATGCCGCACTGGTCACGCTGCTGGCACTGGCCACCATCAACGTGCGCGCCTGCAACAGACGCACGCGTTTCTGATACTGCAACGGGCTCAGGTTGGTCACCGCCTTGAAGTGGCGGTGGAACGCCGAAACGCTCATCGCCGCTTTCTGCGCCAACGCTTGCACACGAATCGGTTCGGCAAAGTCCCGACGGATCCATTGGATCGCCTGGCTGACCCTCGCCATGGCGGTGTCCGGCGCGGCCACCTCGCGCAACATCCAGCCATGCGGGCCTTGTAGCACGTGGTAGAGGATTTCCCGTTCATACGCAGGCGCCAAGGCGGCAATCGCCACCGGGTCGCCCATCAACCGCAGCATGCGCACCCAGGCATCCATCAAGGCGGGCGTGACGGCCGCTACCGAGAAACCGGCTTCCTGTTCGCTGCGTCCGGTGGGCGCCGGGAGGTCATTGAGCAGGGTGTTCAGCACTGTCGGCTCAAGGGTCAAGCTCACCGCCAGGTAGGGCTCGCCCGTCACCGCCGGGTTCACCACCCCCACGGCGGGCAACTCGATCGACATCACAAAATAGGTCGCCGGGTCGTAATGCAATGTGCGGTCGCCCACCGTCAGGGATTTGCTGCCCTGCAGGATCAGGTTGATCATCGGCTCGTAAACGGCCGCCAGCAGATGCTCGGGGATTGCGCCCTGGACCATCGCCACCCGCGGGATGCCGGTCTCGGTGCGGCGGTTTTCGGCCTTGGCGGCCAAGGCGCGCAGTTCGGTCAATTGAGTATTCATGCTGGCCATGCTGTTCCTTCTGGCGAACGCTGCGCAAGCAAAAAGCAGGAACAGGCAGGATTGAGGCAGGAATGGCTGCGTCACGGGGTAGGGCGATGGCTACTGTGGTCACTCAACTTTTCAGCAGTGGAGCAGACCATGGGCGTTATCGTGATTACCGGAGGCAGCCGCGGGATCGGTGCCAGTACCGCCGAGCTATGTGCGCGTCAGGGGCATGGCGTGATCCTGACTTACAACCGCAACCCGGAGGCGGCACAGGCGGTGGTCCAACGCATAGAGGCTGCCGGCGGCAAAGCCGTGGCACTGGCATTGGACGTGGCCACTGTCAGCACGTTCGCTGTGTTCCGTGAGGCGGTGACACGCGTCCTGCACACCATCTGGGGTGTAACGTCCTTGAGCGGCCTGGTGAACAATGCCGGCTATGGCCTGTTCAACCCCCTTGAGTCGGTCACCGAAGCGCAATTCGACGGCCTGTTCAACGTGCACCTCAAGGGGCCGTTCTTTCTGACCCAGACCTTGCTGCCGTTGCTGGAAGAACACGCCAGCATCGTCAACCTCACCAGCGCCACGACGCGCGTTGCAACGTCTGGCGTGGCGCCTTACGCGGCGTTCAAGGGCGGCCTGGATGTGCTCACCCGCTACATGGCCAAGGAATTCGGTGAACGCCGTATCCGCGCCAATGCCGTATCGCCCGGCGCCATTCGTACCGAGCTGGGCGGCGGCTTGAACGACGAATTCGAGGCCCTGCTGGCTGGGCAAACCGCCCTGGGCCGTGTCGGTGAGCCGCAAGACGTCGCACGAGTCATTGCCCTGTTGCTGTCGCAAGAAGGTCGCTGGATCAATGCCCAGACCATTGAGGTCGCCGGCGGCTACATCATCTGAATCGGGAGGCCGCAGCATGCTGGATCATCTGTTTATTTCCGTGAGCGATATCGAACGCTCCATCCGTTTCTACGAAGCCGCCCTGACGCCACTCGGTATTACTGTGCGGCATGACTACGACGGCAAGGACGGCCCACCCGGGCACCCCGACCTGAAGGGGTTCGGCGCCCATGGCCGGATATTTTTCTGGCTGCGCGAGGGCGTGGTGGAAGGGCGGGCCGTGCAGGTGGGCTTTGTCGCCCACAACCGCGCCGAAGTCGAAGAGGCGTACGCCGCCGCGCTGGTCAACGGCGCCACCGACAAGGGTGCGCCAGGTGCGCGCTTGCACTACGACCCCAACTATTACGCCGCCAACGTGCTCGACCCGGACGGCTACAGCCTCGAATTCGTCTACAAAAACTGGCAGCACACCTCATGAAGACATTGATGATTTACGGCGCCACCGGCTATACCGGGCGCATGGCGGCGGAACACGCAAAAAAACTCGGACTCAACCTGGTACTCGCCGGCCGCAACGCCGAACGCCTGGCTTCCCTGGCGGCCGAGTTGAACGCGCCATACCGTGTGTTCAGCCCCCAGGCCAGCCAATTGGAGGGTATCGACGTAGTACTCAATTTCGCCGGCCCCTTCGTGCAAACCGCCGAGGCCTTGATGCGCGCCTGCATCGCCAGCGGCACCGACTACCTGGACATCGCCGCCGAAATCAACGTGTATCGCCTGGCCGAGCAACTCGGCAGCGGGGTGGATGTCATGTTGCTGCCCGGCGTGGGCTGGGACGTGGTCCCCACCGATTGCCTGGTCAGGCATGTCGCCAGCCGCGTGCAGCAACCCCTGTCCGTAACAATCGCCTTGCAGGTTCCCGGTGCCATGTCCCGGGGTTCGGCCATGAGTGTGGGCGAGATCATTGGCGCAGGCGTGATGAGGCGCATCGACGGCCACCTGGTCGAGACGCCGGACGCCCAGCCACAGTCCCTGGACTTTGGCGACGGTCCGGTGCTGTGCGCTCCGCTGTCCTTTGGCGACCTGGTCACTGCCTGGCACTCCAGCGCCATCCCGACTATCGCGATGTTCGTGCATATCACCGGCGAGGCCTTTCCCGAAGGTGACCTGGCGCTGCTGCCCGACGGCCCCACCCAGGCCCAGCGCGATGCCCACCGTGCCCGCGCCGTGGCCGTAGTCACCGGCGCCGATGGCTCGGTGGCGCGCTCCGTCATCGAGACCGTCAACGGCTACAGCTACACCCCGCTGGCGGCCGTGGAAGCCGCACGCCGTGTACTCAGCGGCGAACTTCGCGCCGGCTTCGAAACGCCTGCAAAGCTGTTCGGCGTGGGTTTCGCCCAAACGATTGCCGGCACGCAGATCACTGATTACTGATGGCTGGTAATGAGCCGGTATGAGGCTCAGTGGCGGTGGCAGGAAAGCGACCGCCGATCCGCACCTTTCCAACCCTGATTGAATTTTCCCCGCACCCCGATGCTCTTCATTCTAGAAGCGTGTGGTTCTCAGCGCTCTTGCGGGGCCTCTTCTTCGGGAGGCCTGGTTGTATCGGACTTTGCGGAAACTGCCATCATGACGCTTCTTGCAGCGCTGTCAGGCCAGCCGGCCTCTATCACCCACTCGGCGCCCGGCCAGTACCATGGGCTGTATCAACAGCTCTATGCCGAAGTCCAGGGCGCGGAACAGGCGGCGCGGGACTTTCTGCGGGCGCAGCTGGCGCAGGTGCAGGACGCGCCCAGCGAACTGCCGCAGAGCCCCGAGCAACTGCCGGCCTGGATCGAACAGCGTTGCGCCGAGGTGGCCCAGGCCTACGCCGATTACCTGGAGCAACGCCAGCAAGGGCGGCCACGTCGCTACTTCCAGAACAAGGCCCATGCGCTGTATTTCCTGCAGCGCGTGGCCCCGACCAAACAGGTCGACGGCGCCTGGCTCAACGGTCTGCTGCGCTATTGGCAGGACCCGCGTTTCGACGGCCTGCTCACCACCTACCTCGAAGAATTGGGTGACGGTGAAGCTGCGCAGAACCATGTGGTGATCTACCGTAAATTGCTCAACGAATACGATGCCGACAGCGACGCCGGCCTCGAAGACGCGCACTACTTGCAAGGCGCGCTGCAGATGGCCCTGGGCGTGTTCGCCGAGGAATTCCTGCCGGAAATCATCGGCTACAACCTCGGCTATGAGCAGTTGCCCCTGCACCTGCTGATCACGTCGTACGAGTTGAGCGAGTTGGGTATCGACCCGTATTACTTCACCTTGCACGTGACCATCGACAACGCCAGCAGCGGCCACGCGTGCAAGGCGGCGCAGTCGGTGCTCAACCTGTTGCCGCTGGGCGAGGGCAGGGCAGACTTCTACCGTCGCGTGGCCGAGGGTTATCGCCTCAACGACCTTGGCCCGGGCACCACCGCTGTGATCAATGGTTTTCACCTGCAGGACGAGGTGGTGGCGATGCTTGAGCGCAAGCGAACATTTGGCCAGCACCTGCACTCTGACTACTGCCGCTTCGAAGGCAAGACCGTCAACCAATGGCTGGCGCAGCCGGGGCAGATCGGTGCCTTTCTCCAGGCCCTGCAAGACAAGGGCTGGATCAAGCGTCACCAGGACCCGGCCGACAGCCGTTTCTGGCAACTGATCGAGGGCGCGGGCGCGGCAATGTTCGGTGTATTCAGTGGCTACGAAAAACAGGTATTGCACGACTGGATCGCCGGTGACTGGATCAGCGGCCAGCGCGTGCCGCCCGTGCGGCCCGGACGCGGCAGCCGGTTCTCCCGCGAGCAGCATCGTCCTGCAGACCCGGACACCCAGGCGCTGGTCGAGTCGTTGTCGAACCTGCCCGATCATCAGCAGCTTCATGTACTGATCCCGTGGCTGTCAGCGCGACGCCATTGCACGCCCGCCGGGTTGTACGCAACCCGTCGCTTTATCCAACTGCGCGCGCGCTTGCGCTAAGGAATTCGCCTATGTCTGCACAACAACTCGCCGACCGCGCCCTGCTGAACCTGGGACGGGGGTTGAAAGAGAGCGGCTACCGTTTCATCACCCCGACGCCCCTGACCCATGAACGGGTGTTTCAACGCCTGGCAATGCCATTGGCGACGGACCTGCGCGACGTGTTCGGCTGGTCGATACCCTTTGGCAACGACCTGCTGCCCGAAGCCTTTCGTGAAGAATTGCAGCAGGCCGATGTCGTCGAAAAGCACGACGCGCTGTGGCGCAGTGCGGTGCGTTGGTCGAGCCTGGACGACCTGCTGTTTGCGCATTCCGCTTACCCCACCACGCAAGCCGACGCGGTGTTTTTCGGGCCGGACAGCTACCGCTTCGCCCAGGTGATCGAAGCCCATCTGCAACAGCGTTTCGAACCGATCAAACGCGCCGTGGACATTGGCTGCGGCGCCGGTGTGGGCGCATTGGTGATTGCCCGTGCGCGGCATGACGCGCAGGTCCTGGCGGTGGATATCAACCCGCGCGCCTTGCGCATGACGGCAGTGAATGCCGAACTGGCCGGGCTGGGCAACGTCAGCGCCTACCACAGCGACGTGCTGGCGAGCGTGGAGGGCGAGTTCGACCTGATCGTCGCCAACCCGCCGTACATGAATGATGACCGCCAACGTGCCTATCGCCATGGCGGCGGGACATTGGGGGAGCAGTTGTCGGTGCGAATCGCCAGCGAATCCCTGGGGCGCCTGGCCCTGGGCGGTAGCCTGGTGCTGTACACCGGCGTGGCGATTGTCGCGGGCCAGGACCCGTTCCTGGCGGCGGTCAGGCCATTGCTCGGCAGCGATGCCTACGCCTGGACCTACCGTGAACTCGACCCCGATGTGTTTGGTGAAGAGTTGGCCAAGCCCGGCTACGAACGTGTGGAGCGGATTGCCGTGGTCGCACTCACCGTCACCCGATTGCGCTGACGGCGATGCTCACCTTCGGGATCGAGGAGGCATATTTCATCACCGACCTGCACACCCGGCGTCTGGGCGTGCCCGTTTACGTCTGACGCGATCAGGCGGCTTGTGGCTGCAAGTGCAGTGCGCCGTCTACATCCTTGACCAACTCACTGGCCACGAACAACGGCACCAGGCGCTTGTGCAACTGCGGCTCGACAAAGTCCTTCACCGTGTCGAGGGCCAGCACGCCGCTGAGCGGCAACTCGGTCTTGGAATACGACAGCCAGGCTTTCTTCAGCATCGCCAGCACGTCACTGCCCGCCGTGGAGGCGAATCGGCGGTGGGTGGGGCGGCCGTCGAAGGTGAACGTGTGCTGGAACGCATACCCGGTTTCATCGCCATGGCCGGCGGCGCAGCGCACGCAGGTGCAGGCGCCGTCACCGAACGCACTGCGCAGATAGGCGTTGAAGTCCACCACGGGTTTGAGTGACAGGCGCTTATCGACCTCGAACAGGTCCCCAGTCATTTTTTCGTCAGTGTTCAACGTCCATTTCCTCGCAGTGTTCGATAGCTTTTCAAAGCGCGGCACAATAACAGCCAGGCGCCCATTTGTGGGTAATTTGCATAACAATAGAACCCGATATTCTTTTCCTGTCTTAAAAATCGTGGCTACCCTCGCTCACCTTCTCAAAAGCGCGGCAGACCCCCATGACCCTCAAGCGTTCGTCCCTGACTCTCCTGGCGGCTTCCCTGGCTGCCGCAAGCGCCTTGCTCAGCCCGGGTGCCCAGGCCGAAGGCAAGATCAGCATCGCCCAGCAATTCGGTATCGGCTACCTGATTCTCGATGTGGTGCGCGACCAGAACCTGATCGAAAAGCACGGCAAGGAACAGGGCCTGGATATCAAGGTGGAGTGGAACAGCATTTCCGGCGCCACGGCCATGAACGAATCGTTGCTGGCCGGCGCCCTCGACGTGGTCTCCGCGGGTGTGCCGCCGATGCTGACGCTGTGGGACCGCACGAAAGGCAAGCAGAACGTCAAGGCCATCGCCTCCCTGGGGTCGATGCCCAACTACCTGCTGACCAACAACCCCAATGTGAAAACCCTCAAGGACTTCACCGAGAAAGACCGTATCGCGGTGCCTGCCGCCGGTGTGGGTTTCCAGTCGCGCACCTTGCAGATCGAGACCGCCAAGCAGTTCGGTGATGCCAACTACAAGAAGTTCGACGACATCTCCATCAGCCTGGCCCACCCGGACGCAACGGCGGCATTGATTGCCGGTGGTTCGGAGATCAACGCGCACTTCTCCAGCCCGCCGTTCCAGTACCAGGAATTGCTCAATCCGAATGTGCACAAAGTGTTGAGCTCCTACGACATCCTCGGTGGCCAGGCGACGTTCAACGTGCTGTACACCACGCAGAAGTTTCATGACGAGAACCCCAGGACCTATAAGGCGTTCTATGACGCGCTGGCCGAAGCCGAGAAGATCATCAAGGCCGACAAGCCGGCCGCAGCCAAGGCCTACATCCGCGTAGAGCAGTCGAAGTTGCCATTGGACCTGGTAGAGAAGATCGTCCAGGACCCGGAGATCGACTTCACCATCGTGCCCCAGCGTACCTCTATCTACGCCGAGAAATTGCAGGCGCTGGGCGTGCTCAAAAACAAGGCCGCGAGCTGGAAGGACTACTTCTTCGAAGAGGCCCACGGCGGCAACGGTAGCTGAAATCGAACACGGCTCAAAAGGTTGGAGCTGGCTTGCCTGCGATAGCGGTCTGCCAGCCCAAAAAATGCTGCTGATACGCCGTCATCGCAGACCAGCCAGCGTCGTCAGGACAATCAGCGGAAGAACTCGCCCGGGGTGGCATCGAACTGCTGCCGAAACGCATTGATAAACGCCGACGTCGACTCATACCCACACCCCAGCGCCACATCCGTCACCCGCTCGCCTCGTTCCAGGGCGGGCAGGGCGGTCAACAGTCGCAAACGCTGGCGCCAGGCTCGAAACGTCAGCCCGGTATCGCTCAAGAACAACCGACTGAGTGTCTTCTCGCTCACCCCCAGCTTCTGGCTCCACTGCCCCAGGGTTGTCTGTTGCTCCGGGTGCAGGTTCAGGCTGCGATAGATCTGCCGCAAACGCGGGTCCAGCGGCAACGGTAGCATCAGGTCCACCTGCGGCGCCGCCGCCAACTGGTCCAGCACCACCTGGGCCAGCCGGCCATCCGGCCCATCCTCGGCATATTCCACTGGCAGCTCGCTGAAGCTGCGGATCAGCTCGCGCAGCAAACTGCTCACTTCCAGCACATGACAGTGCCCGGCCGCCCATGTGGTAACGCTGCAGTCCAGGTACAGGCTGCGCATTTCGGTGTGCGGCGAGCTGTAGACCCGGTGCGGCACACCCGCCGGAATCCACACCGCACGCTGGGGCGGCGCCACGAAGCGGCCAACGCTGGTCTGGATCTCCAGCACCCCGGAAATCGCGTAGGACAATTGCACCCACGGGTGGCTGTGCCGGCGGGTCAGCGCGCGGTTGGGCAGCGATTCAGTGCGCCCGTACACCGGCCGTGGCAGGCTGGAAAGCCCCGGCACACTGCGGCGGACCGTCTTGTCACGTCCTTTAGGCGGCATTTACTGGCTCATTGGCGTTAGTCGGTAACAAGCCGTTACGTTAGAGTCGCCACGACGCTCTTGGCAACCCCCGGAAGATCCTGCTTATGACTCGCCCCCGCTTTCTGCCTGACAACTTCACCCTGACGCTGATCGCCACGGTGATCCTTGCCTCCCTGCTGCCTGCCAGCGGCCAGACGGCCGTGGCCTTCGGCTGGGTCACCAACCTGGCCATCGCGCTGCTGTTTTTCCTGCACGGTGCCAAGCTGTCGCGCCAGGCCATCGTCGCCGGCGCCGGTCACTGGCGCCTGCACCTGTTGGTGTTCAGCCTGACCTTTGTGCTGTTCCCATTGCTGGGCCTGGCGCTCAAGCCGGTGCTGTCGCCGCTGATCGGCAAAGATCTGTATATGGGCATGCTGTACCTCTGCGCCTTGCCGGCCACGGTGCAATCGGCGATTGCCTTCACCTCCCTGGCGCGGGGCAATATCCCGGCGGCGATTTGCAGTGCGGCGGCGTCCAGCCTGTTCGGCATCTTCCTCACGCCACTGCTGGTGACCTTGCTGCTCAACGTGCACGGCGAGGGCGGCTCGACCGTCGACGCGATCCTGAAAATCAGCGTGCAACTGCTGCTGCCGTTCATCGCCGGGCAGATCGCCCGTCGTTGGATCGGCGAGTGGGTGGGGCGCAATAAATCCTGGCTGAAATTCGTCGACCAGGGCTCGATCCTGCTGGTGGTCTACGGCGCATTCAGCGAAGCGGTCAACGAAGGCATCTGGCACCAGATCCCAGTGTGGGAACTCGGCGGGCTGGTGGTGGCCTGCTGCGTATTGCTTGCGCTGGTGCTGGTCGCGTCCACGGTGCTGGGCAAGGCGTGTGGTTTTAACCAGGAAGACCGTATCACCATTCTGTTCTGCGGCTCGAAGAAGAGCCTGGCGACCGGTGTACCGATGGCCCAGGTGCTGTTCGCAGGCGCAAGCATGGGCGTGCTGATCCTGCCGCTGATGCTGTTTCACCAGATCCAGTTGATGGTGTGTGCGGCATTGGCACAGCGCTATGCCAAGCGGCCCGAAAGCATTGCCCAGATGATGGGGCAGGTGGATCCTTGATCTACGTCACAGCCTTTGCCGAATAGCCTCAAGTAAACGCCCGGCGGGACGACTTAGTGGGTAAGAGCCCAGTAAGGAGTGTCGCCATGAGCATTAAAGGTATTTCGGTGTTTACCAGCCTGCTGTGCCTATGGGCGGGGGCGTGCAGTGCGGCGCAAACCGTCGGGCAGGGCACGATCGAGTTCAGGGGCAGCATCGTTGAGCCGGGGTGTGCGACAAATGCGCGCAGTGGCTCGGTCATGGAACTCAAAGGCTGCGCCCAGGCCAACCGCGGCAGCCGCCTGGATGTACGCAGCATGGCGCCGCAGGCCAGTGCCAACGCCGCCCATGTGCAACTGGTGGCAGACAGCGGCAGCGGACGTTACTACGACCAGCAGTATGTGCTGGTGGACAGCGCCGGCAAGCGGATTCGGTCGGGTAACTACGTGATCACCCTGACGGCGCCGTGAACCCTGGGGCGACGATCCGCATCAACAGCGGGGCCAGAAACCTATAGAATGCTCGGCGGCGGCGCTTGTCCCGGGTGGCCGCTCGATCACCGTCAGAGTACCGCGCCGTTCAATGAGTATTTCAGCCGCAACGCCCCAAGCCAATTGGCAACCGGTCATCGCCCTCGCGTTGGCCGCCTTTGTGTTTAATACCACCGAATTCGTGCCCGTCGGCCTGCTCAGCGCCATCGGTGCCAGCTTCGACATGCCGGTGTCCAGCGTCGGGCTGATGCTCACCATCTATGCCTGGATCGTGTCCCTGACTTCGTTGCCAGTGATGCTGCTGACCCGCAACATCGAACGGCGCAAGCTGCTGATCGTGTTGTTCTGCATGTTTATCGTCAGCCATATCCTGTCCAGCGTCGCCACCAGTTTTGGCATCCTGATGCTCAGTCGCATCGGCATTGCCTTGTCCCACGCGCTGTTCTGGTCGATTACTGCCTCCCTTGCCGTGCGGCTGGCGCCGGCCGGCAAACAGGTGCAAGCCCTCGGCCTGCTGGCCACCGGTACCTCCCTGGCGATGGTCCTGGGCATCCCCTTGGGCCGCCTGCTCGGCGAAGCCATGGGGTGGCGCACCACCTTCCTGGTCATCGGCGCCTTCGCCGCCGCGCTGGTGTTCTGGCTCGCGCGGACCTTGCCCTTGCTGCCGAGCCAGAACTCCGGCTCGCTGCGCAGCCTGCCACTGCTGTTCAAGCGCCCGGCGCTGGTGGCGCTGTATGTGCTCACCGCCATGACCGTGACGGCGCAGTTCACCGCCTACAGCTACATCGAACCCTTCGTCGAAGGCGTCGCCGGCATGAGCGGCAGCGCGGTGACCCTGATCCTGCTGGTGTTCGGCGGCGCGGGCATCATCGGCTCACTGCTGTTCAGCGTGGTGCACCGTTTCAATCCGCACCTGTTCGTGGTCGGCGCGGTGTTCATGCTGGCCGCGTGCCTGGCCTTGCTGTTGCCGTTGAGTGGCGCCGAATCCTACCTGGTGGGACTGAGCATCTTCTGGGGCATGGCGATCATGGGCTTCGGCCTGGCGATGCAATCCAAGGTGCTGGTGTTGGCACCGGATGCCACCGACGTGGCGATGGCGATGTTCTCCGGCATCTACAACATCGGCATCGGCGGCGGTGCGTTGATGGGTAGTTGGGTCGGCAGCCAGTTCGGCTTCGCCTGGATCGGCGCGGCGGGCGGGTTGTTGGCGGCGGTGGCGTTGATCGGGTATTGCCTGGCGATTCGCAAATTTGGGCAGGGCGTCGCGCGTGACTGAGCTGCGATCGATCGCTGTTTACTGACGGGCAACAGCGTCATCCGTTGTTGCGTGCCGGTGAGTGGTGCGTGCCTCACGTAGCCCGGCACGCCACGTTCAGCCATGGCCTTGGTGGGTACACCAGGGCGCACGGCTGGCTGAACGGCTGGGCAGGGCTATAGCGCAGCGAGGACTGCCTCGAGTTTTTCCTGGTCGCGGGCAAACTGGCGAATGCCTTCGGCCAGTTTCTCGGTGGCCATCGCGTCCTCGTTGGAGCCCCAGCGAAACTGCGCTTCGTTGAGGGTCTGGCGCGACTCGCCGGCAGCCCCCGGATTCAATTTGCGCTCCAGCACGCCCTGGTCTTCATCAAGCTTTTGCAGCAACTCCGGGCTGATGGTCAGGCGATCGCAGCCCGCCAGTTGTTCGATCTGGCTGAGGGTGCGGAAGCTGGCACCCATGACCACGGTCTTGATGGCGTTGGCCTTGTAGTAGTTGTAGATCCGCGTCACGGACTGCACGCCCGGGTCATCCCCACCGGTGTAGTCCAGGCCGGTGTTCTTGCGGTACCAGTCATAGATGCGGCCTACGAACGGCGAAATCAGGAACACCCCGGCATCGGCGCAGGCGGCGGCCTGGACGAACGAAAACAGCAGGGTCAGGTTGGTCTGGATCCCGGCCTTTTCCAAGCGCTCGGCGGTGCGGATGCCTTCCCAGGTGGAGGCCAGTTTGATCAGCACGCGGTCGCGGCCGACGCCGGCCTGGTCATACAACGCAATCAACTGGTTGGCCTTGGCCCACAGCGCCTCTTCGTCGAAAGACAGGCGCGCATCGACTTCGGTGGAAATGCGCCCCGGAATCGCCTTGAGAATGCCGCAGCCCACTGACACCGCAAAGCGATCACAGGCCAGGTCCACATCGCCCTTGGACAGGCTCACCGCACCGCGCAGCAACTCGGCATACTCCGGGATGGCAGCGGCCTTGAGCAGCAGGGAAGGGTTGGTGGTGGCATCCACCGGGCGCAAGCGGCTGATAGCTTCCAGGTCGCCGGTGTCGCAGACCACGGTGGTGAATTGCTTGAGTTGTTCGAGCTTGGACGTCATGAGCGGCGGTCTCCAGAAAAAGGTTATCGGTTGAGGGCCTGTGCGGTATCCAGATCGGTGATCAGGATGTCCAGGTAGCCGCCCTTCAGCGCGCCACGAATGGCCTGGACCTTGTTCAACCCACCGGCCAGGCCGAGCACACGGTGGATGGCGCGCAGCTTGGGCAGCGCCACCGACACGACGAATTCTTCATCCTCCTCGAGCACCGGCTTGCCCTGGGCATCGAAGTAACGCAGGCAGATATCGCCTACCGCGCCGCGTTCGGCCAGCAGGCGCAACATGTCTTCGGTGTAGTAGTTACCGCTGTTGCGCAGCAGTTGCGAAGGCTCAAGGTCGCCGATGCCGACAATCGCCAAGGTGATGCTGTCAAAGCGCTGCAGCACCTCCTTGACCTCTTCCATCTGCACGATGCGTTGCTTGCTCTCCACCGATTGCTCGATGCTTTGCGACGGCAGCAGAAACGCCGGGCAATTGAGCAGGGTCGCCAGGCGCTGGGTCAGCAAGGTGGCTTCAAACGCACCCTTGTGGCCGACGCCGCCCAACAGTTGTACCACTTCCTGGGCCGCCTGCTTGCCGGGTTGCGCATGCAAATGGCCAACCATGGCGCGGATGGTGCTGCTCCACGATGAAATCCCGATATGGTCCTGGGGCGACAGGCTGGTTTCCAGGTAATGGGCGGCGGCCGAACCGATGGCCTGCTTGATGCTTTCGTCATTGCCCGGCTCGGTGGCTTCCACCACGATCACCCGGCGCACGCCGTAGCGACGTTGCAGCTGGTTTTCCAGTTCCAGGTGCAGGCCCTGCAGGCGCATCACCGTGATCTTCACCACGCCTTCCTGCAGCGCCCGGCGCAGGGCGCGGCTGATAAAGGACTGGGACAGGTCCAGTTGCGCGGAAATCTCGGACTGCTTGAGCCCTTCTTCGTAATAGAGGCTCGCGATCTTGGTGATCAGGCGCTGTTCTTCGATCTGGCTCATGAAAGCCTCAGTTGTTGACACAATGGCCGTGAGGATACCAAACCCTTACGACATGATCAGGCCGCCGTCGATATTGATCGCCTGGCCGGTCAGGTAGGCCGCATCGTCCGAGGCCAGAAAGGCCACCAGGCCCGCGACATCCGAGGGTTTGCCGGCACGCCGCAGGGGGATGTTCTTGACCCATTCGGCCATCAACTCACCCTTGCTGTAGCGTTTCTCGTCGGTGCTGAGGATCTCGCCCCAGACCCGGTCGTTGTAGTCCCACATCTCGCTTTCGATGATGCCCGGGCAAAACGCATTCACCGTGATGTTATGCCGCGCCAACTCCAGCGCCAGGCTCTGGGTAATGCCGATCACGCCCATTTTGCTCGCGGCGTAGTGCGGCGTGTAGATAAAGCCTTGGCGGCCCTGGCCGGAGGACGTGTTGATCAGCCGCCCGCTGCCTTGCTTGACCATGTACTTGGCCGCCTCCCGGCAGCCGAGCCACACGCCGGTGGTGTTGACCTGCAGCACCTTGTCGAAATCGGCGCGGGGCATCTTGTCGTAGTGGTCGATGGTGATGATGCCGGCGTTCTGCACCGACACGTCGATACTGCCAAAGCGCGCGTGGCCCTCGCGGTAGAGCTTTTCGATGTCGTCTTCACGGGTGACGTCAATGGCCAGGGCCAGGGCGTCGACGCTGTATTCCTGGGCCAGTTGGTCGGCGGTGAAGGTCACGCGTTCAAGGTCATTGGACGCCAGGACCAGGTTGGCGCCTTCCTGGGCGAAGCGCTCGGCAATGCCGGCGCCGATACCACGGCAGGCGCCGGTGATCACTACAGTTTTACCGCCGAATCGTTGCGACATGACAAGGGTTCCCATGGTTACCAGCAGACAAAGCCGCCATCGACCAGCAGGTCGACACCGGTGCAGAAGGACGAGGCCTGGCTGACCAGGAAAATCGCCGGGCCGACCATTTCTTCCACGCTGGCCATACGACCCATGGGCGTGGTCTGTTCAAAGATTTTCACCTGGTCGGCGACTTCCGGGCGCGAATTCATCGGCGTGGCGGTGTAGCCGGGGCTGATGCAATTGACCCGCAAGCCCTTGTCGGCCCATTCCATCGCCAGGCTTTTGCTCAGGTGTATCACACCGGCCTTGGAGGTGTTGTAGTGCGCTTGAAGCAAGCCACGGTTGACGATGCTGCCGGACATCGAGGCGATATTGACGATGGCGCCTTTGCCCCGGGGCAACATCACTGCCGCCTGGGCCTGGCAACTGAGGAAGATGCCCGTGAGGTTGATGTCCAGGGTGGTCTGCCAGCGTTGCAGTTCCAGGTCCTCGGCCGCCTGGGCATTGGCGATGCCGGCGCAGTTGACGGCGACGCTCAATTCGCCGAGTTCCGCTTCGGTACGCGCAACGGCGGCGTCGAGGGCGCCGCGTTCGGTGACGGTGCCGCTCAAGGCCAGGGCGCGACGGCCCAGGGCCTGGATGCGTTCTACAGTGCTGCTGATACCCGGGCTGCCGGGCAGGTCAAAACATGCTACATCCGCGCCGGCTTCGGCGAGCCCGACGGCGATGGCCTGGCCGATGCCGCTGCCGGCGCCGGTGACGAAGGCTACTTGGCCCTGAAGACTAAAAAGCTGCATGAATTTCTCCCTTCTTGAAATCACGGTCGATCCCCTGTGGGCGCAGGCAAGCCAGCGCCTACATTTGATCTGTATTGTTTGTGAGTTAGGCGGTGGCCATTTCCATCACCGAAACCGGTGTGGCTTCGCCGCGCTCCAGAATCCCCATCTGCCGCCCGCGACTCATCACCATCACCCGATGGGACAGCCCGAGTACTTCATCCAGGTCCGAACTCACTACGATCACCGCCATGCCTTTGGCCGCCAGGTCGGCGATCACTTCGTAAATCGCCGCCCGCGCACCCACGTCGATGCCGCGCGTGGGCTCGTCCAGAATGAACACCTTGGGATTGCGCGCCAGCCATTTGGCAATGATCACTTTCTGCTGGTTACCGCCAGACAGACTCGAAATCCGTGACTGCGGCGCACCCTTCACGCCCAGCCGCGCCACCGCCGTGCGCGCGAATTCGCGCAGTGCGGCAGGCAACACCCACCCGCGCTGATCCAACAGGTCGGTGTTGCCGTAGATCAGGTTGTCTTCGATACGGTGTTCCACCACCACGCCTTGCTGCTTGCGGTCCTCTGGCACCAGCACCACCCCGGCCTGGATCGCCTCGAAGGGCGAGCGCAGGTGGCGAACTTCACCGTCCAGCACCATATGGCCTTGAATGTCACGCGCCGCACCGGCAATGGTGCGTACCAACTCGGTCCGCCCGGCACCGACCACACCCGCAATGCCGAACACCTCGCCGGCGCGTACGCTGAAGTCGATGCCGTGCAAGGCAAACTCGCGGCAGGCCAGGTCCTTGACCTGCAACATCACGCGGTCTTGTGGCGCTTGCAGGGCGGGGAAAATCCGCTCCAGGCTGCGCCCGACCATCTGCTCCACCAGTTCGCGCACTGGCACCTGGGCGGTGGCGTGCAGGGCGATCTGGCGTCCATCGCGCAATACCAGCACGCGGTCGGCGATGCGCGCGATTTCCTCCAGGCGATGGCTGATGTAGATAAACGACACGCCTTCGGCCTTGAGTCGTTCGACCTGCTTGAATAGCAGTTCGGTTTCTTCCCCGCCCAATGCAGCGGTGGGTTCGTCGAGGATCAACAGGCTGGCCTTGAGGGTCAGCGCCTTGGCGATTTCAACCAGTTGCTGGGCCGCCACGCTCAGGCCTTCGACCTTGCGCGACGCCGGCACCTTGAGCCCCAGGCGTTCCAACTGGATCTGCGCCTGGGCCTCCATGTACTCGCGGTCCACCCGCCCGTGACGCATGGGCAGGCGGCCGACGAAGATATTCTCGGCGATCGACAATTGCGGCAGCAGGCGGATTTCCTGGTGGATCAGGCCGATCCCGGCGCCCAGCGCAGCACCGGGTGAAGCCGGTGCGTAAGGCGCGCCGAGCCAGGTCATGCTGCCCCCGGCTTCAGGTTGCACCAGCCCGGCGATGATCGACGACAGGGTCGACTTGCCCGCACCGTTCTCGCCGAGCAGGGCCAACACTTCACCAGGGCGAATATCCACGTTGACCTGCGACAGTACCTGCACCGGCCCATAGGCCTTGCTGATATTGCGCAGGCACAGCACCGCGTCGGCTTGGGCGGTGTCCAGGGCTGCTGCTTGCATGACGACCTCCAAGGTTTACGGGTGCTGCTGCAGGAACGGCGCGACGTTTTCTTTGGTGGTCAGCACGGTGGGCAACAGTTGCTCCTTGGGCACGGCCTTGCCGGCTTTCAGGTCGATGGCGGACGCCACGGCCAGGCGGCCCATCTTTTGGGTCTGCTGGGTCATGGTCGCATTCAACACGCCACTTTCCACGGCCTTGAGCCCGGCGACGTCACCGTCAAAACCCACCACCACGACCTTGTGATCGAGGTTGCCGACCTTCACCGCCTGGGCGGCCCCCAAGGCCATGGCATCGGCACGGCCGAAG
Source organism: Pseudomonas lurida (assembly GCF_002563895.1). Lineage (NCBI taxonomy): Bacteria > Pseudomonadati > Pseudomonadota > Gammaproteobacteria > Pseudomonadales > Pseudomonadaceae > Pseudomonas > Pseudomonas lurida. Next base: position 3,642,550 of record NZ_PDJB01000001.1, on the reverse strand, counting down.
AACACGGTGATGTTCGGGTCACGCTGGAGCAGGTCCTGGGCTACGGCGAAGCCTTTGTCCTGGGCCCATTCGGCGGGTTGCTGGGCGACGACCTTAAGGTCCGGGAAGGCTTTCAAGCCTTCCTCGAACCCCTTGGCGCGATCATTTTCGGGAGTGGTGCCGAGCTGGCCTTGCAGGATCGCGATGCGGCCCTTGCCGTCGGTGAGCTTGCCCACGTACTCGGCGAGGGTCTTGGCCCCGGCCACGCTGTCGCTGGCGATAAAGGTATCGCCCGGCGCGTCGGGTGCGTTGCGGTCGACGGCGATCACCGGGATACCGGCGGCTTTCGCTGCCTTGACCGGCACCCCGGCTGCGGTGGCACCGGCCGGGATGTAGATCAGCACATCGATCTGGCGGGTAATCAGGTCTTCAATCTGGCTGACCTGGGTGGAGGAGTTGCCCTGCGCATCCACGGTGATCACCTTGATGCCCTTGGCCTTGCCCTCGGCTTCCACCGATTGCTTGATCTGGTTGAAGAAGTCGGCCTGCAGGTTGGCCACGGCCAGGCCGATGGTCAAATCCTTGGCCCAGGTGGTGCCGGCAGCGGTAAGGGTAGCGGCCGCGAGGGCGGTGGCCAATAGCAGTTTCTTGGGGCTGAACATGTCGGTGACTCCTGGTTTTATTGTTGGAGGGTGTCAACTGTCGAACAGGTTTAACGGGCAGTGCTGGAACGGCGTCGCAGGGTGTCGATGGTCACGGCGAGGGCGATGACCACGCCGATCACCACTTGTTGAATGAAGGGCGAAACACCCAGCAGGTTCAGGCCATTGCGCAGTACGCCAATGATCAGCACACCCACCAGGGTGCCGCCGATGCTGCCGACGCCGCCGCTGAGGCTGGCGCCGCCAATCACCACGGCGGCGATGGCGTCCAGTTCCAGGCTCAGCCCGGCGCTGGGTTGGGAAGAGTCCAGGCGTGCCGCCAGGGTCACGGCGGCAATGCCGGCCAGCGCACCACTGATGGCGTACACCCACAGCGTGATTGCGCGCACCTTGATGCCGGACAGGCGCGCCACTTCGGGGCTGCCGCCCATGGCATACAGGTTACGGCCGCCGGCCCGAAAGCGCAGGAACACCCAGGCCACCACGAGCATCACCAGGAACAGCCCGACCGTTGCCGAGAGGAAGCCGAAGTGACGCACCGTGGCCAGGCTGGTGAACCAGTCCGGGTAACCGACGATCTGCCGGCCTTCGGTGAGGATGTTCGCGAGGCCACGGGCCACCGACATCATGGTCAGCGTGGCAATGAAGGGCGGTAGCTTGGCATAGGTGATCAACCCGCCCGACACCAGCCCGGCAAGCATGCCGCTGGCAATCGAGATCGGAATCGCCAAGCCCAGTGGCACCGCCTGGTCCTGGTAAAGCCAGCCGAGCATCATCATCGAGAAGGCCAGTACCGACCCCACCGACAGGTCGATGCCGCCGATCACGATCACCGCTGTCATGCCAATCGCCAGGATGCCCAGCACCGTGACCTGATCAAGAATGTTCAGGCCATTGCGCAACGAGAAGAAGAATTCGGAACTGAAGGAGAAGACCAGCACCAGCAGGACCAGGCCGATCAGCGGGCCGCCGATGTTGCTGGGGAGCAGTTTCACTAACCGCGGGCGGTGGGGCGGCTTGAGTTCGGCCGGGTGCTGGACAATAGCTTTGGCGTCCACAGTGTTCTCCTGATTTATTTTTTTTGGAGTGCCTTCAAGCGCTTTGAATATTTATGCGTGCTTGACTGTTAATTCAGATTCCAGTGACACCGTGGCAAAGTCAAGCGCTTAATTTTTCCAGTATGCCTCCAGGTCGCCGCGTTCGCTCGTCGAGAAGCCGTGGAATAGATAGGCGCGAGTAGGATTTCGGCCGTTTGTCCGAGGGGTGTCTCCAGGTTTTATTTCACTTTTCCGTCGGTCACTCCCTTGACCTGTCGAGCGTTCGGCGTCTAAATAGAAATATATTGTCACTGCTGAATAAATATTCAAATACAGCTTTGCACACTTTTACCCCGCGTGGTCAGCCTCAAAGGAGCCGCTGCATGAATGCCTTCCAGTACGACGCCCACCAGATCAAAGAACAGGCCCGCCTGATCCGACGCCACGTCATCCGCCTGAATGCCGACTCACCGGCCGGCGGCCACACGGGGGCCGATCTCTCGGAAACCGATATTCTCGCGACCCTGTATTTCCGCATTCTCGATACCGGGCCGGAACGCACCGAAGACCCTGAACGCGATATCTATATCCAGAGCAAGGGCCACGGTGTCGGCGGCTTGTATTGCTGCTTGGCGCAGGCGGGCTACATTCCCCTCGACTGGCTGCCCACCTATCAGCACTTCAACTCTCACTTGCCGGGCCACCCGGTGCGGCAGAAAACTCCCGGCATCGAACTGAACACCGGCGCCCTCGGCCACGGCTTGCCGGTGGCGGTGGGGCTGGCGCTGGCGGCGAAGATGTCCGGCAGCAAAAAACGCATCTACGTGCTGACCGGCGACGGTGAACTGGCTGAAGGTTCCAACTGGGAAGCGGCCATGGCTGCCGCCAAGTACGGCCTGGATAACCTGTTTGTGATCGTCGACAAGAACAAGCTGCAGCTGGCGGGGTTGACGGCCGAGATCATGCCGCTAGACCCGCTGGACGAAAAATGGGCGGCTTTCGGCTTTCGCGTCAGCGAGTGCGACGGCAACGACGCGGGCCAGTTGATCCAAGCATTGGAAAGCATGCAGGCCAAGACCGGCGCGCCACAAGTGCTGATCGCCCACACCATCAAAGGCAAGGGCGTGTCGTTTATCGAAGCCCGTCCCGAATGGCACCACCGCGTGCCCAAGGGTGATGAAATCAACGCGGCACTGGAGGAGTTGAGTCATGGCGAGTGAACATCTGGCGAGCGTCATGGTGGAGGCCTTTATTGCCGCAGTCGATGCCGGCCTGGACGTGGTGCCGGTGGTCAGTGACTCCACTTCCACGGCCAAGATCGGGCCGTTTGTGCAGCGCTTTCCCGAGCGGCTTATCAATGTCGGCATTGCCGAACAGTCGCTGGTCAGCGTCGCGGCGGGCCTGGCCCTCGGCGGTAAGATCGCTGCGACCTGCAACGCGGCACCGTTCCTGATTTCGCGGGCCAATGAGCAGATCAAAGTCGACGTTTGCTACAACCAGGCCAACGTCAAAATGTTCGGCCTGAATGCGGGCGCCAGTTATGGACCGTTGGCCAGCACGCACCACAGCCTTGACGATATTTCGGTGATGCGCGGTTTTGGCAACGTGCAGATTTTTGCCCCGGCCGACGCGCTTGAGTGCCGGCAGATCGTTGATTACGCGCTGCGCTACCAGGGCCCGGTGTACATCCGTCTCGACGGCAAGGCGTTGCCGGATGTGCACGCGGGCGACTACCAATTCGTACCGGGGCAGGTGGATATCCTGCGCCAGGGCGCGGATGTGAGTATCGTCGCCCTGGGCTCGGTGGTGCACGAAGCGGTGGACGCGGCACGGGTGCTGGCGGAACAGGGGATCCAGGCGCAGGTGATCAACCTGTCGTCAATCCGGCCGTTACAGCGTGACGCGTTGCTCAGCGCCCTGAGTGGCACGCGCGCGGTCATCACCGTGGAGGAGCACAACATCAACGGCGGGGTCGGTAGCCTGGTGGCCGAAGTACTCGCCGAAGCCGGGCTGGGGATTGCCTTGGTCCGCCTGGGTATCGGCGATGGCGAATATGCCGCCGCCGGCGCCCGCGAACCGACCCGCGCCTTGCATAACATCGACGCGGCTGGGATTGTGGCGGCTGCCACTCGGTTGCGGTGAATGCGATGACCAACGACACTCCGCTGATACTGGCGATAGATGAAGGCACCAGCAACGCCAAGGCGGTGCTGGTCAACGAACGCGGGCAGGTGATTGCCCGGGGCTCGCGGGCGCTGAGCATCCATCATCCGCAGCCTGGGTTTTCCGAACAGGACCCGCTGCTGATCTGGCACAGCACCCTGGCCGCCATTGAGGAATGCCTGGCCCAGGTCGATCGGCCTGTCACCGCCCTGGCTATCAGCAACCAGCGTGAATCGGTCGTGGCCTGGGACCGTCGTACCGGCGAAGCCCTGTCGCCGTGCATCAGTTGGCAATGCCGGCGCTCCACCGCGCTATGTGCCCAATTGCATGAGCAGGGTCATGAGGCATTGATTCTGGAAAAGACCGGGTTGGCGTTGGACCCGATGTTTTCGGCAGGCAAGTTCCGCTGGATTCTCGACCACCTTGAGGACGGCCACGCGCGGGCTGCCGCCGGCGATATCTGCCTGGGCACGGTGGACAGCTGGCTGCTGTGGAAACTCAGCGGCGGCCAAGTGTTCGCCACTGATTTCTCCAACGCGGCGCGTACTCAATTGTTCAACCTGCACACCTGTGCCTGGGACCCAGCGCTGTTGGCGCTGTTCAAGATTCCGTTGGTCGCATTGGCCCCGATCCAGCCGAGCGCCGGCTTTTTTGCTGAAACCGTCGCGGTGGGTGGGTTGCCCGCGGGTATCCCGGTGATGTCGATGATCGGCGACTCCCACGCTGCGCTGTATGGGCAGGGCGGGTTTGCGCCGGGGCTGGTGAAGGCGACGCTTGGCACCGGTTCGTCCTTGATGACGCCCATGAGCGGGCCGATTGCGTCGACCCACGGGCTGTCCACCACACTGGCCTGGCATGACGGCGGCCAACCCACTTTCGGTATGGAAGGCAATATCGTCCACACCGGCGCCGCCGTGCAGTGGGCCTCGCGCCTGGTGGCGGGTGAATCCCTGGATGCCCTCACCGAGCAAGCCGCGCAACTGCCGGACAACGGCGGCGTATATTTTGTGCCCGCGCTGTCCGGGCTGGGCGCGCCGCACTGGCAGGCCGATGCACGTGGCTTGATCTGCGGGCTGACCGAAGCCACCTCCGGCGCCCATATCCTGCGGGCCTCGCTGGAGTCCATCGGTTATCAGATCCGGGATGTATTCGAAGCCATGCAGCAGGACATCGGCAGCCCATTAAAAGAGCTATGGGTGGACGGCGGCGCGACGCGCAACCGTTGGCTGATGCAGTTCCTGGCCAACCTGCTGCAACGCCCGGTGGTGCGCAGCCTGTCGCCGGAAGTCTCGGCGCTTGGCGCGGCGCACCTTGCGGGGCGGGCGTTGGGGGTGTGGTCCAGTGATGACGCGCTGGGGCAGTTGGAGCGTCAGCGGGAGCGGTTCGAGCCGCAGGATGACCCTGCGATGGCTTGGCGATATTCGGCGTGGAAAAAGGCTTTGGCCCGGGCACTCTTGTGACCGGGATGCACAGGTGCTGGTAAGGCGCTGGGCTTGTGGCGAGATGTAACGGATCCCCCGCGATCCAAACATGTGGGAGCGGGCTTGCTCGCGAAGACGGCCTGACAGCCAACCACTATCTGCCTGTCACCCCACGACCCAACTGTGGGAGCGGGCTTGCTCGCGAAGGCGCCCTGACAGCCAACCACTCTCTGCCTGTCACCCCGCGTTCCAACTGTGGGAGCGGGCTTGCCCGCGAAGGCGGCCTGACAGCCGACCTGGATGTTGGATCAGACCGGGTACATATCCGTTATTTAGGTAACGGCCACCATGGGTTCCGCTCTTACAGCGGCTCACTTTTGAACAGCGCAAAAGTAAGCAAAGCGCTCTTGCCCCAACACTCGGCACCTCGCTCACGCTCGGTGTACCCGTAATCCGACAGGGATTTGGGGGGCCGCCGCCACGCGCCTTCCATGGCGCGGGGCGGCTAAACCGGCATCCCTGCCGGTTTACCCCCCAAATCCCTGTCGAATTCCGGCCAGCGTGTTTGATGGGGCGTCTGAGATCAAAAGCAGGATCAAGAGCAACAGCGGCTCGCTTCGCATCGTGGATGGGGGGAGGGGCCGGTATGTCTCCTTTCGCAGGTGGCGAGTGGTTCCTGTTGTGTCCTCAAGGCTTCCAGGTCTGCACATCCTGGGCGTCCACGGCCTTGGGTAACAACCCTGCCTTGAAGAAGGCATCGGCAATCTTTTGCTGTTCGCCCAATTGATCGATCGTTACCGGCTGCACCTGATAACTGCGGTGCGCATTGGCCGCTTCAACGGTCGCCACATCGAGGTTGCCCCACAGCGGGCCGAGCACGCTTGCTGCGTCCTGTGGGTGGGTTTTTACCCATCGGCCGGCCTTTTCCAACTGCTCATACACCACCTTCAACACCTCCGGGTGCGCCTTGGCGTAGGGCGTGCCGGTGAGGTAGTAGCGCTTGTAGCTGGCCAGCCCGGCGCCATCCGCCAGGGTGCGCGTGGGCAGTTGGCGTTGCACGCTGGTGAGGAAGGGTTCCCAGGTGACCCAAGCATCCACCTTGTTGTTCTCGAACGCTGCGCGGCCATCGGCGGGCGACAGGTAGGCGGGCTCGATATCCGAAAAGGCCAGGCCCGCCTTGGCCAGTGCGGCAATCAGCAAGTAGTGCGTGCCGGCCGCCTTGGTGACTGCGATCTTCTTGCCCTTGAGGTCCGCCAATTGCTGGATTGGCGAGTCCTTGCGCACCACGATGGCCTGGGCTGAAGGCGAGGGCGCCTCCTGGGCGAAGTAGGTGAGTTTGGCCTGGGCCGCCTGGGCGAAGATCGGCACGGTGTCGGCCACGTCGGCGCTGATGTCGACGTTGCCCACGTTCAACGCCTCCAGCAGCGGCAGGCCGCTGGGGAACTCGTGCCAGCTCACGTCGATGTTGTCGGCCTTGAGGGCTTTTTCCAGGGTGCCCTGGGTTTTCAGCAGGGTGATCAGGGTCGAGGATTTCTGGTAACCGATGCGCACGGTTTCTTGGGCGTCGGCGCTGACGGCGACAGAAAAGGCCAGCAACCCGAGTACGGCGGCGAGGGGACGACGAATGGACATGGCGTGCTCGATCTCTAACGAAATAATCCCGAGCTTAAAGTTCTAAAAAATATTCGTTAAATACTCTTTCGGTCTTAGCTTAGGGCGCTTTTTCGCGGATCCGATGAATTGGGCATAACGATAGAATTATAGGGTTCTTTCATATTTTGCCGTCATTAATATAATCGAATTGACGCTACTGAGCGGCCTTACGCGGTTTTTTGGCATAGGCAGCCGTCTTTCCCACACCCACGCCAAGGCGCTTCATGACGTTCAAGACACTTATCGTCGCCGCCAGTCTATTGTTCGCCGCAGCGGCGGCCCATGCCGAGCAAACCCTGGATATCAGCTATCAGCGTTCTTCGACCCTCTGGATCCTGCTCAAGCAAAATGGCCAGTTGGAGCAGCGCCTCAAGCCCCTCGGTTTCACAGTGAACTGGCACGAATTCAGCACCGGCCTGCTCAGCTCGTTGAACGCCGGTAGCGTCGACCTGCATGCGGATGTGGCGGACGCGTTCGCGCTGTTCACCCAGGCCGCCGATGCACCGTTGACCTATTACGCCCAGGAAAACTCATCGCCGGGCGCCCAGGCAATCATCGTCCAGGACCCATCACCGATCCACAGCATCGCCGACCTCAAGGGCAAGACCGTCGCCGTGTCCAAGGGCTCGGGCAGCAACTACCTGCTGATCCGCGCGCTGAAAAAGGCTGGGTTGACCCTGGCGGATATCACCCCGCGTTACCTGGAAGCACCGGACGGCGGTGCGGCCTTCGCCAATGGCAGTGTCGATGCCTGGGTGATCTGGGACCCGTTCCTCGCCAGCCAAGAACTGGATCACCACGTACGGGTGATCGCCGACGGCAAGGACGGCCTGGCCGACTACAACCGTTTCTACCTGGCAACGACGAAGTTCGCCAAGGCCCACCCAGACGTGTTGCAGGTGACCTTTGACACCCTGCGCGAAACCGGTCAATGGGTGAAGGCCCATCCCAAGGAGGCCGCCGACATCCTCGGCCCGCTGTGTGGCAATATTGCTCCGGCCACGGTGGAGCGCGCCAATAGCCGCCGCAGCTACGACATCATCCCGGTCAAGCTGGAAAACCTCGCCGAGCAACAGCGCATCGCCGACACCTACCACGCCGCCAAGCTGATCCCCAAGGCGCTGAAGATCAACGACATCACCGTATGGACACCCAAGCCATGAGCCGCCAAATCCATTTATCCGCGTTCTTGTTGAGTGGGCCAGTGGTGCACAGCCATGCAGTGTGGCGCCACCCGGAAACCGTCGGCAATTACCTCGACCCCGAGTACTACGCACGCGTGGCCAAGGTGGTGGAGGAGGGGTTGTTCGACTTCCTGTTCTTCGCCGACCGCCTGGCCGTGGGCGATCAAATGGGCGGCTCCCGCGAGTTCGCCTTGCGCTACGGCGCTCAGGACGCTACGCGCCTGGACCCGTTGCCGATCCTGTCTTACCTGGTCGGTAAAACCAGCAAGCTGGGCCTGGGCGCGACACGTTCCACCACCTACTACGAACCGGCGCACATCGCCCGTGAATTCGCCACCCTCGATCACCTGTCCAAGGGCCGCGCGGCGTGGAATATCGTCACCTCGATGAACGACAGCGAAGGGCGCCTGTTTGGCAAGGACAAACACTTGGAACACGATCTGCGCTACGACCGTGCCGATGAGTTTGTCGAAGTCGCGTTGAAGCTCTGGAACAGCTGGGGCAAGGACGCGCTGAAGCTGGATCGGCAAAGCGGTGTGCTGGCCGACCCCGAGCTGATCCGTTCGGTGCAGCATCAGGGTGAGTGGTTCAAGGTTGAAGGCCCGTTGAATATTCCGCGCACGCCCCAGGGCCGGCCGGTGCTGATCCAGGCCGGATCTTCCGGACGTGGCCGGCGCTTTGGCGCGCGTTGGGCCGAGGCGATCTTCACCATTCACCCGCATTTGGCGGCCATGCGCGCGTTCCGTGACGACGTGCGCGCCCAGGTGGTGCAGCAAGGTCGCGAGGCCGATAGCTGCAAAGTGCTGACGGCGGTGATGCCGTTCATTGGCGGCAGCGAAGCCGAGGCCCGGGCCAAGCGCGATCAGCACAACGCGCTGGCACGCCCAGAGTTGGGGCTGGTGACATTGGCCTCGCAGTTGAATGTGGACCTGTCGCCATTCCCGCTAAGCGCGACATTGGCCGAGATCGCCCAGTCGCCATTGATCCACCCGGCTGCGGCTGAAAAGCTCTTGATGCAGGGCCCCGAAACCACCCTGGAAGCACTCGGGCGGATCTTCGCCAGCAGCGTGCGAGTGCCGCAATTGGTCGGCACCGGGGCGCAGGTGGCCGACCAGTTGGCCGAGCTGTTCGAACAGGGTGGTTGCGATGGGTTTGTGATTTCTCCGGGGTACTTGCCGGGCTCATTCACGGCGTTTGTCGAGAGCGTGATTCCGCATTTGCAGCGCAAGGGGTTGTTCCGCAGGGCGTACGAAGGGTCGACGCTGCGCGAGCACCTGGGCCTGTCCGAACTCTTGGGCTGAACGCGGTCGATGTGGGCACCGGCTTGCCTGCGAAGGCGATCTAAACGCACTCAAGCCTGCTCCTCCCCGCGTAACTGAACACTCATTTCATCACAGCTGTGCGCCCAATCGCTGAGCCACTGCGGCAGCGGTGGCGATGTTTCATCCAGGCCCAGCTCGCGCACAAAATCGCTCGGCGGCAGGGTGCCCTTGGCCGAGCGGAACAGTCCGCGCATCACCACCACGCCGACCACCCGGCCGTTGCTGACAAAGCGGTGCTCCATCAGGCTCCACTTAGGGTCCCAGCCGAGCATGCGGGTGTGCACCTCGAAGACTTCAAACAGCTTCAACTCCCGGCGGAACTTGCCCCAGGTGTCGCCCACGATCGGCAGCGCCTTGTTGCGCAGTGCCACGCGAAAGGCGCCGGTGCGCAACACAAAATCCATGCGTGCAACGTCCGCCAGGGAAAAATAGCGGCCATTGGTGACATGCCGGTTGATATCCAGGTCCAGCGGCCAGACGCGCATGCGCACCACGGTGGTGGCCAGGCCGTGCACGGGTTTGCGCCAGGGGCGTCGGGACAGCATGAAGAGCAAGCGAAACCAGAGATTCATAAAGACGCCAGACAGTTGATCGGTGGCAGCACTGTAAAGGCGTGGAATCGGCTAAGGTAGGTGCACAAATGACTTATTACATGCGAAAAGCGCAACCAGGTTCCCGTCATGCACATCACTTTGCTCCTGGCCGATCGCTGCTCCGCCGCCAGTGCCACCATGGCCCTGGAGATGCTCAGCGCCGCCAACCTGTTTGCCGACAGCCCGCCCTTCGACGTAGCGGTTGCCTCCCTGGATGGCCAGGCCGTGGATACCTGGGGCGGCCAGCGTTTGCAGGTGGACTGCTCGATAGCGCAGATCGCGCGTACCGACCTGGTACTGGTTCCAGGGTTTCTGTTCACCTTGAAGGAAGCGCTGCCGACGTTTCCGGCCTATGCCGCCTGGTTGCGCGACCAACACGCAAGCGGTGCGGTATTGGCGTCGATGTGCACGGCGGCCTTTCTGTTGGCTGAGTCGGGTGTGTTGCTGGGCCTGCGCGCCACGACCCACTGGGCGCTGGCGGAGCTGTTTCGTCGACGCTACGCGGACGTGAACCTGGATGACACGCAGATCCTCTGCGAAGAGAACCGCGTGATCACCAGCGGCGGCGCCAGTGCAGCGATGGACTTGATGCTGCACTTGATCCGCCGTTTCGGCTCGCCGGAGCTGGCCCACACCTGCGGTAAATACTTGCTGATCGATAATGTGCGCAGCGAGCAATCGGTGTATGCCATGTGGTCGCTGCCCAAAAGCCATGGTGACAGCGAGATCTTGCGCGTGCAGTACTGGCTGGAGCAGCATTTTGCTGAGCCGTTGGTCATCGACGACGTGGCTCGACGCTTCGGTTTTGGCGTGCGCAATTTCAAGCGGCGTTTCAAGGAGGCCACTGGTTACACACCGATTGCCTACCTGCAGACCCTGCGCCTGGAGCGGGCCAAGCAAATGCTGGAGTCGACCCGCATGACCCTGGAAAGCATCACCTACGCGGTCGGCTATGAAGACAGCAACTCGTTTCGCCGGCTGTTCCAGCAACGGGTGGGCCTGTTGCCGGCGGCGTATCGCAAGAAATTCCTCGTCCGTCCGGCCTGATCCAGCGATGTCACCGGCAACAGATCAGCAAGGCGGTGCTTGGGGCGAACCGCGACCTGCATTAACCCCAAACCACAGGCGAAAAAAAACCGGCTGATCAGGCCGGTTTGGGGTTCCCGCCAGCAGCGCGGGATTATGCGTTGTTGCCTTGCAGGCGATCAGCACCGCCTTCAGCCAGGCCACGTTCTTGCAGGCGATCAGCACCGCCTTCAGCCAGGCCACGTTCTTGCAGGCGATCAGCACCACCTTCAGCCAGGCCGCGTTCTTGCAGGCGATCAGCACCACCTTCAGCCAGGCCACGTTCTTGCAGGCGATCAGCACCGCCTTCAGCCAGGCCACGTTCTTGCAGGCGATCAGCACCACCTTCAGCCAGGCCGCGTTCTTGCAGGCGATCAGCACCACCTTCAGCCAGGCCGCGTTCTTGCAGGCGATCAGCACCGCCTTCAGCCAGGCCGCGTTCTTGCAGGCGATCAGCACCACCTTCAGCCAGGCCACGTTCTTGCAAACGATCGGCACCGCCTTCGGCTACACGACGTTCCAGCAGGCGGTCCGAGCCATTTTCGGCAACACGGTTACCTTGCAGCCGGTCGGAACCGCCCTCGGCAACACGACTTTCGATCAGGCGATCCGAACCGCCTTCAGCCACGACAGGATGAGCGAATGCGTTTACAGCGAGTACCGAGAAAGCGAGGCTAAGCAAGATTTGGCGTTTCATGAGAGTGTGCTCCGAGTGTTTTAGTTGGGTGTTGCCGGGTATGGGTTTGATGTTACGCGTTGCATTTTTTAAGAGAACTTCATTGGAATGATGGTGACTATCGACGCCAGCGATGGCTCGTCGTCGCGAGCCATCACAGGGCCGGTCATGGCATCTGCGGCAGTTCCTGCGGGCGCAGGTCGAACACCAGCACCTCGGCGTCGTCGCCGTGGCTCAAGCGGATCTGCCGCTCCTCACGGACCCGGGCGCCGTCGCCTTCCTGCAAGCGCTGGCCATTGACTTCAACACTGCCCCGGGCCACATGGATGTACACATGGCGCTCCGGTTGCAGGTCCAGGGTCGCGGCCTCGTCACCGTCGAAGAGCCCGGCATACACCCGTGCGTCCTGGCGCACGCTGAGGGAGCCGTCGTTGCCGTCTGGCGAAATGATCAACTGCAAGCGCCCACGTTTCTGCGCGTCGCTGAAGTGCTCCTGCTGATAACGTGGCTCGGCACCCGCCACGGCGGGCACGATCCAGATCTGCAGGAAGTGCACGCCACGGGTCTGGCTGTGGTTGAACTCGCTGTGGGCCACGCCGCTGCCGGCGCTCATCAGTTGCACATCGCCAGGGCGGATCACCGAACCGGTGCCCAGGGTGTCCTTGTGTTCCAGGGCGCCTTCCAGCACATAGGAGAAGATCTCCATGTCGCGGTGCGGGTGCTGGCCGAAGCCTTTGCCGGCCGCCACGCGGTCATCGTTGATCACCAGCAGGTCGGAAAAACCCTGTTCATTCGGGTTCCAGTAGTTGGCGAACGAGAAGGTGTGGAACGACTTCAACCAACCGTGATTGGCGGCGCCGCGTTCGGAAGCTTTGCGAAGGGTCAGCATGGTCTTGTCCTCAAGTGGGAGCGGGCTGCGATATGCAGGGCTCCGGCGTTGAGAAGAAGGTTAATGGTTACTGTGAAATTCATTAAGAAGCTAAAAACTGAATAACTGTCTCCTTTAGGTTGACAGTTGCAAGCGTGGCATAATGCCCGCCGCCTTCCTCTCCGATGGACCTGACCTGATATGAAAACCGTGGCCATGGCGCTGTTTCCGGACTTCCTGCTGCTCGACATGGCCGGGCCGCTCGAAGTGTTCTCCATCGCCAATCGCTACCTGCCGGTGGCGCAGCACTACCAGATCCTCACCATCGGTACCGAGCCCGGGCCGTTGCGCGCCTCCAATGGCGTGGTGGTGCAGGCCGACCTGTTGCTGGACCAGGCTCAGGACAGCTACGACTTGCTGCTGGTACCCGGTGGTCCCGGTGCCTATAACGAATGCCACCCTACCTTGTTGTCCTGGCTCCAGGTGGCCACCCCAAGGGCGCGGCGCTTTGGTTCTATCTGCACCGGGGCCTTTGTACTGGGGCATGCCGGCCTGCTGGACGGTCATCGCGTGACCACCCACTGGCACTACACCGAACGGCTGATCAAGGCATTCCCCCAGGCGAGGGTCGAAACTGATCGTATCTATCTGCAGGACGGGCGGCTGATCACTTCGGGTGGGGTCACCGCGGGTATCGACCTGGCGCTGTCGGTGGTGGCTCAGGACCATGGCAAGCAGGTTGCGGTGGAAGTGGCCAAGGTGCTGCTGGTGGTGATGAAACGCCAGGGTGGGCAGGCCCAGTTCAGCCCGATGACGGCGGCGGTAGCGCCCCAGGAAACCGCGATTACTCGCGTGCAGAACCATGTGCTGGAGCATCTGGACCAACCTTTCACCATCGAGTCCATGGCCGCGATGGCCGGCATGAGCGCGCGCCACTTTGCGCGGCTGTTCGCCAAGGACGTGCAGATGACCCCCATGGCCTTCCTGCAAGGCGCGCGCATCGACCGTGCCCGGCAGTTGCTGGAGACCACCGACCTGCCGCTCAAGACCGTGGCTTTCCATGCAGGTTTCGGCAGCGTGCGGCATATGCGCTTTCTGTTCAGCGAGAAACTGGGTCTCAACCCGACCCAATACCGACAGCAGTTCAGTTAACGACAGAATGTCCGTTTAGCGCACCCGATTGTCCGTGTCGCTCCCCGTGCCAGCATTGTCCTGTCAACGCCAACTGGCAAGATAGCGTCAAGCCCATGGAAAAGGATGCGCAGATGCCCAAGGCCGGGTGTTTCAGCGCTATGACACAGATGAACAATTCCCAGGCGATTGACGCGGATGGCACGGTTCGCTTCGGCGATTATGTCTTTCACCGGCAACAACGGTTGGTCAGCAAGGCTGGCTGGCCGGTGCCGTTGGGCGGACGCGCGCTGGATATCCTCGCGGTACTGCTCGAAGCGCCTGGGCAATTTTTCAGCAAGGCGACACTGATCGAGCGGGTCTGGCCGCACAGCGTGGTGGAAGAGAACAACCTGCGCGTGCACATCGCGGCTTTGCGCCGCGCCCTTGACGGACAGCGCTATATCCTCAACGACCCCCAGCGGGGCTATTGTTTCGCAGCCAAGGTGCAGGGTGGCCTGCTAGCCACACTGCCCCGGCACAACCTGGTGGCACGACTCAGCGCGGTGATGGGCTGCGAGGCATTGTTGGGTGTGCTGGTGCGACGCCTGTCGGGGCAAAACCTGATGACCCTTACCGGCTGCGCCGGCGTTGGCAAAAGCACCCTCGCCCTGGCGTTGGCCGAACATGTGTTGCCGCGCTACCGCGACGGCGTGTGGTGGGTCGACCTGGCCACCGTCCAAGCGCCGGTGACCCTGCTGCGCCACCTGGCCGCGGTGCTGCACCTTGAGCCCAGTGCCAGTGCTGTCGAACTGGGCCGCCAATTGGCTTCGCGCCAGCTCCTACTGGTGCTTGATGGCGCCGACCTGCTGCTCGGCGCCTGCCGGCACCTGGTGCGCGTACTACGGGAAACAGCCCCTCTGGTCAGCGTGCTGGTCACCAGCCGAGAAGCCCTGCACGTTCCCGGCGAATGGGTGCAACGCGTGCCTCGGTTGGCGGTGCCTGCACCAGCGGCGCTGGGCAGCGTCGAACAGGCGATGAGTTACCCGGCGGTGCAACTGTTCGTGGCACGCGTTCGTGCCGGTCAGCAGGGGTTTGTGTTGCGGCCCCAGGACCTGGCGCCACTGCGCGATATCTGCCGGCGCCTCGATGGCATCCCCTTGGCCTTGGAACTGGCCGCCGCCCAAGTCGAGGCCCTTGGCGTGCGCGGCTTGCAGGAGCAGTTGAGCAAGGGCCTGCAAGTGCTGACCCGGGGCCGGCGCACGGCGGTGGAACGTCATCAGTCCCTGGCGGCGGCGCTGGACTGGACCTTCCAGCGTCTGAGCCTGCCGGAGCGCTGGCTGTTCCTGCAATTGGGGTTGTTCAAGATGGCGGTGACGCTGCCAACCCTGAGTGAACTGGTGGCCGGCACCGAGCTGGAACACGCCGACCTGTCCTACCTGCTGGGGCGGCTGGTGGACGCGTCACTGCTGACCCTTGAACCCGGCCCCGGCCATGCGCGCTACCGCTTGCTCAATTGCGTGCGCAGCTATGCACTGGCGCACTTGCGCGACCCGGTGCAGGTGGCGCGTTTGCAGCAGGGGTATGGGCATTACCTGGGACCGTATTCAGGCCGGCCGTTTGTCTTGCAACTCGTCGAGCAGGCGGCGTACGCGCACTAGATCCGGGGTGGCAAAGCCCTCGGTGAAACGCCCGTAGATCGAGTTCAGCAGATCGCTGGCGGCCTGCACACGACCTTGGGCCTGCCACCGTCGCGCCAATGACGTTGCGCAACGCAGCTCCCAGGCCAGCGCGCCTTGCTGGTGGGCCAGGCCCAGGGCCTCCAACAGCAATGTCTCTGCTGCGCGGGCGTCGGTCATGCTGTCGGCGCGGACCCGCAAGATCTCCGGGGCGCACCAGCCCGCTTCGCCCGTGCGGGCGCGTTCGACGCACGGGTCGTCCACTGCGTGGGAACCCAGGGTGACCAGGATGTCCTGGACCAGCCCCAGGCCTTGCAGGTCCTTGTGACCGAGGGTGCCGGCGTAGTGCCCCGACCAGGTCTGGAACAACTGCACCGAATGCTTGTGGGCATGCTCCAGCAGCAATGCCTGCAAGGATTGGGCGGTGTGTACGTCCCCGTTGTAGCGGGCGATGACCACGGTCGCCAGGGCCAGGGTGTAGCAGATGGAGGTGCCATGATTGATTTGCTGCGCCAGCGTCAACGCCTGGCTGGCGGTGCGCCAGGCTTGCTCGGGCAAACCTTGCAGCCACAGGATCCGCGCCAACACCGTCAGTGACGCCACGCTCTGGTCGTATTGCACACCGATACCGTGGGCAAACCGGTTGAGGTGGCCGCTGTGCGCCATGCGCTGGATCACCTGCTCGGCGTTGTGCCGGGCGAGGGCCTGGTTGCCGTTGTAATGCTGGGCCAGAACGCGCAGGCGTTGGGCGCTGATGTCCAGTTGCGGGTCGGTGCGCGGGTCGAGTCGATCGAACTGCACGCTCTGTGCCAGCGCCTGGCGATACAGGCCCGCACACAGGTTCACCGCCATATGCCCCGAGACCGCGCGCAGTTGTCCCGCTACGTCCTGGCGCTCCTCGGCCAGGCGCCGGGCACTGGCAAACGCGGCAATGGTCTGCGGGGCACCGCCCATGGCGTGATACGACAGGCTGCCCAGCGCCAGTTGCAGTTGCATGGTCAACCGCGGGCACGGCGAGCGGGCCTTGCCCATCAGCGCCAGTGCCTTGTCCACATACAACCGGTGCTCCCTGAGCAACGACAACTCTTGCCACAGCGGCATTGCACTGACTGTCAGACGGATCGCCAGCAGGTGTTCACCCGCGTCCGCCAGCCCCCAGTCGAGGGCGGCACGCACGTCTTCGCGCAGGGGGGCGTAGCGGTCGATCCAGGCTTGGGTTGCAATCAGCTCCCAATCGTCGCGCGCCTGCTCCATCAGTGCCAGGCAGCGCCCGGCATGGCGCTCGCGGGTGGCGTCCAGCTCATTGGCGACGCTGAGCTGTTCCAGGGCATAGGTGCGGGTGATGTCCAGCAGGCGATAGACCATTTCGTCATCACCGGCCTCCACATTGAGCAAGGACTTGGCGACCAACTGCGTGATCGAACCCAGCACCTCGGTGGGTGCGACCTGCTCCCCGGCGATCACCGCCGCCGCGCTGGCCAGGCTGAACCCGCCCCGGAACACCGCCAGGCGCCGCAGGCAGATCTGCTCGCAGGCCGTCAGCCGCTCGAAGCTCCAGTCCAGCGTGGCGCGCAGGGTTTGATGACGGGGCAGGGCGCTGCGCCGACCGCGCGTGAGCAGGCGGAAGTTATCCTCCATCTGCACCAGCAATCCGGGCAGGCCAACGTGTTCGATCTGCGCCGCCACCAGCTCGATGGCCAGGGGAATGCCGTCCAGGCGCTGGCAGATATCAATCGCCAGCGGCAGTTCGGCCTCGCTCAACTCAAAGTTGTCCTGATGGGACATGGCCCGCTCGATCAACAACTGCAGGGCCGGGTAGCCCAGTGCCTGGGCACGATTGCCGGTGGCAGGCGGGCAGGCCAGGGGGGCCAGGCGCTGCACGTACTCGCCTTCGGCGCGCAATGCCTCGCGGCTGGTCGCCAGGATGTGCAACTTGGGCGCGTGGCGCAGCAGGGTTTCGCTGATCAGGGCGATGTCGTCCAGCAGGTGCTCACAGTTGTCGATCACCAGCAGCAACTGGCGATCCTGCAGGCTGCGCGCAAACGCGACCAGGGGTTCTTGCCCGGCGTGGGTGAGGTCCAGGAGGGCGGCGAGGTTGGGCAGGATCATCGATGGCGTGCTGAGGGGCGCCAGGTCAAGCAGGCGGATACCGTCGCGGTAATGCCCGATCAGCAACTCCGCGACACGCAAGGCGACGGTGGTCTTGCCAATGCCACCAGTACCGGTCAGGGTGATGAAACGTTGTTCAGGCAGTCGCTGCACCAGGCTGTCGATCAAGGCCTGGCGACCGATCATGCGGGTTCGGCGCAAGGGCAAATTGTGGCACGGGCGCTGTGGGGCACCCTCGGCGGGTAGCGTCATCGGCTCGATGCTCAGTGGTGCGACAAAACTGTAGCCACGCTGGGCCACCGTGACGATATAGCGCTGCCCGGCCTGGCCATCGCCCAAGGCCTTGCGCAACGCCGCCATGTGCACCCGCAGGTTGCCGTCTTCCACCACGCTCTTGGGCCACACACGGGCGATCAATTCCTGCTTGCTCACCACATTGCCGGCCTGCTCCAGCAGGATCAGCAGGATATCCACCGCGCGTCGCCCCAGGCGCAGCGGGCGGCCAGCTTCCAGCACCAGGCGTTGACGCGGGTGGATGCGGTAGGGGCCGAATTGCACAGCCTGGTCGCTGAGGTCACTCATGGGGGCCATGCTTGGGAATGGGGGAGCGGCCAGCATATTCCAGCCAGCTACACACCACTAGGCCGCAATCACTTGGGGCTTGTGGCGCAATTGGTGATTTCGCCAGGTCATTGGGTTGACGCCTTCGCTGCGAGTGAACATATGACAGAAGTGCGCCTGGTCGCAAAACCCGCATTCGAGGCTGATTTGGGTCAGGCTCAGGCTCGAACCGGTGATCAATTCCTTGGCCCGCTGGATGCGCTGCTCGCGGATCCATTCCTGCGGCGACAAACCGGTGGTGCACTTGAACGCCCTGGAAAAATGACTGCGCGACAAAGCGCACGCCTGGGCGAGGTCGGCAATGGCCAGGCTTTCGCCGAGGTTGGCCAGAATCAGTTGCTTGGCGATACGCTCGCGCCGGGGGCACAAGCCACCGGTGGCGGACAAGCGAGGGGTATATTGCTCGAGTCGGGCCATGACAATTTTCCGCAGTCGATGGGAGCGTTCCCGGTGAATGGATGCAGTGTAGACCGGGCTAATCTTGTTGCCGGACCGTTTGGCTGACGAGTTAATCGTTGTTAATTTCGTCAGGTGCAGGCTTGGAAAAGACAGCACAGGCATGCAATCCGGATAACGGGTTGCGTGCTTATCTGTGAGCTTGCCAACCGTTTGGGTACCACCATGAACCGCAACGACCTGCGCCGCGTCGACATGAACCTGCTGGTGATTTTCGAAGCGCTGATGTTCGAAAAGAACCTGACCCGGGTCGCCGAAAAGCTCTTCATGGGCCAACCGGCGGTCAGCGCGGCCCTGGGGCGATTGCGCGACTTGTTCGACGACCCATTACTGCTGCGCAACGGCCGGGGCATGGAGCCCACGCCACGCGCCTTGGCGATTCTCAAGGAGTTGCAACCGGCCATGGACACCATTTCCGGCGCGGTCAGCCGTGCCAAGGATTTCGACCCTTCCACCAGCTGTGCGGTGTTCCGTATCGGCCTCTCCGACGATGCCGAGTTCGGCTTGTTCCCGCCGTTGCTCAGCCAACTGCGTGAAGAAGCGCCGGGGATCATCGTGGTGGTGCGCCGGGCCAATTACCTGCTGATGTCGTCATTGCTGGCCAGTGGTGAAATCACCGTGGGCGTCAGCTACACCACGGAATTGCCAGCGAATGCCAAGCGCAAGAAGCTGCGGGATATTCCGTGCAAGGTGCTGCGTGGGGACACCGGTTCCGAACCCCTGACCCTGGATGACTACTGCGAGCGGCCGCATGCGATGGTGTCGTTTTCCGGGGATTTGAGCGGCAACATCGACCTGGACCTGGCGCGCATCGGCCGCTCGCGCAGGGTGGTATTGGCGGTGCCGCAGTTCAGCGGGCTAAGGGCGCTTCTGGCGGGGACGCAGATCATTGCGACGGTGCCGGATTATGCGGCGTGTGCCTTGACCGAGGGCACTGCTTTGCGTGCGGAGGATCCGCCGTTTGCGATTGATGCGGCGGAGTTGTCGATGGTGTGGAGCGGGGTGCATGACAATGACCCGGCGGAGCGGTGGTTGCGGGCGCGGATTGGGGAGCATATGGCTCGGGTGGTCTGATAGTTTTTTGATGGGGTGAATACCCGTTTTTAGGTAACGGCGGCTATTTGGTTCCGCGCTTACAGCGGCTCACCGTTGGAAGAGCGCCAAACGTAACCAAAAACGCTTCGCCCCAACACTCGGCACCTCGCCCCGCCTCGGTGTACCTGATGTACCGAGTTGCCTGCATCGCAGGCAAGCCCGCTCCCACACAAAAGCAGGTAGGTGATTGACCTCTCAGCCAAGCGCAGCGCCCCAAGAGCCGACCGGTTTATGACTGTCTAACTCGGTCAAAGGTGGGAGCTGGCTTGCCTGCGAAAGCATCAACCCGGTGTGCCTGATGTACCGAGTTGCCCGCATCGCAGGCAAGCCAGCTCCCACACAAAAGCAGGTAGGTGATTGACCTACTCATCCAAGCACAGGGCCCCAAGAGCCGACCGGTTTATGACTGTCGAACTCGGTCAAAGGTGGGAGCTGGCTTGCCTGCGATGGCATCTACCGGGTGTACCTGATGTACCAAGTTGCCCGCATCGCAGGCAAGCCAGCTCCCACACAAAAGCAGGTAGGTGATTGACCTACTCATCCAAGCACAGGGCCCCAAGAGCCGACCGGTTTATGACTGTCGAACTCGGTGAAAGGTGGGAGCTGGCTTGCCTGCGATAGCATCAACCGGGTGTGCCTGATGTACCGAGTTGCCCGCATCGCAGTCAAGCCAGCTCCCACAGAAAACCATTCTGCGGCGCACGCACCTCCAAACAGCACGTACATCCAATTTTCCCCATCCCATCCCCCCGCACACTCCCTCATCGCTGAATCTTCAAGGCAGAGGGACACCCCATGGACCCAGCAGCAAAACCAGGCCCCGACGAAGTCGTCACCCTGGTGGTCAAACACCTCGTCAAACCCGGCCTGGAGGCCGACTACGAGGCCTGGCTACGCCGCATCGTGCGTATCGCCGGCGCACGCCCTGGCCACCTCGGCGTCGATGTGGTGCGTGTCAAGCAGGGCAAACTGGCGCTGTTCACCTGTGTGTTGCGCTACCGCTCCACCGACGACCTGGAAACCTGGCTCGACTCCCCCGAGCGCAAAGCCCTGATCGCCGAAGCCACCCCCATGCTCGCCGACGGCGACAACACCGAAATCGGCGCGGTCAACGAATTCTGGTTCAACCCCGAAACCCCAAGCGCCGCCAAGCCGCCGCGCTGGAAGCAGGCGGTGGTCACCCTGTTTGTGATCCTGCCGCTGACGTTGCTGGTGCCTATCGTGTGGGGCCCGGTGCTGCGCCTGCACCCGTTTCTCTCCAACTACGTGGTCGCCACGTTCCTGGTGACCCTGACCATCGTGTTGCTGGTGGTCTACCTGCTGATGCCGGCGGCCACCCGCCTGTTCGCTCCCTGGCTTGAAGCCTCTGTAAAGGAAACCCTATGAACGCCGATCTGATTCTGTTCAATGGCCAATTCCACACCGTGGACCGTGAAAACCCGCGCGCCACTGCCGTTGCTATCCGCGAAGGGCGTTTTGTCGCCGTGGGCACCGACGGTGAAGCCATGGCCTTGCGAGGCAGCGGCACCCAGGTCATCGACCTCAAGGGCCGCACTGTGATCCCCGGCCTCAATGACTCGCACCTGCACCTGATCCGTGGTGGCCTGAACTACAACCTCGAACTGCGCTGGGAAGGCGTGCCGTCCCTCGCCGACGCCCTGCGCATGCTCAAGGACCAGGCCGACCGCACGCCAACCCCGCAGTGGGTGCGTGTGGTGGGGGGCTGGAACGAATTCCAGTTCGCCGAAAAACGCATGCCGACCCTGGAAGAGTTGAACCAGGCCGCGCCAGACACCCCGGTGTTCGTGCTGCACCTGTACGACCGCGCCTTGCTCAACCGCGCTGCGCTGCGCGTGGCCGGCTACACCAAGGACACGCCGAACCCGCCGGGTGGCGAGATCGTGCGTGACGGCAATGGCAACCCCACCGGCATGCTGGTGGCACGACCCAACGCGATGATCCTGTATTCGACCCTCGCCAAAGGCCCGAAACTGCCGTTGGAATACCAGGTCAACTCGACCCGTCAGTTCATGCGTGAGCTCAACCGCCTGGGGCTCACCAGCGCCATCGATGCCGGCGGTGGTTTCCAGAACTACCCCGATGACTACGCAGTGATCGAGCAACTGGCCAAGGATGAGCAACTGACGGTGCGCATCGCCTACAACCTGTTCACCCAAAAGCCCAAGGAAGAGCTCAGCGACTTCAAGAATTGGACCGGCAGCGTCACCTTGCACCAGGGCGATGATTACCTGCGCCACAACGGCGCCGGCGAGATGCTGGTGTTCTCGGCGGCCGACTTCGAGGATTTCCTTGAGCCACGTCCAGACCTGCCGCTGACCATGGAGCAGGAGCTGGAGCCGGTGGTGCGTCATCTGGTCGAGCAGCGCTGGCCTTTCCGCCTGCACGCCACCTATGACGAGTCCATTTCGCGCATGCTCGATGTGTTCGAGAAGGTCAACCGCGACATCCCGTTCAACGGCTTGCCGTGGTTCTTCGACCACGCCGAGACCATCACGCCGAACAATATCGAGCGTGTACGCGCCCTCGGTGGCGGTATTGCGATCCAGGACCGCATGGCGTTCCAGGGCGAGTACTTTGTCGAGCGTTACGGCGCCAAGGCCGCCGAAGCCACGCCGCCGATCAAGCGCATGCTCGCTGAAGGCGTGCCCGTCGGCGCGGGCACGGACGCCACGCGGGTGTCGAGTTATAACCCGTGGACCTCGCTGTACTGGATGGTCAGTGGCCGTACCGTGGGTGGCCTGGAGCTGCACGCCGAAGGCCTGCCACGCCTCACGGCGCTGGAACTGTTTACCCATGGCAGCGCCTGGTTCTCGTCCGAGCAGGGCAAGAAAGGCCAGATCAAGGTCGGGCAGTTGGCGGACGTGGCGGCACTGTCGGCGGACTTCTTCAGTGTCGATGAAGAAGCGATCAAGTGGATTGAGTCGGTAATGACCGTGGTCGGCGGCAAGGTGGTCTATGGCGCCGGCGATTTCGACGAGTACGCGCCGCCACGGGTTCCGGTGCTGCCGGACTGGTCGCCAGTGGTCAAGGTACCGGGGCACTGGCGCCCGGGTTCGCCGTTGCAGGCTCACGCGCACCAGTGCAGTGGCCCCTGCGGCGTGCACGCCCACAGCCATGAAAAAGCGCGTCTTTCCAGCGTGCCGGTCAGCGACTTCCAGGGTTTCTGGGGTGCGTTTGGCTGCTCGTGCTTTGCCTTCTAATCAAACCCCCAAAGGAGTTACCCCATGACTTACTCGCGCTTGAACAAAGATGATGCCGTTGTCCTGTTGGTCGATCACCAGACCGGCCTGATCTCGCTGGTCCAGGACTTCTCCCCGAACGAATTCAAGAACAACGTGCTGGCTCTGGCGGACGTTGCCAAGTTCTTCAACCTGCCGACGATCCTGACCACCAGTTTTGAAGGCGGTCCTAATGGCCCCCTGGTCCCAGAGCTCAAAGCGTTGTTCCCGGATGCGCCCTACATCGCCCGCCCTGGCCAGATCAACGCCTGGGATAACGAGGATTTCGTCAAGGCGGTCAAGGCGACCGGCCGCAAGCAGATCATCATTGCCGGCGTGGTGACCGATGTGTGCGTTGCCTTCCCGACCCTGTGCGCCCTCGATGAGGGCTTTGAAGTGTTCGTGGTCACCGACGCCTCCGGCACTTTCAACGAAACCGTGCAACAAGCTGCCTGGGCGCGCATGACCGCCGCCGGTGCGCAACTGGTGAACTGGTTCGCCGTAGCCTGTGAGCTGCAAGTGGACTGGCGCAACGACATGGAAGGCCTGGCCAACCTGCTGTCGCCACGCATCCCCAACTACCGCAACCTGATGAACAGCTACTCGGCGTTCACGGCCAAGTAACCCGTTCTGCATAACGCCGCTGCTCACGTGTGGGAGCGGGCTCGCTCGCGAGTACGGAGTATCAGTCGACAGATTAATGGACTGATCCACCGCATTCGCGGGCAAGCCCGCTCTCACATTTTGGTTTGTGGTGTGGCCACTGACAGGCTATAAACCAGCCAAATGTCTACTGAGAAGCGACAATGAACCCCTTCGAAGACATGCGCCTGTTTTGCCAGGTCATGGAATCCGGCAGTTTCACCGCCGCCGCCGAACAGTTGGGCCTGTCCAAGCAGTTCGTCAGCCGCCGCCTGATCCAACTGGAAGACCGCCTGGGCGTGCGCCTGCTCAACCGTTCCACGCGCCGACTGGATGTCACGCCACTCGGCCAGAGCTACTACGAATCCGCCTTGCGCCTGCTCGGTGAAGTCGAGCAAGTGGAGCAGGGCATCGCCGGCCAGAACAGCGAGCCTCGCGGCACCATTCGCCTCAGTGCGCCGTTGTCGTTTGCCATGGCGCACCTGGGCTGCCTGTTGCCGCTGTTCTTGCAGCGCCATCCCCAAGTGTCGGTGGAGGTCGACTTGAGCGACCGTCCCGTGGATCTGATCGGCGAAGGCTATGACCTGGTGCTGCGCATTGGCACCCTGGAAGATTCCACCCTGATTGCCCGCCGTATCGCCAGCATCCCGCGGGTGTATTGCGCCAGCCCCGACTACCTGGCCCGGCGCGGTACGCCGCAAAAGCCCGATGACCTTGCCGAGCACGATTGCCTGCCCTACGGCCATGGCCGCCAGGTGCAGTGGCGCTTCAAGGGCAAGGTGCAGGCGCTGAATGTCACTGGGCGCATGCGCGTGAACAACGGCGACCTGCTGCGCGACACCGCCATTGCCGGCTTGGGCGTGACGTACCTGCCGACCTTTATCATCGGCGACGCCTTGAAGGAGGGACGCCTGGTGAGTGTCCTGGATGACTTCGCCCCCGAGGCCCTGACGCTGTCGGCGGTGTACCCGCAGCACCGGCAAGGTTCGCGGCCGGTCCAGGCGCTGGTGGAGTTTTTGCGCGAACGCCTGGCTAGCGGCTGTTGAACAGCTGGCGGATCAGGTTGGGTGTGCTGCCGGTCCAGCGCTTGAACGAGCGACGGAAGTTCGCCGCGTCGTTGAAGTTGAGGTAGGCCGCCACTTCATCATTGCTGTAGCCCTTGACCTGATACAGGTGCAACGCCACCTGCTTGCGCACACGGTCGACCTGTTGCTGAAAGCCGGTGTTGTGCTTGTGCAGTTTGCGCTTGAGGGTTGCCGGGCTCATGGCGAAGGCGTGCGCGGCCTGTTCCAGGCTTGGCGGTTGGCGCACGTGCTCGCGTAGATAGTCGTAGAGGCAGTCGAGGAAACTGCCCGCAAAGCCCAGCTGTTCGATCTGCTCGCGGGCCTGCTGGCGCGCCACCTGGCCGGCGGTGGCGGAGGCACCCGGCCAGGCGCGGGTGAGGTGTTCACGCGAGATACTCATCATGTCCAGCGGCCGCTCGAAGCGCGTCTCTTCGCCGAGGTGCACCCAGTATTGCTCGACGTAACGCGGTTCGGCATGGCTGAAACTGCACACCCATGGTAGCCGCTCCCCACCGAGCCATTGGCTCATGGCAACCAGCGAGGTCATGCTGGCCTCGAGCAAAAAGCGCCAATGCTCACCGGCGCCGCAACTGTCCAACCAGTACAGGTAGGCGTGGTGGTCATCCAGCTCCAGTTGCAGCGTGACCAACGGGCTGAGCAACACTTGTTGCTGGATCAGGATCTCCAGCGCCTGGTGCAGGTTCTGCGCATGGCCCAGGGCATGGCTGGCTGCGCCGTAATAGCCCGGCAACAGTCGCTGACCAAAGAGAAAACTGCTGTCGTCGGCGTCGAGCCATTTACGGCTGTTGCCGATCAATCCGAGGAACTGCTGCGGGCTGAGGCGTGCCGTACCGGCGAGGATATCCTCGTGGAACAGCCCGGTGCCGCGCAGCAGGCGGTGGCTGTCGATATCCCGGGACAAGGCCAGGTCGATCAGCGTGGCCGGTTGGTAGTGCCCCGGTATGAAGCGGCTGTCGGCTTCATACCAACGGGTCTTGACGGCCATCTCAGGCACTTTTCGCCAAGGGTTGCTTGGCCCTGGCCAGGGCCAGGTTGAGGCGCTTGAGCAAGTCGTGGGGTGGCTCGTCCAGGGCCATGACCACAGCAGTCGTCGCCGCCAGTTGCAAGCGTTCACCGTGCAGCCGGGTTTTGTGCGCGAGGCCGCCTACCGCGTGTTTCAACTCCAGCGCGAGTTCCTTGGCCTGGCGCTCGCCGGTGTTGGGCAACAGCACCACAAAACGGTCACCCGCCAGGCGACACAGCAGGTCCTGGCGGCGCAGGTTGAGCAGCAACAAATGGCTGAGGGCCTGCAAGACCGCGTCGCCTTCGGCATGCCCGTAGGCCCGATTGATGGCGGCGAAGTTGTCCAGGTCCAGGGCCAGCAATGACAGCGGTTGCTGCTGGTCGTGGCTGTCTTGCAGGCTGTCGGCCAACTGGCGCTTGAGGTAATCGGCGCCGGCCAATGGCGTGAGTTTGTCGAACAACCGATGCTCGCGGAACAAGCGTTCGCGTTTTTCCATCTGCGCGCTGATCGCCAGTTGTTCGCGGTGCCAGTGGTAGATGCCGATCGTCAGCAGGATCATGCCCACCGGCATCGGCCCTGACTCCAGCCAGTGGTCCCAGGTGATGCTGTCGGGCAGGCGGATAAATTCGTCGAGGCTGTCGATCCACCAGGAGAAGAAGATGCACGACAGGCCCAGCGCCAGGTATTGGGTGACGCGTCCGGCGGGGCGGCTTTTCAGCACCAGGCCTAGCCAGACCAGGGCGAGGAGGGCGGAACCGCCTTCGCCAAAGATATCCAGCCACACCCACTCGCTGAAGCTTTTCAATTCGCCGCAGGCCAGGTGCAGGATCAGCCCGAGGTTGGCGGCGATCAGCAACAGGGAGAGTTTCCAGCGGTGAAGCTTGAGCACGGAAAACATGGCCGCGAGTCCTTGGGCAAATAAGCGATGGGCGCCAGCACAGCAGATGGATGTGACATTCGCGTGACGGTCGGGAGGGGTCGAATCAGCTCATGGCATAGATACTTTTTTTCGCCAAACACAGCGCCAATGTGGCAGTTGGCTTGCCGGCGAAAGCGCTGCGCCAGCTAATCCAGCGCTAGCAGACAGACCGCTGTTGCAGGCAACTCAACGCCCACTTCGGATTGGGGTCAATTCAGCTCATTTGTTCGCTTCACACGGCTCTAGACCAGGGTTTACGGGCCTTCGCGCCCATCCCTGTCACAGAACCGTCATCCCTCGCCCCTAGCGTGCCCTCCCAGTTGCCGGGTCTCTTGCCTGGCGCCAACGGATTCTTGGGGAGGATTGCATGTACAAGCGCACCGGGCTCGTCAGCTTCACGCTTACTGCCTTGGCCCTGGCGATAGCCAGTGAGCGGCTCAATGCGGCCGAAGTGGCCAACACCGAGCACGTCGAAGTGGTCGGGCAGGCTGCTGCCATCGACCAGGCGTTGAAGGAGCAGCGCTCGTCCGACAGCATCAAGAGCGTGGTGCATGCCGATGGCGTGGCCCAGTTGCCGGATGAGAACGTCGCCGAAGCGGTGCAGCGCCTGCCGGGTATCAGCGTGGAGCGCGACCAGGGCGAAGGGCGTTTTGTCAGCGTGCGTGGCCTGGGTCCGGACCTCAACAGCGTGACCATCAACGGCACCCTGGTGCCCGCCCCGGAGAGCGCGCGGCGTGCCGTAGCGCTGGATGTGCTGCCGTCGGAGCTGGTGCAGTCGCTGTCGGTGATCAAGACCCTGACCCCCGACATGGACGCCAACTCCCTCGGCGGCACGGTCGACGTGCAAAGCCTGTCGGCCTTCGACCACAAGGGCCTGTTCTACACCGGTAGCACCGAAGCCAGCTACGACAAGAATACCCGCCAGACCAGCCCGAAGTTCTCTGGCGCGGCCAGCAACCGATTCAGCCTCGGCGATGGCATCGACAATTTCGGCGTCGCCGCGGCGCTGAGCTGGCAGAAGCGCGATTTCGGCTCGGACAACGTCGAGACCGGCGGTGCCTGGGACTTCACCAACGGTGCCAAGCTCAACGAATTTGAACAGCGTGACTACGACATCAGCCGCGAACGTGCCGGTGGCGGCCTGAACTTCGACTACAAGCCGGACGACTTCAGCAGCTACTACCTGCGCACGCTCTACAGCCGCTACAAAGACACCGAGACCCGCAACGCCGCCAGCATCGAGTTTGCCGACCCGCTGGCCGCCGGCGAGTTGGGGGATGCCGAAGCCAAGCGCAAGCTGAAAAACCGCGAGGAAACCCAGGAAATCCAGTCCTACGTGTTCGGCGGTGAACGCATGCTCGGCCTGTGGACCTTGAGCGGCCAGGCCGGCTACAGCCAATCGAGCGAAGACAGCCCGGCGCACATCG
Source organism: Pseudomonas lurida (assembly GCF_002563895.1). Taxonomy (NCBI): domain Bacteria; kingdom Pseudomonadati; phylum Pseudomonadota; class Gammaproteobacteria; order Pseudomonadales; family Pseudomonadaceae; genus Pseudomonas; species Pseudomonas lurida. The sequence continues at coordinate 3,614,542 of NZ_PDJB01000001.1, read as the reverse complement.
CCGGCGCCACTTTCGATGGCGGCGACTTTGCCGACAGTGGCTTCTATGACAAGGACAAGCCACGCCCGATCATCGGCAGTGGCTTCTACGACGCGCGCAATTTCAGCCTCGATAAAGTCGACTGGGAAAAACAGAACACCAAGGACACCGAGAAAAACCTGCGCCTGGACCTGGCCCGCGACTATGACCTGAGCGGCTATGCCTCCCAGGTGAAGTTCGGCGGCAAGGTCAGCCGTCGCAACAAAGACAACGACTTGGAAGCCTGGGTCTACGAAGACTTCGACACCCTCGGCTTCAGTGCCGACCAGCTCAACCTCAGCCAATTCCAGAAGGGCAGTGTCGACTATCGCCTCGGCAACTACGGCCCGGGCATCAGCCCCAGCGCCATCAAGCAACTGATCGGCAGCCTCAACCCGGCGGACTTCTATGACGAGACTGAATCCCGGGTCAACGACTTCACTATCCGCGAAGACATCAACGCCGGCTACTTGATGAACACCATCGATATCGACGACTGGCGTTTTATCGCCGGCTTGCGCTACGAAGGCACCGAGTTCGAAGCCAAGGGCACCGGCGCCACCGATGGGGTGTTCACGCCGACCGAGACCAAGCGCCGCTATCACCACTGGCTGCCGGGCCTGCATGCGCGCTACCAGATCGACAAGAACACCCAGGTGCGCGCCGCCTGGACCAAATCCGTGGTGCGCCCAACGTTCGGTCAGTTGGCACCGGGCTTCGTGATCGACGACGACGAAGCCACCTTCGGCAACCCGGACCTCAAGCCTCTGGCGTCGAGCAACCTCGACCTGGGCATCGAGCACTTCATGGGCCGTGCCGGTACCATCTCGGCGTTCGTGTTCTACAAGGACATCAAGAACTTCGTCTACAACACCGACCTGGCCGGTACTGGCGCCTGGACCAACTTTGCCGAGGCCCACACCTATGCGAACGGCGACAGTGCCAAGCTCTACGGCCTGGAACTGGCGTACTCACAGAAGTTCGACTGGCTGCCGGCGCCATGGAACGGTCTGCTGATCGGTGCCAACACCACGTTCAGCCGTTCCAGTGCTGATATCGAAGGTTTCGACAGCGCCAGCGGGACGAACCGCAAGCGCACTATCAGCCTGCCCAACCAGTCCGATACCGTCGGCAACCTGATGCTCGGTTGGGAAGACGACAAGCTCAGCCTGCGCCTGTCGGCCAACTACAAATCGGCCTACCTCTACGAGTTGGCCTCGATCAATGACAAGGCCCATGACCTGCACGTCGACGCACAGACCTTCGTCGACTTCAGCGCACGCTACTCGCTCACCAAGAACCTGCAAGTCAGCTTCGAGGCCCAGAACCTCACCGATGAGTCGTACTTCGTCTACACCGGCCATCGTAGCTACAACGGCCAGTACGAGGAGTACGGCCCGACCTACAAGCTGGGCCTGACCTTCACCCATTTCTAAGCACCCCCTCATTTCCGATGTGGGAGCCGGCAAGCCAGCTCCCACAGTAGATCTCTATTGCTGTCGAAGGATGTGTTCGTTCATGAGAATTTCCAAGCTGTACCTGCTGATCGCGCTGGCCGTGGGTTCACCGGTAATGGCCGCCGACCTGGCCCTGACTGCCTGGGGCTCCAGTGTGAATGCCCAAGCCATCAACCTGCTGCCCAACGGCACCCACCGCCTGGTTGCCAGCACCCGCGATGGCCTGCAACTGCTCGACAACAAAGGCGTCGGGCTGGCGCGTTTCAATGGCAACTTCAGCAGCCTGGACACCCGTGTCACCGGTGCCCAAGTGCTGGTCGCCAGCCTCGACAACGAGCGTCAGCAGGCGCTGCTGATCAACCTGGATACCGCCAGCAAAACCTGGGGCCAACCGCTGTACCTGCCTACCCGCGACTACCCGGTGACCGGCCTGTGCCTATACCGCGACGGGGCAGCCAACCTGTTTGTGTTCCTGGTGGGCGAAGAGGGCAAGGGCGAGCAATGGTTGGTGGGCAACGCCTCGAGCCTGCTCCGCGAACCCCAGCGCGTACGCGGCCTGCCGCTGCCACCGTCGGCACAGTTCTGCCAGGTGGATGATGCCACCCAGCAACTGGTGGTGAACGAAGAAAACGTCGGCTGGTGGGCTTACCCGGCGCACCCGGAGGCTGAGGTCAAACGCACGCCTGTGGCGCTGTTCGACGACCCCAAGCGCGAAGCCGGGGCCATGGCGCTGGTGCCGGGCGCAGTGGTGGCGCTTGATCCAAAGACCGCCCAGCTGCACCTGTTCCAGCACACCGGCAAACGCTGGGTTGAGCAACCGAGCCTGACGCTGCCAGGACTCAAGGAACCGGAACAACTCAGCGTCAATGGCCAGCAACTGCTGGTGCGTGATGACGACACCGGCAAGTTGTACCAAGGCACACTCAACTGGCAAGCCAAGCCGGTGCCAGCCGAGCCGGTGCTGCCGGAAGTCGCCGCTGTGCGCCAGACCGACCCGGTCGGCCGCCAGGGCGATGCGGCGGACGACCCGGCCATCTGGATTCACCCCACGCAGCCGGAAAAAAGCCGCGTCCTCGGTACGAACAAGAAGCAAGGCCTGCTGGCCTATGACCTCGACGGCAAGCTGTTGCAGGAGCTGGCGGTCGGCCGCCTCAACAACGTCGATGTACGCCCCAATTTCAAGCTCGGCTCGCGCACCGTCGACCTCGCCGTGGCGAGCAATCGCGATCACAACAGCCTGAGCCTGTTCAGCATCGACCGTCAGAGCGGTGAACTGCGCGAAGCGGGCGAAGTGCCTACGCCGCTCAAGGACATCTATGGTATTTGCCTGTTCCAGCCAGCCAGCGGCGAGATCTATGCGGTTGCCAACGACAAGGACGGCACCTTCCTGCAATACCGCCTCAGCGCAGCAGATGGCCGTGTACAGGGCGAGCTGGTGCGCCAGTTCAACGTCGACAGCCAACCCGAAGGCTGCGTGGCCGACGACCAACGCCAGCGCTTGTTCATTGGCGAGGAGGACGTCGGCGTCTGGGCGGTGGATGCGCGTGCCGACCAACCGGCCACGCTCACCAGTGTGATCAAGGTGGGGCCGCAGTTGCACGCGGATGTCGAGGGCCTGGCGTTGTACCAGAGCAACGCGCGCGATTACCTGGTGATTTCCAGCCAGGGCAATGACAGCTACCTGGTGGTGGATGCCGAGCCACCCTTTGCCACGCGCGGGGCCTTCCGCGTTGGCCTTAATGCGGCCGCCGGTATCGACGGAGCTTCGGAAACCGATGGCCTGGAAGTCACCGCCATCCACCTCGGCGGCCCCTGGAGCCAAGGCATGCTGGTGGTGCAGGACGGGCGCAAGCGCATGCCCGAGCAAACCCAGAACTTCAAGTTCGTGCCGTGGGCGGACGTCACCCGCGCGCTGAAGTTGCCGTGAGCCGTCATCACCCGGTCATCACTTTTTAATCGAATAGGAGCTTAACCATGCACGCGACGATGGAACATATGACGATCTGGGGGTTGATCAGCGATGCCAGCCTGTTGGTCAAGGCGGTGATGGTCACTTTGCTGCTGGCATCCTTGCTCAGTTGGTACCTGATCATCCAGCGCGGCAGTGTGCTGCGGCGCCTGGAGCGCCAGTTGAACGGCTTTGTGCAGCGCTTTCGCGCTGCTACCGACTTGCAGCCGCTGTACCGTGAAACCGTGCAGGCAGGCGAGGGTGGGATTGCGCCGATCTTTATCGCCGGCGTGCAGGAATACCAGCACCTGCACCACCATGATCCGGCTGTGCTGGAGGGTGTCGAGCGCGCATTGCAGGTGGCGATCACCGAACAGGAGATCGAGTTGGAAAAGGGCCTGCAATTCCTCGCCACCGTGGGGTCGGTGAGCCCCTACATCGGCTTGTTCGGCACGGTGTGGGGAATCATGAATTCCTTTATCGGCTTGTCCCAGGTACAGCAAGCGACTTTGTCCACGGTGGCGCCGGGCATTGCTGAAGCATTGATCGCCACGGCCATCGGCCTGTTTGCCGCCATCCCGGCAGTGATCGCCTACAACCGTTTCGCGGCGCGCGGCCAGACGTTGCTCACCCGCTACTACGCCTTCGGCAACGAATTGCAGGTGCGCCTGCATCGCACCTTGCGCGGCACCCCGATCAACCTGGCCGTAGCCGCCTGAACAAGGAGCATACCGATGTTGACCAGGCCGCAACGCAAGCATGGGCCCAAGGCGGAGATGAACGTGGTGCCCTACATCGACGTGATGCTGGTGCTGCTGGTGATCTTCATGGTCACCGCGCCGATGCTGACCCAGGGCGTAAAGATCGAACTGCCCAAGGTCGCCGCCGAGGCACTGGCCACCGACACCCGCCAGCAGATCCTCACGCTGTCGGTGAAGGCCGACGGTGGTTACTACTGGAACCTTGGCGGCGAACTCGACACCCGGCACCAGACCGACAGCGCCGTGTCCCTCGATGAAATGGGCGCCAAGGTCATGCAGGTGGTGGCGGCGCGCAGTGATACCCAGGTGTACATCCGCGCGGACGACAACGCCGGCTATGGCCGTGTGGTAGCGGCCATGGCGGTGTTGCAGAAGGGTGGTGTGAGCAACCTGGGGCTGGTGACCGAGGCCCCGCAATGACGGCGATGATCATGCACAGTCCAACATTGACGATGGCGCCCCAGGCGCCGTCCGGGTTCTGGAGAAACAGCCTTGCGGCGAGCCTGGCCGTGGCGCTGCATGTAGGCGTGCTGGCTGCGCTGATGCTCGGCTGGTCGACGGGACAAACGCCGGTGGAGGTGCCCAGGGTGATGCATACCCAGTTGGTGATGATGCCGGCTGCGCCAGTTCCGGTCCCAGCTCCGGCACCTGAGCCTGAGCCGGTGGCCCTGCCGCCTCCGGAGCCGGTCGCCATTCCCCTGCCGGTCAAGCCCACAGTCGATCCGAAGATTCAGGCGCAGAAGCTCGAGAAAGCCGCCTTGGCACGCAAGCGCATCGAAGAAAAGAACGTCGAGCAACAACAACGCTTGGCCACTGAACAGCGCAACCGTGAGCTTGAGCAACAACGTGCGCAACAACAACGTTTGGCCCAGGAACGCCTTGCCGCTGAACGCCCACGTCCCGCCGCACCGGCGCCCGCGCCAGCCTTCGACAGCCGCCAATACCAGCCCTTGAGCAAGGAAGCACCCGACTATCCCGAGCGTGCCCTGGACAAGAACATCGAAGGCGATTGTTCGGTGGAATACACCGTCAACACCCAGGGACGCGTGGAGAACCCCAGGGTATTGGACGGTTGTCACCCGTTGTTCATGCGACCTTCACTGGCGGCGGCCAATACCTTTCGCTACCAGCCGAGGATCGTAGAGGGTAAGGCTGTCGCTGTACCGGCGGTGCGTAACACCTTCCACTTCCGCATCAAATGAGATTTGCCAGCCGATGCACGCCCGCTGCTACCTTTTTGAACGGCGTCAGGCGTTGGCCACGTTGGCGAGCTTGGAGCCCGCGACGTACTTTTCCAGGTTCGCCAAAAACGTATCGGCAATCTCATTGCGGCTATTCGTGGAAATCGCCGACGTGTGCGGCGACAACCTCACCCTCGGATGGGTATACAGCGGATGCCCATCCGGCAATGGCTCCGGCTCGGTCACGTCCAGCGATGCCAGCCCGACCTGCCCATTGTCCAGGGCTTCCAACAGCGCTTCCTGATCCAGCAACCCACCGCGTGCAAGGTTGATCAGGTGCAGCCCTGGTTTGGCGCTGCCCAGCACATCACGGTTGATGATATGCCGCGTGGACTCGGTCAGTGGTGCAGCCACCACCAGGTGGTCGGCGCGGGCGAACAGGTCGTGGATATCCTTGGCGGCTTCCACGCCCGTGTTGAACGGCGCCTGGCTTTGGCGCAGCGCCACCACCTTGATGCCCAGCGCCAGGGCCTTTTGCGCCAGGCTTTCGCCGATTGCACCAAATCCCAGGAGGCCCAGCGTCGTGCCCTTGAGCGGGCTCAACGCGGTGAAATGCCACTGGGCATCCTTCACCCAGATAGCCGGCAACTGCTTGGAGGCGGCAAAGATTGCCGCCAGGGCAAACTCGGCCAGGTTGTCGGCCGCACTGCCGCGCGAGGTAGTGACCGGTGGGCCGTCGAACAGCCAACTGGGGTAGAAGTCGATGCCCGACGACACCAGGTGCACCCACTGTGCGCCGTAGGGCCAGCCCGGCGGTGGCGTGTCCGGGGCGGTGTAGCCACGCACGTTGATCGGGCGCAGCAAGAGGATATTGGCCTGGGGCGGCAGGTCGCTGGGTACACCAGCGGGCACACCGATCACCTGGGCGGCGGGGTGGATCGAGGCGAGGCGCTGGCGGATCACGTCGTTGTAATCTTCGTCCAGCTGGCTGGCAATAATCACCTGACTCATGGGCGTTCCTTCTGGCGTTGGGCGAAGACCGTCTTGCCGACGCCTTGCAACACGGCGTCGTTCTGCGGGGTATGCACGCGACTGCAGAGTACGTCGCGGTAGTGGCGTTGCAACGGGCTATGGCGCGACAGGCCCGGGTTACCCGAGGCCTCGATGGCCAGCTCCACGGCGCGGATGGCGTTATGGGTTACCAGGTACTTCAGTTGCGCGGCATTGGCTGGCGGGGTATGGCCTTGGGCGGCAGCGTCGAGCAGGCTGCGGTTGGCAAACAGCAGGGTGTCGATATGGCCGACGGTTTCCTGGAAGCGCGGCAGCGTCGACAACGCTGCACCGAGGTTGGACGGCTTGCGCTCTTCCAGCCAGTTCACCAGCCAGTCCCGCGCGGCCTGGGCCACGGCGTCATACACCGAGGACAGCAACACCGACATCCACAGGAACCCTTCGCCATCCAGCTCCGGCGACGGCGCGCTCCACGGGCTGACACTGACAGCATGGTCGAGGGGTACCAGCACGTTGTCGAACACCACTTCGTGGCTGCAGGTGGCGCGCATGCCCAGGTGATCCCAGGTGTCGATGATGGTCACGCCGGGGCTGCCTTTGGGCACCAGCCAGGCACCCACCAAGGGGTCGGCGTCATCACTGCGGGCCCACACGCTGAACCAGCTCAGGCCGCGGCTGCCAGTGGAATAGATCTTGCGCCCGCTGATGCGCCAGCCTTCGGCCGTGCGCACGGCGGTGGTCGCCGGCAGCCCGCCACGGGCCGGCGTACCCAGGTCGGGTTCGACGCGCAGGGCGTTGATCAGCGCGCCGTCGCGCACGGCATCCTGGGCCACTTGCGTGCGCAGGTGCGCCGGCCAGGTCTTGCTGTCTTGCAGGCGGGTGTGTTGCAGGTACTGCATCACCAGTATCAGCGCGGTGGAAGGCTCGCCCTTGGCTATCGCGCTGATGGCCTTGCGCGCCAGGGGCAGGCTGGCGCCGCCACCGCCCAGGGCCTTGGGCACGGTGAGGGCAACCAGGCCGTGTGCGTGCAGCAACTTGAAATTGGCGTGGGGGAAGGCGCCGCTCTCGTCATAGACGTGCGCGGTGCTGGCCAGCTCGGCGCTGAGGCGTTCGAGCAAGGCTTCGAAGTTGGCGACGTCCACGGAGCGTAGAGACGGTTGGGTCATGGGAACGCACTCGGTCAAAAATGTGGGATTGGCGTGATTTAGATAGCAATGCGTACAGGCTGTTGGCCCAGCAGTTGCTCCACTGCCCGCAACACCGGGTCTGCTTCAGTGCGCACCAACCAATCCGGGCTGACCTCCACCAACGCCACCGTACCGTCCCTGGCAATCACGACCACCGTCGGTTGCGGTAATTCCCAGGTGCCGGTGCCGGTCGTTTCACCGATGTGGTTGCCCTTCGCCAACGCGGCATTGCGTGACGCTTCATCGAAGCTGTAGAGAATGCCCAGGCGTCGTCCGAGGTTGTTGTCAGGGTCACTGGCCACCAACAGTTGCAGGTTGTGACGGGTCTTGATTTCCACCAAGCGCTCGGGCACTTGCGGGCTCACGGCCACCAGCGGCACCCCGAGTTCGCGCAGGCGTGGGTAGAGTTGGCGTTCGTAATAGGGCAGGGCGATGTTGCACGCCGGGCACCCGGCAAAGCGGAAGAACACCAGCACGGCCGGACCGTCCGCCAGCAGCAGGTCGCGGTTGAGTTCACCGCCTTCCACATTCAGCAGGGTGAACGGGTCGAGTTCATCGCCGACCTGTACGTAGTCGTCCGGCCGCGCTTCATCCACCAGGCGCTGGCGCTGATCGATATTGACCTGCAACGCTGCCGGCGCCCAGGTGGCAACACGCTCGGCGTGCAGCTCGGCCAACTGCCGGTTGAGGGACTCACTCATGCCAGCGCCTCCTGTTTTTCTTCAACCTCGGCGGCGACGCTGTGGCGGTTGGCCGGAACCTCCAGGCCAAGGTTGTCGCGCAGGGTATGGCCGCTGTATTCGGTGCGGAACAGACCGCGTTGCTGCAGCACCGGCACCACCCATTCGGTAAAATACTGCAGGCCATCCGGCAGCACCGAGTTGATGATGAAACCATCGCTGGCGCCGGTCTCGAACCAGGCCTGGATCGCATCGGCAACTTGCTCCGGGGTGCCGACAAAATCCCGTTTTGGCCGCGAGAAATGCAGCGCCACTTCGCGCAGGGTCAGGCCTTCGTCCCTGGCCAGTTGCTTGATGCGGTCGGAGCCGCCTTTTTGGCTGTTGGAGCCGAGGTCACCAAGTTCCGGGAAGGGCTCGTCCAGCGGGTATTGGCTGAAGTCGTGATCGTTGAACGGGCGCCCGAGGGCGACGATCGCATCTTCCACGGTGACCAGGTCCACGGCCTGCTGATAGCGGCTTTCCACTTCGGCCGGGTCGCGGCCGACAATCGGGCGGATGCCCGGCAGGATCGACAGGTTTTGCGGGTCACGGCCAAAACCTTTGGCGCGGCGTTTGAGGTCCTGTGAGTAGGCCAGCCCTTCTTCGATGCTGTCCACGTGCACAAAAATCGCATCGGCGTTTTGCGCGGCAAAGTTGCGCCCGTCCTCCGAGGTTCCAGCCTGGAAAATCACCGGTTGGCCCTGTCGTGAACGCGCAATGTTCAGCGGACCTTTCACCGAGAAGAAATCGCCCTTGTGGTTGAGTGCATGCAGCTTGTTCGGGGCAAAAAACTCGCCGGTCTGTTTGTCGTAGGTAAAGGCGTCGTCTTCCCACGAATCCCACAGGCCTTGGACGGTGTTCACGTGTTCCTTGGCGATGCGGTAACGCACGGCGTGGGGTGGATGCTCGGCCTTGCTGAAGTTGTCGGCGGTGCCACTCAGCCACGAAGTGACCACGTTCCAACCGGCGCGGCCGCCGCTGATATGGTCCAGGGACGAGAACTGGCGTGCGACCTGGTAGGGCTCGGTGTAGCTGACGGTCACGGTGGCGACCAGGCCAATATTCGTCGTGATCGCCGCCAGTGCCGAGAGGATGGTCAGTGGCTCGAAACGGTTGAGGTAGTGCGGGCTGGACTTGGCGTGGATGTGCAGGCTGTCGGCGATGAATACGAAGTCGAACTTGGCGGCTTCGGCCAGTTCAGTCTGCTGTTTGTAGAAACCGAAGCTGGTGCTGGCATTCGGTTGGGCGTCCGGGTGGCGCCATTCGCCCCAGCCGTGGCCGACGCCGTGGACCATGGCGCCGAGTTTCAAATGGCGTGGTTGTGCGTGATGTGGCTTGCTCATGTTCTGCTCCTGTTAGCGCGAGGCTTGCTGGGAAAGTTGGACACGCTTGGCGTTGAAGCTCTTGTCGAAGCCCTGTGACACGTCGATGTGCTTGGTCAGCAGGCCTTCTTGTTGATAGGTGTCGGCGGTCGCTTGCAGGCCGCTGATGACGGTGTCGTCAATGGCGACCGGTGTGAGGTGGGTGTCCTTGGCCACTTCCACATGCACTTCCAGCGGCAGGCTGGTGATCTTGGCCTGGGCGGCCGCGTACTCATTGGGGTGGGTGTTGGCCCAGGCGTAGGCTCGGTCGACGCGGGCGACAAAGTCGTCCAGTTGCGGGCGCTTGTCGGCGATGGCCTGGCTGGTGGCGGCGAGGTACAGGTGGTTGCTCAGCAACTGGTTACCACTGATCAACACGCGGGCCTGGCTTTGCGAAGTGACCACGGTGGTGTAGGGGTCCCAGGTGGCCCAGGCGTCGGCGGTGCCGTTATCCAGTACCAGGCGCGACTCGCTCGGCAGCAGGAAAATGAACTGCACGTCCTTGGTGGTCAGGCCGGCCGTGGCCAGGGCCTTGATTGCCAGGTAATGGCCGATAGAGCCGCGGCCGGTGACGATTTTCTTGCCCTTGAGGTCGGCGACGGTCTTGATCGGCGAGTCCTTGGGCACCAGCAGTGCGGTGGTGTTGCGCCCTTCGGCGTGGATGATGCTGACCACCTTGAGCGCTGCGCCTGCACCGAGTGCGAACACGTAGGGCGCATCACCCAGGGCACCGATGTCCACGGCGCCGGCATTCAGCGCTTCGCCCAGGGGCGAGGCGGACGGGAACTCCGACCACTGGATTTCATAGGGCACGTTTTTGGTTTCGCCGGACACTTCCAGCAGCGCCTTGATCGTGGATTTCTGGTTGGCCACCCGCAGCGGTTGCAGATCGGCGGCGTGGGCTGCACTGGCCAGGCCGAGGGCTAGGGCGGTGCCCAGGAGCAGGCGTTTGAAAGGGGAGGTTAAGACCATGGGATGCAGGCTCCAGGCAGATCAAAATGAGGTTCGGTTTACCTCCGCCTGGGGAAGGGGTCGGTCAGTGGGTTAACGTTATTCCTATAAAAACTGGCTGTGAAGTTCTTTTTGGTTATATGTTAATTATGAAAATATTTGATTATGTGTGATCTGATTATTCTCTAATTGCATTTGGCGAGGCGCTGCGGTCCGAGGTGAAAAGGCCATCCATGCGCCCATGCGGTGGGCAGTTCATCGGGCAAGGCGGTGGTCAGCGGTTGGCGCAGGTCGATGCGGGCGATTTCGGCGCCGATGCCAGGTTTCAGGCGAGTGATGTGCAGGGGCGTGCGGGTGTTCTCTCGTGGGTGGCTCAGCCGACGCCTGGAGAGGGGCGGGCCTAGGGCCTGCACCCGGTGCGGGTGCAGGACGCTTGGGTGAATCAGATCACATGGAAACCGTGGGTGCCGTCGCGAGCCAGTTGGTCGACCAGGCCAAACTCCCAGTCGAGGTAGGCTTGCATGGCTTCCTTGGGGTTGTCGGTGCCTTCGTACGGGCGACGGTAGCGGTCGATCCGCGGCGAGGCCAGGTGGGTTTCACCTTCTTCCACCGGCAACTGTGCGTTGATCCAGCCGGCGGTGCCGTCCTGCAGGAGGAACACCTGCTTGCCGGTGATCGCTTCGACTTCGGCCACCGCCAGCCGCGCCAGTTGGCTGCTGCCGCAAGTCAGCACATACCGTTGGGCGGCGGGCACCTTGGCCAGGGCGTGTGGCAGTTGCGCACGCAGCACCCACCAGGCCCCGGGGATATGGCGCTTTACGTAGTTGGCGCTGGCGGTGAAATCCAGCACCACGGTGTCGCCATGGGCCAGCCAGTCGGCCAGGGTGTGGGGGCTGATCAGTTCGGCCTGGGGCGGTGCTGGGACCGGGGCGACCCAGGCGCCTTGCTCGCTGAAGTGCGCCGGTTGCAGATCATCCAGCACATGCACTTCCCAGCCCAGCTGGGCCAGCCAGGACGCAGACATGTTCGCACGCACGCCGTCATCGTCCGCCAGCACCAGCCGTGCACCGCGTACGCTGGCGACGTGGTCGGTTTCCTGCACCAACTGCCCGCCTGGCGTGGAGCGAGCGCCAGGCAGGTGACCGGCCTCGAATTCTTCCGGGGTGCGCACATCGAACAGGTAGGTGGTGCGCGTTTGCTCCTGCTGCCAGGCGTGCAGGTCGGCCAGGGTGGCACGGCCAACGCGGGCCTTGTCGGCGACGCGGCGCGCATCCACGGCGGCGACCTGTCGGTGTTCTTCCGAGGTCGGTGCAAAGCGCCGCGATTGGCCATGGGCAAGTGTCTGCCCGGCGAGGGTCCAGCCGATGGTGCCGTTACGCAAGGCCGAGACCGGGTTGGCCACACCGGCATTGATCAGCGACTGGGTGCCGATAATGCTGCGGGTGCGTCCGGCGCAATTGACGATGATACGCGTGGCCGGGTCTGGCGCCAGTTCGCGGACGCGCAACACCAGTTCGGCGCCTGGCACGCTGATGCCGGTAGGAATACTCATGGTCTGGTATTCGTCGAAACGCCGCGCGTCGAGCACTACCACATCGGCCTGGCTGTCGAGCAGCGCCTGCACCTCTTCGGCGGCGAGGGACGGCGTGTGCCGCTCGCTCTCGACCAGTTCGCCAAACGCTTTGCTCGGCACGTTCACGTCGATAAACAGCTCGCCACCCGCCTTGCGCCAACCCTCCAACCCACCTTCCAGCAGGCTCACCCGGGTGTAGCCCAATGCGATCAGGCGCTCGGCCGCGCGGCTGGCCAGGCCTTCGCCGTTATCGTAGACGGTGACCTGGGTATCGCGCCGTGGAATGCGCGCATACACCTCCAGTTCCAGTTTGGACAACGGGATGTTCGCGGCAAACAGTGGATGGGATTCGGCGAACGGCGCTTCTTCGCGCACGTCGACGAGGGCGACTTCTTCTTGGTCCAACAGGGCCTGGCGAATCTGGGCAAAGCTGCGGGTCGATACGGTGGTCATAGGGCAGGGCTCTTTTCTTTGGACAAGTCCCAGATATTCGGGAGGAAGGCATTGGAATAACCGGAGATAAACAGCTTCTCGCTGCCGTCGGGCTGGTACACCGCTCGGCGTACCGCACCGATATTGGCGCCGTACACATGGATGCTGATGGACACCTGGTCGCTGTGGGCATTGCTGACCTGGTGGATGTCACCGACCTTGGGCGACACGACCTCGACCTGGCCCGGCACCAACTGGATGGGCTTGCCTTCGGCAACCAGGCTGCCATCGGGGGCGCGTTCGAACCCTTGGGAGAACTCTGCCCCGCGTAGCATCCCGATCAGTCCCCACACCCGGTGGTCATGGATCGGCGTACGTTGCCCCGGCCCCCAGACAAAACTGACGATGCTGAAGCGCTGGCGCGAATCGGCATGCAGCAAGAACTGCTGATAGCGCTCGGGGTCGGGTTGGGCGAATTCATCAGGCAGCCAGTCATCATGGCTGACCAGTTGCGCCAACAGCTTGCCGCCACGGTGCAGCAAGTCGCCTTCGCGTGGATTACCGTCGATCAATTCCGCCAGGGCGCCTATGAAGGCTCTGAGTCTCTCGGGGTGTCGGGCCTGGGTCATGACAATTCCATCGTGTGGTCGGTGGTGATGGTTTTATCTAAGCATAATGTTTATAGTTAATATGCTATTTTTTAATGATTAGCTTATAGCCGAAGGTAATTTAGAACCGCTCTGAATAGCGTTAGACGTTATCGATCACAGCGCGGACTATCCAGGCAGCGTTCCTGCAACTATGCTTCGTACACATCTTAATGACTGTTCTCTATGTGCGGCCCAAATGAAAATTGACGATATCGATGCCTTTGTCGAAGTGATTCGTTGCCAGTCCATCAGCCATGCCGCCGAGTCATTGCAACTGACCCAGCCGGCCATCACCCGCCGCGTGCAGAACTTCGAGCAGGCGCTGGGCGTGGAGCTGTTCGACCGCAATACCAAGCCCCTCAAGCCTACGCTGATCGGCACCCGTGTCTACGAACAGTGCCGGCTGATCCTGCGCGAGATGGACGCCCTGCGTGAGCTGGTGGCTACCGACGCGCCGCCCACCGGCCTGTTGCGCCTGGGCGTGCCCCAGACTATCGGCGATGTGGTGCTGCTGGATGCGCTCAAGCACCTGCGCACTGAATACCCTGAGTTGCGTGCCCAGGTCGCCACCGGCTGGGGCAGCCAACTGGTCGGCAAGATCGAGCGCGGCGAGCTGGATGCCGCAGCGGCGTTATTCCCGGCGGGCAAGATCTTCCCGGACAACATCGTCGGCGAATCCATCGGCAAGATGGAGCTGGTGGTGGTGTGCGCCAAGGCGCAATTGCCGAAGAAACCCTGCAAGCTGGCGGACGTGTACCAGAACGGCTGGATTCTCAACCCGGATGGTTGCGGCTTCCGCGCGGGTTTGCAGCGGACCTTGTCGGATCAGGGCCTGGCGCTACGGGTGAACCTGGAAACCTTCGGCACCGAGCTGCAATTGGGCCTGGTGGCGGACGGCCTGGGCCTGGGGCTGGTACCACGGCCGTTGCTGGAACGCAGCGCCCACCGTGAGCAACTGGCGGTGATGCCGCTCAAGGATTTCAAGCCGGTGATGGACCTGTGGCTGATCTACCCGCACTTCCTGGGCAACCTGCAAGGGCCGGTGGACGCCTTTGGCAAGCTGGTGGCGAATTCCCTGCATAAAATCCGCAACGCCGCGTAATCCCACCTGTGTCATGGCGGGTGTGTTTATGAAAAAAAATAATAATTAGCTTAGATTAAAATGTGCTTTTTATTATTTAAATGCATCCCATAGGCTTGCCTGGAAGTCCTTAAGGCCATCCAGGAAGTTTTGCCATGAGCAGCGTCACCTCGATTTCCAGCGTTTCCAGCAACGTTCGCCAACGCGTCACTCCGGAAGAGTGGGAAGTGCGCGTCAAATTGGCCGCCGCTTATCGCCTGGCGGCCCTTTACAAGTGGACCGACCACATCTACACCCACTTCTCCGCCCGCGTACCGGGCCCGGAGGAGCATTTCCTGATCAATGCCTTTGGGTTGTTGTTCGATGAAATCAGTGCTTCCAACCTGGTCAAGGTCGACCTTGACGGCACCATTGTCGACGACCCCACCGGCCTTGGCATCAACTACGCCGGCTACGTGATCCACAGCGCCATCCACGGCGCGCGCCACGACCTGCAAGCGGTGCTGCACACCCACACCCGTGACGGCATTGCGGTGTCGGCGCAGAAAGACGGCCTGCTGCCGATCTCCCAGCATTCGATCGGTTTCTCCGGGCGCGTGGCGTACCACGGTTATGAAGGCGTGGCCCTGGACCTGGACGAGCGTGAGCGGCTGGTCGCGGACTTGGGCGACAAGAGTGTGATGATCCTGCGCAACCATGGGTTGTTGACGGCGGGGGTGAGTGTTGAGCATGCGTTTCAGCAGCTGCAGCAGTTGGAGCGTGCGTGCAATATCCAGGTCGCGGCGCAGGCGGCGGGGAATGCGGAGTTGATCTTTCCGCCGAGGGAGGTGGTGGAGAAAGTTGAGCAGCAGGCGAAGGTGTTTGCCAGTGGCGAGGGGCCTGGTGTGGCGCGGCATTGGAATGCGTTGATTCGGCAGTTGGAGCGCAGTGATACCGAGTACAAGAACTGATCGTCGACACAAACGGGTTTAATCATAGGGGAGCCAGCTCCTGCTGGCGGCCTGACAGCCAACTACTATCTGCCTGTAATCCCACGGTCCAAAAAAGTGGGAGCGGGCTTGCCCGCGAAAGCGGCCTGACAACCGACCGCTATCTGCCTGTCACCCCACGATCCAACTGTGGGGGCTGGCTTGCCTGCGATGCAGGCCACTCGGCGCATCAGGCACACCGGTTGAGGCCATCCCTGGCAAGCCAGCTCCCACATTGGTTTTGAGGTGTGCTTAAGCGACCTGTTGGGCGTGTTCACGCTCGGCAACCAGTTGGCGGGTGAGAGGGATCAAACGCTTGCCGTAGTCGATCGCATCATTCAGGGGGTCAAAGCCACGGATCAGGAACGTGGTAATGCCCAGGTCGTAGTAGTCCAGCAACGCTTGCGCGACTTGCTCGGCTGTACCCACCAGCGAGGTGGAGTTGCCCTGCGCACCGAGCAGGCCCGCAATCCCCGTCCACAAACGCTTATCCAACCGTGACCCTTGCGCTGCGGCCGCCAGCAACCGGCGCGAGCCTTCATTCGGCGGTTCACGTCGCACAAAACCATTCTTCTCCGCCAGCTCGGTGGCCTGCTCAAGGATCTTGTCGGCCCGCGCCCACGCCAGTTCTTCGGTCTCGGCGAGGATCGGCCGCAATGACAGGCTGAAGCGAATCTCGCGCCCATGCTTGGCCGCTTCGGCGCGTACCTGAGTCACGATCTCGCGCACCTGCTCGTAGGTTTCGCCCCACAGTGCATATACGTCGGCGTGCTTGCCCGCTACTTCAATCGCAGCGTTGGAGGCGCCGCCAAAATACAGCGGGATGTGTGGCTGTTGTGATGATTTCACCGTGGAGTGCGCACCTTCGACCTGATAGTAGGTGCCCTTGAAGTCGAAGGGTTGTTCGCTGGTCCATTCCTGGCGCACCACGCTCAAGTATTCATCGGTACGGGCGTAACGCTCGTCCTTGCCGATATGGCTGCCATCGGCACGCAGTTCGCGGTCATCGCCGCCGGTGATGATGTGCACGGCCGTGCGCCCGCCGTTGAACACGTCGAGTGTGGCGAATTGACGTGCGGCCAGGGTGGGCTGGGCGAAACCGGGGCGGTGGGCGATGAGGAATTGCAGTTTGCGGGTCACGCTGGCGGCGTGGGAGGCGATCAGCGTGCTGTCCGGGCTGTTGGAGTGGAAGGCCACCAGCGCGCGGTCGAAGCCGGCTTCCTCGTGGGCGCGGGCCACGGCCTCGACGTAGTCGGGTTGCAGGGTAGGGCCGCTGCGTGGATGGATCTCGGAAGCGTGGTGGCCGCCAATGTAGCCGATGAATTCGATGCTCATGGTGTGTCCTTCTCTTGGGCGTAGTCTTGTGAGGGATGGGCACCTCCACCGGGTAGGGGGTCGGTTCTTCGCGTCCAAAGTAGGGGCAGCGGCCAGGGCTGTAAAATGCCGATTGGTTCTAACCTAATTATTAAAATATTGAATCATGATTCTGATGGTGTATCAGGGATTTGCATTTTGAATGTGTTCAGTTATTCCTGGAAGAACTGTCACGGCCGCCAGTTTGCGTCGGGTTGCCCAAGGCTGACCGGAGATAACGTTGTGTTTTCCCCTGCGCTGAGGTCTGATGAGCGCCGAAACGGGGACGTCAGGTTTGGGGAGTTATGCGGGCAGAACTAGCGCACTATGGCGGTATTACCGTCATGATTCCGGCCGCCCTCATCATTGCGGTATGGCTGAGGTATTCCAACCCTTGGGCACTTCGCGCCTGGGTCATCACCGTCGGCGTGACGTATTCGATCGTTGCGCTCAGCAAGTTGCTGTTCAAAGGCTGGGGCTTATCGTTCGAACCCTTGGATATTGCCGTACTCAGTGGCCATGCCATGAATACGTGCCTGATGCTGACGGTGGCACTGAGCCTTTTGGCGCGCCAGTTCAATCCGGTATTACGCTGGCCGGCAGCGGGGGCGGGGTTATTGGCCAGCGCCTGGTTCAGTGCTTATTGCGTGGCACCCTACATCCATCCGCTCAATGAAGCCCTGGCCGGTGCAACGCTGGGTGCGGTGGCGGCGATTACGTTTCTCTGGCGTATTGAAAGCGCCGACATCAAGGTTTCACCTTCGTTTATCGGCGGTGGCCTGGTGGTCTTGCTGGCCTGCGCGCTGGTGCCCAAGTACAACGCCGAGTTGCTGCTCAACCGCGTCGCAATCACCTTTTCAGGTGCCGATCAAGCGCATCAAGAGCCTTCCTGGCGGCTGGACGCGGCGCATGGAAAGGCGGAGTAAGTCACCAGGTCCAGCGCCCGGTTGCTGTCCACCATCAGTTCCAGCAGCACCGTCTGCGCGTTGAGGCGCCGCACATCGCCCCGACGCCGCGCTTCCTTCATCTGCTTGAACAGCGTATGCGTGATTTGCTGCGGCGAACTGCCCTGCAACTGCTCCAGCCACCGGCTGATCGCCTGGGTATTGCGCCGGTACTGCGCGCGCCCCACCGGCTCGCCGAAGCTTTCGAACATTCCTGTGAGCTTCCTCAGCGCATAGCTGCGTATCACGTCGTCCAACAGGCTCATGGCCGTTCCTCGGTGCTGGAGATATTCGCCAGCAGTTCGGCGGTCTTGACCTGCATGAACTGGCGGTCACCGCGACTTTCCACGCACAGGCACACCGACAGTGCATCACTGACCTGCAACTTGAAGCGCCAATCGGCAAACACCATCGACAACCCGGAGCAGGACTCGTCGCTGTCCAGGGAGTTATCGCCATACAACACCTGCATGCGCTCGACGACGCGGGTCGAGTTATTCACTTCAACATGAATATTGCCCGAAGAAGGAAATAGGCCAATACGCTCTACCAATAACTTTGATGTGTTCATGATCGTCCCTCATTGTTCCTGTCAGGCGGGACTTTATTATGCGGAAGTGGAAAAGTACTGGAATGTTATTTTTAGTCAGTTAATGCCGTAGTTGTTATTTTTTGTCTTGCGCGATAGATGGTCTAAGTTTGTCAGCTGTGGTCATAATTACTCGGTCGTTAGTTGCTTGTTATTTAATAAGGTCGTCCCTTTTGCCGAAGAATAAGTGTGCGGTGCGTGGGAGGTTGCCTTGTTCAAAAACATATTGATTGTGTGCATCGGCAATATCTGCCGCAGCCCCACGGCGCAACAGTTACTGGGTGTCGCGCTGGCTCCCGCCGGGATCACGGTGAGTTCCGCCGGCCTGGCGGCATTGCGTGACCATCCACTTGAGCCCCTGGCGGGGCAAGTGTTGCAGGAACACGGGCATGTGCCCCTGGCGCACAAGGCGCGGCAACTCAGCGCACAAGCGGTGAGCGAGGCCGACCTGATCCTGGTGATGGAGCAGCGGCACATCGACGGTGTACTCAACCTGGCCCCCGAGGCGCGGGGCAAGGTGTTCCTGCTCGGCAAGTGGCAGCACGACCGCGAGATCACCGACCCCTATCGCCAGGGCAAGCCTGCCTTCGTGCAGGCCTATGCATTGATCGAACAAGCCGCCCAGGCCTGGGCCCAGCACCTGGCGCGCTGATGGTCCTCTTTAAATGATTGCAAGGACGAAGACACGATTTATGTATTCACCCCAGAACGCTTCCCCGGATAGCCCCCACCGCGACGAGATCGATGTGCTCGGCATGCTCGGCACCCTCATCGATCACAAATGGCTGATTGCGGGCATCACCGGCTCCTGCATGCTGATCGGCGCGGCCTACGCCATTCTGGCGGCCCCGGTGTATCAGGCGAATGCGTTGATCCAGGTGGAGCCGAAGAAGAACGACATGCTCGGTTTCTCCGATGTCAGCAGCCTGCTGGGCAAGGAGTCGCCAGCGGTGACCGAGATCGAACTGATCAAGTCGCGCACCATCATCGGCAAGACCGTCGACACCCTGGGGCTCGATATCACCATCACCCCCCTGCATTTTCCGTTAGTCGGGGGCTTCCTGGCGCGGCGTTATGCGCCGGAGCACAAAGGCGATATCGCGCCGCCGCTGTTTGGGTTCAGTCGTTACTCGACGGGGGGGGAGCAGTTGGTCCTGGACACCTTGACGCTGCCCACCGCGTTGCTCGGCACTACGCTGGTACTGGTAGCCGGCGAGGCCCAGACGTATAGCCTGTTTGATGAAGAGGGGGGGCAGATCGCTTCGGGCCGCGTCGGCGAGGCGTTTGCTTGCGACGGCGTCGAGGTGTTGGTCAAGGTATTGCGCGCCAATTCCGGTGCGCATTTCAAGATCGTGCGCAAGCCACGCCTGGACGCAGTGGCCGACTACCAGGACCTGCTGACGGTCATCGAGCGCGGCAAGGAGTCGGGCATCATCAGCCTGTCCCTGGAAAGCACGCGCCCGGCCCTGGCGGTGCGGACGCTGAATGAAATCTCCAACCTCTATGTGAAGCAGAACGTCGACCGTACCTCGGCCGAAGCGGCACAAAGCCTGTCGTTCCTCAATGACCAGTTGCCCCAGGTGCGTCGTGACCTGGAGAAGGCTGAAAACGCCTTGAACCGCTTCCAGACGCGCAGCAAATCCATCGATATCAGTCTCGAAGCCAAGGCGGTGCTCGACCAGGTGGTGGCGCTGGACACGGGCATCTCCGAACTCAAGCTGCAACAGGCGGAGATGGACCGCAAGTTCACCCCCCAGCACCCGGCCTACCGTGCATTGATCGCCAAACTGGCCGAGCTCAACGCCAAGCAGGCGCAGATGACCAAGCGTGTCGAAGGCTTGCCCAGCACCCAACAGGAATTGCTCAGCCTGACCCGTGATGTGCAGGTGGGGACCGAGATCTACACCCAATTGCTCAACCGCTCCCAAGAACTTGACGTGATGCGTGCCGGCACCGTGGGCAACGTGCGGCTGATCGACAGCGCCGACGTCAACCTGGCCAAGCCTGTGGCGCCGCGCAAGGTCATCGTGGTGCTGCTGGCAATGCTGCTCGGCGGCATGCTGTCGGTGGGCCTGGTGCTGGTGCGCAGCCTGCTCAACCGTGGCCTGGAAAGCCCGGATGGCATCGAAAAACTCGGCCTGCCGGTGTATGCGTCGATTCCCTTCAGCCTGTTGCAGAAGGCCGAAGAAACCAACGCCGCCAAGGGCCGCACGGCTGCGCCGTCGTTACTGGCTCTCAATCACCCCCATGACCTGGTCATGGAGGCCATGCGCAGCCTGCGCACCAGCCTGCACTTCGCCATGCTTGAGGCCAAGAACAATCGGTTGATGATCACCGGTCCCAGTCCCGAGGTGGGCAAGACGTTCGTTTCGGCCAACCTGGCGGCCATCGTCGCGCAATCGGGCCAGCGCGTGCTGCTGATCGATGCCGACATGCGCAAGGGCTACCTGCACAAGATGCTCGGCAAGGCGGTGGAAGCGGGGCTGTCCGACCTGTTGGTCAAACGCTGTGATCTGCACGAGGCCATTCACCCGACGGCGGTGGAGCGTTTCGATTTCATCGGCCGCGGGCAGATCCCGCCCAACCCGTCGGAACTGTTGATGCACCCCAATTTTGCTGCGTTGCTGGCCGAAGTCAGTGAACGCTATGACCTGGTGATCATCGACACGCCGCCACTGCTGGCTGTCACCGACGCTGCGATTGTCGGGCGCCAGGCCGGTACCAGCCTGTTGGTGACGCGATTCGGCGTGAACTCGGCGAAGGAAATCGAGCTGACCCTGCGGCGCTTTCATCAGAACGGTATCGAGCTCAAGGGCGCGATCTTCAATGGCGTGGAAAAACGTCGTTCCGCCAGTTACGGCTATGGCGACTATGGCTACTACAGCTACGCCTATCAGTCCGACAAGGCCTGACGAACATGAACAAGGTGCTAGAAATGCCTCGTTCGTTGTCGCGTCGTTTTCGCCTCAACGTGCTGAGCTACGGCTACACGCAATTGGTGACGCTGGCGGCGCAATTGGTGCTGGTGCCGTTCTTCCTATATGCCTGGGGTACCGGGCGCTATGCCGATTGGCTGGTGCTCACGGGTATCCCGTCGATGCTCAGCCTGCTCGACCTGGGCGTGGCCCAGGCGTCGGCCACCAGCGCCACTCTGCGCGTCAGCCAGGGTGATGTGCCTGGGGCGCGGCGCAGCGTGCAGACCGCGTTGGCGTTTACCCTGGCGGTGGTCGCATTGGTGCTGCTGTTTGCCTTGACCCTCGGCCAGTGGCTCGATTGGGTTGCGCTGCTCAAGCTCAAGACCCTGGCGCCCGAGCAGGCCAGCCTGGTGGTGTTGTTCATGTCCGGTTACCTGTGCACACGATTGTTGGGCGGGCCGATCGACGCATGGTTTCGCACCATCGACAGGACCGTTGGCGGGGTCTTCATCATGGCCAACCGCAGGACCCTGGATATCCTGTTGTCCATCGCCGTGTTGCTGCTTGGTGGCTCGGAGCTGCAATTGGCCCAAGGCATGTTCTTCAGCCAGGTGCTGTTCCTGCTGCTGGTGACCCTGTTTGTGCGGCGCATTTCGCCGTGGCCGCTGCTGGGCCTGGCATCGGCCTCCTGGGCAGAATTTCGCGGCATCTGGAAGCCGGCGCTGGGCAGTGCGGCAATCCCGCTGGCCCAGGCGATCACCCTGCAAGGCGGGCTGCAAGTGCTCAACCAGATCGCCGGTCCGGCGGTAGTAGTGGGGTACACCATGGCGCGCACCCTGATGCGGCTGATCATCCAGTTGGGCATCACCTGCAGCAATGCCCTTACACCGGAAATCTCGCGCCTGGCCGGGCGTGGGCAAATCGAAGAAGCGCGGCGTTTTACCCAACGCGCCAGCTCCCTGGTGCTGGGCCTGTGCGTGCTGGTGTACGCCGCCGGCATCTGGGCCGGGCCGCAGATCATCCTGCTGTGGAGTCATGGCCTGGTGCAGGTCGACCGGTTGTCCCTGGCGCTGATCGGCTCGCACACGATCTTGAACGTGGCCTGGTTCATCCTCGCGGCGCTGCTGATTTCCACCAACCGCCACACCCGCACCTCGTTGATCTACGCCTTGAGCAGCGCGGCGGCCTTGATGTTGTGGCTGGCGTGCAAGGAGCGCATTGATCCGCTGTTGGGCGCCTCCCTGTTGCTATCGCTGCCGGAGTTGGTGGTGCTGGTGTACCTGCGAGTGATCCGTGTCGGGGAGGTGAGCCCATGATGTTGTCCCAGGCACGGTTGACCCTCTACTTGCCGCTGACGTTTTTCGCCTTGCCCCTGGCGTTGAGCAACAACCTGTCGCAGCCCCTGGCGCTGCTGCTGTTGCTACCTTTCGTGGTCTACGCGGCGCGAGGATTTACCCGGGCTTTACCCTTGCTGGCGCTGGTGGTGGCTTCCAGCGTGTTGCAGGTATTGGTCAGCAGCAGCGCGAAAATTTCCCTGTACCAGTTCCTGCGCTCGGGCATTCCGTTTTTTTATTTCGTGCTGTTGTTGGCCGGGTACGGTTATGTGGCGGCCAACGTGGAAAAAATCGCCCGTGCCCATAGCTTCAACTATCGCCGCATCCTTGAGCGAATCATCTACATTTTCGCCCTCGGCCAGTTACTGCAGGTCAGCTTGTATGGGGTTGGCATCGACCTGACCAACGCCGCGTCCAAGTCCAGCGACGAAGTCGGGCGGATCATGCTGTTCCCCACCAGCTCGGCGGTGCTGCTGTTTTTCTACGCCTGTTGCCAGCGCATGGTCGGCCTGATGCTGATCCTGGCTGTCACGCTGCTGGCGGCCGGTTCCAAGACCATCCTGGCGGCGATGGCGGTGATGATCCTGTTGTCGGCGATTACCCAGCGCAAGCTCAAGTCCCTCGCGGTGCTGGTGGTGGCCATCGGCGCCCTCGGGACGTTGACGTTCTATGCCAGCCCGCTGGCGGTGTCGCGCTTTGCCACGTACCTGTTCGAAGAGAAGGGTGAGGACGTGACCCGGGCGTTCGAGATCGCCCATGCCAAGGAATCGTTCCTGGCCAACCCCGCCACGGTGTTCCTCGGCAACGGACTGGCCAAGCAGCTGACCCCTGGTGTACCCACCAATGACGAGCGCTGGTTCGAGAATTCCAAGTTCGATATCGAGAACGGCTACTGGGGAGTGACTGCCAAGCTGGGCGTGGTCGGCGTGGCGCTGTTATGCCTGCTGTTCAGCGGCTTGCCGCGCCACCCCGAGTCGCTGGCAGTGGTGGCGATCCTGCTGATTTTCTCGTTCAAGACCAGCTACCAATTCTTCACCACCTTTGATGGCAGCTATTTGCTGGTGTGGTCGATGTTCATCGGCTTGCTCAACAAAGCGGCACCCGCACGCCCGGCAGTTCCTTCACATTACTTATTAAAACAGGCTGGATCATGAGCGCATTTGCACGCCCCGTCAGGGCCGGGATATTGACGTACCACTTCAGTGAGAACTTTGGTGCTGTGCTGCAAGCCTATGCCTTGCAGCGCTGGTTGCAACAACAGGGCTTGCAAGTCAGCCTGATCAACTACCACCCGGCCTACGTGGAAGACGGCAGCGAGATTCGCCAACTGTTCAACCCACGCCAGCTCAAGAACAATCTCAAGGCGCTGTACCTCAAGGCGCTGACGTTGAAAACCCAAGTGCTGGGGCCGAATGCCCAGTCCCGGCAATTCCAGGCGTTCAAGGCGCGGTTCCTGAATATCCAGGAGCCGCGCTACGCCCAAGCCGACCAGCTCAAGCAGGCGGTGGCCGGCCAGCAATTGCTGGTGGCGGGGAGTGACCAGATCTGGAATCCCTCGGGCCATACTGGCCTGGACCCGGCTTACTTCCTGGCGTTCGAGTGCGATACAGCGACCCGACGCATTTCCTATGCCGCCAGTTTCGGCAAGGAGTACCTGGAGCCCGAGTACCACGCCGAAGCCGAAGGCCTGCTCAAGCAACTGTCGGCCATCAGCGTGCGCGAAGAGAGTGGGGTCGGCATTGTGCAACAGGTCGCGGGGCTGGCGGCCCAATGCGTGCCCGACCCGACGCTGTTGCACCGTGATTATTCGGCGCTGCTCGCCACGGCCACCCAGACCCGCACCGGCCACGTGTTCTGCTACGCGTTGCGCACCGGCGTGGGGGTACGCGAGGTGGCGCAAGCGCTGTCGCGGCATGTGGCCGGGCCGATAGTCTCGCCGTACAACGCGCACCGGCGTTGGCGGCAGATTGGCGAGACCGTGCAGGTCGGCCCGCAGGACTGGCTCAAGCTGCTCAAGGAGTCGGCCTATGTGGTGACCAACTCGTTCCATGCGACGGTGTTCGCGATCATTTTCGAAAAGCCCTTTATCGCGGTGGGCTTGCCGGGCAACAAGGCCTCGCTGAATGCGCGAGTGCGCAACCTGTTGCAGAAGCTGGAATTGTCCCAGCGTTTCCTGCCGGCGGACGATGCCGAGCAGGTGCACGCGTTGATCGCGGCGCCCATCGACTGGGTGGCCGTGCGGGCACGACGCCAGGCCCTGCAGCAGGTGGGCGAACGCTACCTGCTGGAACAACTGGCGGCGCTCAAGCCATGAGCGACTTTGCCCAACTCAAGTACGTCGACACCTTGCCCCGCAGCAACAAGGCCCGTCGCCTGTGGTGGAGCATCGTCTACCAACTGCTGTTTCGTCCCACGCCCCGCTGGATGCTGCACGGTTGGCGCAGTTGGTTGTTGCGCCGCTTTGGCGCCAAGGTCGGCGTGGGCTGCCGGATCGCCCCTACGTGCAGCATCTGGGCACCGTGGAACCTCGAGATCGGTGACTACACCGCCATCGCTGACGGCGTGGATGTGTACGCCATGGCGAGGATCACACTGGGCTCCAAGGTCGCCATCAGCCAGCGCAGCTTTTTGTGCACCGGCACCCATGACACCCGCAGCCTGCTGCGCCCGCTGGTGACCCGCGACATCGTGATCAAGGACCACGTGTGGGTTGCCGCCGAGTGCTTCATTCATCCCGGTTGTGTGCTGGAAGAGGGCTGTGTGGTCGGCGCCAGGTCGGTGGTCACTACCGACCTGCCGGCCTGGATGATTTGCGTCGGTGCGCCGTGCCGCCCCCTCAAACCGAGAGACATCGCACTATGAAGCAGGTGAAACGCATGATGGATAAGGCATGGAAGTTGATGTTGTTCGTCAGCGAATTTTTTCGCGACATGCTCACGTTTATTCGCCACAACGGCTACTCGCCACTGGAAAGCCGCAACAAGAAGCTGTTCTACAAGATCCTCATCGAAACCCACACGGTGGAGAAGGGCCTGTCCCTCAAGGAGCCCAAGCCGCTGTTCGGCAAGGACAAGATCAACGGCATCATCCGGATGCTCAACGACTACGACCGCACCTATTCGGCGCTGCCCCTGGAGATGGCCCTCGGCGCATTCCAGGGTTACCTCGACCTGCACCGGACCCTGGGCATCAGCGACGACTTCGTGTTTTACCTGGAAGCCTATGTGGAGCACCTGAAACGTGACGGCACCCCCGGCACGGGCGGTATCAAGCACGCCGCGCCGTGGCCGGGCAGCGGTGGGGCGGACGCCAAGGCATTCCTGCAATCGCGTTCAAGTTGCCGCATGTTCCAGGCCGGAAAGATCGACAGGGGTTTGCTCACGTCGCTGGTGGAACTGGCGCAGTCGTCACCTTCGCAATGCAACCGCCAATCGTCGCGCGTGCATGTGTACCAGGACCGCGCAGTGATCGCGCAGTTGCTTGAGCTGCAAGGTGGCTCGCGCGGTTTCGCGCAGTCGGTAGACAACCTGTTCGTGGTCACGTCGGAAGTTACCGCGTGGGGCGGCGCAGGCCAACGCAACCAGCTGTACGTGGACGGTGCATTGTTTTCCATGGGCCTGTTGCTGGCCTGCCACGCCAACGGTTTGGGGGCCTGCCCGCTGAACCTGGCGATCCTCAATTCGGTGGAAAAGAAGATCCGCAGCATCGGCGCCATCCCGGCCAGTGAACGATTGATCATGATGATCGCCGTGGGCCTGCCCCTTGAAAGCCACTTCCGTGCCGCGCGTTCGCCACGCCGGTTGTGCAGTGAAGTGCTGCAACTGCATGGAGCCTGAGATGAAGCGCGAAACCATCTCCGTCATCATCCTTACCCACAACGAAAGCCTGCACATCGCCAGGGCCATCGACTCGGTGAAGGCCTTCAGCGACGAAGTGCTGGTGGTGGATTCATTCTCCAGCGACGACACGTGCGACATCGCCCGCCGTCACGGCGCGTTGGTGGTGCAGCACGCGTTCATCAACCAGGCCAAACAGTTCCAGTGGGCGATGGATAACTTGCCGATCACCGGCAATTGGACGATGCGCCTGGACGCCGACGAAATCATCGAGGCCGACCTCGCCGCCCAGATCAATACCCGCCTGCCGACGTTGGCCAGCGACATCACTGGCATCAATTTCAAGCGCAAACATATTTTCATGGGCCGCTGGGTACGCCATGGAGGGCGCTACCCGCTGAGGATGCTGCGGCTGTGGCGCACCGGCCTTGGGCGCATGGAAGACCGCTGGATGGACGAGCACATCTCGGTGGCCGAGGGCCGCACCATCACGCTGGAAGGCGGGTTTGCCGACCATAACCTGCATGACCTGACGTTCTTCACCCACAAGCACAACCAATACGCCACCCGCGAAGCCATCGAAGTGCTCAACGCGCGTCTTGGGTTGTTTGCGATCCGCGATGAAGTGCATACGGGACAGAGTTCGTTCCAGGCCAGGGCCAAACGCCTGGTCAAGAACCGCGTGTATAACCGCGTGCCGTTCACCCTGAGTTCGACCGCCTATTTCTTGTGGCGCTACATCATTCAGCTGGGGTTTCTCGATGGCCGCAGCGGCCTGGTCTACCACCTGCTTCAGGGCTATTGGTACCGCTTCTTGGTGGGCGCCAAAGTGCTGGAGTTGGAAACCGCGATTGCTCATTTAAACGATAAGGAAGCCATTGTCCGGGAACTTTCAAAGTTGACCGGCCATAACTTGAACCTGCCCACACCGAAGTAACTGACCGTTTTTAACAAACACCCAAGTTTGGGTGACGGCCTTCGCTCGCCTATCAATCGGGAGACAGACATGAACAAAGTCGCGCTTATTACCGGGATTACCGGTCAGGATGGTTCGTACCTGGCGGAACTGCTGCTGGAAAAAGGCTATACCGTGCACGGCCTCAAGCGACGTTCATCGTCGTTCAATACCCAGCGCATCGACCACATTTACCAGGACCCACAGGCCCTGCATAAAAACCTGATCCTGCATTATGGCGACCTGGCGGACTCGTCGAACCTGACGCGCATCATCCAGCAGATCCAGCCCGACGAAATCTACAACCTTGGCGCCCAGTCCCACGTGGCAGTGAGTTTCGATTCACCCGAATACACTGCGGATGTGGACGCCCTGGGCACCTTGCGCATTCTCGAAGCTATCCGCCTGCTGGGCCTGGAAAAGAAGACCCGTTTCTACCAGGCGTCGACCTCCGAGTTATATGGGCTGGTGCAGGAAACCCCGCAAAAGGAAACCACACCGTTCTACCCGCGCTCGCCCTATGCCGTGGCCAAGCTGTACGCCTACTGGATCACCGTGAACTTCCGCGAGGCCTACGGCCTGTATGCGTGCAACGGCATCCTGTTCAACCACGAGTCGCCGCGGCGTGGTGAAACCTTCGTGACGCGCAAGATCACCCGTGCGCTGACCAACATCGCCCTGGGCCTTGAGCAGTGCCTGTACATGGGCAACATGGACGCCCTGCGTGACTGGGGGCATGCCAAGGACTACGTCCGCATGCAGTGGATGATGCTGCAACAGGAAAGCCCCGAGGATTTTGTGATTGCCACGGGCGTGCAGTATTCGGTGCGCGACTTTATCCGCTGGTCAGCCGCTGAGCTGGGGGTGCGCCTGGGCTTTGTGGGTGAGGGCGTGGATGAGTTGGCGGTGGTCGAGCAGATCGATGGCGACCTGGCGCCGGGCATCCTGGTGGGGGATGTGATTGTGCGGGTCGACCCGCGTTACTTCCGCCCGGCAGAGGTGGAGACGCTGCTCGGTGACCCGTCCAAGGCCAAGCAGAAACTGGGCTGGGTGCCGGAGATCAGCGCGCAGGCAATGTGCGCCGAGATGGTCCGCGAAGACCTCAAGATTGCCCAGCGCCATGCCCTGTTGCGCCTGCACGGGCATTACGCACCGATTGCCGTGGAGAACTGAGCATGGCACGTGATCTTGATGCGCGGATCTATGTCGCCGGCCATCGCGGCATGGTTGGTTCGGCCATTGTGCGGCGGTTGTGGGCGCTGGGGTATACGCAGATCCTCACCGCCGGCCGCGATGAGCTGGACCTGCTCGACCCGGCAGCGGTGCAGGCGTATTTCGCCTGGCACCGAGTGGACCAGGTGTACCTCGCGGCTGCCAAGGTTGGCGGGATCCACGCCAACGCCACGTACCCGGCGGATTTCATCTACCAGAACCTGATGATCCAAGCCAATGTGATCCATGCCGCCCATAGCCACGGTGTGCAGCAACTGTTGTTCCTCGGCTCGTCTTGCATCTACCCGGTGCATGCGCCACAACCGATGATCGAAGCGGTGCTGCTCGACGGTGCGCTAGAGCCCACCAACGAGCCCTACGCCGTGGCCAAGATCGCCGGGATCAAGCTGTGCGAGAGCTACAACCGCCAGCACGGCCGCGATTACCGCAGCGTGATGCCGACCAACTTGTACGGGCCTGGCGATAACTATCATCCGGAAAACAGCCATGTAATCGCCGCACTGTTGCGACGCTTCCACGAGGCAACCCGGCGCGGTGATGACGAGGTGGTGATCTGGGGCAGCGGCCGGCCGCGGCGCGAGTTTTTGCACGTGGATGACATGGCGGCGGCCAGCGTGCATGTGATGGAACTCGACGCCGTGCGCTATCGCGAGCAGACCCAGTCGATGTGTTCGCACCTGAACGTCGGCACCGGGGTGGATTGCACCATCGCCGAGCTGGCCCAGGCGCTGGTGCGGGTCACCGGCTTCCAGGGCCGCTTGCGCTTTGACGCCAGCAAGCCCGACGGCGCGCCACGCAAGTTGCTGGATGTGAGCCGTATCAATGCCCTCGGCTGGGAAGCCTACGTGCCGTTGGAGGAGGGCTTGCGTGATGCCTACAACGCTTACCTCGCCGCCCTCGAACAGCCGCGGGGCCAGTGATGAAGATCGTTTTGTACGGGATCAATTACAGCCCGGAACTGACCGGCATCGGCAAGTACAGCGGTGAGCAGGCGCGCTGGCTGGCGGCGCAGGGACACGAGGTGCGGGTGGTAACGGCACCACCGTATTACCCACAGTGGCAGGTGGGTGAGGGTTATTCGCCGTGGCGTTTTCGTACCGAGCAGGACGCCGGCGTCACGGTGATCCGCTGCCCGCTTTATGTGCCGCGCCAGCCCACGGCGTTGACGCGCCTGCTGCACTTGATGAGCTTTTCCGCCAGCTCGTTGCTGGCGGTGCTGGGGCAACTGCGCTGGAAACCGGACCTGGTGATCCTGGTGGTGCCCACGCTGTTCTGCGCGCCCCAGGCGTTGCTCCTGGCCAGGCTCAGCGGTGCGCGGTCGGTGCTGCACATCCAGGATTATGAAGTGGATGCGATGTTCGGCCTGGGTATCGGTGGCGGCTCGTTGCTGCGGCGCGTGGCGTTTGGAGTCGAGCGCTGGCTGCTGCGGCGTTTTGATCGGGTCTCGACGATTTCCAGCGGCATGCTCGACAAGGCCCGTAGCAAAGGCGTGGACAGCCAGCGCCTGCTGTTCTTTCCCAACTGGTCGGAAACCGCGCGTTTTCGCCAGGTGCGGCGCAACCGCGCGTTGCTTGAGCGCCTTGGCGTTCCGAGGGGGGCAAGGGTGTTGTTGTACGCCGGCAACATCGGCGAGAAGCAGGGCCTGGAGTTGATCCTCGATGCCGCCCAAGCCCATGCGCACCGTGAGGCGCTGGTCTTCCTGATCGTCGGCCAGGGCGCCGGCAAGGCGCGCCTGGTCGAGCGGGTGCAGCGCGACGGTCTGCGCAATGTGCTGTTCGCGCCTTTACAGGCCTACGAGGATCTGCCGGCACTGCTGGCCTCGGCCGATGCGCACCTGGTGATCCAGAAGCGCGGCGTGGCGGATGTGGTGTTGCCCTCCAAGCTCACCAACATCCTGGCGGTGGGCGGCAACGCGATTATCACCGCCGACCCCGACACCAGTCTCGGCCGCCTGTGCGCGGAACACCCAGGCATTGCGGTGTTGATCGAGCCGGAATCGGTCGCGGCGCTGAACGCCGGGATCGAGCAAGTCCTGGCATTGCCAGCGCGCAATGAGGTGGCGTTGAACTACGCCAAGGAGTTCCTCGACAAGGAACGCATTCTGCAACGCTTTCTGGTACAGGTTTGACGCGTATGTGGCTTGATTTACCGACCTTCAAAACGGTCGTGGCATCGGCGCCCCTGGTGGCGATCGATCTGGTCGTACGCAACGGCCGTGGCGATGTTTTTCTCGGCCTGCGCGTGAATCGGCCGGCCTATGGTTTCTGGTTCGTGCCCGGTGGGCGTATCCACAAAAACGAAAGCCTTGACAGCGCGTTCCGGCGCATCACCCACGACGAATTGGGGCGCACCTTCGAGCGCGCCAGCGCGCGGCTGCTGGGGGTGTTCGAACATTTTTACGATGACAGCGTGTTTGCCAACGCCGGGGCCGGGCCAGACACCCATTACGTGGTGCTCGGTTATTGCCTGGAGCTGGCGCCCGCAGAAACCCTGCTGCCCCCTACGGAGCAACACCAGCAATACCGATGGTGGCCACAGGATGAACTGCGTTTCTGCCAGCGGGTGCATGCCAATACCCGTGCCTATTTCTGACTTTCTCGCCCAAGGATGCCCTCATGTTAATACCCGTGATCATGGCTGGCGGTTCGGGGTCGCGCCTGTGGCCGCTCTCGCGGCAACTGAACCCCAAGCAGTTCCTGTGCCTGACCGACGCGCACCTGTCGATGCTGCAGCAAACCATCACGCGACTTACCGGCGCCAACGTGGCCGTGCCGCAGTTGATCTGCAACGAACAGCACCGCTTCCTGGTGGCTGAGCAATTGCGCCAGCTGGGCATGGAACAGGCGAGCATCCTGCTGGAGCCGGTGGGGCGCAACACGGCACCGGCCATCGCGCTGGCGGCGTGCAAGGCGCTTGCCGAGTCCGAGGACCCGATCCTGCTGGTGCTGGCGGCGGACCACCTGATCGAAGACATTTCGGCGTTTCATGCCAGCCTGGAAGTGGCGTTGCCCCTGGCTAGGGCCGGCAAGCTGGTGACCTTCGGTATCACCCCTGCCTGCGCGCACACCGGCTACGGCTACATCGAGCAGGGCGCGACGGAGGGCGAGGGCGGTTACCGGGTCAAGCGCTTCGTCGAGAAGCCGGACGCTGCCACGGCGGCGCAATACGTCGCCAGCGGCGACTATTACTGGAACAGTGGCATGTTCATGTTCCGTGCCAGTCGCTACCTGGAAGAACTGGAGCGCTTCCAGCCGGCCATTCTCGAAGCCTGTCGCGTGGCGCTGGAAGGTGGCAGCCAGGATCTGCCGTTCACTCGCGTGCATGTGGCGACCTTTGCCGCATGCCCGGACGACTCCATCGACTACGCCGTGATGGAAAAGACCGACGACGCGGTGATGGTGCCGCTGCACGCCGGCTGGAGCGATATCGGCTCGTGGTCGGCGCTGTGGGAGGCCAGCGCAAAAGACGCCAACGGTAACGTTTTGCGTGGCGATGGGTTGTTGCTGGATACCCGCGATACTTATGTGCACGCCGATAGCCGATTGGTCGCGACTGTCGGGGTGCAGGACCTGATCATTGTCGAGACCAAGGACGCGGTGCTGGTGGCCCACAAGGACCAGGTGCAGCAGGTCAAGGGCATCGTCGACCAACTCAAGCAGGCGGGACGACATGAGCACCTCAGCCACCGTGAGGTGTATCGGCCCTGGGGCATGTATGACTCGGTGGATAACGGCCAGCGTTACCAGGTCAAACGCATCACCGTGAATCCGGGGGCCAAGTTGTCGGTGCAAATGCATCACCACCGCGCCGAGCACTGGATCGTGGTCAGCGGCACCGCCCGGGTCACCAATGGCGAGCAGACTTACCTGGTCTCGGAAAACCAATCGACGTATATCCCCATCGGCCAGGTACATGCGCTGGAGAACCCTGGGGTGATTCCATTGGAGTTGATTGAAGTGCAGTCCGGTTCTTATTTGGGGGAAGACGACATTGTGCGCTTTGAAGACAAGTACGGCCGCGCCTGAAGTTTCCGACAATTAATAACGTTTTAGATAACTTCGACAGTGAGCAATGCACGCAGGGCCGGGCGCTTTGCCGGTAAAACGTTATTTTCAACTTATTAACATGAGGGTGCTCTGTCTGGTGTGCTGTTTAGTTGGGTGGCACTATCGACCTGACTACTCACTGACGATAAGGAGTCTGTTATGAGAAAACCACTGGCTATTATTGTGCTCAGTACCTTGAGTATGTCCGCGCTGGCGGCTGAGCCCCCGTTGGGGCTCGACACCACCGTCGCGGGGTCCGTGACGGTCGGGGAAACCCTGCTGGTCGGCAGCGCCATCGTTGCCGGCATCGCTGCCGCATCCAACAGCGGCGGCAGTTCCAATGGCGGCACGACCACGGGCACGACCGGCACTACAGGTACCACAGGCACCAGCAACTAAGTTGTAAACCTTCCGCTTTTCAGACCGCTTGGAATCCCCGCCCAAGTGGTCTTTTTCTCTTGTCGATTATCGCGAGTGTCCTAGCACTATGATGCGTATTTTTGCTGTTGCGGCCGTGGCCGCTGCATTGTTGCAGGGCTGCATGTGGGCCCCGGGTCAATACATGGACACGGCGGCGATGACCCAGGAAGGTGGCGCTGAAAGTCGCCGAGTGGATTTAATTCCAATCACACCAAAGTTACTTGCCATGGACGCGGCAACCCACGTGCCGTATACCATCCCGGCAGAACTGCTGAGTTATAAACCGGGCCCGTATCTGATCGGCGCAAATGATGTGCTGTATATCACCGTATGGGATCACCCGGAACTGACCGCCCCCTCGGGTCCGCAACAACAGATCGACGCCAATGGCCGGTTGGTCAGCCCTGAAGGCAAGCTGTTCTACCCTTATGTGGGCGAGGTGATTGCCAAGGGCCGCACCCTTGAAGCGCTGCGCAATGAAATCACCGACAAACTGCGCCAGTACATCGACAGTCCCCAGGTGGATGTAAGTGTGCTGCGCTTTGCCAGCCAGAAGGTCGTGATCACCGGTGCAGTGATCAAGGCCGGGCCGGTGCCGATCAGCACGGTGGCGATGAACGTGACGGAAGCCCTCGGCGCTGCCGGTGTCGACCCGATCAATGCCGATCTGTCGAACCTGATCCTCAGCCGTGGCGGCAAGCGTTACAGCCTGGACCTCGACACGCTCACCCTTGAGCCGTCGCGCTTGGACGATATCTACCTCAAGGACGGCGACCAACTGTACCTGGCCTACAACGATCGCAAGCGCATCTATGTAATGGGCGAGGTCATGCAGCCCCGCGCGCTGAGCTTCAAGACCCGCAGCATGAGCCTCTCCGACGTGCTCGGTTCGGTGGGCGGACTCAACCAGAACACGTCCAACGCCGACGCCATCTACGTGATCCGCGGGGCGCAGAACATCGATGTGGAACCGGCCAAAGTGTTCCAGTTGGAAGCCACTTCCCCCTCGGCCATGGCCCTGGCCACGCACTTTGATGTCCAGCCCCAGGATGTGGTGTTTGTCGGCCCCGCCAATATCACCCGGTGGAACCGCTTTATCAGCCAGTTGGTGCCTTCCGCCTCGATCATCGGTATCGGCGCGTCGACCCAGAACAACCTGAGCGAAGCCAATAGCCGATAGGGTGGTGTCTGCGTGAACAGTCTGAGATTCGCGACTTACGCGGGGTGGGCGTGGCTGTTGTGTGGCTGCAACCCGCTGATGACGGCTTCCCTCGATACTTTCAAGGCTGCCGTGGCCCGGCCTGCGCCGCTGGTGCTGACCCAGGCCCAGGTGGATGCCGTGCCATTTCCCCAGATCAAGGTCACCACGGTGTCCAGCGAAGGCGTGATGGCGCTGATTCGCCAGCGTGGCGACCTGCAATTCTGGGTCGCTTCCGGCAAGCAAGTGTTGCTGGTGCGCGATGGGCTGGTGGTGCGCACGGTTGGCCTGGGCGCCGACCTGGATGGCACGCGCTGGTTGGGGCAGTCGCCGTTTCAGCAGGGCCTGCACCGTGTTCCGGACGGCTATCGCAGTACGCGGCAGGTCGACGTGGTGGACGGTTATCGCATGGGCATCACGGTTTCCAGCCGCATCACCCGCAAAGGTGTTGAAACCCTTGAAATCCTCGACAAACCCTACGCCTTGCTGCGCATTGACGAAGACATAGAGGCCCCTGGGTTTCATGCGCGCAATCGCTACTGGGTCGACCCCGGCGACGGATTTATCGTGCACAGCGAACAGCACCTGGCGCCCAGCCTGACCCTGACCATCACCCAGCTGCAACCGACACGCAAGGACGCCCGATGACTGTTCGACGACTCGGGGCGTTGCTCCTGTTAAGCAGCTGCGGCCATCTGTGCCTGGCCGCGACCCTCACGGTCAGTGGCGAAGTACGCAATCCGGGGGCAATCCCACTGCAACCTGACGCCCGCTTGTTGGACGTGATCACCGCGTCACAGCCGGATGCCCAAGGCTATTGGCTGGGGGCGGCCTGGCTGCACCGGCCTTTGCTCGAACGCCAGGCGCGGCTCAAGGCTGGCGTGCTGTTCGACCTGGACACCTTGCGCCAGGCGGCTTTGGCGGCCGGGCGCGAGAACCGCGCCCATGTTGCGGCGCAGCTCCACCAACAGGTGCTGGCCTTGCCGGTGACCGGCCGCCAGCTGGCCGTGCTCGACCCGGTGGCGGTGGAAGTCGGCTTTGCACCCAACCTGCCTGTGAGCGATGGCGACCGCCTGATGTACCCACCGCGATTGGAACGCGTGCAGGTGGTGGGGGCTGTTGCTGCGGCGTGCAGCTTGAAGTTTGAGTCGCTGCGGCGCGCACGGGATTATCTTTCCGCGTGCCCGCCACTGGTGGACGCGGACACCGATTATCTATGGCTGATCCAGCCCGATGGCCGCGTCACGCGCTTGGGCATAGCCCCCTGGAATCGCGAAGACGGCCTGCCGCCGGCGCCTGGCAGCACGCTACTGGTGCCGATCCGCAGCGACGATCTGGACCCGCCCACGCCTGAACTGAATCAGCAATTGGCCGAGTTTCTCGCCACCCAACCCCTGGCCGAGGTCACGCCTTGAAATTATGTATTGCGGCCGTGCTGCTGGTGCCTTGTGGCGTCGTGCATGGCGATCCCCGTTACACCCAGAGCGATTTCGGCGGCGTGGGTTTGCTGCAAACTCCCACCGCCCGCATGGCGCCCGCCGGCGAACTCAGCGTGAACGCCAACCGCACCGAACCGTACAGCCGCTACAGCTTCTCGGCACAACCCCTGGACTGGCTGGAAGGCACCTTTCGCTACACCGCGATCACCAACCGCGCCTATGGCCCTGAGTCGTTCAGCGGCGGCCAGAGTTACAAGGACAAGGCCGTCGATGCCAAAGTGCGTCTGTTTCAGGAAAGCCACTGGCTGCCGGAAGTGGCGCTGGGGCTGATGGACCTGGGCGGCACCGGGTTGTTCTCCAGCGAGTACCTGGTGGCCAACAAACGCTATGGTGACCTGGATTTCAGCGCCGGCATTGCCTGGGGTTACCTGGGCAGTCGCGGCGATATCGGCAATCCGCTCGGCGCGCTGGATGACCGCTTCAATGAGCGTCCCACCGCCGAAGGCTCCGGCAGTTTCTCCAACGGCTACTTTCGCGGGCGACCCGCGCTGTTTGGCGGTGTCGCCTATCAGACGCCCTGGGCACCGCTGAGCCTCAAGCTGGAACTGGAAGGCAACGACTACAAGAACGAGCCACGGGACAACCGCTTTCGGCAGGACTCCCCGGTCAACTTCGGTCTGGTCTACAAAGTCGCCGACTCCATCGACGTGAGTGCCGCCTGGGAGCGCGGCAACACCGCGATGTTCGGCATCACTCTGCACACCAATTTCGTCAGCCGCAGGGCGCCTGCGAAAACCTACGACCCACCGGCGCCCAAGCTGCCGTCGCAGGCACCCACTACACCGATGGACCAAGTGGACTGGGCCGCCGTTTCCCAGCGGCTGCATGATAATGCCGGCTACAACGTGCAACGCATCACCCAGCGTGGTCCGGAACTGTTGGTGTATGGCGAACAGCAGCGCTATTTCTACAGTGCCAAGGCCGTTGGGCGCGCCAGTCGCATCCTGGACAACAGCGTGAGCGACCAGATCGACTGGTTCACGCTGGTCAGCGAGCGTTACGCCATGCCCATCGAGGAAACCAGCGTACCGCGCGAGACCTTTCGCGAGGTAGCCAACAATCGCGATGACCTGCGAGACCTGCACCGCCAAGTCGAAGTCAATCGCGCCAGCGAGCGCACGCAGACGGTGCTCTATACCCAGCGTCCCAAGCCTTTCAGCTATGGCGCAGGCCTTGGCTACAAGCAGAACGTCGGTGGGCCGGATGGCTTGCTCTACCAGATCTCCGCCGACCTTGACGCCGAATATCGCTTCACCCGCAACATTTGGTGGAGTGGCTTGCTGAGCGTCAACCTGCTGAACAACTACGACGGTTTTACCTACGACGCCCCCAGTGGTTTGCCACGGGTACGCACCGACCTGCGCAAGTACATGACCCGCGCCGACGTGACCCTGCCGACCTTCCAGTTCAACCATGCACAGCGCCTGGACCAGGACCTGTATGGCATGGTCTACGGCGGTTTGCTGGAGTCGATGTACGCCGGTGTCGGCAGCGAAGTGCTGTACCGGCCGATGGGCAAGGGTTGGTCGCTGGGCGCAGATCTGAACTACGTACGCCAGCGCGGCTTCGAGCAGGATTTCAGCCTGCGTGATTACCGCACCGTGACCGGGCATATCACCGGCTACACCGAGTTGCCATTCAACCTGCAGGGCGCCTTGAGCGTCGGCCGCTACCTGGCCAGGGACTGGGGCGCAACGCTCGACCTGTCACGCGAATTCAAGAATGGCGTGCGTATCGGCGCGTGGGTCACGCGGACCAACGTGTCCAAAGAGGCCTATGGTGAAGGCAGCTTCGACAAAGGCCTCTACCTGTCCATTCCCTTCGATGAGTTGATGAGCCTGTCGACCATGCGTCGCGCCAACCTGGTGTGGGCACCGCTGACCCGCGATGGCGGGGCGCGCTTGAACCGCGCGTACTCACTGCATTCGATGACGGATGGGCGGGACAGTGCGCTGTTCTACAAGAATATCGACAAGATGACTGAGTAAGGGCGAGCGAGGACTGGTAGTCCCCGTCGCTCCTGCAGGGTCAGTAGATGTCCTTCGAGAGCAGCGTGAAGGGTGTCTTGAACAGGATCTTGATATCGAGCCACAGCGACCAGGTGTTGATATAGCGCAGGTCGATATCCACGCGTTTTTGCATCTTTTCCAGCGTCTCGGTCTCGCCCCGGCAACCATTGATCTGCGCCAGGCCGGTGATGCCCGGCTTGATGCGATGGCGCGCCATGTATGCGTGAATCTTCCCCGAGTAAAAATCGTTGTGCGCAACCGCATGGGGACGCGGGCCAACCAGGGCCATATGCCCCTGCAGCACATTGAACAGCTGCGGCAATTCATCGATGGAGGTACGGCGGATAAACCGACCCACTGGGGTGATACGTGAGTCGTTACGGCTGGCCTGGCGCACCTCACGATCGTCATGCACGCGCATCGAGCGGAATTTCCACACCTTGATCACCTGGCCGTTCCAGCCGTGGCGATCCTGCTTGAAAATCACCGGGCCGGGGGAGGTGAGTTTGATCAGCAGGGCGAACAGCAACAATAGCGGGCTCAACACCAGGATCGCCAGCAAGGCCAGGCTCTTGTCCAGCAATGACTTGCTCAGGGCTGCGGTGGGGCGGCTGGTCAGCGGGCTTTCATTAAGGAAGATCGCCGGCAGCCCATCCACTTCGGCCACACAATGATTGAGCAGCAGCATGTTGTTGAGATCGGGTACCCAGATCACATCCACGCTGATCTCCAGCAGGTTGAGGTACAACGCCTCGATGTGGGTGGCATCCTGCAGTGAGTGGGTGATGTACAGTCGGCGAATGCCATGCTGTCGTATCAACTGCGGCAATTGTGGCAACTCGCCGAGTATCTGCGGCTGCGCATCCTCGGCGGCACCCGCGTGGCTGCCGACCAGCCCGACCAGAGGCGATCGCTTCTGGCGTGACAGGTGCTTGGCCAGGTCGACGGCGAGTTTGCCAGTGCCCACAATCAATGACTTTTGGCGTTCATGAAGTTGCCGGTGGTAATGCCGGGACAGGCTGTGCAAGGGGATATAGCACAGTGCTAACAGTGGGTAGCTGACAGCGGCCCACAACAGTAAGATCTCCAGGGGAAACAATGAACTGGCATTGCAGGCTACGCCCACCGCAAACAGGATGCCCACGGTCAGTAGCCACCCCATGAACAGCCGTCCGAGACCAACGCCGTAGTCATCTTTTTTACTATAAACGTCGCACACGCTATAGGCTGGAAGCGAGGCCAATATTGTAAAGGCCGCGAGTATTCGGTAGGGCGACTCAAGTTGGCCGGTCTTCAACAAGACCAACATAAACAACACAGTAACGACCAAGCTTGATGCCAGCATCCACTGTCCCCAGAACGTTAAGCCCTTGGGGGTCAGGTTGCGATGTATCCTAGTGTTATTCAGCATAGTTCTGCTCCCGGTGGTGACCACACACGTGCTGGCAGGAATTGATCACGCGGCGCAATACCGCACTAAAACGACAGGCACGCGCAGTCGCGTACCCATGGATAGTAATGAACGGCACGGGGCATTGGCTGACGTCTTATAACAAGGTCGGCGTACTGTCATGAGAAGAGAGTGTTATAAAAGGGCAGGTATAAACGTGTGGTAATAGTCTGGGTGAATGATAAGGTAAGTATTGTTTTTATTTTAACGACGCGTCTGGCTCTGCTCGAGTGGCTTTTTGATCTTTTGCGTCAGGCAATAGCCCCGGTTTCTGACCGCGCGAAAAAGGCGCTCACCGTCATTGGCCTGCTTAAACTTTTGCTGTAGCCGGCTCAGGCACATTTCCAGCCCGCGATATAAATCAGGTTCGCGTCCAATATTACGAATCAACTCCTCTTTGCTGACCACACGTTCTTCATGGTGCAACATCTTTTTAATCAGCGCCGACTCAATAGTGGTCAAAGCAATACGCAGGCCACCTTTTACCAACGTGCGGTCATGTTGGGTAAGTAGCCAGACATCCGGAGGGAGAGTAGGGTTGTTCGGCGTGCGGTCATAATCCTCTGGCATGGGCATTCTGGATTCTTGTCGCACAGCGCCAAAAGGGTATGACGGAAAGGTGATTGTATGGGTAATGACATAGGTAGTTAGACCCAAGTGGTCGTGAGGAGAGGTTGTTCGGTGATTGAACAGCAGGGTGTTATCGCCTGTGTCTGTGGCTCGGGCGGCGTTTAAATCGTAATAGAATAACTCTGCATTGGGCGAGAAGTCCTGCAATGCGATAGCGGGAAGTGTGGGGGTGAAGGCGTATTTCTTGAGTGAGCTCATAGTATCCACCAAGGTCGGGAACGCGGAGTTGTTATAGGTAATCAGCAGGGGAATAGTAACCACCCTGAAAATATTCGAACGGCAGGTTCTGCGCCAGTAATGCACTGTCAGCGAACTCGACAGTGTCGGCGATGAAACACACCCGGTTCGCACTGATCAGCGCGAGCATGCGGTCGTAGAGCCGATCGAACAGACCCGAGCGGGTATTCAGACTCAGCCGCAGGGCAGAATCCGGGAAGGGCATTTTTATATAGTCGTAGAGCGCGAGATCGATCAACAGGTCGGCCTGTTTTGTATCGAGCCTGTAATTGTTGTAGGCCAGCGTGATGTCACATTGGTCCTTCAACTTATATAACTGGCGCACCATTAACCGGCGTTCAACCGGACCGGGCAGGGCATCCAAAGGATTATCGATACTGAGGGTCAAGGGGTGCCGGTTTTGTTCCAGTGACCGGGCAGTCTGAATGAACCGATGATGAAGGTCCTCGTTCATCAACGCGGCTTGACTGATACGCAGAAACCTGTGGCTCAACACCGGAGCAGCGGCTGTAGGTCGTGTGTTGATGCGCTGCAGCGCCTGTTCATAGGCACTTACTGGTACTTCTTCAGGGTGCTGGCACTCTAGACTGATTTCACTGCCCCAAAGTATATGGCGGCGATCAACGATGGCCTGCCTGACAGTGTTGAAGTTTACAGTGTCGGTAGAGGATATCTTTTCGCTATTCACGACTCGACCTCTCCTTGGAGGG
The DNA here is from genome assembly GCF_002563895.1 of Pseudomonas lurida. Lineage (NCBI taxonomy): Bacteria > Pseudomonadati > Pseudomonadota > Gammaproteobacteria > Pseudomonadales > Pseudomonadaceae > Pseudomonas > Pseudomonas lurida. The sequence continues at coordinate 3,573,886 of NZ_PDJB01000001.1, read as the reverse complement.
TTGGAAATGGCTGGCGCAAATAAGACCCCGGCTTAGTTTGTACCCATAACCGCGAATATTCTGAATGATGTTGTCGCCGTAGTGCGCCTTTATTTTACTGCGCAGTCGGCTTATAGACTTTTCCAAGGCTCTGGAGTCGTAATGCTTGGTATTAAGCCCCATCACGGCAGCGATCTCATTATGACTGAGTAGTCGACGTTGGATAAGGGCGTCCAGTACTTTCATTTCGACGAAAGAAATTTCCAGTTTTTTGCCTTCGCCATAAATACACATGCGGTCCTGATCGAGTATCAGGCCACAACGATCCAGGTGTGCACTGTCGCTGAGGAAGGCGTCAAACAGGCTCAACTCTTTTTCAGGGGAGGTTTCTACGACCTTGATGCAGTAGTCCGCACCCGCCAGGTAGTATTTTGTTTTGCTCAGCGTGGAGGCAAAGGTGACCACCACGAATATGGGGCAGCCGGGATGTTTGTCCCGAGTTTTTCTTATAATGTCCAACGTTTGATTGCTGGCCGAAGGGGTGTCAATTTCTATGATGATCGCGCGGTAATTTTCGTGGCTTTCCTGGGCGTCAATTAGTTGTTCGTAATAACGTGTATCGACTATTAAATCATTCGCTACAGTGCGAACTATAAGCTCCCTGAAATCCTCCGATTTAGATGGAGTCCGTGCAATAGCGAGGACGTTGGAAAAATGCATCACCTACTCCCTTTTCCGGCATGCAAGGCGGTCAGATCAATCGCTGCTAGCGTTTAGATACTAATCGAATTGATTCCGCCAAAACGTGACAAATTTTAACATTTGCCACTTTATTTCCAGGGGGCGAAGCGAGGGGGGAGGGAGTGTTTTGGAGATGTTTGAACGATGTTGCACATATGCTAGTGCAATTTTTTAGTGTGCGATAACTATCTTAGGTCTATGGGTTAGCGGCGCTGTCAGCGGTTAGATGTTATCAGTAAGAAGGGAGCCTGCGGGGCGCCTGTTAACCCAGTTTCAAATTAGAGCCCGAGGCGAATCTCGGCACACAAGCCACCTTCCGGCCGATTGCTCAAGGTCAATGAGCCGCCTATTGCCACCGCCAGTTGCTGCGCAATGGCCAATCCAAGCCCGGTGCCACCGGTGCCGCGATTGCGCGAGCTCTCCACGCGGTAGAACGGTTGCATCACCTGCACCAGTTCGTCTTCGGCGATCCCGGGCCCACGATCCAGTACCTTGATCGACAGTTCCCCGTTCGCCGTCGAGCCCACTTCCAGCTCGGCGCTGCCTGCGAACTTCAATGCGTTGTCCACCAGGTTAACCAGCACCCGGCGCAGGGCGTGCGGGCGGGTGTCGAGTACCACCGCGCTTTTGCCACTGAGGCTGACCTGCTTGTGCATGTCCTGATAGTCGAACACCAGGCTGTCGAGGAAGGCATCCAGGTTGATCCGGTGGCTGGCTTCGGTGGCGCCATGAACGCTGCGCGCATAGGCGACGCCTTCGCGCACCAGGTGTTCCATCTCGCCGAGGTCGCTCCAGAGTTTGTCGCGGTCGGTGCAGTCCTCCATGAATTCGGCGCGCAGTTTCATGCGGGTGATCGGGGTTTGCAGGTCATGGGAAATCGCCGCGAGTATTTGCATGCGTTCCTTGAGGTATTCGGCGATGCGTTTTTGCATTTCATTGAACGCGGCGGCGGCATGCGCGACTTCGGTCGGGCCCTTTTCGTCCAGTGGGGTAGGGTGGGCATTGGGGTCGAGGGTTTCTACAGCGCGCGCCAGGCGGGTCAACGGGCGGATGGCCAGGCGTACGGCGAACCAGGTGCAACCGAGCAGCAACGCCAGTTGCAGCACCAGCACCACCGGTAGCCAGTAGGCGACGGGCAGGGCGGCGGGGCGTACGTCGATGGTGATCGGGCTGCCATCGGCCAGGGTCAGGTGCGCCTGGAAGTGCTTCTGCATACCGGGGATGTCACGGAAGGTCAGCGTGTAGTGTTCGCCCAGCGCGTCCGCAATAGAGGTCGCGGCCATGGGCATATCGTCTCTGCTCATCGGCTCGCCGGTTTCGCCGGCATTGAGCAGGTAACGGTAATTCTGCCGGTCGAGGCGTGGCAGCCAGAGGGGGCGCTCGTTAGCGGGCAAGCGGTCGAGAATGGCGACCGAGGTGGACACATCGTTTTCCAGATTGCCCAGCATGGCGGTACGCGCGCTGATATAGCGCTCGTAGAACTGCGCGCTGAAGGACAGGCCATGGGCGCACACCAGGCTGATCAGGAAGATCAGCGACAACTGCGACGCCAGGGTCCGTGGCCAGCCAAACCGTAGCTTCATTGATCGGCCCCGAGGATTTCCACCGGCAAGGAAAACACATAGCCCTCACTGCGCACGGTCTTGATATAGGCCGGCTCGCGGGCGTCATCCAGCAGGCGTTGGCGCAGGCGGCTCACCAGCAGGTCGATGGAGCGGTCGAACAGGTCGGCATCGCGGCCTTGGGTCAGGTTGAGCAACTGGTCGCGGTTGAGCACGCGCTGGGGGTGATCGAGGAATACCCGCAACAGGCGGTATTCGGCGCCGCTCAGGGCCACCAGGGTATCGTCCTCGTCGAGCAGGTGGCGGGCAGTGGTGTCCAGGCGCCAGCGGCCGAAACGGATCAGGCGTCCGGTCTCGCTGACCACCAGGTTTGGCGGCAACATCCGCGTGCGGCGCAGCACCGCGTTGATACGTGCGAGCAATTCACGGGCGACGAAGGGTTTCACCAGGTAATCGTCGGCGCCCATTTCCAGGCCGATGATTCGGTCGGTCTCATCATTGCGCGCGGTGAGCATCAGCAGTGGCGTGGCCTTGTGCTTGCCTACCCGCAGTTCGCGGCACAGCTGCAAGCCGTCGTCGCCGGGCATCATGATATCCAGCACGATCAGGTCCACCGGAGTGGTGTCGAGGAAGCTGCGCATCTGGCGGCCATCGGCAACCACGGTGGTGCGCATACCGTTTTTCTTCAGGTAGTTACCTACCAGTTCGCGGATCTCCCGGTCGTCATCGACGATCAGGATGTGATCGACATGATCCATGCTGCCTTCCTCGTAAATACTCATAGGGGCGCAGTCTAGCCATTGGCGAGGGCCTTGCCTTGTGCCCTTTGTATTGCAGTGTATCTGGCGATAGGGAGATACACGACGACGCAAAAATGCCGGGGGATCACCCGCAACGCGATGCGTACGTCGCTGATCAATCACCGCCTGCTCACGGGGCGTGTGACGCCTTGGGCAACAGCGCCTCGAATAGCTGTTGTACCTGTGGCTCATCACTGTGGGCCACATTGAAACGCATCGAGTCGCGGTGTGCCGGGTCATAGCCAAACAGCACTCCCGGCGCCAGCACCATGCCCTTTTTCAACGCTTCCTGGGCCAGCAGCTCGCCGTTGATGCCGGGTGGCAGGTGCGCCCAGATGAACATCCCGCCTTCGTAGCCCATCGGCAATTCGCAGCCGCAACGCTTGAGCCATTGCTCGACCCGTCCACCGGCCTCCATCAAGCGCTGCACCATGCGCTTGCGGTGCTTGGCGTAGTTGCCTTCGCTGAGCATGCGGTAAACGATCTGCTCGAACAGCTCGGAGGTCACGCCGCCGCTCATCAGCTTCATATTGGTTAGGTTGGCCGCCAGTTGCGGCGCCGCAACCACGAAGCTGACGCGGGTGTTGGCACTGAGCGTCTTGGAGAAACCCGACAGGTAGGTGACCTTGTCCAGGCCGGCGAGGGCGGCCAGGCGCGGTGGTGGGCTGGGGTGCAGGTCGCCGTAGAGGTCATCCTCGACGATATGGCAAGCGTATTGCTGCGTCAGTTGTAGCAGGCGAAACGCCTGGCTGGGGCTGAAGGAGTGTCCGGTCGGGTTCTGCAGCACGCTGGTGGTGAGGTACAGGCTGGGGCGGTGTTCAGCCAATAGTTGTTCGAGGGCGCTGAAGTCGAAACCGTCGGGCCGGCGCTGGATCGTCACCACCTTGACCCCGTGCAGCGCGAGGTTGGCGTGGAAGTTGAAGTAGCACGGTGCGTCGAGCAGCACGGTGTCGCCGGGACGCGCCAGCAGGCGCATCAGCATGTCCAGGCCTTGTACAGTGTTGGGCGTGGTAATGATCTGTTCGACCGACACCGACATGCCTTCGCCGTGGAGTTTCTGTTGCAGGGCCTGGCGCAACGGCAATAGCCCGGCCGGTGTGCCCAGCTCGGCGATGCGCAGCGACGGCGCCCGCACCACGCTGCGCAGGGTTTGGCGAATGGCGTCGCTGTCCAGCCACGCCTCGGGCAAGTGGCCGCTGCCGGGGCGCAGGTCACCGTAGACCGTCGCGAGGGGGCGCCGTAATACGCTGAGCAGGTCTTGAGGCAGCAACTCAACCCAGTTCGTCGAGGCCGCATGGGTGTTGGTCGCGGCCACGAAATAGCCACGACCTTGGCTGGAGGTGAGCAGATTGCGCCCGCGCAAGCGGTCAAGGGCTTCGTTTAGCGTGAACTTGCTTACGCCCAGCACCTGGGTCAGTTCGCGCACCGAGGGTAGCTTGCTGCCGGGTGCCCATTCACCGCTTTCGATCGCCTGGCTGAAAGCCTCGACGATCTGCTGCACCTTGGAGGTGCCTACCACGAAGACTATGGCCTTGACGAACATGCGGCTTCCTTGTCTTTGCCGGTGATTTTACCGGTGAAGTTTGGGCGGATTAAGCCTCACTTCACCTGCCCAGTGCAATGCCAGCTGCCTAGACTGCCCGCTCTCTTTTCCAGGTCCCCGGCTATGACAAGCGCGTTAACCCTCTCTTCGTTTTTCTACTTCCTGCTGTTTTGCGCCACCATGACCTTCAGTCCCGGCCCCATGACCCTGCTGCTCTTGAGCCTGGGCCTGCGCGACGGCTTGCGCAGTTCGATCCCGGCGCAGATCGGGGCCAGTGTGTCGTACCTGATTTCGATCCTGGTTTTTGCGGTGGGCTTTTCTGAATTGATCAAGGGCAACCCGTCCATCACCCAGGCAATCCAGGTGATCGGCGTGGCCTACATCCTTCACCTCGCCTATAAGCAGTGGACCAGCAACGGTGTGGTGATCGAGCGGATTGGTCATGTGGAAGCCGCGCGCAGCCTGTTTCGCAAGGGGCTGCTGACCGGGTTTTCCAACCCCAAGACCATCATCATGTTCAGCGCGGTATTCCCTCAGTTTGCCGGGACCGGGGAGCACCGTTCGACAGTGGATATTGCGATCCTCGGGCTGACGTTTTTGTTGCTGCAATTCGTCAGCGGCTGCCTGTATTGCTACTTTGGCCAGCGTATCAAGCAGGTGTTGCAAAACCCTCAGCGCCGCGTATTGCTGCAGCGCATCACCGCCGTGATGCTACTGGGCGTGGCGCTGATGCTGGCGCGAGGCTTTGCTCACTGAGGGCCTCAAGCTTATGAGTGGTAGTGGCGAATTGCCGGTCCCCTGATAGACTCCAGGCATTCACTCAGGATCTCACCCCACCATGTCAGCTGCAGAAGGAAACGGACTTCCGCTCGCTTCACGGCTGTACAAATCCCGTACGCTCGGGTTGACGCTCGGATTTGTTTGCGTGGTGTTCGGGATGTACCCTCTGGACCCCGCCTGGTGGGTGTGGGCGTGGATGCTGATCAACGCGTTTGTGTGGCCGCACGTGGCGTTTCAACTGTCCTTGCGCAGCGCCAACGCCCTGCGCAGCGAACGGCGCAACCTGTTGTTCGACTCGTTCTGCGGTGGGTTCTGGGTTGGCGCCATGCACCTCAACCCGCTGCCCAGCGTGACCACCTTGTCGATGATGACCATGAACAACGTCGCCATTGGCGGTCCCCGTTTCATGCTGGCGGGATGGGTGGCGCAGGCACTGGGTATCGGCACGTCGTTGTGGATGTTTGCCCCGGCCTTTATTGCGGTGACTACCCAGGTGCAGCTCTACGCCTGCCTGCCTATCCTGATGCTGTATCCGTTGGCCTTGGGCTGGATCTGCTACCGCCAGGCGGTAACCCTGGCACGCCACAAACGCGAGCTATTGGCCCTGAGCCGCACCGACAGCCTGTCCGGGCTGCTCAACCACGGTGCCTGGAAAGACCACCTGGAGCTCGAATTCCAACGCTGCCGCCGCGGTTCGGCAGGCGCCGCCATCGCGCTGATCGACATCGATCACTTCAAGGTCATCAACGACACCTACGGGCATGTCACCGGCGATATTGTCCTGCGCCAACTGGGCAAAGTACTTCGCCAGAACCTGCGCGCCACCGACCTGGCCGGGCGTTACGGTGGCGACGAGTTCTGCGTGATCCTGCCGGACATGGACCTTAACCGTGCCACCGAAGTCATGGATGCGTTGCGCAACCGCTTCAACGCCCTGGCCTACGCCCAGGACCCGACCCTGCGCGTCAGCTTGAGTATCGGCCTGGCGCCGTATCAGCCGAACCATGCAGATTCGACTAGCTGGTTGAATGACGCTGACCAAGCGTTGTACGAAGCCAAGAGCAGCGGGCGAAACCGCGTCAGTTCCGTACAGGGGAGTTGGTTGCGATCGGTCTAGTGGGGTAGGGTGTGGCGGCACCCTCCAACAACAATCAAGGATCGGTTCATGCTCTTCAACTTCTCCCGTACCCTCCTGGCTGCCACCCTGGCCTTGTCCGTCAGCGTGCCGGCCTACAGCGCCGAACCCCATAAACAGATCCAGGCACACGCCGAGCAGTACAAGGCCGACGCCCTGAAATTGCTGGAGCGCCTGGTGAACATCGACTCGGGTTCAGGCTATGAGCCGGGCCTGACGCAAGTGCGCGACATTGCTGTGGATGAGCTGAAACAGCTGGGTTTCTCTATTGAGCTGGTGCCGGATAAAGCGGCCAACAACAGTCACGTGGTTGCCACCCTCAAAGGCACCGGCAAGGCCAAGATCCTGCTGATGGCCCACATGGACACCGTCTTCAAGGAAGGCTCGGCCGCCGAGCGTCCGTTCCATATCAAGGACGGCCGCGCCTATGGTCCTGGCGTGATGGATGACAAGGGTGGCATCGTCGCCGGCATCTACGCGCTCAAAGTCCTCAAGGACCAGGGTTTCAAGGACTACGCGCAGATCACCTTCCTGCTCGACGCGAGCGAAGAAACCGGCTCCGACGCTGCCTCCGAGCTGATCCGCCAAACCGCCAAGGCCCACGACGTCACCCTCAACCTCGAACCCGGCCGCCCAGCCGATGGCCTGGTGGTCTGGCGCAAAGGCAGCGCCACCGCCGTGGTTGAAGTCAAAGGCAAGGCGGCCCACGCCGGCGTCGCCCCGGAGCTCGGCCGCAACGCCGCCATGGAAGCGGCGCACCAGATCCTGCAATTGGGCAAACTGGGCGACGAGGAAAAGAAAACCACCATCAACTTCACCGTCATCAAGGCCGGCGACCGCACCAACGTCATCCCCGACCAGGCCACGGCCAAGGCGGACGTGCGCGCGGCGTTGCCAGAGGAGTTTGATCGCATCGAGAAAGACCTGGCCCGCGTGTCAGCGAACAAGCTGATCCCTGAAACCGAAGTGAAGACCAGCTTGCAGCGTGGGTTGCCACCGATGCCGCAGACGCCAGAGTCGGACAAGTTGGTTGCGATCGCCCAGGGCATCTATGGGGAGTTGGGCAAGACGCTGACGATCGAGGGCAGCGGTGGCGCGGCGGACGCAAGTTTGTCGGCTGGGGTAGGGACGCCGACGTTGGATGGTTTTGGGATTGTCGGCGGGAATATTCACACCCCGGAGGAGTATGCGGAGGTGGAGAGTGTGGCGCCGCGGGTTTATCTGCTTAGCCGGATGATTATGGAGCTTTCGAAGCGGTGATGGGCGTGGGGGGCTCATCCAGTGCGTTTGGGGGAGCCCCTCATTCTGTCGAGTGAGCGTTTTGTCGTGGTGGGCAGGTTTTTATGGCGACTAGGCTTGCCCTGCGTTGGGCTGCGCAGCAGCCCTAAAACAGACAGTCCTGATTTACCTGAAAATACCCACTGCCCCGAATGGGGCCGCTGCGCCGCCCAACGCGAGCAAGCTCGCTATCCACAGGGGCGGGTTGCTTGGGAGGGCAGCGTTTGTGTTACCAAGTTGACTGGTCTTCGAGGCTGGCTTTTTGGAGGTCTTCTTTCCAGACCTCGTTGGCTAGCCGATAGATCTCGGCGAAGAAGCCTCGGGGGTCGGTTATTTCTGTTTCGTCCCAGGCCATTTTTGAATACGACTCTGGATCGTCTTCAAGGTAAGAGTGGAAGTTAAACGCCTCAGTGTTTAGCGCGTTAAGTAAATTCTCTATTAGTTTATATCTGTGGCGATAGGAAAGCTTGTTGAAGGGGTCTAGGCAGTATTCAAGTATGAGAGCTTCTCTGTCTCTATTTTCGTTAGGGTTGAAACGGGCAAGCGCTTTTCCCTTGGTTTCCTCCCTATCATAAATGTCAAAAATGCCCACGAAATAACTCAAGCTGGCGTCGAAAGGTATGTGCTCGGAAGAAGGGTGAAATAGCATTTTTTCACTCCTTAATGGGGAATAGAGTAAAAGGCGTGCCGTCTTCACGAAACTTCATTTCTGCACCATTCATTGAAGGGTTGAAAGTTGGATTGTTTGGGTCGTTTTTGTTTGGTCTGTAGCTTCGTCCTGCTCCGGGTAATTCCAGTTTGAATATCGGATTTTTACTATGGTCCATCCCGTTGAATGGAGCTAGTCCAAGCGCTTCGCGTGAAGTGTGGCGCCGCGGGTTTATCTGCTTAGCCGGATGATTATGGAGCTTTCGAAGTGGTGATTTTTCGCTGATGGACACCCTTTTGTGGTGAGCAGGGTTGCCCTGCTTTGGGCTGCACAGCAGCCCCAAAACAGATAAATGCGGCTTTACCTGAAAAAACTCACTGCCTGCAGTGGGGTCGCTGCGCGCTCCAGTGCAGGGCAAACCTGCTCGCCACAGGGTTGTTCTTAAACAGGGTTTTCTGGTTTGACCAAGTACTCATCGAATTTCACAATAATGTGATTCAGCCATGATTGTCCTGAATCCCATTGATTTGGGTAGTAGTAATAACAATGCTGCTCGTGAAGTAAATTACTTTGAAAGGTAGGCTCATCTGTGTAGGTTTTAATTAAATCTAAAATTTCTTTTCTTACAGTAATTATTATGTCTCTTGGTGAGTCAAGTAGGAACGAATCAATCGCCTCGTCAGCGGATGAGTATTCCGCTGACCAGTCCTGGTTAAAGTAAGCGCCGAGAAATTGTTGCAGCTCTGTCAATGGAATGTTCATTTTTCTGGGTATCCCGTGAGTAATAGATAGCCATCCGGCATCTTAGGTTTTCTTTTCAGAACAAGAATGAAATTGTAGACGGGTATGGGGGTTTCAGTACCTCTAATAATACTCACGCCAACGGCTTGGCTAGAGCTATCGTAGATTGTGTATTTGTCCTTTTTGCCCTCTAAGAATTTTAAAATTTCATGCCGGTGAGTGTTTAGGCTCTTAGATACTAGGGCTTCCGCTTCCTCTTGATTTTTGAATGTGGACGCTGCAGGAATATGTGGTTCCAAATTGAGCCTTGCAGTCAGTTGTGGTCGCGTCTGGGCAACATGCTTTTTAATTAGGTGTCCACCTGCTTTTTCATGTGTGTCTAATACGCTGCCAGGGCAATTTCCAATCTTGCAGCTCAGTCCTAACGGATCTATCCATCCTGTCGGATTAGGCACGTACAGGTACGCATTGATCCCACCCGCCAACTTCACCGGGTCCGGCGTCAGGTAGCGACCAACATCCGGATTGTAGTAGCGATGGCGGTTGTAGTGCAGCCCGCTTTCTTGATCGAAATATTGGCCCTGGAAGCGCAGGGGGTTGTCGACTTTTCCTATGTCGAGTCGGGTGATTTCGCCGTAAGCACGGTAATGCGCGGACCAGACGATCTCGCCATCCGGAGCGGTGAGTTCCTGCGGGGTGCCAAGGTGGTCGAGTTGGTAGTGGTAGGCCTTGGTTTCCTTTGGGCCGAAGCCTTCCAGCAGCGCCAGCGGGCGGAAGGTGTTGGGTTCGTAGAGGTAGCTGCGGTGGCGGTTCGCGTGGTGTTCGGCGATGAGTGTGTCGCCTTGCCAGAAGAACTCGGTCGTAATCCCATCGACGGTTTTGCTGATGCGGCGGCCAAAGGGGTCGTAGCGGTAGCTGGCGGTTTGGCCATTGGGCGTCTTAATACCAATCAGGCGATGCTGGCAGTCGTAGCGGTATTCGGTGACGAGGGTGTGGCCTTTGCCGCGTCGCTCACGGATCAGGTTGCCGTAGGCGTCGTAGTCGTAATGGTGGTCACCCTGGATCATCAGGCGATTGCCGGCGACGATATCGGGGCCGGGGCGGTCTTGCATGAGCAGGTTGCCGGCCGGGTCATGGCCGAAGCGTTCTTGCTCGTCTTGGGTGTGGTCGGCGCGGGTGAGGCGGCTTAGTGGGTCGTAGTGGTAGCGGTGTTCACCTTTGCGGGTGTCGAGCAGGCGGGTGAGGTTGCTGGATTTGTCGTAGTCGTACTGGCGTTGATAAAGGGTGTATGCCTGCTGGGTGACGGCGTGAGCGTGCAGGCGCTGCTGGTCGTCATAGTGGTAGTGGCTGATCAATTGGCCTTGTTGGCGTTGGTGCTCCTGGCCGGCTTTGTAGAGATGAGAGGTCAGGGTTTCGCCGTTCAGTTCGACGGTGGCGAGGTGACCGCCTTTGGCGTGGTTGAAGGTGAGGCGGTTGTTGTCCGGCAGGCGCAGGTTATGAAGGTGGCCGCAGGCGTCGTAGCCGTAGCGCAGGGTGCCCCAGCCTTGGTGTTCGGCGGTGAGGCGATTTTGGACGTCGTATTCATAGACCAAAGCCCAGTGGCCGTCGTCGACGCTTAGGAGGTTGCCCTGGCGATCGTAGGCATAGTCGACGGCACCACCATCGGGCAGGGTTTTTCTTACGAGTCGACCGGCAGGGTCGCGCTCATAGCGAGTAACCAGCCGACTGCCGTCATCACCGTGTTCAGTCTTTTCCTGCAGATTGCCGTTGAGGTCGTAGACGTAAGCGGTGCGCTGGCCGTCAAACCCGGTTTCCTGCTGGATCAGGCCATTAGGGTGGTAAGCGAGTTTGTAGGTCTCGCCGACTTCATTCTCGATCTCGGTCAGTAGCAGCCGAACGTTGTCGTAGCGGTACTTGACCTGGCTGCCATCGGCGTCGATGCGGCGGCTGATCAGGTGCAGGCCGTCGGCGTATTCGTAGCGGGTGACGTTCCCCAGTTCATCGCGTTCGGAAGTGATTTTTCCGTAAGCGTTGTAGCTGTATTCCCTGCACGCACCGCCCGGTAGCACCACGCGGATCAACCGACCCACGCTGTCCCACTGATGTTGGGTCAGCGCACCATGCTCATCCTCACGCGCAACTTGTCGGCCGAGATCGTCATAGCGATAGCGCTTGATTCCACCATTGGGCAACTGCTCCTCAAGCAACTGCCCGCGTTCATTCCACACCAGGCGCTGACAACTGTGATCCGGGTACCAAACGCCAACCAGCTGCCCATATTGGTTGTAGCTGTAGTCAGTAGCGTTGCCGTCAGGATCGGTCCTACGCGTAACATCGCCCTGGTCATTCCGCTCGTATTTCCAGACTGCTTCACCACGCCGCACAACCCGTACGAATCCGTTGTCATGCTCGTAGGTCGTCGGCTCGTCATCTCCCGGAAACAACGCCACCAGGCGTCCCGCTTCGTCGTATTGATACGCCGTGATCGCACCGAGAGGATCCTGCTCAACCGTCAGCCGGCCTTTGTCATCGTAGGACTTGAAGTGCTCGGCCCCCTCCGGATCCACCCGCTGCACCAGCCGCGCCCGCTGGTCATGCACGTAGACTTCCTGGCTACCGTCGGCGTTAAACACCGTGACCTGCCCGTTGTCATCCCAGGCATACCGCGTGTCCATCTGCGAGAAACTCGCCCAATGCCGGACACACCGCGCGGCCTTGCCAGCCCGTTCCCACTCCCAATAGAAACTCGCCCCACCGGCCAATCCACGCTCAAGAATCACGTGCTGAGCGTCGTACCGATAAACCTCACTTTCACCGACCGCATTGGTCGCCGAAATCAGTCGTCCAGCGTCGTCATAGGCGTAGGAAACGACGGTCTGCTCCGTCACCCACACATACGGACCCTCATCCACGACGCGTTGAACCTGGTAGTCCACCGCCACGATCCGGCCCGAGGCATAGCGCAAAAACAGTGAGCGCCCGATACCGTTATCCAGGCGCTCAATGCGCCCCAGAACATCCCGGCAAATGCGCAACCGGTTGTCATACGCATCGCTGATCGCTGTCAGCACACCGTCGCGAAAGTGGTAGAAACGTGACGACTGAGCCAGCACCAGTTCATCAGGCACAGTCCCCAGGTAGACCGCCGCTTCGGCCAGGCTATTGGTGATTGCAGGCCGAGAAACGGTGGGCAAGGGCAGGGTGGTCGAGCGGTTTTCATGATCGGTCCATACAACCGAATCCCCCTCAACCATAAGCCGATGCGCCAGCGAGTGACTCCAGCCAAACCCCAACCCGCAGTCCACTTCCACTGCACTGGTGCGGTACAAGCGTGTCCACTCAAACGGCAAAATCCCGTCCAGCGTCCCATCGGTCAGGGTCAGCAGTTCCTCGCCCGTGACCATCGACACCGGGCAACCGTTCGTGGCGGTTTTGTCCGACGACGCAGCGGCATCCCCATTGGGATTGCGAGCAGTAGACGGCACGTCATCCACAGGCTCCTGGCGCACCAACACCGTCCGTTGCGTGGCCTTGTCCCGAACCAGCGGCACCGGGTTGGAAACCACCTGATCCCCAACCTTCAATGGCACCTCTGGAATCACCCGGATCGGCGTCGCCGCGCTACCCAGCAACACCGGCTTGGCCGCTTCGACATGCGCTTCCAACCGGGGCCCGACGAGCTGATTGGCCAGCATCTCCAGCCATCCACGCACGCGGCTGGATTTGATATGCCCCACCACCTGAGTGCCCAGGCGCAGGGTCACACCCATGGCGCCTGCAACCCTCAATAGCAGCAGACCGATCAATACATCGCCGGTGATTTCCCCCATCACCTCGTTCATTTCTTGCGGCGGCAACATCCGTATCCAACTGGATATCGCCGACACATAGATGAACACCAGCGGCTCATCGCTGAGCACCAGCAGGCCGCGAGCAATGGCGTCCTTGCCCAGTGTCAGCAGTTCATCAAGTTCGGTCTGGGTAACGTATTGCAGCCACTTCTCACTGTTCGTCTGTATATCCGCCAGCAGGCCGTACAGTTGCGTGAAATTGTCCCAAAGGCTGTAAAGCGCCTTACCCATCCCTAGAAGAAACGCCTTCTCCAGCATCCTGCGTTGATCAAGCGGGTTGGCGTCTGTGTAGTCCTTCCACTGCGCTTGGAAGGTGCTTTCCCACGCTTCGCGCAGGCGAAACTCCAGCGCGTCAATCACCGTTTGATAAGACGCATACAGCGCCTTGACGTGATCGGTTGAAACGTTGGGATAGAAGCTGACGCGGTACTGCTGGTCGCGCTCACACTCGTTGATTTCGAGAATGCCGCTCGGGCCGATGGTCTTGTAAATCGGCTCGCCCAGTGGGCCGCCGTTGGGGTCGACGCGCTGCAGCACCAACGGCGTGTTGCCGATGGGTACGAAGCGCGTGCTTTGAAACATGTGCACCAGGGTCAACGTGCCATTGGCCTGGCAAGAAGCAACGGTGCTGCTCGGAAAAAGGGAGCGGTTGATCGGCGCTACCAGCGCCACTTCGTCCCCCACCTTGAAGACCTGCTCGACGTCCAGCGCTGAAAAGCTCCAGAAGCTTTCCGCCCAGTCATCGAACGTGTTCAGGCATTCCCGGAAATCGCGAAAGACGCTCTCGACATCGACCGTCTTCACATCCATTGGGGTCAGGGCCAGCCTGCCAATGGCCGGGTTCAAGAAACAGCTCCAACAACAAGAAAATCCATCTGCAATCCCTCGCACTGTGTAATCAGGCGAGGGACTTTGCAGATCTTTTCAGGGGTGGGGAGTAGAGCTTATCCGGTCGTTATGTGGGACGTTTCGACAACTTTCGTCTTCTCCCGACCCAGCACCAGGCTGCACAGTGCCGGCAGGAACAACAGCGTCAGCACCGTGCCCACCAGCACCCCGCCGATCAGCACGTAGGCCAGGGATGACCAGAACACCGACAACGTCAGCGGAATAAACGCCAGCGCCGCCGCCAGCGCGGTCAGGATCACCGGCCGCGCACGCCGTACGGTGGCCTCGATGATTGCCTCGTGAATCGGCATGCCGTGGTTCTGGTTCTGGCGGATCTGGTCGGTAAAGATCAGCGTGTTGCGCATCAGGATCCCACCAATCCCGATCAGGCCCAGGATGGCGTTGAAGCCAAATGGCTGGTTGAACAGCAGCAAGGTCGGCACGGCACCGATCAAGCCCAATGGCGCAGTGGCGAAGACCATGAACATCACCCCGAACGAGCGCACTTGGAACATGATCACCGTGAGGGTCAGCAGGATCATGATCGGGAACAGCGCGGCCAGGGCAACGTTAGCCTTGGCGCTTTCCTCGACCGGGCCGCCAATATCGATCTGGTAGCCGGCGGGCAGTTTGGCGATCAGCGGCTGCAGGTCTTTGTACACGGCCATTTCCACGTCGGGCGGTTGCACGCCGTCGACGATATCGGCGCGCACTTCCACGGTGGTCGCGCGATTGCGGCGCTTGAGGATCGGTTCTTCCATTACCGCCTGGAAATGCCCGACCTGGGCCAGCGGCACAGAGGTGCCGGCGCTGTTGGTGAGGGTCATGTTGTCGAGGTTGCCGAGGTCCTCGCGCTGGCTCCCCTGGGCGCGGGCGACTACGGAGACGGTGCGGTTGCCTTCACGCACTTCGGTGATCGGGTTGCCGCTGAGCAGGGCATTGAGCTGGGATTTCACCTCGTTGGGGGTGAAGCCCAGCAGGCGCAGGCGGTCTTGGTCGAGCACCAGCCGATAACCGCTGGAGCGCTCGCCCCAATCGAGGAAGGCGTCCTTGGTCAGTTTGTTGGCGGCGACGACTTTGCGCACGTCTTCGGACACACCACGCAGCACATCCAGGTTCGGTCCAGAGACCCGGAACACCACCGGGAACGGTACGGGCGGGCCAAACAGCAGTTGGGTTACGCGCACCCGCGCCGAGGCAAACTCACCCGCGGCAATCCGTTCCCGCATGCGCAGTTTCAAGGCGTCGCGGGCATGAGAGTCCGGGGTCTGCACGATCAGCTTGGCAAATGCCGGGTCCGGCAGTTCCGGGTTCAACGACAGGAAAAAGCGGGGTGCGCCGCCCCCCACATAGGTGTCGACCAGGGTGGTTTGCGGCTCTTGCAGCAGGGCTTTTTCCAGCTGCGCGGCCACAGCCTCGGTGCTTTTGAAGGCGCTGCCGGGCGGCATATACACCTCCAGAATCAGCTCGGAGCGGTCGGAGTTGGGGAAGAACTGCTGCTTCACCACGCCCATGCCCGCCACACACAGCACGAACGCGCCGACGACCAGCCCGGTCACCAGCCAGCGCCGCCGCACGCAGGCTTGCACCAGGCTGCGCAGTTTCTGGTAGTAACGCCCGGCGTAAATCGCATCGTGGCCGCCGGGCACCGGTTTGATCTGCGGCAACAGCTTTACACCCAGGTACGGCGTGAAGACCACCGCCACCAACCACGACGAAATCAGCGCAAAGCCGACGATCCAGAAAATATTGCCGGCATATTCCCCGGCCCCGGAACGCGCAAACCCTACCGGCAGGAAACCTATGATGGTCACCAGCGTACCGGTCAGCATCGGCGCCGCCGTGGAGCTCCAGGCAAAGGTGGCGGCGTGGATCCGGTCGAAGCCTTCCTCAAGCTTCACCACCATCATCTCGATGGCGATGATGGCGTCATCCACCAGCAAGCCCAGGGAAATGATCAGCGCGCCCAGGGTAATGCGGTCGAATTCGCGCCCGGTGAGCAGCATGATCACAAACACCACTGACAAGGTCAGCGGCACAGCCGCCGCCACCACCAAACCGACGCGAAAGCCCAGGGCCAACAGGCTGATCACCATGACCACAGCCAGGGCGACGAAGAATTTCAGCATGAATTCGTTCACCGCCAGGCTGATGTTTTTCGCCTGGTCGGAGACCTTGGCGAAGTTCACGCCCAGGGGCAGGTCGGCCTGAATCTTCGCTTCCTGGGCCTTGAGGCTCTTGTCCAGTTCCAGGCCGTTCCAGTGTTTCTCCATGATCACGCCAAGCATCAACGCCGGGTCGCCCTGGTGGCGGATGCGGTAGCTGGGCGGGTCTTCATAGCCACGGCTGACGGTCGCCACATCGGCGATGCGCAGCACGCGGCCGTTGACTTCCAGCGGTACGTTTTCAATCAGTGACAGGCTGTCGAACGCGCCGTCGATGCGGATATAGGCGCGAGCCCCGGCCGTCTCGACGAAGCCCGAGGGCGCCACGGCATTCTGTGCGGCGAGGGCGGCAAAGATCTGGTCCGGCTTGATGCCCAGGGTCGCCAGGCGCTCATAGGAGAACTCGACAAACACGCGTTGTGCCTGTTCGCCGAGGATGTTGACCTTCTTCACGCCCGGCAGGTTGAGGAGACCCTGGCGCAGTTCTTCGGCCATCTGTACCTGTTGCCGATGGGGCAAGTGTTCGGCTTCCAGGGCGTACAGCGCGAAATACACATCGGAATACTCATCGTTGAAGAAGGGACCGATCACGCCCTTGGGCAGTTTCGCGGCCTCATCGCTGAGTTTTTTGCGGGTCTGGTAGAACAGGTCCTGGATTTCACTGGGGCGCGTGGACTCCTTGTAGGTCATGCGCATCGATACGAAGCCCGGTTGGGCGATGGTCTCGACACGGTCGTAGTAGTCCAGTTCCTGCAGGCGCTTTTCCAGGCGATCGGCCACCTGTTCCTGCATTTCCTGGGCTGTTGCGCCGGGCCAGGCGGCGGTGATGGTCATCACCTTGACGGTGAACGACGGGTCTTCGGCGCGCCCCAGTTTGCCGAACGAGAAAATCCCGGCGGCGAGGATCGCAATGATCAGGAACAACGTGACCGCGCGATGCTTGACCGCCAGTTCGGAAAGGTTGATACCGCGCATGCTCAGTTGTCCTGTTTGCGGTTGAGGGCCAGCACCTGGGAGGGCAGCAGGCGCACGCCATCACCGCTGTGCAGCAGGTGTGCGCCGAGGGCAACGATGACTTGGCCGGGGCTTACGCCGCTGTCGAGCAAGGCGTCTTCCTGGCCAAGACTGGCGACTTTCACTGGCGCGAAACTGACCTTGTCATCTGCGCCGATCAGCCAGACGCCGGTACCTTGGCCTGAATCCAGCAGGGCGCCGATGGGCACCCGGGTTTGCTGCGCCTGGCCGTTGCCTTGCAGGCGTACGGTGATGGTGGAACCGAGGGCAAAGCGGTCGACTGCCCCGTGCAGGACGTAGCGGGCGCGGTAGGTGCGGGTGGTCGGGTCGGCGCTGGCGGACAGTTCGCGCAGGGTGGCGGTCACCGCCTGGTCCGGGGCCCCGAAGGGGAAGGCCAGGGCTTTCTGCGAGGCCTGGTCGCGCTGGTTTTCCGGCAGGTTGACGATGGCTTCGCGCGCGCCGTCATGGGCCAGGCGCGCGACGATTTGCCCCTCGGCGACCACCTGGCCGCGGTCCACTCGCACATCGGTAATGATGCCGTCGCCATCAGCCTTGAGCACGGAGTAGGTGCGGCGGTTTTCAATCTGGCTGGCGTCGGATTGTGCCGAAGCCAGCTCGGCTTCGGCGACGCGCAGGTTGGTTGCCGACTGGTCGAAGATCTGCCGCGATACGGCGCCGGTGTTGGCCAGGCGTTGGTAGCGGTTTTCGTCGTCACGGCGCTGGCGCAGTTGCGCCTGGGCGGCGCTGACGCGGTTCCTGGCCGAGCGCAGGGCCAGTTCGAAGTCGCCGATGTCCAGCATCAGCAGGGTATCCCCCCGGGACACGTGCTGGCCGGGATCGACCTTACGCTCGATGACTTTGCCGCTGACCCGGAAGCCCAGGTCGCTTTCGGTCCGCGCGGCAACCACGCCGGTATAGGCGCTTTGTTGGGTGCCGGCAGCTTCGACCTTGGCCGCAAGGACTGGGCGCGGCAGCGGGGTTTCTGCGGCCGTATCGGCCTTGCCGTTGCAGCCATTGAGCATGATCAACAGGGCCAGGGGCATGAGAAGACGCAAGGGAAGAGGGTGCATGGCGGGCTCCGGGGTTACCTTTGGGCAAAAAATTATGGACATAATTTTTTATGCATATTATGGTCGAAATATAAATTAATCCAGCCCCCGGATGCTCCTCATGACAAACGCCCCGGCGCCATCGCGAAGCTTGCTGTTTCTATTGGTGGCCCTGACGGCGCTGGGTGAAGTGTCGACCCAATTGATCATTCCCGGCCTTGGCGCCATCGAGCAGGCACTGGCCGCTCCAGCGGGCTCGTCATTGATGGCGCTGTCGGCGTTTGTCGCCGCATTCGGCCTCGGGCAATTGCTGTTCGGCCCGCTGTCGGACCGCATCGGCCGTCGGCCGGTACTGATCGGCGGTCTGGTGCTGTATGCGCTGGCGACCTTATCGATGTTGTTGGTCGACGACATCGAGCACTTCATCGCCGCCCGCGTACTGCAAGGCCTGGGCGCCTGCGCCGCGTTGGTACTGGCGCGCACGGTGGTGCGTGATGTATGGAAGGCAGAAGCAGGGCCGGCGCTGGCATTGACCATGATCGGCATGCTCTATGCCATCGTGGTGGCGCCGATGGTCGGCGGCCTGCTGATCAAATGGCTCGGCTGGCGTGCGCCGATCGTGCTGGCACTGGCGATTGGTAGCGTGGTGCTGCTAGTGGTCCTGCTGTTCTTTCGCGAGACCAATCACTACCTGGACCCCAAGGCCGGCCACTGGCGCTCACTGGGCGGGCAATACCTGGATCTGCTCAGGGGGCGCCAGTACCGTGCGTTCGCCGTGGCGTTGGCGTGTACCTATGGCGCCATGTTTGCGGTGATCGCGGGCTCGTCGGCGGTGTTTATCAACCTGCTGGGCTTCAGCAGCCTTGAGTACGGCATCAATTTCGGCCTGATCGTGTCGATGTTGATCGTCGGTTCCACCTACACCCGGCGCAACATCATGCGCCTGGGCCCCCAGCGGATTGTGACAATGGGCGTGGCGATGGTAGCCGCTGGCGGGGTCTCGGCCGTGGTCATTTATGCGCTGTTCGGCCTGTCAGTGCTGGGTCTGGACATTCCGATTGCGCTGGTGACCCTCGGCGGCGGCCTGGTCTTGCCGGGTTCGGTGACGGGCGGGGTAATGCCCAACGCCCACCGCGCAGGCCTGGCAGCCGGGCTGATGGGGTTTGCGCAAATGTTCGGCGCCACCTGCAGCGGTTTGCTGTTGAGCCTGCTACGCGATGGCAGTGCCACGCCGATGATCGTCATCCAGGCGTGCTTTGCGGCGACGGCCTTTGTGGCGTTTCACCTGTTGCGTCAGCGTCAGGTCAACGGATTGTCCTATACATAGGACAGTTACAGCCGTATTTGCCGGCTAGTGCTCATCGGCCCGAGGTCTTATGGTGGACTCACTTTGGAGGGTCACCATGAAAAAACTCATCGGCATCTACACCAGTCCCCGCGCCCACTGGGTGGGCGACGGATTCCCGGTGCGCACACTATTTTCCTACGACACCATGGGCAAGCACATCAGCCCATTCCTGCTGCTGGACCACGCCGGCCCGGCCGACTTTACTCCCACCGAGCAACGACGCGGCGTCGGCCAGCACCCTCATCGCGGCTTTGAAACCGTGACCATCGTCTACGACGGTGAGGTCGAACACCGTGATTCCACCGGTGCTGGCGGCAAAATCGGCCCTGGCGACGTGCAATGGATGACCGCCGCCAAGGGCATCCTCCACGAGGAGTTCCACTCCGCCGCCTTCGCCCGCAGCGGCGGGGCGCTAGAGATGGTGCAGCTGTGGGTCAACCTGCCGGCCAAGCACAAAATGGCCGACGCGGGTTACCAGACCCTTGTCGACGGCGACATTCCGGTACTGCCGCTGGCCAACGACGCCGGACAACTACGCCTGATTGCCGGTGAGTTTGCTGGCACCCAGGGCCCCGCCCGCACGTTTACGCCCATCGACGTGTGGGACCTGCGCCTCAACGCCGGCAAAGCGGTTACGCTGGACCTGCACACAGGGCGCAACACCGCCCTGGTCATCCTGCGCGGAACGGTGCTGGTCAATGGCGAGGAAGTTGCTCGCCAAGGGCAATTGGCGT
Source organism: Pseudomonas lurida (assembly GCF_002563895.1). NCBI lineage: Bacteria > Pseudomonadati > Pseudomonadota > Gammaproteobacteria > Pseudomonadales > Pseudomonadaceae > Pseudomonas > Pseudomonas lurida. The sequence goes on along the minus strand of NZ_PDJB01000001.1, from coordinate 3,553,629 downwards.
TGTTCGAGCGCGATGGCAGTCAACTCACACTGGAGTTCAATGACGACGCCAAGGTGTTGCTGCTAAGCGGCGAGCCCATCGACGAACCCATCGTCGGGCATGGACCGTTTGTGATGAATACCGAGCAGGAGATTCATCAAGCGTTTGCTGATTTTCAATCGGGCAAGTTTGGGCAAATGCAGGGCTGATAGGCCGCGTACCGATAGCGGGTGGGCGCCCTCAGCCAAACCCTGAAGCGTTTAGGAAATCATTCGAAGCGATTGGCTGAAAATTCCGAGAGGGACACTCTGGCGGGTTGGCCTGTAGCCAAATCAGCCAGGGCGTCACCAATAGCTGGGGCAAATTTAAAACCATGTCCAGAACAAGCTGACGCGAAATAAGTTGATTTCAATACCTTGGATTGTCCGATCAGGAAGGATTCGTCCGGACTCATTGTATAGAAGCAGTTCGATGCTTTTGTAGGCGAGCGCTCAAGTGTTGGGAACAGAGATTCAACGATCGACGTTATCTCCGTCACATACTGTTGTTGAACTGGGATAGCCTTACAGTCAGGAGCGGCAGGGGTGTGTTGCCGGTTGTGAAAGCCGATTTTTACCCCTGTTTCATTTCCGGCAATTGAAGGAACGCCGTAAAGCAGAGCACCATCTTCTCGTTCGTAGAGAAAAATGGGGAAGTGCTCAGGGGCGAATAATTTTTCAAAGCCACTTTTAGGTGTGAACCAATATATAGGCACTCTGCGTGGTTCAATTAACTGTTTGAGTTCAGGTAGGAGATTGTCAGCGATCCAAGGTCCGGTTGTTACAATCACGGACCTCGCTAAATATGAGCGTCCGCCATTGGTTGTCACGCGCACATCCGACCCCTCATTTTCGAGGTGTACGACGCGATGTCCAAAATCGGTGCTCGCTCCATGTTTCACTGCTTCGTTCAGCATTTCCAACCTGGCATCGCAAGCAGCAATAGCATAGGCGCCAGGCTCATACAGAGCCTGCGTTTCGCGCGTGATGTTGAAAGCCGGTGATCGAGTAGTGATTTTCGACCAATCCCACAGCTCATGCTCAATGGCTCCCTGACCCGCGGTTCGGACGCTCCCTGCCACGACACGACTCGATGGAGGGCCGATAAAGATACCCCCTGTGCGGAACAGCAGTTGCTTCTGGCTGGTTTTTTCAAGCTCGTTCCAAAGCAGGTCCGCGTGATTAAGCAGGGGTAGATAGTTATCTCCCTCCCAGTAAGCACGACGAAATATTCTTGAGCTTCCTTGTGATGATCCGTGGCTGTGGGTGGGGCCGTATGCGTCAATTCCTAATACTCGAGAATATCTCGATGCTGCTCTCCATAAGGTGGCCGCCCCCATTATTCCAAGGCCGACTACGATAAGGTCATAAGTAGTGTTCATCTGTTTTTTCCCTTTTTAGACGGCAGCGGAAAGATAATGTCGTAAGCGGTCAGTGTGATTAGAATTCCTATGGTTATCAGGGGAAGGCTGAAAGAGGCTTGAGGTGAACCACCGTGTTGCCGAAGGAGGGCGATAGTTGTGAGTGTGAGAGGCAAGATGAATTGCAAGAAACCGGTCTGAGAAAGTGAAAGCTTTTTTGTGGCGTAAGAAAACATGAGCAAGGGCGCTGTAGATACGCCGCCGGCTAACCAAATAAGAGCGTTAGAGTGAGGGGCAGCTTCTTCAACGGGGATGACAGGTGTGTCATACAGTAAAAACAGCAATGAAAAAAGCGTTGCCAAAAAAAACATTTCTATAAATAGTCCGCTGACAACGTCCAAGGGGGTGATTTTTTTAATCAGTGTGTAAAGACCCCAGCTAGCGGAGATCAGTAAATAAGTCCAGTGATTGAGGTGGTGTGTAGAGAGTATCAGAAGTGCCACGAGTCCCAATGCAATGTTGATTGAAATGATTTTTCTTGTGTTGATGCCTTCGCGGTAAATCAATGCTCCAAGGATGATGGCGATAAAAGGTGCTAATAGGTAGCCGATTCCGCTTTCGAGAATAGAACCATTCACAGATGACCAGATGAAGGTCCCCCAGTTCAGCGCAATGAGCAATGATGCGGCGCAGTGCAGGCCGATAATTTTCAACGTCACCGTGCTCAGTCGGTGATGGAGTTTTAAAAGGGGGATTAGGAGAGTAAGAATCGCAGCAGACAGTAAAATTCTATAAGCGACTATAGTGAATGTTTGAATGCCATCAAGCTCTCTCCAGTACAGGGATGATAGCCCCAGCAGTACGTTGGCTGCTCCCGCCAATAAGATCGACGGAGCATGAGGCGAGTGAAGGTCGTCTTGAGGTTTCATAGTCGGTCAAGCGCGCCGATGAAAAAATTCAACGATTTCATAGGACCAATAAATATGACCGTCTTCATCAATTGAGTAGGCAGCCAGGTCATGCTTGGCCCAGTCGGCGAATTCGTATTTGAGATGCTCGCTGAGTGACTGCCACTGAGACGAATAGTGAATTAGCGGAAACGTGTGACGTTCCGCAAGCTTGTAATGTAGAGGTGGATGACCCCCGTAGCGTTGACTGTATCTTTCCAGCACGTCACGTATTCCAACTAACGAATTTAGCCCCACGACGGCCGTGCCCATAGGTGCCAGGTAGGCAGGAAGCTCCTCCAGGAAACGGCTAATGACGTCGTCACCGTAAAACATGCTGCGAACCGGCAATTGACTTACCTGATCGGCCTTCTCCAACAGTTGCATAAGTGACGGGGAAGGTGTCCGCCAACCTGGGGGATTGAAGATGACCGTTTGAAACTTCTGTTTGGGCAGGCTGCTAAACAAATCGCTGATATAAAATGATATTTCGTTCTGCTTGAAGTTTAAGGTCTCGTTGATTTTGGCTTGCGCTATTGACTGTTTGCAGACGTCGACAGCGGTGATGTTCCGGTTACCCAGCTTGCGCATCAATAAAGCATGAACGCCACTTCCAGTTCCGATGTCTAAGATACTGCTGTCTGGGGTATTGAGCGCCATTGAATGCACAAGGTAGTGGCCGAGCCTGATGCCTGCCAGACTGACGTTGAATACGTCGGGTGCGTGAGCTAATTTTAGGCGTTGTCCTAGTCCAAAGTAGAGTTGATAAGTCTCATCTGGGCGTGTTGCCGGATTGCTTGTTCGGTGTTGATAGTAAGCGATGCCGTGGTCGATTAATCCTTGCATGATTGTACGCTCCTTCCCAATTCTGTTGATCTCATGCTTGAACTTTTCAAGGCGTCAATAATGATATTTTTCACCTGCTTGTTATTGAGGACGTCTATAGCGCGTTCTGTCGTCCCGTTCGGCGTCATGACTTTTTTGCAGAGGGTTTCTGGCGTGTCTGTATTTGTTTTAAGAAGTGCTGAGGTTCCATGTATTATCTGGGTCACGATGCTGAATGCGGTTGCTTTATCAAAGCCTGCTGACACTGCATATGCAATCAGCGCTTCTGCAAAATAAGAAATGTACGCGGGTCCCCCTCCTACCAGAGCAGTGGCGTCGTCAATAGCTCTCTCGTCTTGCGTCATGATTAACGTGCCAAGCTGTGAAAGAATTTGGATGGCTAATAATTTGTTTTTTTGCGTGATAGTTGGATGGGGCATTAATACGGTTACGCCTTTGTTGATGGCGCATGGAAGATTTGGAATTGCCCTGCACACTTGTGAGGTCTTTAAGTACTTCTCTAATTCAGATATTGTTATCCCTGCCATGACGGATATCATTAGCGTAGAGAGGCTTTTGAGTTGTGGGTTGTTGTGTGAAAAGCCTTTGAACGCCTGAGGGGGTATTGCGAGTATCAAAGCTTCAAATGTGGGTGCGTCGGGCAAGCCGGCCAGTAAGCTAATGTTGGCTCCGCTTATGTTTTTGTATTTTTCGGGGTCCGAGTCGATAATAGCTATAGAGATGTTGGGGTTTGAACGCCTTAAGCCCAAGGCGATTGCGATCCCCATATGACCTGCGCCAACAATTGCGATATTTTTTAACTCTGCCATGGCGAATCACTCCTGATTGATCGGAGGCGGTTCAGGGATTGATGGCTCTGTAGGTACTTTAGATTCGTAGCGAACCTGAATAATTTCAAACTAATAACGTCTCAAAAACATGTAGTCCGTTTCTGATGATATTTTTGTGTATATAGATATTGATTTGTGAGAGGCCGCTGAGCTTCAGGCCTGTGAGAATTTCTTAAGTGCTACCTGAAGGAGAACTCCTACAGTTCTGAAGTACGGCCTACGTTCTTGCGAGCGAAGGGGTATTAGGGTGATTCAGGCAGACGTAAGCACACCCGCTATACCCCGAAGCAAGATTTCATGCGATCTTCTCCGCATTCGCCCTGGAGTCGCCTAGATGCCCTCACTTATCGCTGATCACCCGATGCTGTGCGCCCTGGCGCTGATCCTTATCGACATCGCCGTGTGGCGCTTGATTTCCGTCAACCTCGCTAACTGGAAGTTGGCGGCGCGGTTGGTGATCTTTGCGGTGTTCAGTGCCGTGCTGTTCAACGACGGCATGAACCCCATGCAACTCGCGCCTTATGCGGACAACACCGCCTTGCACCTGGCCGCGACGGCGTTGCAGATCGGCTGGTGGCTGTTCGCGGCGCGTACGCTCACGGTGTTGCTCGGGGCGGTGATGATGCAGCGTGTCGGGCATACCGGGCGCTTGCTGCAGGATTTGATGGGGGCGGTGATCTTCCTGATTGCGATCATTGCCGCCATGGCGTACGTGCTCGACTTGCCGGTCAAAGGCGTGCTCGCCACTTCCGGTGCGGTGGCGATCATTGTCGGCCTGGCATTGCAGAGCACTTTGAGCGACGTGTTTTCCGGGATTGTCCTCAATACCACTAAGCCGTATCAGCTGGATGACTGGATCTCCATCGACGGCACCGAAGGCCGGGTCACGGACATCGACTGGCGTGCCACGCGCCTGCAAACCTCCCAGGGCAGCATGGCGGTGATCCCCAATTCCCTTGCGGCCAAGGCCAAGATCATCAACTTCTCGCGCCCGGCGGATATGTTTGGCCTGGCGGTCAGCCTGCAGGTCAGCCCCCATGCGCGCCCGCAAACGGTGATCGAAGCGCTGGAGCGGGCAATGCAGGGCTGCCGGCCGTTACTGGCCAAGCCGGCGCCAAGTGTAGCGTTCAAGGCCTCGGCCAGTGGCGGCGTCGAATACGAAATCAGCGGATTCGTGCCGGCCATGACCCTCAAGCGCGAGGTGCGCAACCAGCTTTACGACTTGGCGTTCAGGCACCTGCAAGCGGCCGGGGTAGGGCTGCTGTCGGCCAGCGAAAGCACGGCGCCACCGAGCATGTCGGCTGCGCGCGCCTTGCTCGAGCGGTCGTCGATTTTCTCTACCCTGCGCCAGGAAGAGAAAGACACCTTCAGCCAGAACATGACGTTGCATACCTACCGTGCAGGCGAGATGATCCTGCCTGCGGGGGAGGTGAGCGATCACCTTTTTATCGTTGAGTCCGGGGTCGTGTCGGTGATGCTGACCAAGGGCGGGCACTCGTTCGAGGCCGGGCGCATGGGACCTGGGGAGGTGATTGGCGAGGCGGGGATCCTGTCGGACCAGGCGGCGCTGGCGGACTTCTCGGCCAAGACGTCCTGCACCTTGTATCGCATCGAGAAGGAATACTTGAAACCCTGCCTGGATGCGCGCCACGACATCAGTGAATCCATGAAGGCGTTGCTGGATTTCCGCCTGCATGCCGCGCAGGCCTTGACCCAGGAGGCGCCGGTGGTGCCGGTCAAGAAGGGGTTCCTGCAATGGTTGCGCAATCGCGGGTTGTAGCCGATCAAGGCGCCATGGCAATGCGGTAACGTTGGTCAAAATCGTCTGCCAACTGCGCCAGCGTCACGTCGCCCAGCCGTGCCAGCAACAGCGCCTGTGCCTCATCGAAGGCATCCGTCAGCGCTGCGTTCACCGCTTGTTCCACCAGGCACTCCGGGTGGTCGGTGGACAGGCCGATGGCGAATATCGACGGCGTGCCCAGGGCGTTATGGACGTCCAGCAAGGTGATTTCATTCAAGGGTCTACCCAGGCTCCAGCCACCCTGGTGACCCTTTTCCGAGCGTACATAGCCTTTTTCCTTGAGCAACCCAAGCGTGCGCCGCACCACTACCGGGTTGGTGCCGAGCATCTGCGCGATGGTCTCTGAGGTGGCGCGCTCCTCATGCCGGCCCATATGGATCAGCACGTGGAGCATGCGCGAAAGTCGGGTGTCGTTTCTCATCAATAGGCCTCAGGTCGATTCGCACGAAAGTATCGTTCGTAACCTAAAAAGTTGCGAGACTATTGACGCGGTATTTTTACGTAACTTATGGTGTGTCGTGAAAGCATTCGGATAACTGGATGCACAGGACTGGGGGTCACCTTCATGCTGTACGACGTCATAATCGTGGGCGGCAGTTATGCCGGCCTTTCAGCGGGCCTGCAATTGGCCAGGGCGCGGCGCCAGGTACTGGTGATCGATGCGGGGCAACGGCGCAACCGTTTTGCGGCAACCTCCCACGGTTTTCTCGGCCAGGACGGTCAGGCCCCGGCGGCCATCGCTTCGCAGGGGCGCAGCCAATTGATGGCGTATTCGACGGTCACTTGGGCCGAGGACCGCGTGATTCAGGCGAGTGGAGAATCACAAGGCTTCGCCGTTCGCACCGAATGCAACGGCACGTTTCAGGCCAAGCGCCTGATCCTCGCCACTGGGGTAGTGGACGAGTTGCCCGCCATCGACGGCCTTGAATCACGGTGGGGCAAGCACGTATTCCATTGCCCTTACTGCCACGGCTATGAGCTGGACGAAGGCCACATCGGTGTCTTGGCCACCTCACCCCTGGCCATGCACCACGCACTGATGTTGCCGGATTGGGGCACTACCACCTTATTCACCAACGGCGTGTTCAGCCCGGATGCCGAGCAACAGGCACAATTGGATCGACGCGGGGTCAACGTGGAATGTGGCGCGGTACGGCGCATCTGTGGCGAGCGCGCCGACCTGGAGCTGCACGATGGCCGGCTGTTCAGCCTCGATGGCATCTTCACGATGTCCCGCACCCGAATCAGCCCTTTGGCCGCGCAACTGGGCTGTGAACTGGCCGACGGCCCCACCGGTCCCTACCTGCACACCAATGACATGCGCCAGACGTCCCGGCCTGGCGTGTTCGCCTGCGGCGATACGTCACTCGCCGCTGGTTCGGTCGCGCTGGCCGTGGCGGAGGGTGTGCGCGCCGGTGTGGGCGCGCATTTTTCCTTGATCAACGGTTGAGGTACACCGGGCTGTCGCTGGACAGCGAGGCCTTTACCGCCAGTGTCATCTCGGTGATCAGCACTTCTTCGCGGTCTTCGCTCAGGGCTTGCAGCGTGAGGGCGACCACGTCCTGAGGCGTACTTTTGGGCGCTTGTACCTCAGCCACCATGTCGGTGTCGATGTAGGCGGGGTGCACGCCGATCACCAGGGTGTTCTGCTCGCGCAATTCGCCGCGCAAGCCATTGGTGAGGCCCCACTGGGCAGACTTGGACGTGCTGTAGCCACCGGCACCCGGAGGGCTCAGCCAGCTCAGTACCGACAGCACATTGATCAGCGCACCGCCGCCTTGTTTGGCCAGGATCGGCGCAAAGGCACGGCTGACGCGCAGGGTGCCGAAGGTGTTCACATCAAAGTGGTGCTGCAGGTTCTCGACGCTGTCTTCAGCCAGCAACGAGCCGTACTTCAGGAACCCCGCGTTGTTGATCACCACGTCGACGTCGGTGCACTGCTCGGCAGCGCGCTGCACGCTGGCTTGGTCGGTGATGTCCAGGGCCACCGGCGTGCTGCCGGGGATGCTCACGCTGCCCGGGTCCCGCGCGCCGGCATAGACCTTGGCTGCACCGCCGTCCAGCAAGGCGGTGACGAACGCTTTGCCGAGGCCGCGATTGGCACCGGTCACCAATACTACTTTTCCACGAATATCCATGATCAGCTCCAGGCGACACATTAGGTTTAATAATGAAACCGTTTTTATCCTGTGCCTTTTGGTCCTATAATGCAACCTAATTCTGCGACTGCCTGGAGGGCCGACGATGAAACGCAAATGCCTGGAGGGCAATGGCTGCCCGGTGGCCCGTGCCCTGGACGTAGTGGGTGACTGGTGGACGCTGTTGATCATCCGCGATGCGTTCGCCGGGGTGACGCGCTTTGGTGACTTTCAGAAGCACCTGGGCGTGGCAAAAAACATCCTCGCCACGCGACTGAAGGACATGGTCGAGCAAGGCCTGTTGCAAACCAGTGAAGTCGGCGCGCGCAGCGAATACCAGCTCACGGACAAGGGCCGCGCGCTGATGCCGGTGTTGGTGACCCTGGCGCAATGGGGCCAAACCTTCACCGAGCCTGAGGGTGTGGGGGGGCAACTGCTGGACGCACGCTCGCTCAAGCCGCTGCGCAAGGTCGAGATCGTTGCAGAGGATGGTCGAGTGCTGGGTATCGACGATATCGCCATCCAAACGACCGGGGCTTGACGCGCTTCAGCCGTCCACCAACTGCTGGAACAGCGGCGTCAGCAGGTCGATCAGCACCTGTGGATCGGCCTTGGCCAGCGCCGACAACTCCAGCATCTGGCGCATGACCTGGAAACCCGACACCAGGGCTATCACCAATGCGGCGCGCTCTTCGTGGTGGGCGCCCTTGAGTGCAGCGGCCATGGTTGCCTGATGACCTTTTTCCACTTGCTCGCGACCGATGATGGCTGCGCGTTTGCTGGTCGCCGAATGCAACATGATCAGGAAACCTTCCAATGGCTTGTTGCCGGCTTCGGTGATGCTGACCAGTGCGGTGGCGATGGTACGGCCGAGGTTTTGCGCGCTGAGGTTATCTGGCGTCAGGATGATCGGGCTGGCCATGGTGTCGGCGATCACTTCGGCAAACAGCGCTTCCTTGGATCCGAAGTAGCGGTTGACCAGCATCGCGGTCACCCCCGCGCCAGCGGCGATCTCGAGCACCCCCGCGCCGTCATAGCCCGATTGGGCAAACGCCTTGCGCGCGGACAACAGGATGGCTTCGCGGGTGACGGCGGCATCGCGCCGTCGTGGAATCGGGTTGGGCATTGGTGTCCTGATAGGGCTGGTATCTGTGGGCGCGCAGGTGATGCGCGCCGACAGGGTACAGGGTCTATTTGCTGTCGAGGAAGCTCAGCACTGCGGCATTGAACAACGCCGGGTCCTGCAGGAACGCAAAGTGGCTGGTGTTTGGCAGAATCAACAGGCCGGCCCCGGGAATGGTCGCGGCCATGTATTCGGTGTGCTCACGCTTGATGGCTTCGTCATGGTCGCCGTCGGCAATCAGGATCGGCGTCTTGATGCTCTGCAGTTGCGCGTCGGTCCAGTTCGGCTGGCTGGCCCACATATGGCTGATTTGCTCCACGAACGCGTCGTACTCTTTAGGCGTCGGCGACAGCTTGGCGTACTCCTTGCCAGCGCGTTCGATAAAGGCGGCGAAGGTCGGGTTCTTTTCCACGGCGTCTTTTACACCCGAGGTCTGGGTGTTGGCGGCGAAGGCGAATACTTTGCCGATACGGTCCGGGTGACGCAGCGCCAGGTCGATACCGATGATAGCGCCGTCGCTCCAGCCGACGATGTCGGCGCGGGGAATGTTCAGGCTGTCGAGCACCGCCACCACGTCGTCGGCCATCAGGTCATAACCGTAGGGTTTGTCATCCCGCGAACTGCGCCCGTGGCCACGGCTGTCGATACTGATCACCGTGTGCTTGGCCGCCAGCGCCTTGACCTGGTTGCCCCAGTAATCGGAGTTGGACAAGCCGCCATGCAGCAGCACCACTGGTGAGCCATGGCCGGTGCGGGTGTAGTAGACCTTGATGCCGTTGACGGCGGCGTAGCCGGTCTTTGCGCCCGCCACGGGGGCTGGCGTCGGCGGCAGGATTTCCCAGCGTTCAGTTGCTTGGACGGCGGAAAAAGACAGCATCAGGCAGGCAGCTGCCAACAGGCGACGTGACATAGCGGTTCCTTGTTTGCGATGAGTAGGGGCTGAACTCTAGCATCGGCTCCAGCACCGGAAATACGCATTTTTGCCTATCAAAACCGGCTGATTGAAAGAAAAAAATGCAGTTATATCAATGGAATAAAAGCGTCTAAACGACTTTTTGGGTAACCAGGCCATTGGCACAATCGATCAGCGTCTCGCTGGCTGGCCATCGCGGCATCCCAACCCTCATCGTAACCCGAACCGTTTTCCCCAAGGCCCTTTTCTCCAGCGCTTGTGAATGAGGTGGCGTCGACGTGAGGGATGAAAATGGGATCAGCCTACCGTCGGATACACAATCGTTCGGGCAGGGTCATTTTGTTCAATACCCAGGTCGACTTGCCCTTTACCGTGGCCTTACCGTCAAGGGTTCGAATAAAAGGGAACTGCAATGAGCTTGATCATTTCCATGGCTGCCTTCGCCCTGGCCACCTCCATCACGCCGGGGCCGGTCAATGTGGTTGCGCTGAGTTCGGGGGCGCGCTTTGGCTTTGTCGCCAGCCAAAAACACGTATTCGGCGCTGCGGTAGGCTTCACGTTGCTGTTGGTGCTGATTGGCCTGGGGTTGCACGAAGTGCTGGTGCGCTGGCCGATCTTGACCCAGTTGATCCAGTGGGGTGGGGTGGTCTTCTTGCTTTACATGGCCTGGAAACTGGCAGCGGATGACGGCCGGTTGGACGCCGAGGGCTGCGCCACGGCGCCGTCGATGTTGTATGGCGCGATCATGCAATGGCTCAACCCCAAAGCCTGGCTGGCGTGTGTGGCCGGCATGGGCTTGTTTGTGGCGGATGGCGATGCCGCACAAGTCTGGCTGTTTGCGGCGCTTTATCTGGTGATCTGCTACCTGTCGGTGGCGTGCTGGGCCTACGCCGGCACCTTCCTGCGTCGCTACCTCGGCAACCCTCAGGGCGTTCGCGTGTTCAACCGCTCAATGGCCGCGTTGCTGGTGGCCAGTGTGGGTTATTTATTGATGGCTTGAGCTGCTCGCGGTATTGCCCCGGTGTGGCGGCGAAATGCTGTTTGAACGTGCGCTGGAAATGCGCCTGGTCGGCAAAGCCCGCGGCCAGCGCAACATCGGCGATCAACTCACCCTGGCGCAATTGCGCGCGGGCAAACTGGATACGCTGGTTGACCAGGAACGCATGGGGCGTCAGCCCGTAATACTGCTTGAACGCACGGATCAGGTAAGACGGCGACAACTCGGCTGCCACGCAGATATCTTCCAGTTTCAGCGCGTCGGTGCAGTGTTCGCGGATGTAGTCCGCGGCCCGCTCCAGCTTGTGGTTGACCTCGCGGACCGGCGTGTCGGAGGGGTTGAGGCGCTGTTGCACCTCAGTGAAGTAGCTCACCAGCGCACTCTGCTTTTGCAAGTGTTCGGCCTGTTCATCCACCAGTATCCGATACAGCTCCAGCAAGCCCTCGTAGAGCACGGCGTCCCGGGTGTAGGGCGTGTTGAATGGCCGGTAACCCATGTCCGTGCTGAAACCCAGTTGGTGCTGCAAGTCCGTCAGCCAGGGCGTGTCGACGTACACCATCTGATAGGACCACGGCTCATTGGCGATGGGATTGCAGGCGTGTACGTCGCCGGGGTTCATCAACACCACCGTGCCGGCGCTGATCTCAAAGGTGTCGGCGCCGTAGTGGTAATAGCTGCGTCCCGTGGTGACCACGCCGATGGAAAAATGCTCGTGCGCATGACGGCTATAGGTCACCTTGCGGCCATCGGCGATGGTGCGTGCTTCGATGAAAGGCAGGCGCTCGTCGCGCCAGAAGCGCGGCAAGCGCGAGAGGTGAGCAAGGCTGTTCGGCGGCATGGCGGCGGGTCCCTCCCTTGAGCGAGTGAAGGGATCATTGCACAGACCGCCACTGCCGTCAGCTCAGAAGTCCCATTTGGTCGCCAGTTGCAGGCTGCGGGGTTCACCGTAGAAACCGGTGCCAAAGTTGCCCAGGCCGGTGTAATACTTTTTATCGAACAGGTTCTTCACGTTCAGCGTGGTGCTCAGGTGTTCGTTGAAGCGGTAGCGCGCCATCAGGTCCACCAGGTAGTAACTGTCTTGGGTGATGCGTGCGTACTGGCCGAAATTGACCGTGTCGCCCGGGTTGGGCTGGAACACGTTGCCGAAGAACTCGCTCTGCCAGTTCACGCCGCCGCCCACGGTGACATTCTCCAGTGCGCCGGGCAGGCGATAGGTGCTGAACAGGCGCACCACCTGTTGTGGCGTAGTGGTTTGCAGCACCGAGCTGTACACGTAGCCATTATTGGCATCGCGGGTGTGCTGGTAGGTGTAGCCCGCGGAGATGTTCCAACCGTCCAGCACCTCACCCGACAGTTCTGCCTCGAACCCTTTGGTGGTCGCACCGGCAATCGGGCGATACACCGAGTCGGTCTCGAAACCCGAGACGTACTCGGCGACATTGTCCTGCTCGATGCGGAACGCCGCGAAGCTGGCGTTCAGGCGGCCGTCGTAGAACGCGGCCTTGATCCCGGCCTCGTAGGTGTCGCCTTCGATGGGGTCAAGCAGCTTGCGGTCGGCATCCTTGCTGGTTTGCGGGCGGTAGATCTGGGTGTAGCTGGTGTACACCGACCAGGTGTCGTCGAGGTCATAGACGATCCCGGCATACGGCGTGACGACGCCGCCCTGGTGGTAGCGGGTGCGGTTGTCGGGCTTGGCTGGGTCGTAGAAATTGGTGGTGTCGGCGCCGCTGAAATTACTCACGCGGGTGCCAAGGATCACCGACAGGTCATCGGTAGGTTTCAGGCGCGTGGCCAGGTAGGCGCCCGTCTGGCGCTGCACGATATCGTTCTGGCCACTGCGCGGGATGTCCGGTTTGGCGTATTCGCCTTGCCAGTCGAAGATGCTGCCGCCCACGGGCGGGTAGACCGAGCCGTACACCGGCACATCCTGTTTCGAGCGAGTGGCCATGAAGCCCATGATCAATTCGTGCTCACGGCCGAACAGGCCGAACGGCCCACTGAGGTTGACGTCCAGGGTGTTCTGCACCTGATCGCCCTTGTACTTGCCCATGAACATGTACATGTTCTGGCCACTGACCGGGTCCGGGTTGCCGCCACTGGCAGAGGCGAGCAGGGTGTCGTGCTGGCTGCGCTTGCGGTCGAGGCTGACCTTGAGCGACCAGTCATTGGCCAGCGTCTGCTGCACCGAGGCGAAGATTGTCTGGTTGTTGAAGTCGCGACGGCTCCAGTCGGCGGCCGGGTTGAACGAGCGCGAGAAGTTCGTGCGCGAGCCATCGCTGAAGTACATCGGGAAACCGGTCCAGCTGGCGCCCCGGGAGCGGGTGTCCTGCTGGTCGATGCCGAAGGTCAGCAGGGTATCGGGTGTGAGGTCGGCTTCAAGGATGCCGTAGGCAATGTCCTTGGTGTTCTGGTAGTGGTCCAGGTACGACTGGCGGTCCTGGTACACGCCGACAAAACGTCCGCGCACATTGCCGGACTCGGTCAGCGGGCCGGAGATATCACCTTCGGTGCGGTAGTTGTCCCAGGAACCGAAGGTCTGGGTCACCGAGGCTTTGAATGCCGCCGTGGGCTTTTTGCGGATCAGGTTGACGGTCGCCGAAGGGTCGCCGGAGCCGCTCATCAGGCCGGCCGATCCCTTGATGATTTCCAGGTGGTCATACACGGCCATGTCGGTGCTGGTGGTGCCGTAGTCATACACACCGTCGTAGGTGGAATTGACGCCGTCGTACTGGAAGTTGGTGATCGGCAGGCCACGGCTGGAGAACTCCCAGCGCTCGCTGTCGTAGTTCTGCACGCTCACGCCGGGGGCGCGGCGCAGGGTGTCGGCGATGTTGTTGGTGCCCTGGTCGTCCATCTGCTGGCGGGTGATCACCGTCACCGACTGCGGGGTTTCACGCATCGACAGCGGCAGGCCGGTGGCCGAGGCCATGGAGCCGGTGGTGTAGGCGTGGGTGTCTTCGGTGATGGCGCCCAGGTCCTGGCCGGAAATCGTGGTGGCGCCCAGCTCCAGCGCACCGGTGTTGGCCGGGATCAGCTCCAGCACGTAGCCATTGTTGCCTTGGGGCAGGGCTTGCAGGCCGCTGCCCTGCAACAGGCGCTGCAAGCCGGCCGCTGGGGTGTAGCTGCCGTTCAGGCCGGCGCTGGTCTTGCCCGCGGCGAGGCTGTTGTGGCCGGCGACGAAAATGCCCGACTGTTCGGCGAAGCTGTTCAACACACTGACCAGCGAGCCGGCGGCGATGCGATAAGCGCGTGCGGCTTCCTGGGTCGAAGGCGAGTCGGCGGCCTGCACCATCGGCGCGCCGAGGCAGAATAGCGAAGTGGCCAGCGCCAATGGGCGCAGCGCGAAGCAAGCAGGGTGCGACATGGAGGGTTCCCTTTGGATCAAATCGATCGGCGAATTGAAAACGTCTGCTGGGTTAACCGAACGAGGGTTGAAAAAGGGAACTGGCGGTTGAAGGTTTTTATTGCGGCCCGACTGATACCCACCACGGCAACGGCCGGTCGACCCGAATCGGCAGTGCCGCCTGCAGCAGGTGCAGGGCATGATCGCTGTCTTTGAGCGGGAACGAACCCATCACCGGCAACTGCGCCACGGCCGGGTCACACCCCAGGTGGCCCAGGCGATAACGGTTGAGTTCGGCGATCAACTGACCGAGTGGCAAGTTGTCCGCCAGCAGCACGTCTCGGCTCCAGGCCTCGCGCGCCGGGGAGGCGGGCATAGTGGGCTTGAAGCCGTCGCGGGTGAAGGAGACTTGCTGGCCGGCTTCGATGATGCGCACCTGCCGGTCTTGGGGGGTGACTTGCACCCGACCTTCGAAGACATTGAGCTGGGTCTGATCGTCGTCTTGCACCACGCTGAAACGGGTGCCCAGCGCTTGCATGCGTCCGTGTTCGGTGTCGACCAGGAACGGCCGGCTGGCGTCCTTGGCCGTGTCGATCAACACCTCGCCAAAGCGCAGCAGCAGCAACCGTTGCGTCGCATCAAAACGGACATCCAGCGCGCTCAACGTGTTCAGCCATACATGGCTGCCATCGGCCAGCAACGCATCGCGGGTTTCGCCGCGGGTGGTTGCATAGTCTGCGCTCCAGCCGCCCACCAGCCGGGGCAGGGCGGTATTGCGCCAGCTGCCCCAGGCCAGCGCCGAGCCGCCGCACAGCACCAGCAGGGTCTTGAGCGTCTGGCGCCGCGAACTGCGCAAGGCGCGGCTGGCACACTGTGCCTGTTCCTGCAGCGGTGCAAAACGCTGGCTCACGCGCTGCACATACTGCCAGGCCGCCTGGTGTTCGGGGTTTTGCGCGACCCAGGCTTGCCAGCGCAGTTGCTCCACTGCGCTGGCCTGGTCCTGCAGGCGTACATACCATTGCGCGGCCTGCTCCAGGCTGGCGTGACTGAGCTTGCCGGGGGTGTTCATTGCACCAGCAGCCCGTCGAGTTCGGCTTCCAGGATCGCGCAATGCAACAGGGCCTGGGCCATGTACTTCTTGACCATGCGCTCACCCACGCCAAGCTGCTCGGCGATCTGCTTGTAGGGCAGGCCATGCAACTGGGCGAGCAGGAACGCTTCGCTGACTTTTTTCGGCAGGCGCGCGAGCATGGTATCCACCTCCACCAGCGTCTCGACGATGATCGCCCGTTGCTCCGGCGACGGTTGCAGCGCTTGAGGCCGCTCGGCCAGGGTTTGCAGCCAGGCGCGTTCGAGCTGGCGCCGGCGCCAATGGTCAATGCACAGCCCGCGAGCGATGGTGGCCAGGTAGGAGCGCTGGCGGACGGGGTCAGTCTCGGCCAGCGGGCGGCTGAGAATGCGGATAAACGTGTCGTGGGCCAGGTCGGCGGCATCCCAACGATCGCTCAAGCGCCGGCGTAGCAGGCCGAGCAGCCAACTGTGATGAGTGCCGTAGAGGTGAGTAAAAGAGGTCGACACACTGCCCGTCCAGCCAAAAAAAGCGTGTAAATAAGAATTGGTCGCGATTAAAGCAAAGCGTCGGGCTGCGCGCAAATGATATTGGTTTGCTATCGGGGCTGTGGTGGTCGTAGAGATCATCTCGGCTGATAGCTGAGCAGGGCACCGTGTGGAGGGGCGCCGAGTTGCAGCGCCTGTCGATCCAGGAGCGCTTCACCGGCCAGGGTATCGGCTATCAACTGCTACAAATGGCGGAACAACCTGCGGTACTCGGTGGCGCTTGGTTGCTGTGGGCGACGGCATGGGTGGGCAATGAGCGAGCGCTGGGGTGTTACCCCAGGCGTGGGTACGCGTTGCTCGGTTCGCCGAGGTACAGCTTCCAGGGCGACACCCATGAGAACCGCTTGTTCGGCACAGCGCTGGCGTTCACAGCGGTTTAGACAGAAACACCCGGCTGCTGCCTTCTGGCTCACAGGGCAATTCCCCGAATTTTATCCAGCCGTGCTTTTCATAGAATCCTGGCGCCTGGAAGCTGAGGGTATACAGCACCGCGCTGCGGCACCCTCGGCGGCGAGCCTCGTCTTCGAACGCTTGCAACAGGCGACTGCCCAAGCCAGAACCACGCAGGTGTTCGGGCAGGTGGAAGAGGTCGAGGAAAGCCATGCCCAGCGTGGTTTTACCGGTGATGCCGCCGACAATCTGATGCGTATCAGGGTCTTTGATCAGTACTGTCAGCGGCCGGCGATCGTTGTAGCCGGTGATGCTTTCGTTGAACGCGGCCAACCCGCTGCCAAGAATACGCTCGGCCTCGGCGTTGGGCTGGTCGCTGATTTCAATGGGTGGCGTGTTCATCTTCAGAGTGCCATCACCATCTCATGCCACGCCATGCCACCGTGGTCCGATGGCGAAGGTCGCACATAGTCATAGCCCATGCGTTCGTACAATGGCACGTGCCGTTGTTTGCACATCAAGTGAATCGTGTGCTTGCCCATCGCGCGTATGCGCTGCACGAATTCGTTCATCAGCAACGTGGAGTAGCCCTTGCCCTGATGCAGCGGGTCGACCACCACCGACATGATCACCACATTCGGCGCCTCGGCCGAGTGACCCACCAACTCCTTGAACGCCTCGTCCGACATCACCACCTCATGGGCGCAACCGCAGTTGATAAAACCCACCACTTCGCCTTCGGCTTCCAGGATCAAGAAGCCTTGGGGGTACTGTGCAATGCGCGTGGCAATCTTCTCAAGCGTTGCGGCTTCGTCGCCTTCGTAGGCAGTGATCTCGATGTCAAAGCAACGCGCGGCGTCGGCGGGGATGGCGTTGCGCAAGGTGAGGGCGGGCATGGGCGTTTCCTGGGGCGTTTAGCGAAAGGCCACATCATAGACAAACCTCTACGACGAGCACCACTAATCCCCGCTCGCCACAACAACCCATCCTCCCACAACCAGGGGGCGTGTGGCTGATCATTCAAAAACCAGAAAACCCGCCTAGGCGGGTTTTCTTGCCACTCAAGGCAGCTCAGACCTTGGCAGGCGGATCACACGCCAGCCACCCACTTCCCACCCTCCATCCGGCGCTTATACGCACTGTCCCGACTCGCCAGCCAGAAGTACAACGGCGACGTCACCACCAACCCCACCACCCAGGACAAATCCGCCCCGTTGATGTGCTCCGAGATCGGGCCCACATACAGCGGTGTATTCATGAACGGAATCTGCACCACGATGCCCACCGCATACGCCAGCAGCGCCTGCGGGTTATACCGCCCGTAAATCCCGCCATCCACGCGGAAGATTGACGCAATGTCGTACTTGCCCTTATGGATTGCATAGAAGTCGATCAGGTTGATCGCTGTCCACGGCACCAGGACCACCAGCAGCACCAGCACCATGTCGACGAAGTGGCCGATGAAGTCTTTCGAGGCGAACACGGCTGCAATCGCACAGGCCGCCAATACCAGGATCGAAATCACTGCACGGCTTTTGGCCGTTGGAATCCAGCGGTACGCGAAGGTCTGTATCAGGGTGATGATCGACAGCACTGCGCCGTACAGGTTGAGGGCGTTGTGGCTGATCACGCTGAGCAGGAACAGCACCAGCATCAACGGGCCGATGGCGCCGGTGGCGAGTTTGACCGTGTCCATGGTGTCCATGCCGATCGGCGTGGCGAGGACGGCGACGGCGCCGAAGATGAACGACAGGCTCGAGCCCAGGGCCGAGCCGAGGTAGGTGGTCCAGAAGGTGGACGCTACCGGCACGTCGGCCGGCAGGTAGCGCGAGTAGTCGGAGACGTAGGGCGCGAATGCGATTTGCCACAGCGCCGCCAGGGACACCGTCGCCAGCCAACCGGAGATGTTGAATTCACCGCGAGTCAGGAAGTCCGTGGTCTGCACGTGGGTAAAGATATAGCCAAACCCCAGCACGATCCCGGCGCCCAGCACCCAGGTGCCGATGCGGTTGAGCACGTGGATGAAGCGGTAGCCGATGATGCCGATGATTCCGGAGCCGATGGCACCGATCACAATGCCCACCGGTACGGGCACGGCGTCGACCACACCGTGCAAGGATTTACCCGCCAGCACGATGTTGGACGCAAAGAAACCCACGTACATGACACCCGCAATCACCACCACCAGCAGGGCGCCGAGGGAGCCGAACTGGGCGCGGCTCTGGATCATTTGCGGGATGCCCATTTGCGGACCCTGGGCCGAGTGCAGCGCCATCAACACACCGCCGACCAAATGGCCAACGAGGATGGCGACAATGCCCCACACCAGGTTGAGGTGAAACAGTTGCACACCCAGTGCACCGGTGACGATCGGCAACGGCGCGATATTGCCGCCGAACCACAGGGTGAACAGGTCCCTTACCTTTCCATGGCGATCTTCCGGGGGCACGTATCCAATCGTGTGTTTTTCGATAAGCGGGGCGGAGGATGTTGCAGTGGTAACCATGACGAGCTCCAAGGCAAGGTGAGTACGTTGACGTACTTCGCTGTGCGCCACCTGCGCGGCGCTTTGTTGTTGGAGTGATCATCTGCAATGGGCGCGGGGAGGTAAATTAGTAAGTTTGTTGCTATAGACCTTAAAAAATATAGCTCGCGCTCCGGCGCGCTCCGGTATGTTGCCTACACCTGTCTTGCGGGCGAAGTCCCACGTTTCTGGAGGCCCCGATGGCTGCCTATAATCTGCGCCAACTCAGATATTTCGTTACCACGGCCGAATGCGGCAGCGTCGCCGAGGCCTCGCGCAAGCTGTATATCGCACAACCGTCGGTGTCCACGGCAATCAAGCAACTGGAAGACAGCTTTGGTGTGCAGCTGTTTATTCGTCATCACGCCCAGGGGGTGTCGCTCACTCCCAGCGGCGCGCGTTTCTATCGCAAGGCGCTGGAGCTGTTGCGGGTGGCCCATGAGTTCGAGCAAAACGCTCTGGCGGACAATGACGTGGTGGCGGGGCAGATCGATATCGGCTGCTTTGAAACGGTGGCGCCGCTGTACCTGCCGCGCTTGATCGCCGGCTTCAAGGCGCGCTGGCCGGGGGTGGAGATCCGGATTCGCGATGGCGAGCAGCAGGAGCTGGTGCAAGCACTGACGGCGGGCAGTATCGACGTAGCGATGCTCTTTGAGCACGACTTGGGCGGCACCATCGAAACCACGCCGCTGATGCCGCCGCAGCAGCCTTATGCGCTGTTGCCGGCGGATCACCGCTTCGCGCAGCAGGCCAAGGTGTCGTTGGCGGATCTGGTGCTGGAGCCGATGATTTTGCTCGACGTGCTGCCCAGCCGCACCTACTTCGTGAGCATCTTCGAAGAGCGCGGGCTGACGCCGAATATTGTGTTCAGCTCACCATCGATCGAGATGGTGCGTGGCATGGTGGGCCGGGGCTTCGGGTTTTCGATCCTGGTGACCAAGCCGTTTACCGAGTACACCTATGACGGCCAGACAGTGGTGTGCGTGCCGCTGGCAGAAACGGTCACGGGTTCAGGCTTGTCGGCGGTCTGGTTGCGGCGCGCGCCGTTGACCAAGCCGGTGCAGTTGTTCGTCGACTACTGCCGCGAAGAACTCGCCCGCTTGCTCGGCTGACTCAAGGCCGGTAGGTGCTGGCCATGCGCCTGACCAGCTCTGCCATGCGCGGTGCGCCCAGGTACCCGCCAAATACCTCGCATTTCATCGCGGCGGCAACACTCGCTGCGCGCACGCTGTCGGCGAGGGCCCAGCCGTGGGCCAGGCCATAGGCGTAGGTGCCGTGCCAGACATCGCCGGCGTTGAGGGTGTCGACGGCGCGAATGCGCGGTGTCGGAAAGTGCTGCACCTCGGTGCTCGAAACATCCCGCTGCCAGATCAATGAGCCGCGCTCGCCCAGGGTGACGCCGATCACCTTGGCGTCCGTGTGGGGCGCCAGGGCCAGCAGCGCGTCTTCGGGCTTGGCGTTGTCGGCCAGCAAACGCAGCGCCGGTTCTGAAAACAGCAGGTGGTCGGCCAAGGGCATCAGGGCCTTGAGGTCTTCCACGGCGGCGACATCAGCATCCAGGACAGTCGGTACCCCCACCCGTCGGGCCTCGGTCAGCGCCGCGCGAGCGCCTTCTACCCAGCGCATGTCGGCCAGTACCGCAGCGGCCCCGGCGATGTCGTTGAGCGGCAGCCAGGTGGGGTCGGTGTCCAGTGAGGGATCGATGTAGGGCACCACAAGGCGCTCGCCGTCGCGGTCCACCAGGATGGTCGAAAACGGGGTACGGCCCTCGGGAACCTGCCGAATGCACGCGGTGGAAACGCCGGACCCGCTCAGGCTGTCGATGAACATCCTGCCGGTGGTGTCGTCACCGATGCGTGCCCAGAGGGTCACCGGGCCGCCCAGGCGCGCGATGCTGAACGCAGCGGCCGTCGCCATCCCGGAGGCGGCTTGGATCGCCTGGCGCGGCAGGATCTTGCCGCCACGCAGCGGGATGTGATCGATGCTGAAAATGGTGTCCCACACCGCGCAGCCCACACAAATCACGCGCTTATCCGACATGCAGCCGCTCTCCCGCAAGGGGGCCCTGCGCCGTATCGAGCGCACGGATCCTGGCGCGGAAGTGTTCCGTGCCCGCGACGAGTTTATCGAGCACGGCATCCAGCGCCCAATAGCGCTCCCTGACGTCGTAGTCGATCACTCGGCAGTGGATGGAAGCAAAGGTGCCGATACGCTGGTGATAGATTTTGGCCAGGGCAGGGTAGCCCAGGCTTTCCGTGGTGGCGGCCAGCACCAGGAAAGTCGCGAGCTCCTCGGCGAGTTGCGGGTCACGCGCGCTTTCCAGGCGTAGCCAGCGGTAGAGGTCCGGGTGAATGTTGGTAAACACACCATTGAAGCCGGCAGCCCCGGCTTTCATGGCGTCCCAGGCGATCGCCGCATTGGCGTTGAGTATGCGTAGGGATGAGCCACGGGCCATGGCAACGCGCCGAGTGACCACGTGCAGGTCGCAGCTCACGTCCTTGAGCATGATGAAGCGCTCGCTGATGATGCAGGCTTGCAGTTCTTCATCGCTGAGCAGGCGTCGATAAGGCGCCGGGCATTCATAGAGGCCCAGTGGCAAGTCTTCCGGCAGCCGGGCCAGCAGGTAGTGCAGGTTATCCAGGAACACAGGGGTGCCCTGGCCTTGTGGGTCGAGGTGGTTGGTGACCAGCACCACCGCGTCAGCGCCGCTGGCAGCCATTGCATTGAGTTCGTGGACCTGAGTGTCGAGGTTGTCGCTGATGTGGCCGGAGACGACCACGGGAACCCGCCCCGCGACCTTTTGTACGACGTGCCGGGCAAGCTGGGTGCGCTCCTCAAGGCTGAGCCACTGCATCTCGCTGGACTGGGCCACCGCGAACAAAGCGTCGCAGCCATGGCCCAGGTACCATTCGATCAGGCGGTCGACGCCGGGGAAGTCGATTTTGCCGGCGTCGTCGAAAGGCGTGAGCATCACCGGGACGATGCCTTCGATGACAGGTTGGGCGGCGTGTGGCATGGAGGAGTCCTCTGGGTAAATGTTCATGGATGAGCCGCCACGGTGGCATCGGCCAACGGCGTTGACGCGGTGTCGGGGATGGGGTTGCGGACCAGGAACAGGTAAGACATGGCGCCCACCAATGCGATGGCGGCTCCGGTGAGCAGTGCGGGTACAAATGACCAGGTCTGGGCAATGAACCCAGTCAGGATGGGCGCCAGCGCGCCACCCAGGAAGCCGCCGAAGTTCTGGATCGAACCCAGCGATGCCACGCGATTAGCCGGCGCCACTGCCGTGGCCAGCGACCAGGCACAGGCCGAGGAGGCATTGGCCAGGAAGATCACCACGCAAATGCAGGCCACGGCGATCACGTTGCTGTCTACCAGCGCCGCCGGGACAGTGAAGACGACCATGCCCAGCATCGCCACGACCATGGCATTACGACGCCCCAGTACGGCGGTTTCGCTGCGCCGGGTGATGCGGTCGGACACCCAGCCGGCGACCAGTGCGCCGATAAAACCACAAAGAAAGGGAATGGCAGCGGCCACGCCCGTCATCTCCAGGCTCATGTGCCGGGCCGTGCGCAGGTAGCCAGGCAACCAGGTGAGGTAGACCCAGTTCAAGTACACCGACCCCATGAAGCCGATCATCATGCCCCACGTCGTCGCATGGCCGAACAGCGAGCGCCAGTCGGCAAACGTGACCTTGGGGGCGACGATGTGCGGCGTGGGCTCATCACTGTACAAATAACGACGCTCTTCCTCGGTCAGGGCCTCCTTGACCGGGTCGCGGTACACCGCCAGCCAGACCACCGCCACTACCAGGCCCGCGGCGCCAGTGAGATAGAACGCCCAGCGCCAGTCGAGTGCCGCGATCAACGCCGAAAGGCACAACGGCGCCAGGGCAATGCCCAGCGGCGACGCCGAGTTGAAGATCCCGGTCGGGGTGCCGCGAGCACGCAGAGGAAACCAATTGCTGACTACCCGCGCGGCAGAAGGAAATTGCGGCGACTCGCCAATACCCAGCAGCACGCGGGCCAGGACGAACCAGCCAAAGCTCGACATGAGGCCGCCAGCCGCCTGGGCCAGGGACCACAGCACAAGGCCGCCGCCCAGCAGCCAACGCGGCCCGACCCGGTCTACCAGGGCGCCGACCGGTAGCTGGCACAGTGCATAGCTCCAAGAGAACGCCGAGAGCAGGATGCCCATTTCGCCAAGCGACAGGCCCAGGTCGGCGCGCACGAATTCATTGGCGACAGCCAGGGTGCCACGGTCGAGGTAATTGATGATGCCGCTGAGCACCAGGAGGCTGAGGGCGAGGGTTTGTTGGCGCCGAATGCGCGGTGGCGCAACCGGGTGTGCAGAAGTCTGGCTCATGATCATGTCTCTTTTTATTGTTTTGAGCGCTTGTGCATGCCTGCGCGATGGCCTGCTTACAGGTTGGCGCAGAGCGTTATGTAACCGTTTGTCATATCCGTTGTTAGGTTCGCCAGACGCTTTAGCTGTAACAGTTAATGACCAGTTTAGGCAGGGTCTAAGGGTCTTTTTTGTTTTTGTCTAGCGCTTACATCCTAGGTTTCAGGCTCGCTGGCTGTCAACGATTCGTTGACGGCAAAAGCTGCCCGGCTTAGGTTGTGCGCAACGCTTACTTTTGACCTGAAGCCGCTCATGCCTGCCCCAGACGCCCCGACCCTCGATACTCCTCATCACCTTGCGACCCAGGAACCGGTATTGGCCGACGTTGCCCGCGTCGCCAAGGTGTCCACCGCGACGGTCTCGCGCTATTTGAACGAGCCCCAGCGTGTCAGCGAGAAAACCCGCGCCAAGGTCCGAGCGGCCATCGACCAACTGGACTGGGTGCCCAACGCGGCGGCGCGGTCCCTGGTGTCAAGGCGCTCGTACACCATTGGCGCGATTGTGCCGACACTGGAGCATGAAAAATTCCACCAGCAGTTGCAGGCGTTCCAGAATCGCTTGGGGGCGCAAGGGTTGGCAGTGTTTGTCGCATGCTCATCCTACGATCCGGCCGAGGGGTATCGGCAGGCCAGGGGGATGTTGGCGCGCGGCGTCGATGCGCTGGCGTTGCTGGGCGACGATTATCCCGACGCGCTCTTTGAGCAGTTGGAGGCCAAAGGCACGCCTTACGTGGTCACCTTTGGCAAGCGCGCCGGCTCGCGACACCCTTGTGCCGGGTTTGACCATGGGCAAGCCTACGCAATGATTACCCGGCGCCTGCTGGCGTTGGGGCACCAACGGTTTGGCATCATTTTCCAGTCGGTGGCCGACAACGGCCGGATTCACGCCCGCCTGCAAGCGGTGCACGCCACGCTCGCCGAGCAAGGGCTTGCCCTGCGGCCCCAGCACCAGGCAATCCGCACCGAGAGCCTCAACGAGGGCCGCGTGGCCTTCGCCCGCGCCAGCCTCAAACACATCATGAGCCAGCAACCGCCGCCCACCGCGATCATTTGCGGCAATGACATGCTTGCCTTCGGCACGCTGCTGGAAGCCCAGGCACTGGGCATCGCCGTGCCCGGCCAACTGTCCATCTGTGGGTTCGACGACATCGAGATCGCTGCCCATAGCCATCCTGCGTTGACGACAGTCCGGGTGCCGGATCGGCAGATAGGCGAAATGGCGGCGCAGTACTTGATCGAACGCCTGGCGGGGCGCGCCTGTGACGGCCCCCCGATGCTGGAAGTGCAGTTGATCGAGCGCGGGTCGACGGGCATCGCGCCAACGCCGACCCTGTCATGAACGCCTGGATGCGTTAGCCAGCAACCGCCACGAGTAGCCGTTGCAACATGGCATCGCAGCCTTGCAGCTGTGCCACGCTGACGAACTCATCCGGCTTATGCCCCTGGTCCATGCTGCCCGGCCCGCACACCACCGTGGGAATGCCCACCGCATCGAACAGGCCGCCTTCGGTCCCAAACGCCACGGTGCCGAATTCTCGCGAGCCACAGAACGCTGCAATCAACTGCGCGGCCTGGCTGCGCTCATCCGTGACCAGCCCGGGGTACGCCGACAACTCGGTAAAGCGGATCGCACTCTGCGCACTCACGGCTTGCATGCGCGGTAACACCTGCTGCGCGGCGTAAGCCTTGAGCGCCTCAGCCACCTCGGCCGGATCCTGTGACGGCAGCGCACGCACTTCGAAATCAAACTGGCAGTCTGCCGGCACGATATTCAGCGCCTTGCCCCCGCTGATCACACCGGTCTGGACCGTGCTGAAGGGCGGATCAAAGCGGGGGTCCTGGATGGCTCGCAACCGCTGCCCGATGTGTCCCAGTTCATTGATCAGGTCTGCCGCATGCTCGATGGCATTCACGCCATACGGCGCATAGGCCGAATGACAGGCCTCGCCGTGCACATCACAGCGCATCGCCAGCTTGCCCTTGTGGCCAAGCACCGGCTTGAGTTCGGTCGGTTCGCCGATGATGCACAGCATGGGTTTGACCGGGCGTTGCTCCAGGACCGCGAGCAGCGAGCGCACGCCCAGGCAACCGACTTCTTCGTCATACGACAGGGCGATGTGCACCGGCATCCGCAGCGGTGCCTCGACCAATGCCGGCACCAGCGCCAAGACGCAGGCGATATAGCCTTTCATGTCGGCGGTGCCCCGGCCGAACAGCTTGCCGTCGCGTTCGGTCAACGCGAACGGCGGCACTGTCCAGGGTTGGCCGTCTACCGGCACCACATCGGTATGGCCCGACAGCACAATGCCCGGTGTGTCTACGGGGCCAATGCTGGCGAACAGGTTGGCCTTGCTGCGCTCTGGGTTATAGACTCGCTCGCAGGCCACGCCAAACCCTGCCAGGTAATCATGCACGAACTCGATCAGTTGCAGGTTGGACTCACGGCTGGTGGTATCGAACCCCACCAGTGTCTGCAGCAGGTCGCGGCTGGCACTCATCGGTCGTCTCCGGCCACGCCGTAGCCGGGCGAGCGATCCGGGGCGAGGGCGCGATCGATGTAGTCCTGCACTTGTGGGCGATAGGCGTCCCAAAGCTTTTGCAGCGCGAGTATCGGCTGTTCATCGGCCCAATCCACCCGCAGGTTGATAATCGGCCAGGTCAGTTCGCCCACCACCACGAGCGCGGCGGAATGCACCGGGCCGGCTTCGCCCCCGGCGGCAATGGCGGCATGCATCGCTGCCAGCAGCCGGTCCGCCAATTGGCCTTCACCGTGCTCGAAGGCGCCGACCATTGCCTCGATCACGGCGCGATCGGCAAGCATGTTGCCCGCCGCCACGCACTGCTCGCCCGACACCGCGTTGTGGGTACCGAGGGTTTCGCTGCCGCTGAAATGCACACTGCGACCCAGGTGATCAATCGCCGTCAACTGCCGGTACTGGCTATAGCCGTTGCGAGTCAGGGCCGTGTCGATGGCCTCGGCGGGTGCCAGGCCTTGTTCCAGCAGGTCAAGCACGTCCGGGCCCAGGGCCGGCAAGGTGATGTTCTGGGTCGACACCGCCCCCACACCCGGCCGCAGCCACGGGCAGCGCGCGCCCACGGCAATGCTCGATGAGCTGATGGCAATGCCCAACTGGCCGGTATCGGCGCAGCGGCCGACGATTGAAAAAGTCATGTGCGGCTCCTTACTCGGGAATAACGGCGATCACATCGATTTCCATCAGCCATTGCGGCTGGCCGAGGGCCGGCACCACCAGGCCTGTGGAGATCGGGAACACGCCCTTGAGCCACTTGCCGACTTCCTGGTACACCGGCTCGCGGTAGCGCGGGTCGATCAGGTAGGTGGTGGTCTTGACGATGTGGCTGAGGTCGCTGCCGGCTTCTTCCAGCAGTTGCTTGACGTTTTTCATCGCTTGCTCGGCCTGGGCGCGCGGGTCACCCAGGCCAACCAGGTTTCCCTCGAAATCGGTGCCCACCTGGCCGCGTACGTACACGGTATTGCCGGCGCGCACAGCCTGGCACAGGTCGTTGTCCAGGCTCTGGTTGGGGTAGGTTTCCTTGGTGTTGAACATGCGGATGCGAGTGTGAGTAGGCATCAGAAAAACTCCGGTAAATAAGGTGATCAGGCGCTGACAGTGGAGGGGCGAGCCACCGGGGCGGCGTTGCGGTATTCAAGGTATTGACGCTGGATGGCGATGTGGTCGGCGACGTATTTGGCGTCGTGCCAGACACCCCAGATAAACGACGAGCCACGGCGCGATTGCCACGGCAGGCCGAGGAAGTAGATCCCGGCTTCGCTGGACACGCCACGCTGGTGCTGGGGCTTGCCGGCCGCGTCAAACGCAGCGACTTTCAACCAGCTGTAGTCCACAGCGAAACCCGTGGCCCAGATGATCGAGGTGACACCGGCCTTGGCCAGGTCCAATTCCAGGATCGGGTTTTTGATGCAGTCTGCGTCGGGAAACACCCGGCGGGCTTCGGGTTCCAGCGGCAGGTCCAGGCCGTTGCGCTCGATATAGGCATCGGCGGCGTCCAGCAGGGCCAGGTAGTTCTCATCGCCGCGTGCGAGGTTTTCCACCAGGTTCGGCTGGAACGAGGCGACGTTGCCATTGAATGCCTGGGTCAGGCCAACCAGGGTCATGCCTTGCTGGGCCAGTTCACGGAAGTCGATGGTCTTGCCGCCGTGTGCGCCGCTGACCGCAATGGTCACGTGCTCGCGGCCGGGCTTCATTGCCGCCTGGTCCCATTCGCCCAGCACGCCCAGCCACCAGCAGAAGTCGCGGTTGCGGTAGGCGCGCGGCGGACGATCGTGCGCCCCGACCGAGAGGTATACCTGGCGCCCGGATCGTTGCAATTCATCGGCGATCTGCACGCCGGACGAACCTGCACCCACCACCAGCACGGCGCCGGCCGGCAGTTGCGCAGGGTTGCGATAATCGGCGGAGTGGATCTGGTGCAGCACCGTGTCCTTCGGCGCGATGGCCGGAATGACCGGCTTCTGGAACGGCCCGGTTGCGGCAACCACTCGGTTGGCTTCGATCACGCCTTCGCTGGTGTGCACGGTGAAGCCGGGACGGCCGACATTGCGGACCACGGACAGCACGTCGACGCCGGTACGGATCGGTGCGTTGAACTTGCGGGCATAGGCTTCAAAGTAATCGGCCACGCGTTCTTTTGGCGCAAAGCCGTCCGGCGCGACCGTATCGAATTCCAGGCCGGGAAACCGGTCATGCCAGGCCGGACCGTTGGCCACCAGAGAATCCCAGCGGCCGGTGCGCCAACGCTCGGCGATGCGGCTGCGCTCCAGCACCAGGTGCGGCACGCCTTGCTTGCTCAGGTGTTCGCTCATGGCCACGCCAGCCTGACCGGCGCCCACCACCAGGGTGTCTGTTTTTGTTAGTGCTTCAGTCATGTCTCTGTCCTTGCGTAATGCAGTTGGATTCAGCGTTGGCATGACTTCAAGGCTAGGGGGAGGGCGGTTATTAATAAAATATTATTAAGCTGTGAAGTGAGCATAAATATCGGATGCAGAGCGCTGTGGCGCGTCACAAAAATGTGCCAATCTGCCTGGCCATTCCAGCCAGGCCCAGCCCATGTTCCACATCCGCGTGATGACCTTGACCGACTACGACGCCGTCCTCACCCTTATGCAAGGCACCCCCGGCATCTCCCTGCGCGACGCCGACTCCCGCGATGCCACCGAGCGCTACCTGGCACGCAACCCCGGCATGAGTTTTGTCGCCGAAGCCGAAGGCCAGTTGATTGCCTGCGTGATGTGCGGCCATGACGGGCGTCGTGGTTACCTGCAGCATTTGCTGGTGCTGCCGGAGTATCGCCGCCAGGGTATTGCGCAGGCGTTGACGCAACGCTGCCTTGATGCGCTGGCGCAACTGGGCATCCACAAATGCCACCTCGACGTGTTCAAGACCAACACTCGCGCCGCCCGCTATTGGCAAGGCCAGGGCTGGCATCTGCGCACCGATATCGACCGCTATTCCTTCACCCGCCCCGGCGATGAAAACGCCTAGAACTCCCCGGAATACTTCACCGCGGCCGCGGCCCGCGAAGGCACATCCAGGGTGCGCAACAGCGACGACACATGGATACGCACGGTAAACGGCGAAATATCCAGGGCCTTGGCGATTTCCTTGTTGGTCTTGCCCTGGGCGATCAGGCGCAGCACGTCCTGCTGGCGGGCGGTGAGGGTGTGGGTGTCCAGCGGCAGCAGGCCTGATGGCGCGAACTTGACCAGCACTTCACCGTCGCGGATGGCGAGCAACGCCTGGCCGATCTCGTCGGGAGCAATGTTCTTGCCGATGAAGCCGTCCGCGCCCAGGGCCATCACCTGATCGATCAGCGCCGGGTCATCCACCATCGACACCACGATCAGCGTGGTGCGCCGTAACTGCTGGCGCAGTTCGGCCAGTTGGCTCATGCAGGTCAGGCCGGGGAAGCGCAGGTCGAGAATCAGCGTGTCGATCTCACTGCCCTCGTGGATCAGCGCGCGCACGCCATCGAGGTCGCCGGCTTCCTGCACCAGGGCATCCGGCAGCAGGCGCTGCACAGTGCGCAGCATGCCCTCGCGAAACATCGGGTGATCATCGGCGATGATGATGCGGCCGGTCATGGGGTGCTCCTCCCTGGGGCAGCGGTGTGTCGTGGCATGCTACCTTACCACCGCGCACGAGGCCTGCCTGTGGCGCATGATGGATTTGTTGATTGCCGCACAAGGACGTAAACCATGAGTCTTGAGACCAACTCCGAACTCGACCAGGCCAACCTGCGCATCGTGGTGGCCACCATCGCTATCGTGTACATCGGCACGCTGTGCTTCCTGCCCGGACAGTCGGTGGACACCTATCTGCCGGTGATCCTCTATATCGTGCTGTTCCTGTTGGCTTCCATCGCGCTGCGCCAGGTGATCGCGCGGTGGCCCGGGCATTACCCGGCGCGGCGGATCCTCGGCATGCTCCACGACTACACCGGCACCTCGTTCGGCATGGTGATCGGTGGCGAAGCCGCACTGCCGCTGTATGCGGTGATGGTGTGGGTCAACCTGGGCAACGGCATGCGCTATGGCTCGCGCTACCTGGCGATCGCCACTGCATTGGCGTTGCTGGCGCTGTTGGTGGTGTATCGGCTCACGCCGGTCTGGCAGGCGCAACCCTTCATGGTGCTGATGCTGATGATCACCAGCACGGTGATCCCGGTGTACGCGCATATCCTGCTGGAGCGCACGCGCAAGGCGTCCGAGCAAGCCATTGCGGCCAACCTGGAAAAATCCCGCTTTCTCGCCCAGGCCAGCCATGACCTGCGCCAGCCCATCCACTCCATCGGCCTGTTCACTGCGTGCCTGCGCGAAGCCCGGTTGGGCGATGAAGAACGGCGCCTGGTGGACAACATCGACCGATCGTTGCTTAACGTGTCGCAATTGTTCCGCTCGATTCTTGACCTCTACACCCTCGACAACGGTCGCCTGCTGCCCAAATACCAGGCCGTGCACCTGGGCGAATTCCTTGCCGACCTGGTGCGCCAGAACGCCGAGGCCGCGCGCTGGGCCGGCGTGGAACTGCGCCTGCGGCCGTGTGCACATTGGGTGCTGGTCGACCCGGCGCTGTTGGCGACCATGGTGCAGAACGTACTGTCCAATTGCTTTAAATATGGCGCGCACCGCCCCGTACTGATCGGCGTGCGCATACGCGACGGCGGCTTGGCGGTGGAGATTCATGACCGGGGCCGGGGGATTGCCGAGGAGCATCTGTCCAAGGTCTTCGAGGAGTTTTATCGGGTACGCCACCTGCGAGACAAAGACGTCGAAGGCGTGGGCCTGGGGCTGTCTATCGTCAAGCGCCTGGGGCAGTCGATGGGCGTGCAAGTGAGCCTGCGTTCTCGGGTTGGCCACGGCACCTCCGTGAGCCTGCATGGCCTGACCCTGGCCACCGCGCCGCGCGCAATGGCACCGCGCGACGATACGCGCCAGGCCGGGCTGCTCACCGGTTTGAAGGTGTGCCTGGTGGAGGATGACCACAACGTACTGCTCGCTACCCAGGCGCTGCTGGAGCGCTGGGGCTGCGAGGTGCAGGCTGAGTCGTCGGGGCGTGATCTGGTCAGCGACTGCGACATCATCGTCGCCGACTATGACTTGGGTAACCACGCCACCGGTATCGAATGCATCGATGCCCTGCGGGAACAGCGCGGTTGGGCGGTTCCGGCACTGATCCTCACCGGGCATGATGTGGAGAAAATCCAGGCCGCCTTGCATAACCGTCAGATCGCCATTCTCTCCAAGCCGGTGCGTCCCGCTGAACTGCGCGGGACCTTGCGGGACCTGAGCCAAGAGACGGTTACTGGGTGAAACCCTGCAGTGCGTTGCCCCGTGCGCCTTTGGGCTGGCAGTACGCGGCAGGCTTCATCAGGCCAAAACTGGCCACCGTGAACAGGCCACCGCTGGCGCCACTGGGCACGGAGCAGTTGTATTCACCGGACGCGGCGCTGGCGATGTAGTAGGTGGTCATCGAGTCGCTGCGCACATTGGAGATACGCTTGACCGGCTCGCCCAGGTTGGTTTCCGACAGGGTCTTGAGGTGGTCTTCGCTGGGTTTGACATTGCTGCAGCCGGCGACGCCGATGATCAGGGTGGCCAGCAGTGCGAGGCGGGTAACGGAGGGTTGCAGTTTCATGGTGATTCTTCCTTGGGGTTGTTAGGGTTTTTCCAGCGCGCAACGACCCCTCGCGCAATGAATGCGCGGTGTCTTGGGAACGTTGGAAGTGCCGTGGAATATAGCGCCGCAGGGACGAGGGGTCGATTAGCACAAGTGTGCTAGTGGCACGATGATTTCATGTAGGGAGAGTCAAATGCTGGAGATAAGACGCGCCACCCCCGCGGATGCCCAAGTGGCATTCGACATCCGCTTGCAGGCCATCCGCGGCCAATGCATCGGCGCCTACACGTCCGAGCAAATGATGCTGTGGACGCGGGGTAAAGCCGAAGACGGTTATGGCGCCCTGATGGATCAACCGTTTTACCTGGGGTGGGTGAACGGCGAGGCGGTAGCTACCGGAATGCTCGACTTGGCCAATAACGAAGTGGGCGCGCTGTTTGTGTTGCCGGATCACACCGGGCGCGGTTATGCCAAGGCGATGCTGGCCTTTCTGGAGGACCTGGCGCGTGAGCTGGACATGTCAACGTTGGTGCTGGACTCGACGTTGAATGCGGCCAGTTTCTATCGGGCGCGCGGTTATGTGGGCGACGAGCAGGCGATGTATCACTCGCCATCGGGCTTGCAGTTGGCCTGTGTCCCGATGAAAAAACACCTGGATGCCTGATTGAGCAATGCTTGGCAGGTGGGAGCTGCTTTATCGGCAGAATTTGAGCCGAGACAAAGATCAACTGTGGGAGCTGGCTTGCCTGCGATAGCGGAGTGCCGACCGGCATTGCTGTAGCCTGACCCACCGCTATCGCAGCTTCGCTAAAGCTCGACAGCTCCCACAGAAGATCTGCTTTGTAGACGCAAATTTGAGCCACGACGAAGCTCAACTGTGGAAGTCTCACCGCGAGCGAAAAGCCGCCCGCAATTGCGCGATCACCTGATGGACTGGTTTTCCCTCAACCTGCGGCGGTGTTGCGCTTTCCCCAAACTCCCGCCACACAAACAGGGTCAACTCGGCCCCATCGGTCAATGCCTGCGCCTGGCCCTGTGCGCCAAAGGCTTGCAGCAACCGATAGCGCTCATCGCGCCAGAACGCTTCCTCCACCCAGTCGTACACAGGGATGAAATGAAAGTGCAGCGGGAATCCCGGCATGTGCCCATACCGGCTGATGTACAGCCACTTCGGTTCCAACTGCGCCTCCATCACCCGCTGAGTCGTCGCCAGCAAACCACCCAGTTCGGCCAGCGCCGCTTCCGACATGTCAGCCAGGGAGTGGATCGGCGCCTTGGCGCCCAGCATCAGGTAACCGGGCAATGCGGAAGTCAAATGGTGGTTGAGCAGCCAGTGTCGGGTTTCGTGAAGCACAAAGGCAGGGTCGATCTGCATTGGTGTATCCCTTAGCGTGGTGGCGGCAGAATACCCGCATAGGGCAGAAGCTGTTTAGTGTGGATTGAGCGATTGCTCGTGGTACATGCCTGCTGGATAGCGAGCAAACGCCGGAGGAATTGGCGAAGTGTCATTGCCTTTGGACGAGGCCCCGTCGGAGTTCTGTGGTGAGCGGCGCAAGCCCGCTCACCACAGCACACCTCAGTGCATCTTACTGTGATCCATTCCATCCAGGCCACGGGCAGGGGCCGTCACGTCAATCGCCTGCTTCTCGCCCTTGGCGTTCTGCACGGTCAGGGTCAGCGGCACCTGGTCGCCTTCCTTGATCTGGCCGGTCAGGCCCATCAGCATCACGTGGTAACCATTAGGGTCAAGGGTCACGGCCTTGCCGGCCGGCAGGGCCACCGAGTCCACCGGGCCCATGCGCATCACGTCGTCCTTCATGCTCATTTCATGGATCTGCACGTCCTTGGCCACCGGCGACGCCACGCTCAGCAGCGTGCTGTCGCTGTCGGCGGTGACGGTCATGAACGCACCGCTGGACGGTTGGCCCGGCACGGTGGCGCGTACCCATGCGTCGGTCACTTGCACCTGGGCACTGGCGTGCGCCGCAAGGCCCAGCAGGGTCATGCCGATGAGGGTGTGCTTGAGGTGTTGAACGGCAGTCATTAGCAGACCTCCATGACGGTGAGCAGGTCTTCTGCGCACTCTTTAGCGGTAAGGGATGCCTGCAGGCCCAGGCGCAGGTTGCCACGGGTGTCGAACACGAAACTGGTGGCGGTGTGGGACAGTGTGTACGTGTCGCCGGCGGGGATCTTTTCATAAAAGATCCCGAATTCCTTGGCCGCCACGGCGATTTCTTCCGGGGTGCCGTACAGCGCTTCAAAGCTGGGGTCGAAGGCCTTGACGTACTTGTCGAGAATCTCCGGCGTGTCGCGTTCCGGGTCCAGGGTGATAAACACCACCTGCATGATTTCGCCGTCGCGGCCCATCAGCTTCTTGGCCTGGGCAGCGCGCGCCAGCGTGGTCGGGCAAACGGCGGGGCACTGGGTAAAACCGAAGAACACCACCGGCATCAGGCCACGGTAGGAGCTCAGGGTGACGGTTTCGCCGTCGGTGTTCTTGAGCTTGAAGGTGCGACCCATGATCTTGTCGCTCAAGTCCTTGCCGTACTTGAAGTTCAGCTTGGGGCTGTAGTCACAGCCGCCCAGCAGGCTGCCCAGGCCCAGCAGGCCCATACCGGTCAGCACTTTGCGGCGGGTGAATAACGTACTCATCAACTGCGCATCCTGTGAAACGCCTGCAGTGCTCTGGATCGAACCATCAGGCTTTGAGGGTGCCAAGTCTACCAACCCTGGCCATGCCACGTAATCTGCGACGTTCTGCCACAGGGGCATGCGGCGCTTCATCCTTTTGCGGCTCTGGTGGTAGAGTCGCCGCCATGAAATTGAGCCACCCTGACCGTTCCCTGATCGCCTGGGCCCTGTACTTCTGCGTGCTGATGAACCTGTTCGTCTGCGGTTTGGGGCATGGGCAGATGATGGGCCAGGCACTCAATGGTATCGGCGGGTCGTTCTGTTCGGTGGACGGCAGCCAGCCGCCACTTTCCGACAAAGGGTTGGGCAGCCCATCCTCCGGCAACATCTCGAACTACTTTACCTGCCCCGTCTGCAACGCCCTGACGGTCGCGTTGGTGTTCCTGGTGGGACTGGCCTGGCTGCTGGGCCTGGAAAAGCCCCCGCATCCGGGCCATGAGCGACGCAACAAGGCGCCGCCGCGTTATTCCTGGCCCTCGGCCAACCCCCGCGCTTCCCCTGCATCCTGACGTATGCCCTGGGCCTCCTGAGACCGGGAGGCATTCCATCGTCAAGACTGTGAGTGCGCTTCATGAACCACCTGTTGCCTGCAGGCGCCCGCCGCCTGGTCAGCAAGGCGTCCCGTCGCCTGCACGCCGACCCTGCGCCGCCTGAATACCCCAGCAATTCCCGCAATTTCGTGCACCTGGATGCACGCCTGTTGCCCTATTGGCACACGCTGTTCGATATCTGCCCGGCGCTGCTCAAGCTCGACCCACCCGAGGGCCTGGACCTGTTTCGCAGCTTCATGACCTGGGCCTATCGCAATCGGCCGCCACAGGATTGGACCTATCACCTGCATGTCTGCCGTTGGCTGTTGGGCTCGTCGTACCGATCGCAGATCGACGACGAGCCGATCGAGGCCTTGATGGCAGCGGCAGCCGCGCGTTGGGTCGACACGGATGACAGCCAGGCCCAGGGTGTGGTCCTGGCCTGGCAGGGAGCAACGGTGTTCGACTGGAAGGGGGCTCCGCTGGCGGGCGCCGAACAGCAAGCGTTGCCAGGCTTGGAGTGGGACTTTGCCTGGTGCCCATTGAATGCCCGTGGTGAGTTCGGTCGCTGGTTGCCGGTGCCCTGAGGGGCCGGCGAACCCTCGCGGCAACGTCCGTCACGGCGATCGGGTTTCGGACGTAGAGCGTCACGGCCGCGTCCCAGGCCATGCCGATTTCCTGGGCGAACACACCTTGGTTGGCGTGCGGCGCCATGCCGCGCCTGTTCGTTGATCGCGGTCAAGGGATGACGCGGCAACAGTTCCCACACTGTGACGAACGTTCTGGAGGAAGACGCCATGCCCTTGTCCCTTGCGCAATTGCTTCGCCGTCGAGACGCGTCTTTTGCGTGTCAGTGCGCGGATCCTGGATCATGGACGATCTGATTCAGCACCGTGTCGTCTGCACCGAAATGATTGCCTTGTCCCAGGCCCTTGGACGGGTGACCGCCGAAGAGGTGTTTTCACCCGTCGATGTGCCAGGTCGGGACATCAGCGTCCTGGACGGCTATGCCCTGCGTGCGGTTGACGTGTCGGAGCTCGGCGGCTATCTGGTGCTGGTCAGACCCCACGGGCGTGACCTGCCATTGCAGGCCAGTCAAGCCGCACGGGTATTGACCGGCGCGCCGCTGCCAGCGGGTGCCGACAGCGTGGTGGCCCTGCAGCGCTGCCGAGTGTACGGCCCGCGCATCTGGTGCCCGCCGTTGCGCATGGGTGAACACGTCATCAAGCGTGCGCACCTGCTGCAACGCGGGCAGCCTGTGGTGAGCGCCGACAAGCGCTTGGATGCCTGGGACATCGACCTGCTGGCAGCGGCGGGCTTTCCCCGGATCAAGGTCTACCGATCGTCAACTGCCTGAGCGGGGCTTCTCTTTGCTGGGTTTGTGAGTGTCCGCCGGTTTGGCCGGTTTACTCGGCTGCTTGTCTGTGTCTTCGGTTTTCTTGTCGCTGTCGGAGGGGCTGCTGGGGTAGGTTCCTGGCGGCAGGGCGGAGCCAGGGGCGCTGTCGCTACTCAAGGCGTTGGAGGACGGTTCGGGATTGTCGCCAAATGCGGCGAAAGCGGGGCCGCAGAGCAGGGCTGACAGGCCGACGATGAGCAAAATCCTTTGGGACGATGTGGTCTTCATGACGCAATCCCCTATGGTGTGGGTGTATCAAGAGCCTGGAACAATTCCAGGCTCCGTCAGGCCGCGATCAAGCCGCCATCGACTTGGTCGACTGCAATTTTTTATGTGCCGCCTTCATTGCTTCCATTTCGGCGCCCAACTCTTCAAGCAGCGCTTTACCCAACAGCTTTTTAGCCTGCGGGAACATCTCGGTTTCTTCTTCCTCGATGTGATGCTCCAACAATTCCTTGACCACTTTGACGCGGCCGGAAAACTCCGTGGTCGAAGGCTCGGTCTGCTTCAGATCCGGCAGCACGAGCGAGTCGACTGTGCGGTGCTCCTCCTTGGCCTCGTGGTACATGATGTCCTGCTCCTTGCCGCCGGCCTTCCTGAACGCAGGGTAAAGGATCTCCTCTTCCATTTTGGTATGCAGGCTGATTTCCGCTTCCAGCTTGGCCAGCAGCTCTGTGCGTTTTTTTACTCCGCGCTCGGTGGACTCACTTAATTGAGTCAACAGGGTCTTCACGCGTTCGTGGTCGGCTTTGAGCAGATCAATGGCATTCATGGGTGACACCTCACGGGAACCAAGGGCATGTCGAAATGCACGCCTCGTCCAGTAACGGTTGCATCAGTTGTACCAACTTGAGCTATCGGTGATTCATCAAGTAATTCAAAGGGCTGCGAGGGTAGGGCGGCCATGCCTGTCGTGCAGGTTGCATGGTTGGCGTTGTGGCGCGTTGCATTCCACCCTCCCGGGATATTTGCGCAAATTTTAATGAACCCTCGCGGCCGATGCTTGACCTAAGGAATACGACCTAGGAGGTGAAGCATGGAAATTCAATATATCTGGATCGGGCTGGCAGTGGTTCTGCTGCTCTTGGAGTTGTGGGCGATCAATATCGTACTGCGCAGCACCGGGGGCTGGGAGACCAAGGGGCTGTGGCTGGTGGTGCTGATCTTTGTGCCGTTGGTGGGCTTGATAGCCTGGGCGATGTTCGGACCGAAACGCGAAATGCCAGAGCATCGTAAAAGCTGAAGCATAAGCAGATAAAAAACAGGCGCCCTTGAGGCGCCTGTTTTCGTTCAACGGTCAACTACTCAGCCCGCTACGGCCTTGGCGATTGCCTCATTGAATGCTGGCAGATCGTCCGGTGTGCGCGAAGTGATCAAGGTCCAGCCATTGGCCTTGCACTCCTTGACTTCGGTATCGACCCAGCCGGCAGCGCCGGCGTTTTCCAGGTCGATGCGCACGCTCTTGTAGGAGGTGAGCGTCTTGCCTTTGATCACCCCTGCATCGATCAGCGCCCAAGGGCCGTGACAGATGGCAGCCACGGTTTTACCGGCTTTGACGAACTCATTGATGAGCGTTTGTGCCGCCGTATCCTGGCGCAGGGTGTCGGCATTGACGGTGCCGCCGGGGATGACCAGGGCATCGAAATCAGCGCCGGAAACCTCGGACAGTTTCGCGTCGGACTCCACGGTCTTGTCCTTTTCGGTGTCGCCGACAAAGGTCTGGGTGGTGCCACCTTTGCTGGAAGCGTGAGTCACCGTGGCGCCATGACCGCGCAAGGCTTCCAATGGCTTGAGCAGTTCATCGCGCTCGATGCCGGTGTTGGAAGTGATGACCAGAATCTTCTTGCCGTTGAGGTGTGAACTCATGATCGAGTATCTCCTGATGGGTGAGCGAAGGATGGGATATGGGAGAGTTGATCCGGCACGGGCGGCAAAGGTTTAAATTAATTTGCGCTTATTTCTCGGGCGGTTGGCGCGGGCAATTTCCTTGAACTATCCAAACCGGCAAGCCTCTGCTGCTTAAGTGCTCGCCCTTTCTGCGGGCCTTCATTTCACTGGAGACAGACTATGACTGCCGATAAAACCCCTGCACCTATCAGCTCTGAAGAGGCCCAGAAGGGCACTGATAAAGCCACGAAAGGCCACACCCTGGAGCGCCCGAATCCCAAGACCGAAACCGTCGACAAGGTCGTGACGCCGACCTCGATCAAGGAGACTGAGCGCCAGACCGAT
Organism: Pseudomonas lurida; assembly: GCF_002563895.1. Taxonomy (NCBI): domain Bacteria; kingdom Pseudomonadati; phylum Pseudomonadota; class Gammaproteobacteria; order Pseudomonadales; family Pseudomonadaceae; genus Pseudomonas; species Pseudomonas lurida. Next base: position 3,515,365 of record NZ_PDJB01000001.1, on the reverse strand, counting down.
GCCATCAACGAACAGGCCGCCAAGGCTGAGCGCAAGCTGGGCCACTGAGCATGGCTCGTTCTATCACCGCGTCAGAGTTGGGCATCGAACTCAAGCCCGACGATGACAGCGGCCTGTTCAAGTGGTTTATCGCCAGTTTCCTCATGGGCAAGCGTATCCAGGCACCCATTGCCGCGCAGGCCTATAAGGAAATCGTTGAAGAGCAGGGCCGCGACACGGCGCGCAAGTTGCAACATTGCACGTCGCGCGAGTTGGTAACCATGCTCGGACGCGCCCATTACGTGCGCTATGACGAAACCACCGCGCAACGCTTGCTCGACCTCAGCGCCAAGTTGAACGCCGAATACGCCGGCAAGATCACTCATATACTCAATGCCAGTGAGAGCCGCGCGGACTTCGAAAAACGCCTGGGGGCATTCGACGGCGTGGGGCCCAAGACCATCGAGATTTTCATGCGCGATGCCGCCAAGGTGCTGTTTTGACAGCAACCTTGTTTGTGGGCTGCGCCGGTTGGAGTTTGCCGCGTGAGCAGTGGCCGGCATTTGCCGCCGAGGGCACGCATTTGCAACGCTATGCTTCGCGCTTCAATGCGGTCGAGATCAACAGTTCGTTCTATCGCCCGCACCTGCCCAAGACGTATGCGCGGTGGGCACAATCGGTGCCGCCAGGCTTTCGCTTCTCGGTCAAGGTACCCCAGCGCATCACCCATGAATTGCGCCTGCAAGGCTGCGAAGCTGCACTCGACGAGTTTCTTGGGCAATGCCGTCAACTGGGCGCCCAACTGGGTTGCCTGCTGGTGCAGTTACCGCCTTCGTTGAGCTACGAACCGGGCGTGGCCAACGCTTTTTTCACGGCGCTGCGTCAGCGTTTTGCGGGCGCCGTCGTGCTTGAGCCTCGGCACGCGAGTTGGCTTGCTGCCGAGGGGATGTTGCAGGACCTGCAGATCGGGCGAGTAGCCGCTGACCCGCCGGTGATTGCGTCGGGAGATACTCCAGCTGGTTGGCAAGGTGTGCGTTATTGGCGACTGCACGGAACGCCGCGTATCTATCACAGCGCCTATGGGCCCGAACGGGTCCAGGCGTATGCGCGCTTGTTGAGCGCGTCCGTTGAGGACGGTATCCCCACCTGGTGCATCTTCGACAACACCGCCAGCGGCCTGGCAACACCTGATGCGCTGTGCCTACTCGACCTCTACCCGCAGCACTTCCAAGCCTAGCTGTTCATACGCCTCCACACTCGGTACATGCCATTCGGTGATCAGCGTGTGGATACGGTTGCATGGCGCCACGACGAAGGGCTCCACGGCACCGAGTTTGTCTGCCATGGTCACCGCCACCACGTGGGACGCGCTGTCGAGCAAGGCTTGTTTGACGGCCACCTCATCAAAATGCAACGAACTGATGCCCACTTGCGGGTGCAGCGCACACACGCCGGTGAACAGCAAGTCGGCCTTGATGCCCTGGATCAACCGCACGGTTTCATGACCGCTGGTGGACAGGGTCGCCGGGTTGAGTTGGCCGCCGGCGAGTATCACGGTCACATCGGGATGATCGGCCAAGGCGATGGCGATCATGGGCGACGGCGTGACCACGGTCAGGCGGATCGAGCGCGGCAATGACTGGGCGATCTGCAAAGTGGTGGAACCGGAATCGAACAGCACGATCTGGCCATCTTCTACGCGGTCAGCGGCCAGCCGGGCGAGGTGGCGCTTGGCCTCGTTGGTTTCGCCGACGCGGGTGAAGAAGTCTTTGCCGGTGTCCTTTGGCCGGGGCAGGGCGCCGCCGTGTACGCGTTGCAGCAGGCCTGCGGCGGCGAGTTCACCGAGGTCGCGGCGGATGGTGTCCTGGGACACGGCAAAATGGTCCACCAACTCCGAGGCGGTGACTTTACCGTCGCGCTCCAGCAGCAATAGGATCTTCTGCTTGCGCAAAGAAGGCAGGTCGATGGCTTGATGAGTATTGTGCATGATTGTGCGTCTTTTTGCGTGTTTGTGCGAGATTAGTCGCCCGACGATCTAAACGCAATGGCTGGTTGTGCGGCCGGTGGGCGGTTACTCTCAGCATTCAGTTCAGGGAGAGGTGACCTAGATGTCGTTGATTACAACCATCGAAGACTTACGCAAGCTTGCGCAGAAACGTGTCCCACGCATGTTCTACGACTACGCCGATTCCGGCTCCTGGACTGAGAGCACCTACCGGGCCAATGAAAGCGACTTTGCCAGCATCAAATTCCGCCAGCGCGTGGCGCGCAACATCGATGAGCGTTCGATCCGTGCCAGCATGATCGGCCAGGACATGGCCATGCCGGTGGCGCTGGCACCCACCGGCCTGGCAGGCATGCAGCATGCCGATGGCGAGATACTCACCGCGCGCGCCGCTGCCGCGTTTGGCCTGCGCTACACCTTGTCGACCATGAGCATCTGCTCGCTGGAAGACATCGCCGAACACGTTGGCAAGCCCTTCTGGTTCCAGCTGTACGTGATGCGCGACCGCGCCTTCATCGAGCAATTGATCGAGCGCGCCAAGGCAGCCGGTGTGGATGCGTTGGTGTTGACCCTCGACTTGCAGATCCTTGGCCAACGCCACAAGGACCTGATCAACGGCCTGTCGGCGCCGCCAAAACTGACCTTGCCAAATATCCTCAACATGGCCACCAAGCCGCGTTGGGTAATGGGCATGCTCGGCACCCCGCGTCGCGGCTTTGGCAATATCGTCGGGCATGTCAAAGGGGTGGCCGACATGAGTTCGCTATCGTCCTGGACCGCCCAGCAATTCGACCCTCGCTTGAGCTGGGACGATGTGGAATGGATCAAGAAATGCTGGGGCGGCAAATTGATCATCAAGGGCATCCTCGATGTGGAAGACGCACGCCTGGCAGCTAACGCCGGCGCCGACGCATTGGTGGTAAGCAATCACGGTGGTCGTCAGCTGGATGGCGCACCGTCGAGCATCAGCCAATTGCCGGCGATCGTCGCGGCGGTGGGCGAGCGCATCGAGGTGTGGCTTGATGGCGGCATTCGGTCCGGCCAGGATGTGCTCAAGGCGATGGCGTTGGGTGCGAAAGGCACCATGATAGGGCGGCCGCATTTATATGGTTTGGGAGCGATGGGTGAGGCCGGTGTGACCAAGGCGCTCGAGATTATCGCCCGTGAGTTGGACGTGACCATGGCGCTGTGCGGCTATAACGATATACGCACGGTGAATCGCGAGATTTTGTTGCCGGGCACATTTCCAGAAAGCATTTACTGAGCAAAAAAAACGTAAATAATTAAAAAGAGTTGTCCACGAAAACCGTGGGTATCTCTGTGGATAACTTTGCGAAGCCCCGGCAGGGTTGGCGATTTAAGCCAAGATCAATATTTGATCAACTTCTGATTTGGCCCAGCATGGGCTGGGTTTGCGCTTGACAGGCATGCGCGAACCCAGTCCCGAAAAGCGTTTTCAGGAGTCGCCGTTGCGACCTGTGGAGTGCGTGACAACCTGGGCCGGCATCTTCGCTTGCATCAGTTTGTCCAGCGCCTGGCCATAACTGCGACCGGCCAGGCTCATGCTGTTGTTATGGCTGGCGCCGGGCACCAATAACAGCCGCTTGGGTTCCTGGGCGGCTTCAAATAATGCTTGGCTGAAACGCGGCGGCACGTAGCGGTCCTCGAGGCCGTGCACCACCAGCAGCGGCATACGGATGTCGGCAATCTTGTCGATGGAATCGAATTTCTGCGACAACAACCAGCGCACTGGCAACGAGGTATTTGCCACGGCCGTCGCCACATCCGCCAGCGAGGTAAAGGTGGACTCGATCACCAGCCCGCGCACCGGCAACGGTGTCTGCTTGCCCAGCTCGGCAGCCAGGTCGATGGCCACCGCGCCGCCCAGGGAATGTCCGTAGATCAGGCGTTTTTGCGGATCGGGTTGCAGCACCTGGAAACGCTCCCAGGCGACGCGTGCATCCTCGTACACGGTGGTTTCCGACGGCAGCTCGCCGTGGCTCTGGCCGAAGCCGCGATAGTCGATGGCCAGTACTGAATAGCCCAGGGCGTGCAGTTGCTCGATGCGAAACAGTTGCCCGGTCAGGTTCCAGCGCACGCCGTGCAGATAAAGGATTGCCGGTGCGTCCTTGTTGTCCGCCGGGTACCACCAGCCATGAATATTCTGCCCCGATTTGAAACTGGCGGGCTTGAGTTCGAATTCCTGCACGGCCTTGGGCAAGCCGCTGTACCAGCTGGCCGTGCCCGGTTCGATGCGAAACACCAGTTCGCGCTCCTTGTGTTGCAACACAGCGCACCCTACCGGCAGGCCAACGATCAACAGCGCCATGCACAACAGGGGAAACCAGCGCAGGCTCAGGCGCGAGAGAAAACGAGAAGACATGAAGGTTCCAGGAAAAAGGTGAAGCAGCGGTTTTACCAGATGGCTTGCGAGGGCAGGAATTAATTCGACAGCCGTAAATGGGGATTGCTTGCAAAGTGTTACAGCATTGAACAACGCGTACGAGGGTTGTTAGGGTAGGCGGCTGAACAGGAGAGCTAGCACATGGATTTCACAGGCAAAACCGCAATTGTCACGGGCGGCGCACGCGGTTTGGGACTCAGTTACGCACGGGCGCTGGCGCAGGGCGGGGCGCGCGTGGTCATCAGCGATATCGGCGCTGACAATGCGGGTGCGGGCCGCGACGGCTTGGTGGTTCAGGCGGCGGCAGAAGCCTTGCAGGCAGAAGGGCTGACGGTGATCGGGCATGGTGGCGACCTGTCCACTCACGAGGGTTGCCAGCAGTTGATTGCGTTCACCCTCGAGGCCTTCGGGCAACTTGACATCCTGATCCACAACGCCGGCTGGGTGGGTTACCAGAACATCACCGACCTCGATGCCGCGTTCCTGCAACGTGCGATGGACATCAACCTCTATGCCCCGCTGTGGCTGTGCAAGCACGCCTGGCCGCACCTGCTGCGTTCATCCGCGCCACGCATCATCCTCACCACCTCCGACCGCGCCATGTACGCCCAGTATGAGCAGACCGGCCTGGTGGCCTACAGCGCCGGCAAGATGGCGCAACTGGGCATCATGAACGCGTTGAGCCATGAGGGCTTGGAGGCTGGGATCAAAGTCAACGCGGTCTCGCCGGTCGCCAAGACGCGCATGTGGGGTGTGACCGACGCGCCGGACGAACTGAAGCCGGAATGGGTGACGCCGGGGGTGGTCTTTCTCGCATCCGCGCAGTGCGAGGACACGGGGTACATCCTGCGGGCCAGCAACGGCCAATTCACCGCCACGCGCTTCACGGAAAACCCAGGGGTGCAATACCCCCGTGACCTGGCTCGAATCAAGGCAAGCAATGCGCAAGAGGTCGCTGCTGCCTGGGATCGCATCAAACAACCGCAGGCATTTTCTTGAGAAAACCGAGCATGGACATCAGCCCCGTTCGCATCACCGCCGAAGAGACACTTTCGGAAAACTGGTACCTGCTGAAAAAATACAGCTTCGACCTGCGCCGCCGTGACGGCAGTTGGCAAGCCCAGACCCGCGAGGTGTACGACCGGGGCAACGGCGCGACTATCCTGCTGTACAACCGCGCACAGCGCACGGTGTTGCTGATTCGCCAGTTTCGCATGCCGACGTTCGTCAATGACTACCACGGCTACCTGATCGAGGCCGCAGCCGGGCTGCTGGATAACGCCAGCCCCGAAGAGCGCATTCGCCTGGAAGCCGAAGAAGAGACCGGCTACCGCGTGGGCCACGTGGAGAAGATTTTCGCGGCGTTCATGAGCCCGGGGTCGGTGACGGAACGGATTCATTTCTTCATGGGCGAATATCAGCCAGGGGACCGCGTGAGTGCTGGCGGCGGCCTGGAGGAGGAGGGCGAAGATATCGAAGTGCTGGAACTGGGCTTTGATGAGGCGTTGGCAATGGTGCAAAACGGCGAGATTGCCGATGGCAAGACCATCATGCTGTTGCAGCACCTGGAATTGCGGATGCTCAAAGAAGGCTGGTGAACCTGCTTATTGTAGTGAGTAGGCTTGACCTGTGCTGGGCTGCAGAGCAGCCCCACAACAGACGATGCCGATTTACCTGAAAACATCCATCGCCTGGACTGAAGCCGCTGCGCACCTAAAGAGGCCAGCCAGTTTTTAAAAGAGGTCAATCTGTTCTTGTGAATCGTTTGTCAGGTTTTCCTCCTCATAGTCAAATATATGAACGGTATTAACTGCGTTGTAGAGAATCAGACCACTTAAGCCGGTAAGCGATCTGTTCATTGATATCGTTTGTGAGGTTGTTTTCTTCGTAATCGAATATACGGACGAGTTCTGCATCGGGGTCGCCCATTGTTACCTCATAAGCAACTACTCCGCTTGACATCTGTGAGACCATTGCGGAAGGGTAAACATTTATTTTTGAGCCCTTACGGAGAAAGGTTATTTCACAAAATTTTCTTATTTTTAATCCAAAGCACGTATATATGTCTGTGTCGGAATATGTTTTTTGCATGCCGTCAGCGAATGTTATGGAAAGCGTTGACGTCGTTCTGTCGAGTTCAAGCCTAGCTGTCTCTCTTTGCGCGTTTTTGATGATGGTGATATCGAGCTTTTTCATGAGTTATTTCTATTTGGGTTGACTAGTGAGTAGCCTTTATGTGTTCCATCATCATGAACGGGTGTGGCGCCTAGAATATCCTTGGTGTCTATACCGTTTGGTATAGCAATTTCATGCTCTTTTTTATAGTCTGAAAAATTGCCTAGCTTTTTGTTGACATCCCGTCTTGGGATTTTTCTTAGGGTGTAAAAATAGCCTTCCTCGAGTCCAAAGGATGTTGCGAACATCAGCCCTTGCTCTCGTACTACTGATGTGCTGAAAAAATTGCTTGGTGGGCTCGCATTATTTGCGTGTGCAAGTAAAGGTTTGTACTTTTTCCTCTGCTATTAAAGCCGGTTTCAAATATTTCGTCTGGGTGTCTTGAGTCTCCTCGATATAAATATGCTTGCTTTTTACTTGACACTGGTAGCGAGGAAATACCCTCGTCTACCGTTATCTGTGTGTTTGGATTTTCTGTGGTTGTGTGTGACTTACAGCTATTCGCATTCGGGCACGTGCTTAAGCCTAATGGGTCTATCCATCCCGTGGGATTGAGCACGTACTGGTAAGCATTGATCCCTCCCGCCAACTTCGCCGGGTCCGGCGTCAGTGAGTGTAACGCTTTCGAGTAGAGGGGCCGGGCAGTCGTCAACGTCTAATGAGTTCAGGGCCTCTAAAGTGTGTTTATTTATGTTTCAAGTGAGTGTCGGTTTTTATGGTGTTGGCGTCTTCCTGATATTTCTTAAGGCAGTTGAGCAGTGTTTTCATGAAGCCCCTCTTGTCAATTATGTTGTCTTCAAAGTAGGTGTCGAATAAATAAAAGACAGATTCAAAATCGTTGTTTGCGGATAGGAAGTGCTGAATGGTTTCGATGAACCACTCTTGCTCGTCCTCTCTGTATGAAAGAAAGTCTGGTTTTGTCAGTTCGTCAAAAAGCTCTGAAAGTTCGGTTTCGTTGTTTATGTTTTTTGAAGCTATTATTTCTTCTCGCTCCAGGTTCTTCGTATTTTCTATGCTATAGGTGAAGAGCAGACCTTGAAGTATTTCTAAATCTGGTTTTTTGTTCATTTGTCAAACTCCGAGTAGACAGTTATCGGCTGGCCATCAGTATTTAAATGTACAACTGCCTTTGTTTGTTTTCCATAGGTCATTCTGTCTCTTTTATACCCTTCGCCGACTATTTTCCCCATGTGCATTGGTTTTGACGCTAAAGATCGACCATTAAGTTTGAAGATCAAAATTGCTCGATCAATCGCATTGAGCTGATCTCGGTGGCTCAAAAAGTGCGTAGCTGCACTGGGAGGCCGTGGTTCTCCCGTTCTTCTCCCCCTGTCGAAGGTTTCAATTTCCCCTGTGGTAGGGTTTCTAGCGGTCTTTACCCGCTCCAGTTGAGATTCTAGTGACGTTTGGGCGCCGTGCTTTTCTAAAAAGTGCGCCCCCGGAATTGATGCCTCGAGCTCCGATAAACGCCGATGAGCATTTGATTCGGCAAGCACATCTATTTTCGCCTGTCTTTCCGCGCGAATCACTTGCGGTAACGCAGGCTCTCCGTGATCAGCGCTCTTTGTTGGATTCTGAGCGTTGGTACTTGGTTTGCAGCCATCTCCACCTGGGCACGAGCTTAGACCCGACGGGTCTACCCATCCTGTGGGATTGGGCACGTACTGGTAAGCATTGATCCCACCCGCCAACTTCAACGGGTCCGGCGTCAGGTAACGACCAACATCCGGATTGTAGTAGCGATGGCGGTTGTAGTGCAGTCCGCTTTCTTGATCGAAGTATTGGCCCTGGAAGCGCAGGGGGTTGTCGACTTTTCCTATGTCGTGACGGCTGATTTCGCCGTAAGCACGGTAATGCGCAGACCAGACGATCTCGCCATCCGGAGCGGTGAGTTCCTGCGGGGTGCCAAGGTGGTCGAGTTGGTAGTGGTAGGCCTTGGTTTCCTTTGGGCCGAAGCCTTTCAGCAGCGCCAGCGGGCGGAAGGTGTTGGGTTCGTAGAGGTAGCTGCGGTGGCGGTTCGCGTGGTGTTCGGCGATGAGTGTGTCGCCTTGCCAGAAGAACTCGGTCGTAATGCCATCGACGGTTTTGCTGATTCGCCGCCCAAACGGGTCGTAGCGGTAGCTGGCGGTTTGGCCGTTGGGTTGGGTGGTGCCGATCAGGCGATGTTGGCAGTCGTAGCGGTATTCGGTGACGAGGGTGTGGCCTTTGCCGCGTCGTTCGCGGATGAGGTTGCCGTAGGCGTCGTAGTCGTAATGGTGGTCGCCCTGGATCATCAGGCGATTGCCGGCGACGATATCGGGGCCGGGGCGGTTTTGCATGAGCAGGTTGCCGGCGGGGTCATGGCCGAAGCGTTCTTGCTCGTCTTGGGTGTGGTCGGCGCGGGTGAGGCGGCTTAGTGGGTCGTAGTGGTAGCGGTGTTCACCTTTGCGGGTGTCGAGCAGGCGGGTGAGGTTGCTGGATTTGTCGTAGTCGTACTGGCGTTGATAAAGGGTGTATGCCTGCTGGGTGACGGCGTGAGCGTGCAGGCGCTGCTGGTCGTCATAGTGGTAGTGGCTGATCAGTTGGCCTTGTTGGCGTTGGTGCTCCTGGCCGGCTTTGTAGAGATGAGAGGTCAGGGTTTCGCCGTTCAGTTCGACGGTGGCGAGGTGACCACCTTTGGCGTGGTTGAAGGTGAGACGGTTGTTGTCCGGCAGGCGCAGGCTATGAAGGTGGCCGCAGGCGTCGTAGCCGTAGCGCAGGGTGCCCCAGCCTTGGTGTTCGGCGGTGAGGCGATTTTGGACGTCGTATTCGTAGGTCAGGGCCCAATGGCCATCTTCGACGCTTAGGAGATTGCCTTGGCGGTCGTAGGCGTAATCAACCTTGTTACCGTCTGGCAGGGTTTTTCCTACGAGTCGACCGGCAGGGTCGCGCTCATAGCGAGTAACCAGCCGACTACCGTCATCACCGTGTTCAGTCTTTTCCTGCAGGTTGCCGTTGAGGTCGTAGACGTAAGCCGTACGCTGGCCGTCAAACCCGGTTTCCTGCTGGATCAGACCATTGCTGTGGTACTGAAGCCGGTAGGTCTCGCCGACCTCGTTTTCGATTTCAGTCAGCAATAAACGCACGTTGTCGTAGCGGTACTTGACCTGGCTGCCATCGGCGTTGATGCGGCGGCTGATCAGGTGCAGGCCGTCGGCGTATTCGTAGCGGGTGACGTTCCCCAGTTCATCGCGTTCGGAAGTGATTTTTCCGTAAGCGTTGTAGCTGTATTCCCTGCACGCACCGCCCGGTAGCACTACACGGATCAACCGACCCACGCTGTCCCACTGGTGTTGGGTCAGCGCACCATGCTCATCCTCACGCGCAACTTGTCGGCCGAGATCGTCATAGCGATAGCGCTTAACGCCGCCATTGGGCAACTGCTCCTCAAGCAACTGCCCACGTTCATTCCACACCAGTCGCTGACAGCTATGGTCTGGATACCAAACCCCAACCAGTTGCCCGTATTTGTTGTAGCTGTAGTCAGTAGCGTTGCCGTCAGGATCGGTCCTACGCGTAACGTCGCCCTGGTCATTCCGCTCGTATTTCCAGACGGCTTCACCACGCCGCACAACCCGTACGAACCCGTTGTCATGCTCGTAGGTGGTCGGCTCGTCATCCCCCGGAAACAACGCCACCAGGTGTCCGGCTTCGTCGTATTGATACGCCGTGATCGCACCGAGAGGATCCTGCTCAACCGTCAGCCGGCCTTTGTCATCGTAGGACTTGAAGTGCTCGGCCCCCTCCGGATCCACCCGCTGCACCAGCCGCGCCCGCTGGTCATGCACGTAGACTTCCTGGCTGCCGTCGGCGTTAAACACCGTGACCTGCCCGTTGTCATCCCAGGCATACCGCGTATCCATCTGCGAGAAACTCGCCCAATGCCGGACACACCGCGCGGCCTTGCCAGACCGTTCCCACTCCCAATAGAAACTCGCCCCACCGGCCAATCCACGCTCAAGAATCACGTGCTGAGCGTCGTACCGATAAACCTCACTTTCACCGACCGCATTGGTCGCCGAAATCAGTCGTCCAGCGTCGTCATAGGCGTAGGAAACGACGGTCTGCTCCGTCACCCACACATACGGACCCTCATCCACGACGCGTTGAACCTGGTAGTCCACCGCCACGATCCGGCCCGAGGCATAGCGCAAAAACAGTGAGCGCCCGATACCGTTATCCAGGCGCTCAATGCGCCCCAGAACATCCCGGCAAATGCGCAACCGGTTGTCATACGCATCGCTGATCGCTGTCAGCACACCGTCGCGAAAGTGGTAGAAACGTGACGACTGAGCCAGCACCAGTTCATCAGGCACAGTCCCCAGGTAGACCGCCGCTTCGGCCAGGCTATTGGTGATTGCAGGCCGAGAAACGGTGGGCAAGGGCAGGGTGGTCGAGCGGTTTTCATGATCGGTCCATACAACCGAATCCCCCTCAACCATAAGCCGATGCGCCAGCGAGTGACTCCAGCCAAACCCCAACCCGCAGTCCACTTCCACTGCACTGGTGCGGTACAAGCGTGTCCACTCAAACGGCAAAATCCCGTCCAGCGTCCCATCGGTCAGGGTCAGCAGTTCCTCGCCCGTGACCATCGACACCGGGCAACCGTTCGTGGCGGTTTTGTCCGACGACGCAGCGGCATCCCCATTGGGATTGCGAGCAGTAGACGGCACGTCATCCACAGGCTCCTGGCGCACCAACACCGTCCGTTGCGTGGCCTTGTCCCGAACCAGCGGCACCGGGTTGGAAACCACCTGATCCCCAACCTTCAAAGGCACATCTGGAATCACCCGGATCGGTGTCGCTGCGCTGCCCAGCAACAACGGCTTGGCTACCTCCGCGTGATCATCCACGCGAAACTTTCCGAACTGTGCACCCATGTGCTCCAACCCGCTGCGCGCACGCTGAGACTTGATGCCGTTAATTAGCTTCGCACTCATGCGCACCGCCATCCCCATCCCGGCAGTGGCGAGACACAGCAGCAAATTGATCAATACTTCGGCGCTGATTTCCCCCAGTAACTCGTTCATGTAAGGCGGCGGTAGCATGCGCATCCAGCTAACCATTGCCGACAGATAGATGAACAGCAGCGGCTCATCGCTGAGCACCAGCAAGCCCTTTGCGATGCTTTCAGCACCGAGCTTCAGCAGCTTTTCAAATTCGTCCTGGGACAGGTAATGCAGCAGTTTTTCGGCATGACCCCATGGGTCCGAAAGCCACTGGAACAGCTGCTTGATGGTATCCCAGAGCGAATACAGCGCTTCACCAAACCCGCGTGCGTAGGCTTGATGCAGCGAAAGGTAGCGCTTGAGGACGTTAGCTTCGGAGTAACTCTTCCACAGCGGCTCGAAAGTGCTGCCCCATTCGTTGCGCAGCCAACTTTCCAGCAGTGCGATTACCGACTGGTAAGAGGTGTACAGCGCCTTGAAATGCGCTTTGGAAACGTTGGGGTAGAAACTGACCCGGTACTGCTGGTTGCGATCACATTCCTTGATTTCGAGAATGCCGCTGGGCCCGATGGTTCTATGGAGGGGCTCCCCAAGCGGGCCACCCTTTGGATCAATGCGTTGCACCATCACTGGCGTATTGCCAATGGGTACGAATCGAGCACTCTGGAACATGTGCACCAGGGTCAGCGTGCCGTCTGCCTGGCAGGTTGCGGTGGTGGTGCTGGGAAACAGCGAACGGTCGATCGGAGCAACCAGTGCCACTTCATCCCCGACCTTGAATACCTGCTCGATATCCAGCGCCGAAAAGCTGAAAAAGCTCTCGGCCCAGGCGTCGTAGTGATTGAGGCAGCGCTTGAAGTCGCTGATGACGGATTCGACGTCCCGCGTCGTTGAATCCATGGTGGCCAGTACCAACAATCCGATGGTTTGGCTGGTCACTTCGAACATGAGGCAGCCCCATCAACCGGGGCCCAAACAAATAACGCCATCTGCAATCCCTCGCACTGTGTATTCAGGCGAAGGACTTTGCAGACCTTTTTAGGGGCGCGGAGTAGAGCTTCTCCGACCGTTATGTGGGAAGTTTCGATGACTCTTGTCACGCCCACGCGACTGGCGGCTATTGTCAGAAATTTCCCACAGGAGTACAAATGTACTCCATGACGACTCTAACCCCCCGCCGTACCGCCATCCTGACCTTTATCCGCGACCGCATCGCGCAGCAAGGCCAGCCTCCCAGCCTCGCCGAGATCGCCGAGGCGTTCGGCTTTGCCTCGCGCAGCGTGGCGCGCAAGCATGTGCTGGCGCTGACTGAGGCCGGTTTTATCGAGGTCAACCCCAACCAGGCCCGGGGCATTCGCCTGCTCAATCAACCGGCGCGTCCGGAATGGCTGGATGTGCCGGTGTTGGGGCGGGTCGCTGCAGGCTTGCCCATCGGTGCCGATGCCGAAGTGCACAGCCGCCTTCAACTGGACCCGTCGACCTTCGCGAAAACCCCGGACTACCTGTTGCGGGTGCAGGGGGACTCGATGATCGAAGATGGCATTCTCGACGGCGACCTGGTCGGTGTTCGCCGCAGTGCCGAGGCCTTGAATGGGCAGATTGTGGTGGCGCGCCTGGACGGCGAAGTGACCATCAAGCGTTTCGAGCGCAGCGGCGACAGTGTGCGCCTGCTGCCGCGTAACCCCGCGTACCAACCCATCGTGGTAGGCCCCGACCAGGACCTGGCCATCGAAGGCGTGTTCTGCGGTTTGGTGAGGCAAGGTTGATGGGCGCCGTCGTTGCACTGGACACGCTGTTCAATGGCGGGCGTGTCTGGAAGGGCCGGCCTGCCGCGCCACCGGCCAGCGTGCATCCCACCGGGCTGGCGGCGCTGGATGCAGTGCTGCCCACGGGTGGCTGGCCGGAGGCGGCCTTGAGTGAAATCCTCATGGCCAAGGAAGGCGTCGGCGAGTTGCAACTGGTGCTGCCAACCCTGGCGCGCTTGTCAAAGGCAGGGGAGCGCATTGTGTTGGTGGCGCCGCCCTATACGCCTTACCCCCATGCCTGGCAGAACGCTGGCGTGGATTTACGCCTGCTCTCGGTGATCCAGGCCGAGGAGCGCGATGCCCTGTGGGCGGCGGAGCAGTGCCTGCGTTCCGGCAGTTGCGGCGCAGTGTTGTGCTGGCCACGCAAGGCTGAGGACCGAGCGCTGCGGCGCCTGCAAGTCGCGGCGGAAACCGGGCAGACCCTGGCGTTCGCCTGGCGCGCCCTGAGCGAGGCGATCAATTCCTCGCCCGCGGCTTTGCGCCTGGCGGTCGAGGCCAAACCCGCGCAGGTGCGGGTGCTCAAGTGCCGGGGCGGTCTGGCCCACCCGGCGCCGATTGCGCTGGCGGGGCATTGAGGTTGCCATGCGCTGGGTGTGTATTGTCTTCCCGCAATTGGCGCTGGACGGGGTGCAGCGTGTGCACCCCGAACCGGATCAACCCCTGGCGCTGCTGGCCGGCACGCCACAGCGGCGTGTGCTGCAGGCCGTCAATGACGCTGCCCGCGCCTTGGGCTTGCGCCCCGGCCAATCCCTGACGGCGGCGCATGCCCTGGCCAAGACCTTTGCCAGTGTCGAATACGACCCCGCCGAGATCGAACGCCACCAGCAATTCCTCGCCGCCTGGGCCTACCAGTTCAGCTCCCAGGTCAGCCTGTATTACCCGCGTGCCTTGCTGTTCGAAATCGAGTCAAGCCTGGGCCTATTCGGGCCGTGGCCACAGTTCGAAGCGCGCCTGCGCAAGGCGTTGACCGAACTGGGTTTTCGTCACCGTATCGTTGCCGCGCCCAACCCGGCAGCGGCACGGGTACTGGCGAATATCTACGATGGCCTGGCTGTGCAGGATGACAGGTTGATGCAGGCCCTGGCGCCGCTGCCCATCGACCGTGCCGGCCTCGATCCACAGGCCGCCACGGCCTTGTCGCGCATGGGCCTGCGCACCCTGGCCCAGGTACAGGCGTTGCCTCGGCACACGTTGGCGCGACGCTTTGATGCCAGCCTGCTCAAGCACCTGGATGCACTGAACGGGCAGCGACCGCTGGCCCTGGCGTTTTATCAGCCGCCAGACCGGTTCGATGTGCGCATCGAGCTGAATTTCGACGTGCAATCCCACCAGGCGTTGTTGTTCCCCCTGCGCCGCCTGACCGGCGATCTGTCCGCCTTCCTCTGCGGGCGAGACAGTGGCGTGCAGCGTTTCGACCTGCATCTGGAACACGCCCAGGCGCCGGACAGTGTGATCAAGGTCGGGCTGCTCAGCGCCGAGCGCGAACCGGCGATGCTGTTTGAACTGGCCCGGGGGCGCCTGGAGCAGGTACAAGTCACCTCGCCGGTGCGCGGCTTTCGCCTGGTGGCCCAGGACCTGCCGGTGTTCGTGCCGCAGCGCCAGGACCTGTTCGACGACCGCCCGCAACAGACGTTGCCCTGGGAGCAATTGCGTGAGCGCCTGCGTGCGCGCCTGGGCGATGAGGCGGTGCAGGGCCTGCGCTTTCACGCCGACCACCGTCCCGAATGCGCGTGGCAAGCAGCCGCGGATAAAAACCCATGTCCGAGCCTGAACAAGGTGCAACGCCCCGGCTGGCTGCTGAGTGAGCCGACCTTGCTGGCCGAGCAGGGCGTACAGATCCTCATGGGGCCGGAGCGCATCGAATCTGGCTGGTGGGACGGCGCGGATATCCGCCGTGACTACTACCTGATCCAGACCCGTGCCGGCCAGCAAGGCTGGGCCTACCGCACCGTAGGGCAGTGTGATGGGCTGTGGCTGCAAGGCTGGTTCGCATGAATACCACACCCTTCTGTAGACGCCGGCGAGCCGGTGCCTGCGGTGAGTGGCGATCATGAGTTACGCCGAACTGCACTGCCTGTCCAACTTCAGCTTCCAGCGCGGCGCGTCCAGTGCGCTGGAGTTGTTCGAGCGGGCCAAGCAGCAGGGCTACAGCGCGCTGGCGATCACCGATGAATGCACCCTGGCGGGCATCGTGCGTGCTTGGCAGGCGGCGAAGGCGGTGGACTTACCACTGATCATCGGCAGCGAGGTGCGCATCGAGAACGGCCCGAAGCTGGTACTGCTGGTGGAAGACCTCGCCGGCTACCAGCACCTGTGCCGCTTGATCACCCTGGCCCGGCGACGTGCCGAAAAAGGCCGCTATCGCCTGTTGCAAGAGGATTTCGAGCAACCGCTGCCCGGCCTGCTGGCGCTGTGGGTCGCCGAAGACAACGATACCCAGGCGTCGATCCAATGGCTGCGCCGCACCTTTGCTGGGCGGCTGTGGCTGGCAGTGCACCTGCACTGCGGCCAGGACGATGTGCGCCACCTCGAACAGCGCCTGAACCTGGCCGCCAGCCTGCACCTTCCCGCGGTGGCCTGCGGCGATGTGCACATGCATGCGCGTGGCCGCCGGGCCTTGCAAGACACCATGACCGCCATCCGTCATCACGTGCCAGTGGCCGAAGCCGGCACGCGCCTGCACCCTAATGGCGAGCGACACCTGCGCAGCCTTGACGCCCTGGCCAACCTGTACCCGCAACGGCTGCTCGACGAAACCCAGGCCATCGCCCGCCGCTGCACGTTCGATTTGAGCCAATTGCGCTACCACTACCCGCGCGAACTGGTGCCCAGCGGCCACGACGCCAAATCCTGGCTGCGCGCGGTGACCGAAGAGGGGATCGCCCAGCGCTGGCCGCAAGGTGTCGACGCCAAGACCTTGCTGCAGATCAACAAAGAGCTGGAGCTGATCAGCGAGCTGGGCTACGAAAGTTATTTCCTCACGGTGCACGACATCGTGCGCTTCGCCCGCAGCCGTTCGATCCTGTGCCAAGGCCGCGGCTCGGCAGCCAACTCGGCGGTGTGCTTTGCCTTGGGCATCACCGAGATCAACCCGAGCCTGACGAATATGCTGTTCGAGCGTTTCCTGTCCAAGGAGCGTAACGAGCCGCCCGACATCGATGTGGACTTCGAACACGAGCGCCGCGAAGAAGTGCTGCAATACGTGTTCCAGCGCTATGGCCGCACCCGTGCCGCGCTGACGGCGGTGGTCAGCAGCTACCACGCGTCCGGTGCGGTGCGCGATGTGGCCAAGGCCCTGGGGTTGCCGCCGGACCAGATCAACGCCCTGGCCGAGTGCTGCGGGCGCTGGAGTGAAGAGGCGCCGCCCCTGGAACGGCTGCGCGAAGGTGGCTTCGACCCGCAAAGCCCGATCCTGCGCCGCGTGCTCACGCTTACCCAGCAATTGATCGGCTTCCCTCGGCACCTGTCCCAGCACCCCGGCGGTTTCGTGATTTCCGAATACCCGCTGGATACCCTGGTGCCAGTGGAAAACGCCGCGATGGCCGATCGCACCATCATCCAGTGGGACAAGGACGACCTCGATGCCGTGGGCCTGCTCAAGGTGGATATCCTCGCCCTGGGCATGCTCAGCGCGATCCGCCGCTGCTTCGATCTGCTGCGCCGCCATCGCGACCTGGACCTGGCCCTGGCAACCATCCCCAAAGAAGACCCGGCCACTTACGCGATGATCAGCAAGGCCGACACCATCGGCGTGTTCCAGATCGAGTCGCGGGCGCAGATGTCGATGCTGCCCAGGCTCAAGCCGCAGACGTTCTATGACCTGGTGATCGAGGTCGCCATTGTGCGGCCCGGGCCGATCCAGGGCGGCATGGTGCACCCGTATTTGCGCCGGCGAAACAAGGAGGAAGAAGCCACTTATCCGTCACCGCAACTCAAAGTGGTGCTGGAACGCACCCTGGGCATCCCGTTGTTCCAGGAGCAAGTGATGCAGATCGCCATGGTCGCCGCCGACTACGGCCCCGGCGAGGCCGACCAGCTACGCCGTTCCATGGCCGCCTGGAAGCGCCACGGCGGCCTGGAACCGCACCAGCAGCGCCTGCGTGCCGGCATGCTCAAAAATGGCTACAGCGAAGCCTTTGCCGCGCAAATCTTCGAGCAGATCAAGGGCTTTGGCAGCTATGGCTTTCCCGAGTCCCATGCGGCCAGTTTCGCCTTGCTGACCTACGCCAGTTGCTGGCTCAAGTGCCATGAACCGGCGGCGTTTGCCTGTGCGCTGATCAACAGCTGGCCCATGGGCTTCTACAGCCCGGACCAGATCCTGCAGGATGCGCGGCGTCATCGCTTGCAGATCCGTCCGGTGGATGTGCAGGCCAGCGACTGGGATTGCAGCCTGGAGCCCATCGACGGTGCGCAGCCAGCGATTCGCCTGGGCTTGCGCATGATCTCGGGGTTTCGCGAAGAGGACGGTCGGCGCATCGAGGCGGCGCGCCAACGCCGGGTTTTCAGCGACATTGCCGACCTGGACGACCGCGCCGGTCTGGATGCGCGCGCCCAGGCATTGCTGGCGGATGCCGGAGCCTTGCGTGCCCTGGCCGGCAACCGCCACAGCGCACGCTGGGAAGTGGCCGGCGTGCACAAGCAACTGGGGTTGTTTGCCGGCCTGCCGAGCCCCGATGAAGCCGTGGTGGAACTGCCGGCCCCGACGGTGGGCGAGGACCTGCAGGCTGACTACGCCACGCTCGGTACGACCCTGGGCCCGCATCCGCTGGCGTTGTTGCGGGCCGAGTTGCGCAAGCGCCGCTGCCGCAGTTCGCAGGAGCTGATGGTGGTCGAGCATGGCCGCAACGTCAGCGTCGTCGGTTTGGTGACGGGGCGACAGCGCCCAGGTACCGCCAGCGGTGTGACCTTCGTGACCCTGGAAGATGAGTTCGGTAACCTCAACGTCGTGGTCTGGCGCGACCTTGCCGAGCGTCAACGCCAGGTGCTGGTGGGGTCGAGGCTGCTGAAAGTGGATGGGCGCTGGGAGGCGGTGGGCGAGGTGCGGCACCTGATTGCCGGGCGCTTGACCGACCTGACGGCGCTGCTGGAAGGGATCCATGTGCGCAGCCGGGATTTCCACTGAGGGGCCTTGCAGCGGTCGCCCCGGATAAGCTATACGCAAATGAAACGATTCATTGCGGCCAGGCTCCAACGCTTATCAGTGGAACAGCGCTCCCCACCAACGCTATCGTCGCCAAGAGCCCAACATGCAATTTTTATCCAATACCCACGGCTGCGAAGGCTGGGGCGGTGAAATGGCCCAACGGATCCGCGCCTTCGATTGGTCGACCACCGAGTTAGGCCCGATTGACAAGTGGCCCTGCAGCCTCAGCAGTGCAGTGCAAATGCTGCTGGCCTCACCCATGCCTATGGTGATGCTGTGGGGCAAGGTGGGGCACATGATCTACAACGACAGTTACTCAGTGTTTGCGGGCGGTCGCCACCCCTACCTGCTGGGAAAACCCGTGGAGCTTGGCTGGCCGGAAGTCGCAGATTTCAACCGCAATGTGCTGGATACCTGCTTGGCCGGAGGCACCCTGTCGTACCGCAACTTTCCATTGGAGTTGCTGCGCAACGGCCAGCCGGAAGAAGTCTGGATGGACCTGACCTACAGTCCGGTGGCCGACGATCACCAACAACCCGCTGGGGTCCTGGTGATCGTGATCGAGACCACCGAGCACGTGAAGTCCGAACGTGTGCGACAGGAACTGACGCACAACCTGGAACAACGGGTGGCCGAGGAAGTGCAGGCACGCTCGGCGGCCGAAGCCCAATTGCGCCAATCGCAGAAACTCGAAGCCATCGGCGGCCTGACCGGCGGTGTGGCGCACGACTTCAATAACCTGCTGCAAGTCATCGCCGGTAATTTGCACCTGCTGGCCCGCCATGAGCCGCAAAACGAACAGGTGCAACGCCGTGTCGCGGCCGCGATTGCGGCGGTGGAGCGCGGGGCGAAGCTGTCGTCGCAGTTGCTCGCTTTCGCTCGGCGCCAACCGTTGTCCCCTGCGGTGTACAACCCGCAACGCATTTACGCCGGCCTTGGCGAACTGCTGCAGCGAGCGCTGGGAGAGACGATCCATATCGACGTGCAATTGCCCCAGGACTCCTGGTGCATCAACGTTGACCGTAACCAGCTGGAGAACGCACTGCTCAACCTGGCGATCAATGCCCGGGACGCGATGAAGGGCGAGGGCGTGATTCGGGTCACCGGCGAAAACATCATCCTCAACCCCCGCGAGTGCGTGGGTAAAAGCATCAAGCCGGGTGAGTATGTGCGGCTGGCGGTCACCGATATCGGCGTGGGCATGCCGCCGACGATCCTGGCGCGGGTGTTCGAGCCGTTCTTCACCACCAAGCGCAATGGTCACGGCACTGGCCTGGGCCTGAGCATGGTGTTCGGCTTCGTGCGCCAAAGCGGTGGGCATGTCGAGGTGTGGAGCGAGGAAGGCAAGGGCACGGTGGTGCAGATGTACTTCCCGCGCACCCTCGGCGAAGAGGTCCACGAAACCCACGCCGAGCCGGTATTGCCCGCCACGGGCCACGAGACCATCCTGGTGGTCGAGGACAACGAAGACGTGCGCGGTACGGTCGTGGAATTGCTGGAGCAGTCGGGTTACTCCGTGCTCACGGCCGAAGACGGTGACCGTGCAATGCATATGCTGCAATCGGGTGTGCAACCGGAGCTGATTTTTACCGACGTGGTCATGCCCGGCCGCATCAAGAGCACGGACCTGGCCGCCTGGGCCCGTGCCCAGACGCCTCCGATCGCGGTGCTGTTTACCTCCGGCCATACCCGCGACATTCTTTCCAGCAATCACCTGCTGAGCCCCGACATTCATCTGCTGAGCAAGCCCTACAGTCCCGAAGCCTTGATGCAACGGGTGCGCAGCGTGCTCTCAGTCCGACAAGGTTGCACATGACTTCACAGCGCGATATTCCCCCGATCACGGCCCTGCAACAGGGCTTTGTGCGTGTGCGCGGCGCCCGCGAACATAACCTGCGTAACGTTGATGTCGACATTCCCCGGGACGCCTTGGTGGTCTTCACGGGCGTGTCGGGGTCGGGCAAGTCATCCCTGGCCTTTTCCACGGTGTATGCCGAAGCCCAGCGGCGGTATTTCGAGTCGGTGGCGCCGTATGCGCGGCGCCTGATCGATCAGGTCGGTGTGCCGGATGTGGACAGCATCGAAGGCTTGCCACCCGCCGTGGCCCTGCAACAGCAGCGCGGGACGCCGAGTGCGCGTTCGTCAGTGGGCAGCGTAACCACGTTGTCGAGCCTGATCCGCATGCTGTATTCCCGTGCTGGCAGCTATCCACCGGGCCAGGCGATGCTGTATGCCGAGGACTTCTCGCCCAACCTGCCCCAAGGCGCCTGCCCGCAATGCCATGGCCTGGGCCGTGTGTATGAAGTCACCGAAGCGCTGATGGTGCCGGATCCGTCGTTGACCATTCGCCAACGCGCGGTGGCCTCCTGGCCGCTGGCGTGGCAAGGCCAGAACCTGCGCGACATCCTGGTGACCCTGGGCTATGACGTGGACATTCCCTGGCGCGACTTGCCGAAAAAGCAGCGTGACTGGATTTTGTTCACCGAAGAGACCCCGACCGTGCCGGTGTACGCCGGCTTTACTCCCGAACAGACACGCGAGGCGCTCAAGCGCAAACTCGAGCCCAGCTACCAGGGCACGTTCAGCGGTGCTCGGCGCTACATCCTGCACACCTTCACTCATACCCAAAGCGCGCTGATGAAAAAGCGTGTCTCGCAGTTCATGCAGGGCAGCGCCTGCCCGCTGTGCGACGGCAAGCGACTGACCCAGGCAGCGCTGTCGGTGAAGTTTGCCGGGGTCGACATTGGTGAGTTGTCGCAACTGTCGCTGGCGCAACTGGCTGAATTGTTGCGGCCGGTGGCGGCGGGGCAGGACAAGATGAAACTGTCCGTGGAAAAACGCTTGGCCGCGCAACGCATCGCCCAGGATCTGCTTGAACGGGTCAGCACCCTGACCGAATTGGGTCTGGGTTATTTGTCCCTGGAGCGCAGTACACCCACGCTGTCATCGGGCGAGTTGCAGCGCTTGCGCCTGGCTACCCAACTGGGCTCGCAGCTGTTCGGCGTGATCTATGTGCTGGATGAACCCTCGGCAGGTTTGCATCCGGCGGATGGCGAGGCATTGTTCACTGCGCTCGAGCGCTTGAAGGCGGCGGGTAATTCGCTGTTTGTAGTGGAGCACGACCTGGAAACCATGCGCCGCGCCGACTGGCTGATCGACGTGGGTCCGGCTGCCGGTGAGCACGGCGGGCAGGTGCTGTACAGCGGCCCACCGGCGGGGCTGGCGGAGGTGGAGGCGTCGCAGACCCGTGCGTACCTGTTCGCTGAACAGCGCGTGGCGAGTCAGGTGCGTCGCGAGCCCAAGGGCTGGCTGAAGCTGGAGGGTGTGACGCGTAATAATCTCGACGGCTTGAACGTCGATTTCCCATTGGGCTGCTTCACGGCGGTCACCGGGATTTCCGGCTCGGGCAAGTCCAGCCTGGTCAGTCAGGCGTTATTGGAACTGGTGGGTGCCGGCCTTGGGCGCGTGGTGGAAAACGACGAAGAGCCCAGCCTCGAAGACGACGCGCCGCAAACCAGCGGTGGGCGCATCAGTAGCGGGCTGGAGCAGATCCACCGCCTGGTGCAGGTGGATCAGAAGCCCATCGGCCGCACCCCACGCTCCAACCTGGCGACCTATACCGGGCTGTTCGACAACGTACGCAAGCTGTTCGCGGCCACGCCTGCAGCGAAGAAGCGTGATTATGATGCCGGGCAGTTCTCCTTCAACGTCGCCAAGGGGCGTTGCCCGAACTGTGAGGGCGAGGGGTTCGTCAGTGTCGAACTGCTGTTCATGCCCAGCGTGTACGCGCCATGCCCGACCTGCCACGGCGCGCGTTACAACCCAGAGACCCTGGCGATCAAATGGCAAGGCCTGACGATCGCCCAAGTGCTGGGGCTGACGGTGGAACAGGCAGTGGAAGTATTTGTCGAGCAGCCTGGCGTGCTGCGTTCGCTGCAGGTGCTGCGGGATATCGGCCTGGGTTACCTGCGCCTGGGGCAACCGGCGACCGAACTCTCCGGCGGCGAAGCGCAGCGCATCAAACTGGCCACCGAGCTGCAGCGCAATGCACGGGGCGCCACCTTGTATGTGCTGGATGAGCCGACCACCGGGTTGCATCCACGCGATGTCGATCGCTTGCTCAGCCAGTTGAACCATCTGGTGGATGCTGGGCATACGGTGGTTGTGGTCGAGCATGAGATGCGCGTAGTGGCGCAAAGCGACTGGGTGATCGATATCGGGCCGGGGGCGGGGGATTTGGGTGGGAAGGTGGTTGCCAGTGGTACGCCGCAGAAGGTCGCCAAGAGCAAGACCAGCCGTACCGCACCCTTCCTGGCCCGAGAGCTGATCTAACCGGCAACATCGCTCAATTGTGGCAGCGAGCACGCCCGCTGCCACTTTTTTGGCTCAGCGCTGAATCAGTTGGATCTGTGCCTTGGCCTGCTTCACCACATGCTCCACGGTGAACCCAAACTTCTCCTGCAACTTGGCCAGCGGCGCCGACGCGCCGAAGCTGTTCATCACCACCTTGGCGCCGGTGTGGCCTACATAACGATCCCAGCCGAGCGGGCCCGCCTGTTCCACCACCACCCGTGCCTTCACTGCTGGCGGCAATACGCTGTCGCGGTACGTTTGGTCCTGGTCTTCAAACAATTCCCAGCTCGGCATCGACACTACCCGTGCGGCAATACCTTCGTTTTTCAATTGCTCATAAGCTGCCACGGCCAGGCTGACTTCGCTGCCCGTCGCCAAAAGCAAAACCTCGGGATGCTCGGCGCCCGCCAACACATAGGCACCCTTGGCGGCCCCTGAGGCCGCAGCGTATTTCGTGCGATCCAGCGTCGGCAACGGCTGACGCGACAACACCATGCAACTCGGCCGATGGGTTTGCGCCAGGGCTACCTTCCACAGCGCCAGGGTTTCATTCGCATCACCCGGCCGCAGAGTCAGCAGTCCCGGCGTCGCACGCAACTGGGTGAGGTGTTCGATCGGCTGGTGTGTCGGCCCATCCTCACCCACACCAATCGAGTCATGGGTGAACACAAACACCACTGGCAACTCCATGATGGCCGCCAGGCGGATCGGCGGCTTCATGTAGTCGCTGAACACCAGGAAGGTTGAGGTGTACGGCCGCACGTAGGACAGCGCCATGCCGTTGGCAATCGCACCCATGGCGTGTTCACGGATGCCGAAGTGCAGGTTGCGCCCGCTGTAGTCGTCGGCACTGAAGCGTCCGGCGCCGTCAAAGGTGAGGTTGGTCTTGGTCGACGGAGACAAGTCCGCCGAACCGCCCAGCAGCCACGGAATTTGCTGGGCAAACGCATTCAACACTTCGCCACCCGCGGCGCGGCTGGCCACGCCCTTGGGGTCGGTATCAAAATGCGGCAGGTCGTCTTGCCAATGCTCGGGCATTTCCCCGGCGCGCATGCGGCGCAGTTCGTCAGCCAGTTCTGGCTCATATTGCTCAAGCTGCGACAGGTGGTGGTTCCAGGCCTCGTACAACGGCTCGCTGCGTTCCAGCAACGCATCGCGCAAGACTGTGCGGGCTTCGTCGGGCACCAGGAAGCTGGAGTCCTGCGGCCAGCCGTAGGCGGCTTTGGTCAGGCGAATTTCCTCATCGCCCAACGGCTCGCCATGGGCAGCGGCGGTGTTGTGCTTATGGGGCGAGCCATAGCCGATGACGCTGTCGACCACGATCAGGGTTGGCGCACCGGTGTTGGTCTTGAAGGTCTCCAGCGCTGTGCTCAGCGCCTGCAAGTCATTTGCGTCGGTCACGTGCAAGGTATGCCAGCCATAGGCCTGGAAACGCTTGATCACGTCCTCACTGAACGCCAGCTCGGTGTGGCCTTCGATGCTGATGGTGTTGTTGTCGTAGATCCAGCACAGGTTTTCCAGCCTCAGATGCCCGGCCATCGAGGCCGCTTCGCCGCTGATGCCCTCCATCATGTCGCCGTCACCGCACAGGGTGTAGACGTTGTAGTCGAACAGCACCTTATCGTTGCGGTTGAAGCGCGCGGCCAACCAGCGCTCGGCCATCGCCATGCCCACGCTGTTGGCGCAACCCTGGCCCAGTGGCCCGGTGGTGGTTTCTACCCCGGTGGTCATGCGGTACTCCGGATGGCCCGGGGTCTTGGAGTCAGCCTGCCGGAACTGCTTGATGTCATCCAGGCTGATCGCCGGCTGGCCGGAACGCTTGCCGTGGGCATCGATCTCTACCACGCCGGCCAGGTGCAAGAGCGAATACAGCAACATCGACGCATGCCCTACCGACAGCACAAAGCGGTCGCGGTTAGGCCAGTCCGGATGCTGCGGGTGGTAACGCAGGAAGCGACTCCACAGGGTATAGCCCACCGGCGCCAGGCCCATGGGGGTGCCCGGATGGCCGGAATTGGCCTTCTGCACGGCGTCCATGGCCAGGGTGCGGATAGTGTTGATGCATTGGGTGTCGACAGCGGTGGCAGCATGAGTCATGAAACCGGTCTCCCTCGGGTGGCTATCTAGAGTGGAGGGCAGGGCGCGGCAAAGGTTTGATCCAAACGCCTGCGCCGCGACGAACGGGGCTGTATTGACCCCGAACATGACAAGACCCCTCGCAATGGTCTAGCTTCTAGGGCGTAAGCCATTGATCAACTTGCGGAGGTACGCCATGCCAGTGAAACACGACCTGTATCAGGACTTGGGGTTGAGCAAGGAAGTCGTTCACGAACGCAGGGCAAATGACAAACGCCTGGACTCGCTGCTCACTCAATATGACGACGCTGACAAGGAGGTGCTGAAGGCGGAATCGGCAAGCGCCAGCGACGAGGATGTGGAGAAGCTGAAGAAAAAGCGGCTGTTGATCAAAGACGACATTGTGGCGAAGTTGGGGTAAGCCACCGTCCGCGTTCCTACAGGACGCGGACATATTTGTTCAGAATTGTCTGAAAGACAGGATTCTTCTCACTGCCTATCATGCCGACAGTCCACCCGGCTCTGGGGACTGTTGCGGCGCAAGGATTGCGCTGGTGAGCCGGGAGGACACTTCATTTCATGCCAGCAGCGTCCGGGTGCATTCATCGATAGAGCGCTGCTGCGTCTCGCCATACAGCGTCAATTCATCAATCGTCTGACGGCCCAGCGCCTTTTCGAATTCGGCCTGGTTCGAATTCGCCGCGTAGTGACTCTGCGCCGCGTCCCCCAGGTTCGACTGGAAGATCCCCGCCGCACTCACCGGCAGAAAATCCTCATACACCAAGGGCTCCACATCGATGTGGCCCGCCGCGATCAATGCTTCCACTGTGCGCGGTTGATCCGCAGTGCCGCGCGCCGCCAAACCTTGTTCGGTGGCGAAGTAGCGGAAGTACGCCAGGCCCTGTTCACGCATTTGTGCGTGGCTGTCCGGGAAGGCCTGGAAGTGCTGCTCCATCAATTCGACATAACGTGCGGCGTTGCCCTCATTGGGGAAAGCGCCCAGCGCGTCGCGCGCGGCGTTCAGCAACTGGTCGTACAGGGCGCGGCCTTTGGGCGTTAGCGCCACGCCGCGCTGTTCGATTTCGCCAAAGCGCGCGCTGTGGCTGCCCTGGGCATCGGTGAAGGCGATGGGCTCGTCGAGGGCCTTGAAGCTGGTCTGGCGCAGCAGGATAGGGCAGTGGCGGCGGGGTGGACCTTCGATCACCGCCTTGGGGGTGATGCCTTTGCCGGGCATGGCGGCCTGGACTTGGTCGATGTCCAGCGTGCGCGGGGTCAGGTGGTTGATATGCGGGCCCCTGAACGCGACGACATCGGCGATCAGGCGATGCTGGTCGCTCAGCTGTTGGTACTGCGCGCCGGTGACGGTGGCAGTGTGGTGCCAGCGGAAGGTTTCCAGGGCCTGGCGGATAAATTCATCGGCATCGCCAGCGTCGAGGCCGCCGTCCTGTTCTGATTGTTCGATCAGTGCGAGGGCGCCAGGGGTAAAGATCGAGCGCTTGGCCAGGGCGGATTCGGCAAAGGTACGCAGGTCAGGGTTCTCGATCAGCTCCAGGCGCAATAACGAAGTAAACACCCGGAACGGGCTGGTTTGCAGCGCCTGTTCGTGCACGGCGCGAAAGGCGGTGGAGTGCACGGGCACACCGGCCGGGGTCAAGTCGTAATAGCCCACCGGCTGCATGCCCATCACCGCGAACAGGCGGCGGATGGTCGCCAGCTCCGTGGCGGTGCCCAGGCGTATCGCACCATGGCGCTCCATGTCCAGGCGCTCGATTTCGCCGGTCCGTTGCAGCTGTCGCGCCAGGCGCGGTTGGGTGTCGAGTACGTGGGCATTGGTCTCGGCCACCAGCTCCATCAGCGCGCCATACAGGGGAACTTCATCTCGGTACATGTCGGACATGGCCTTGGAAAAGCCCTTGCGGATCTCGTCGGGGCTGACATGTGCGGTGTTGGGCATAGAAAAATTCCTGATGGCAATGGCGATGGAAGTGGCCTTTGCCTGGATTCTGTTGAGCTGCAGGCCGGCTGGCAAACGAAGATTCTTCAGGACTTCATTCTGCAAATGAATGAAATGACGTGAATATGACAAAAATCAAAAGGCGAGAAATTTCATTTTTCGGCAGGTTTTCTAACTAATTCTTCACGGAGTCCGCCCCGGTCGGCATGAAAGAATCGTCACGTTTGCAAGGATGAAAACGCCGTTATGCACACCACGCACATAAAAAAATGTTTAGGGGCCGTCATTAATGAAAATTTCTACACTGGCGTTGTCGATCACCGCCGCCGTTCTTGCACAACACGCCTACGCTGATGATTTCGGGCTCGGTTCCCTGGGCACGGGCAATGGTCACAGCGGTTTCCTTGAGGACAGCCATGCGTCCGTCAGTTCGCGGACCATGTACTACAGCGCGGATAACCGCTCGGGAACTAACAACGACCTGCGCGAAGCCGCCACCGCGCTGCGTTTTGACTATAAATCCGGTTTCACCCAAGGCACCGTTGGGCTCGGTTTTGATGTCATGGCCTTCGGCGCGCTGCGCCTGGACGGCGGCGATGGCCACACTGCTGGCGCAGGCCTGTCGGGTAACGGCAACAGCTTCTTCCCGACCAAGAACAACGGCACCGAGCCTGCCGATTCCTTCGGTCGCGCGGCGGGCAATGTGAAGTTCCGCATTTCCCAGACCGAGTTGCACGTCGGTGGTGGCCTGGCGCCGGTGTTGCCGATCCTGGTCTCCAACGACAGCCGCGTGGCACCGCAGACCTTTGACGGCGGCATCCTCACCTCCAACGACATTCCCAATGTCACCTTCACCGGTGGTGAGCTGAACCGCGCCGAAGGTCGGGCCTCGAGCAACGCCACAGGCTTGAGTGTGGCAGGCGGTACCCGCGACAGCGACAGCTTCAAGTTCGGTGGGGTGGACTACAAACCGTTTGGCTCTTCCGACAACGTGGTCGCGAAAAACCTGACGTTGCAGTACTACTACGCGCAACTGCAGGACTTCTACAAACAGAACTACGTCGGCCTGGTCCACGTACTGCCGCTGGGCAACGACCAGTCGTTCAAGACTGACCTGCGCTACTTCGACAGCACCAGCGACGGCAAGAACGGCGAGAGCGGCTACCAGTTCAACAACAACGGCGGCTACGCCAAGCACGCCAACGAAGTGGATAACAAAACCTACAGTGCGGCCTTCACCTACCAGTTGGGTGGCAGCAGCCTGATGCTCGGCCACATTGGCGTCGGTGATGATGGCGGGTTTGTGTGGGTCAACCAGGGCAGCCTGGCCGACCCGCACGCACAAGGTGCCGGCGGCAGCGACTTCTACCTGTTTACCGACGCCGTGGTCGGCCAGTTCTCCCGCGCGGGCGAGCAGGTCAACTTTGGCCAGTACTCGTATGACTTCAAGGCCTATGTGCCTGGCTTGAAGGCGTCCGTGGCTTATCTGGACGGCTCGGACATCAAGTCGAAGGTCGCCGGCGGTCCTGACCAGAAGGAAAACGAAGCTGACTTCCGCCTGGACTACGTGGTGCAGGCAGGGCCTCTGAAAGGTTTCGGAACCACGTTGCGGACCGGTACCTATCACGGTAAAAACACCGGCACCGCCGACCAGGACCAAACGCGCCTGATCTTCAACTACACCTACGCGATCTTCTAAGTCTTCATGTGCACCCGGACGTCATTGGGCTCTACACTGCCTCTCACTTGGTAGGCGATGGAGGACCCAATGACGGCCACCCCCGACACCCGAATACTGGCTACAACCGAAGGCCAACGCCTGGCGACGCAGGAGGCCGAGCGATGGCGCGAGTGGGGCCCCTATTTAAGCGAACGCCAGTGGGGCACGGTGCGCGAAGACTACAGCGCCGATGGCGATGCCTGGACTTACTTCCCCCATGAACATGCCCGCAGCCGCGCCTACCGTTGGGGCGAGGATGGCCTGGCCGGTTTCAGCGACAAGGCGCAACGCTGGTGCCTGGGCCTGGCCCTGTGGAACGAGCGCGATGCGATCATCAAGGAGCGCTTGTTCGGCCTCAATAACGCCGAGGGCAACCACGGTGAAGACGTCAAGGAACTGTACTTTTTCGTCGACGGCGTACCGAGCCATGCCTATATGCGCATGCTCTACAAATACCCGCATGCCGCCTTTCCCTATGACGACTTGATCAGCGAAAACGCCCGCCGTGGCCTGGAGGATGCCGAGTACGAGATCCTCGACACCGGCGTATTTGAAGACAACCGTTACTGCGATGTCAGCGTCGAATACGCCAAGCACCAACCCGACGACATTTTCATGCGTATCACGCTGCATAACCGTTCGGACCAGCCGACGCGCTTGCAGGTGATGCCCCAGCTGTGGGCGCGCAATGACTGGAGCTGGACCTTTGACGCGCACAAGCCGCAGTTGAAGATGGACGGGGAGCAGGTGCTGGCGTGCCACCCTGAGCTGCCCGATCGGCATCTTGGCGCCTGGGGCCAGGACGGGGTGGACTGGTTGTTCTGCGAGAACGAGACCAACGTTACCCGGCTGGATGGGCAGCCTGCGCCGGGGCCGTTCAAGGACGGGATCAATGATTACGTGGTCGCGGGTGTCCAATCGGCGATTCGCCGCGACAGCGGCACCAAAGTGGCGGCGCGTTTCATCCTCGAACTGGGAGGCCAGGAAAGCAAAACCCTCTACCTGCGCTTTGCACCCGTTGACGCACCGCACGTCAACGCCCGCAAGCTGTTCGAGCAACGGCGCCAGGAGGCCGACGCGTTCTATGACGCCTTGCAGCAGCGCATCACCGACGAGGATGCGCGCAACGTGCAACGCCAGGCATTGGCCGGGTTGCTGTGGTCCAAGCAGCTTTACTATTTCGACGTCAACCAATGGCTCGACGGCGACCCGGCGCAACCCGCACCGCCGATCGAGCGCCTGCATATCCGCAATACCCATTGGCGGCACCTGTCGAATTTCGACATCCTCTCCATGCCCGACACCTGGGAATACCCGTGGTATGCGTCGTGGGACCAGGGCTTCCAGGCGGTGGCCATGGCGCTGATCGACCCGGGGTATGCCAAGCAGCAACTGCTGCTGTTGGTGAAAGACCGCTTCATGCACCCCAATGGGCAGTTGCCGGCCTATGAATGGCGCTTCGACGACGCCAACCCGCCGGTACATGCCTGGGCCAGCTGGCGGGTGTACCAGCAGGACAAGGCGTTGAACGGCGTAGGCGATATGGATTTCCTCGAGCGGATATTCCACAAGCTGCTGCTGAATTTTTCCTGGTGGGTCAACCGCAAGGACGCTGAGGGGCGCAACCTGTTCCAGGGTGGTTTCCTGGGGTTGGACAATATCGCGTTGTTCGACCGCTCGGCCGGGCTGCCGCCGGGTTACCAGCTGGACCAGGCCGACGGTACGGCATGGGTGGCCGCCTATGCGCTGGACTTGATGCGTATCGGCCTGGAGCTGGCTAAACGCAACGGGGTGTATGTCGACATCGCCGTGAAGTTCTTCGAGCATTTCCTGTATATCGCCGGCGCCATCAACCGCGTCGACGACAGTGCCGAAGGCCTGTGGGATGAGCAGGACCTGTTCTTCTACGATGTGCTGCACCGACCTGACGGCGAGAACGAGCCGGTGCGCCTGCGTTCGATCGTGGGGTTGATGCCGCTGTTTGCCGTGCTGGTGCTGGAGCAACGTGAGCATGAAGGCCTGGAAGGTTTGCGCGAGCGCTTGCTGGGGTTCATGAAGCACCGGCCCGACCTGGCCAAACTGGTCTCGCGCTGGAATGAGCCAGGGCAGGGCAACCGCCTGTTGCTGGCGCTGCTGCGCGGTGAACGCACCAAGGACCTGCTGCGGCGCATGCTCGATGACCATGAGTTCCTCTCGACGTTTGGCGTGCGCTCCTTGTCCAAGGCGTTCGCCGAGCAGCCGCTTGCATTGAAGATGAACGGCAACACCCTCAGTGCACGCTACCAGCCCGGCGAGTCCGATTCGCGGCTGTATGGCGGTAACTCCAATTGGCGCGGGCCATTGTGGATGCCGGTCAACTACATGCTGATCGAGTCGTTACGGGAATTTCACCGCTACTACGCGGACAACTTCTCGGTGGAGTACCCGACCGGCAGTGGTTACTTGTCCTCCCTGGCGGAAGTCGCCGACAGCCTCAGCCAGCGCCTGACGCGGTTGTTCCTGCGCGATGAGAACGGCTCACGGCCGTCGATGGCGGGGTACGCACAGCTGGAGGCGGACCCGTCCAGCCGCGACCTGGTGCTGTTCCACGAGTACTTCCACGGGGAAACCGGGCGCGGACTGGGCGCGTCCCATCAGACGGGATGGAGCGCGTTGGTGGCGTTGTTACTGCAGCCAGGCGCTTAGGCCCGGCCACGACAGCCGCTGCCGCGTTCGTCAGATCCTTTGTCGAACGGCAGAAAGAGAATGGCTTGGTGAGGCGAGGCCTGGTGGCCAGCGGGCAGGGTGCCGAGCTACAGGCGACGTAGGAAGGATTTGACGATGTGTCGGGTGGCGTCGGTAGTGTCCAGTTCATCCATGGCGCCATAAGGGTGCCACTGGCAATCGATTATTTCATTGCACGGTTTTGCATCGGCAATGTTCACCACTGACGCTTCGAACACGTGGTGAACGGTGTCGCGAGCCTTCAGTTCCTGCAAGTACAGCAAGCCATCCACGTTCAAGCCGGTTTCTTCTTCCAGCTCGCGTTCCGCTGCACCGACCGGGCGCTCGTTGCGTTCGACCTTGCCCCCCGGCAACGCCCATTTCGATCTGGCCTTGCGCACGAAGAGGATATGCCCCTCGTGTTCGCAAATGACCGTGGCTCTTATTTTCATCGTCTGTGCCCCCGCAGTGGGATGAATGTCATAAAAGTGTAATGCAATTGTCATGCTAAGTGGTTATGGCGCTGACGTGTGGGGATGTGGATACTGCCCCATTGATCAAAACGGACGAGGAGAGCAGATGAGCACCGTACGCTGGGGCATGATCGGCTGTGGCAGTGTCACTGAGTTAAAGAGTGGACCCGCTTTCTACAAAGCGCCAGGTTCGGCGCTGGTGGCGGTAATGGGGCGCCGTGAAGAAGCGGTGCGCGATTATGCGACACGCCATGGCATTGCGCGCTTCTATACCGACGCCCAGGCCCTGATCGACGATCCCGAAGTGGACGCGGTGTACATCGCCACCCCACCCGACAGCCACCTCGAATACAGCCTGATGGTGGCCGCCGCGGGCAAGCATTGCTGTGTGGAAAAGCCGATGGCGTTGAATGCCGAGCAAAGCGCATTGATGCAACGCACCTTCGAACGCGCCGGTTTGCATCTGTTTGTCTCGTATTACCGCCGCTCGCTGCCGCGTTTTCAGCAGGTGCGCCAGTGGCTGCTGGACGGGCGCATTGGCCAATTGCGCCACCTGACCTGGACCCTGTGCAAGCCCCCCGGCGCCGACGATGCCAGCGCCGCCAATTGGCGCACCGACCCGCTCATCGCCGGTGGTGGTTACTTTGCCGACCTGGCAAGCCATGGGTTCGACCTGTTCCAGTACCTGGCCGGGGATATCGTCGAGGTTTCGGGCTTTACCGCACGGCAGGCCGGGCGCTACGCCGCCGAGGATGCAGTGACCGCCTGCTGGACGTTCGCGTCCGGCGCACTGGGCATGGGGTGCTGGAACTTTGTCGCCGACCGTCGCGAAGACAAGGTCGAGCTGATCGGCAGCAAGGGGCGCATTACCTTTGCGGTGTTTGAAGACCAACCGCTGCGCCTCGAGGGTGAAGTGGACGAGGTGCTGGACGTGCCTTGCCACGCGCATATCCAGTGGCACCACGTGCTGGCGATGAATGCCCATATTCGCGGGGAAGCCGAACACCCCTCGCAGGCGATCGAAGCGTTGAAGACCGATCTGATCCTCGACAAGGTGCTACAACGTAACCCTCATCACCCGGGGTAGGCGCGATAGGCTGGCCGTTCATTTTTCTTGGGGAACACAGGGATGAAGTACTGGATGATGTTGTGGCTGGCTGTCGCCACAAGTGCAATCGCGGCACCACGGGAGCAGCGGCCGGCGGGGGATTTTGACTTTTATGTGCTGTCGTTGTCGTGGTCACCGACGTTCTGCATGACGCACCCGGCTAACGAACAGTGCACGGGCAAAGGCTACGGGTTCGTGCTGCATGGGCTTTGGCCGCAGTACGCACGGGGTGGGTGGCCAGCGTCGTGCGACCCGCAATCGCGGCTGTCGGCCGACGACATGGCCAAGGGCGCGCTAATGTTTCCCACACAGGCATTGCTCAGGCATGAATGGGCCAAGCACGGTACGTGCAGTGGCCTGGGTGCCACGCGTTACCTGCAAGCAACCGATGCGGCGCTGGCCACGGTGCAAATCCCGCAGCAACTGCAGCCATTCAATGTGCCCAATTACCTTGAGGCACGGGACATAGAACGGCTGTTCCGCCAGAGCAACCCTGCCATGGGCGACCACAGCGTGGCGGTAATCTGCAAGGGCAAGGTGCTGTCCGAAGTGCGGGTGTGCCTGAGCAAGGAACTGCGCTTTGCCGGTTGCCCCAAGAGCGTGAAGACCCAGTGCCGCGGCGGTGACATTCGCATCCCGGTTCAGCGCTGACCCCGCATCAGGACAGCGGATTTAACGCCCAGATAGGTAAGTGCCGACCTTTAGTCCACGCAGATCGCCCGACCCAGCTTGCCTTTCTCCACCGTTGCCGAGCAGCCGAAGTGGCTGTTGTCCACCTGGCAGGTGCCGCTGATGGGTGTGGCGCCTGTTTGCGTGGTCACGCTGGTCTGGCAGTCACCCTCGCACTGGCTCGAGTCGGTACACGCCTTGCCCGCGTCCTTGTATGGCGTGATGCACTTCCAGGTCTGCAACTTGCCGACTTGCTTCATCGTGCCGCCGCCTGCCAGGCACGTCGACGCAGCGGCGTCTTGGGCCGGGGGCGTACTGGGCGTGTTCGTGGTGCAAGCCGATACCAACAGCAGGGCGGCCAGGCCGATCATCAATTTCATGCAAAAGTCCTCGTGGAATAAGCGCAACGGTGCAGTGTACGGGCATTTGGACTACTTTGATTGACGAGTGATCCCTACCCGGTACTTGCCATGCGCACGTTATGGAAACGGTATATGGCGTTGTTGGAAAACGATCTGAGCACGCAGATTTTCGACAACGTGAAAAACCTGCTGGTGTGTGCGCTGCTATTTGCGGCGGGGACGAATACGTTGCTCGGCCAGCGTGACTTGTTTATCGGGGTGTTTGCCTCCAGCGTGGCCGGCTGGGGCCTGATCATCCTGTCGACGCTGCTGATGCTCTTGAATGTCAGCGATGGAATCCGCCGGCTTGCCAAGCTGCGCTATCACCTGGCGCTGCAGTTATTGTTGATCCTGGTCTACCTGGTGATCGCCGAGCGCGTGGTCGAGATTGTGTGGGGCTTTCGGGCGCATTGAAGTATCCTCCGCGACCCGTTTACCAGCGATTCCAACACAGATGACAGGACAAGACATGCAGGCGATGCTTTCGTCGATCCTCGACGAAGTGCGTCCACTGATCGGCCTCGGCAAAGTCGCCGACTACATCCCCGCACTCGCCGACGTGCCCGCCAACCAACTCGGCATCGCCGTATACGGCAACGATGGTTCGGCCTATTGCGCCGGTGATGCCGACACGCTGTTCTCGGTGCAGAGCATTTCCAAGGTGTTCAGCCTGGTGCAGGCCATCGACCACGGCGGCGAGACCATCTGGGAACGCCTGGGCCACGAGCCCTCGGGGCAGCCTTTCAACTCCATGGTGCAGTTGGAATTCGAGCGCGGTCGCCCGCGTAACCCGTTCATCAATGCCGGCGCGCTGGTCATCTGCGACATCAACCAATCACGTTTCGCCGTGCCGATTTTGTCGATGCGCGACTTTGTGCGGCGCCTGTCCGGCAACCCGCAGATCCTGGTCAACAGCGTCGTTGCCGAATCAGAAGCCCAGCACGGCGCACGCAACGCGGCCATGGCCTACCTGATGAAGTCGTTCGGCAATTTCCACAACGATGTGGATGCGGTGCTACACAGCTACTTCAACTACTGCGCGTTGCAGATGAGCTGCCTGGACTTGGCCCGGGCCTTCAGCTTCCTGGCCAACGAAGGCGTGAGCGCCCACAGCGGCGAACAGGTCCTCACCGCGCGCCAAACCAAGCAAGTCAATTCGATCATGGCCACCAGCGGGCTGTATGACGAGGCGGGGAATTTTGCCTACCGCGTGGGCTTGCCGGGCAAGAGTGGGGTTGGCGGCGGGATCGTTGCAGTGGTGCCGGGCCAATTCACGGTGTGCGTATGGTCGCCGGAGTTGAATGCAGCGGGGAACTCGCTGGCGGGGATGAAGGCGTTGGAGTTGTTGAGTGAGCGCATTGGGTGGTCGGTGTTTTGACAACACCCTTGTAGGAGCGAGCTTGCTCGCGAAAACGTTGGATCAGTACCCTAGTGACTGACACACCGCATTCCCGAGCAAGCCCCCCTCCACACACACATGCGTTTGTGGTGTGAGTCAGGGCGTGTTCAGCTCACATTGAGTCGGTCCAGCAGGCTATACCACGCAACACCCGCCCCAATGTAAAACCGCTGCAACCCATGCATCGGCAAGCGCTGCAACGGCGTCACCGGGTAGGCGAAGTCCGCGTTGCTGTCACACAGCTTGCCCGCCAGTTGCTGCCCCAGGCTGGTACACAACGCGATCCCTCGGCCATTGCAACCCAGCGCCAAGGTCAGCCCTGGCGCGGGCTGGTGAACGTGGGGCATGAAGTCCCGTGTAATCGCGATGCGGCCCGCCCAACGGTATTCAAATTCCAATGGCCCCAACTGCGGGAACAACAACGCCAACGAGCGCTCCAGATGGGCGAAATCGGTGGGCGAAGTGGGGTCGTTGAACAGCCCGCGTCCGCCCATCAGCAAACGGCCATGGCTGTCCTTGCGAAAGTACAGCAGCAGCCTTTGTGCGGTGGAGACGGTCTCCTGGCCCGGCAGGATGCTGTCCGCCGCGCGTCCGCTCAAGGGTTTGGTGGCGACGATAAAACTGTTCGCCGCGAGGATGCTCTGCGCCATGCCCGGCCACAGGTTGCCGCTGTAGCCATTGGTGGCCAGCACGACTTGCTCGGCCGTTACCTGTGCACCCGAAGCCGTTTGCAATTGCCAGCCAGCGCCCTGGCGCTGCAAGCCTGTCACCGCGCTTTGCCCATGAATCCGTACGCCGGCTGCCAGCGCAGCGCCCACCAACCCACGGGTGTATGCCAGCGGTTGGATCGCCCCCGCGCGGCCGTCGAGCCAGCCGCCGGCAAACGCATCGCTACCCATGCGCGAGGCCACCGCCGCCGCATCCAGGCGCTGCACCGGCACACCGCGCCTGGCCCACTGGTCCGCGCGTGCGTGCAGCCCGGCGACACCTTTTTCGGTATATGACACCTGCATCCAGCCCTTGCGTACCGGCGCGCAATCAATGCCATGCTTTTCGATCAGCTCGAACACCAGGTCAGCTGAACTCGATACGGTCGAGATCAACGGTTCGGCGCGCTCCGGCCCGAACAGCCGCACCAGTTGCTCCGGGTCGTATTTGAGGGTGGGGTTGACCTGCCCGCCGTTGCGCCCCGACGCGCCCCAGCCGGGGTCATTGGCCTCCAGCACGCACACGCTCACGCCGCGTTCGGCCAGGTGCAGCGCCGTCGATAGGCCCGTATAGCCGGCACCGACAATCGCCACATCCACCTTCACCGACTCGCCCAACGCAGGCGTCGGCACCACCGAGGGCGCAGTCGCCGACCACAATGACTTCATGACAGGCTCCGCGTATCGCCCGTGGGGTGCAGCACCCGCCGCAAAAAGTCCTGGGTCCGCGGATGTTGCGGGTGGCCCAGTACCTGTTCGGCGGCGCCGCTTTCAACGATGTAGCCGCCATGCAGGAAGCACACGCGGTCGGCCACTTCCCGCGCAAAGCCCATCTCGTGGGTGACCACGATCATCGTCATGCCTTCGTCGGCGAGGGTGCGCATCACCGCCAGTACATCGCCGACCAGTTCCGGGTCTAGGGCCGAGGTCGGTTCGTCGAACAGCATGGCGTCAGGTTTCATCGCCAGGGCGCGGGCGATAGCCACGCGCTGTTGCTGGCCGCCGGAGAGCTGTTCCGGGTAGGCATCGGCTTTTGCCGAAAGGCCGACTTTTTCCAGCAGCACCACGGCTTCTTCGCGCACCTGCTGGGGTGGTTCGCCTTTCACGTACACCGGACCTTCCATCACATTTTCCAGCACCGTACGGTGCGGGAACAGGTTGAAGCGCTGGAACACCATGCCCATGCGGCTGCGCAGGGCGTGTACGGTCTTGCTGCCGCGCTGCACGGGTTCACCGAACACATTGATCTGCCCGCCGTCATAGGCTTCCAGTGCATTGATGCAGCGCAGCAGGGTGGATTTGCCCGAGCCCGAGGGGCCGATCAGGCACACCACTTCACCCTTGGCCACGTCCAGGTCGACACCGTGCAACACGCGGTGGCTGCCGTAGTGCTTTTGCAATTGGCGAATCTCAATCATGCTTTTTTCCTCCGGCCCAAGTGCTGTTCCATGCGACGCAGGCCATACACCAGCGGCAGGCTCATCAGCAGGTAGAGCAGGGCGACCAGGGTGTAGACGGTCATGTTCTGGAAGGTCGACGAAGCGATCAGTTGGCCCTGGCGGGTCATTTCGGCGACGGTGATGGTCGATACCAGGGACGAGTCCTTGAGCATCATTACCAGGGTGTTGCCATACGGCGGCAGGGCGATGCGAAACGCTTGCGGCAGGATGACCCGGCGCATCATCAGCGCCGAACGCATCCCTAAGGCTTCGGCGGCTTCTCGCTGGCCTTGTTCGACGGCGATGATGCCGGTGCGGAAGTTCTCGGCCTGGTACGCCGAGTAGGCGATGCCCATGCCAATCACACCGGCATAGAACGCGGTGAGGTGCACCCCCATGTCCGGCAGCACAAAGTAGATGTAGAACAGCTGCACGATGATCGGCAGGCCACGGATCACGTTGATGATGGTGCTCGCCGTCCACGACAGCGCGCGGATCGGCGACAGCTTGAGCAACGCCAGCACCAGGCCGATGGCGCTGCTGAGCAGGAACGACAGCACGGTGATCTGGATCGTCACCCAGGCGCCTTGCAGCAGTATCGGCAAAAAGTCCTGGGCGTTTTGCAGGAACTCAGCCGGGTTCATGGGCGCACCTGGGTATCAAGCCCCCACTTCTTGAGGATGCTGTCGAGGGTGCCATCGGCCTTGATGCTGGCGATGGCTGTATTCAAGCGTTCGAGGGTTTGTGCATCGCCCTTGCGCACCACCAGGCACACTTCGCCGACGTTGGTGGGCGTGTAGTCGGGGGCCAGTTTCACGCCTTTGAACAGTTTCTGGCGGATTTGGTAGGCCACCACCGGCTGGTCACCCACGGCCGCCTTGATGCGGCCCAGGGACAGGTCGCGGACCATCTCGCCGATGGAGTCGTAGGTGCGGATCTCCTTGAAGATCCCGAGTCTGTTCAACTGGTCGTAGAAGACCGTGCCAGCCTGCACGCCGACGACCTGGCCCTTGAGGGGCGTGAGGTCGGGGTAGGCGGCGTTGTCGTCGGCATTGATGATCAGGCCCTCGCCGTAGGCGTACACCGGGGCGCTGAAGTCGACGACCTTGGTGCGTTCTTCGGTCTTGAGCATGCCGGCGGAAATGAAGTCGAGCTTGCCGGACGTGAGGGAGGGGATCAGCGCGGCGAAGTTGGTCTGCTCGATCTGGCTGGTGAAACTGCCGGCCTTGCCCACGGCCTCGGCCACATCAACCATCACGCCCTGGATGCTGTTGCTCTTGATGTCGAGGAAGGTAAACGGCGAACCACTGGCCGTTGCACCGACTTTGTACGAGGACGCACTCTCGGCGTGCACGACGCTGACGCAGAGCGTGGCGCAAAGGCCGAAGGCAAGGCGGCGAAACAAGGGCGAAAGACTGTTCATCGGGTTACTCCAGAAGGAAAACGGAAAGTCAGTACCGCGAGCGGCTGCCGATGAAATCGCAAGCTCTGTGCCATTTCGATTGTTTAAAATCGTATGTCGGTATAGAAATTCGACAAAATGAACCATTCGTATCGATATGCGATATTTTGTGGTCTGTTTTTGTGATTTGAGGTAGAAATATCGCCACGCCTGATCGACCTGACCGCGAGCCCGCCATGTCCGAAGAACGCAACAGTCTGCACAACCAATCCCTGGAAAAAGGCCTGTCGGTGCTCAAGGCATTCAGCGCCCAGCGCCGCAGCATGAGCCTTGCAGAGGTGGCCGAGGCGGCCGGCATGACCAAAAGCTCGGCCCAGCGCATGGTGTTTACCCTCGAGAGCCTGGGTTACCTTCGGAAACACTCCCGCACCCGGCATTACCAACTCACACCTCGGGTGCTGGAGCTGGGCTTCAGTTACCTGGACGCGCACTCGTTGATCGAGGTGGCCAACCCGTTTCTGTCGGAATTGACCCGATTGACCGGCGAGACGTCGTGCCTCACCGAGCCTGCGGGCTACGACATGACCTATATCGCACGGTTCGTCAGCGCGGGCTTCGTGCCCGTGCATATGCCGATTGGCTCACGGGTGCCGATGTACTGCACGGCATCGGGGCGGGCGTATTTGAGCGCGTTGCCACAGGATGAGGCGCTGGTGTTGATCGAGAACAGCCAGCGCGTGGCGCATACCAGCCAGACATTGACTGAAGTCGACCAGATTCTGGCGTCGCTGCAACAGGTGCGCGAGCAGGGGTATGCGGTGAACGGCCAGGAACTGTTCCTGGGCGACATGACTATCGGCGCGCCGGTACTGGGCGCCCATGGCCGGCCAGTGGCGGCGGTGCATGTGGTGGCGCCGACCAGTCGGTGGAGCAGGGCGGATGCGGAGAAACAGTTGGCGCCGGCGCTTTTGCAATGCTCACGGGCGCTGAGCAACTCGGCCCGCAACCTGGAGTAATCCGCGCGCGCCAATCCACTGGAGCGCTATTGTGGGAGGCGGCAAGCCAGCTCCCACAGTGTGAGCGTCATTCTTCTTTGAGGTTGAGGTAAGCCCCAACAAAAAATGCGCCCCTGGGGGCGCATTTTTTTGTTCGGTCAGCTATCGCCTCTTCAGGCAATCGCATCCCAAGCCCGATCACCGTGCTCGTCTTTGATCCGCGTCGGCAAGCCCATCACGTCCAGCGCCTTCAGGAACGGCTCAGCCGGCAGCTCCTCGACGTTGGCCATGTGCTTCACGTCCCATTCGCCACGGGCAACCAGCAGCGCAGCGGCAACTGGCGGAACGCCTGCGGTGTAGGAGATGCCCTGGCTGTCAGTCTCGGCAAAGGCTTCTTCATGGCACGCCACGTTGTAGATGAACATCTCATGTGGCTGGCCATTCTTGGTGCCTTTGACCAGGTCGCCGATGCAGGTCTTGCCGGTGTAGCCAGGTGCGAGCGAAGACGGGTCGGGCAGCACGGCCTTGACCAGTTTCAGCGGCACGACTTCCAGGCCTTCGGCGGTGGTGACCGGTTTTTCGGAGAGCAGGCCGAGGTTTTTCAGCACGGTGAACACGTTGATGTAGTGTTCGCCGAAGCTCATCCAGAAACGCACGTTGGGCACGTCGAGGTTTTTCGACAGCGAGTGCACTTCATCGTGGCCGGTGAGGTAAAGGTTCTGCGAACCCACGACTGGCAGGTCGTCGGTGCGTTTGACTTCGAACATGGTGTTGCTGGTCCACTGGCTGTTCTGCCAGCTCCACACCTGTCCGGTGAATTCGCGGAAGTTGATTTCCGGGTCGAAATTGGTGGCGAAGTATTTGCCATGGGAGCCGGCATTGACGTCGAGAATGTCGATCGAATCAATGCGGTCGAAATGCTGTTGCTGCGCCAGCGCGGCATACGCGTTGACGACACCCGGGTCGAAGCCCACGCCAAGGATGGCGGTGATGTTCTTCTGCTTGCACTCTTCCAGGTGGTTCCACTCGTAGTTGCCGTACCACGGCGGGGTCTCGCAGACCTTGCCCGGCTCTTCGTGGATGGCGGTGTCGAGGTACGCAACGCCGGTATCGATGCAGGCCCGCAGGACCGACATGTTGAGGAATGCGGAACCAACGTTGATGACGATCTGCGATTCGGTCTCGCGGATCAGGGCCTTGGTCGCTTCCACGTCCAAAGCGTTCAGCGCGAAGGCCTGGATGTCGGCGGGAACCTTGAGGCTACCCTTGGCCTTGACGCTGTCGATGATGGCCTGGCATTTGGAGATGTTGCGCGACGCGATAGCAATACGACCGAGTTCGTCGTTGTGCTGCGCGCACTTGTGGGCCACCACCTTGGCGACACCTCCTGCACCAATGATAAGAACGTTCTTTTTCAATTGCTTTATCTCTCCTTTATCCGCCAGCTTACGAAAGGCTGGACAGGTAGTCGTCGTAACCAAATTCACGAACCACTTCGACTGTACCGTCGAGTTGTTTCACTACGATGGACGGCATTTTCAGGCCGTTGAACCAGTTTTTCTTGACCATGGTGTAGCCTGCGGTGTCGATGAACGACAGCCGATCGCCGATGGCCAGCGGACGATCAAATTGATACTCGCCGAAGATGTCCCCGGCCAGGCAGGATTTACCGCATACCATGACCGTGTGTTCGCCATCGCTAGGCGCCAGCTTGGCGTTGAGGCGGTAGATCAGCAGGTCCAGCAGGTGAGCCTCGATGGAGCTATCTACCACGGCCAGGTTCTTGCCGTTGTAGAGGGTGTCGAGCACGGTGACTTCCAGGGAGGCGCTGTTGGTGATCGCCGCTTCGCCGGGTTCCAGGTACACCTGCACGCCGTACTTTTCGGAGAACGCCTTCAGGCGCGCGCAGAAAGCGTCCACGGCATAGTCTTCACCGGTGAAGTGGATGCCGCCGCCGAGGCTGACCCACTCGACCTTGTGCAGCAGCGCGCCGAAGCGCTCTTCAATGGT
The DNA here is from genome assembly GCF_002563895.1 of Pseudomonas lurida. Taxonomy (NCBI): domain Bacteria; kingdom Pseudomonadati; phylum Pseudomonadota; class Gammaproteobacteria; order Pseudomonadales; family Pseudomonadaceae; genus Pseudomonas; species Pseudomonas lurida. Next base: position 3,473,478 of record NZ_PDJB01000001.1, on the reverse strand, counting down.
GCCGAGCATCTTGTCGAACAGGCTGAAGTCGCCGTTCTCGCAGTTGTTGTGGAACATGAAGCCGGAGATCTGCTCGATCACGCCTTCGATCTTCACCGGGTCCCATTCGCCCAGGCGGCTGAACGGACGCGCCGGGTCGGCCAGCAGGTAGTCGGAACTGCTCACTTGAGGGTTGACGCGCAGGCCGCGGGTCTTGCCTTCGGAGCGTTCGGCAAAACGCTGCAGCTGGCTGATGGAGTTGAAGATGATCTTGTCGCAGTTCTCCAGCATCTCTTCGATTTCATCGTCGGCCCAGGCCACGCTGTAGGCGTGCGCCTCGCCTTCGAACTTCTGGCGACCGAGCTTGAGCTCGTACAGCGACGACGAGGTGGTGCCGTCCATGTATTGCTGCATCAGGTCGAACACCGACCAGGTGGCAAAGCACTTGAGCGCCAGCAGGGCCTTGGCGCCGGACTGCTCGCGCACGTAGGCGATCTTCTGCATGTTGACCAGAAGCTTCTGTTTATCGATGAGGTAGTACGGCGTTTTGATCATTTTTGAGAGCCTGCGGCGGTGCCTGCCAAAAAAGGACACGCATTGTGCCCGCACTTGGATCAGATCGAAAGGTTAGTGGGCGGATTTTGCTGCGCTGCTTTTAAACTGAAGCATGCACATGACAGCTCAACGGTATGATGAGCCGCTGCAGTGACGGAATCAGGTTTGGACGACGAGAGGTGAGAATGGACGCATGGACGCTGCACTGGCTGGAGGCTTCGGGCTCCCTGGCCGAGTTTCGCCAGGCATTGACGCAGGAATTCGACATCGCCTACCAGGCCATTGCCCGATGCCTGCCCGCACCGCGCCTGGATGTGTTGATCCAACGCCTGCCCGGCGAGACCCTCGCCGAACTTGGCCTGGTCGGGCGTGCCTTTCGCAGCACGATGTTCTCCATGACCCTGGACCCCGATAACCCGAACTTCGCCGCAAGCCTTGAGGGCGGAGCGGTGCACCGGCATATCGTGCACGAGGTGCATCATTGCCTGCGCATGGCCGGGCCGGGATACGGTTGGACACTGGGCGAAGCGCTGGTCAGTGAGGGCCTGGCCGGCCAGTTCGTACGGCACCTGCTCGGCAGCGAGCCGGAGCCATGGGAGCGTGCGCTGGGCCTTGAAACCTTGCAGGCCGCTCCGGTGAATATGAGTGAGCTGGCAGCGACGTACTACGATCACAGCGCCTGGTTCTTCGGCACCGGTGATAAGCCGAAGTGGCTGGGGTATGCGCTGGGGTATCAGATGGTCGGACAATGGTTGGCAACCGCAGGTACGCCTGACGCGACGAGCTGGGTTAACGTGCCTGCCCAAGACATCCTGGCGATTGCGGCCGGGCAGGGACTGGTGACGCGCGGCTGAAGCAAGCCTCATGACCGCCGCCGATCCCCCGTGGAAGCTGGCTTGCCTTTGAACGCCACCCGTCACGACAGGGCAGTGGGCCTTCAGTGACATCAAATTGTCATCTCCCCACCACTTGACTGCCATATTCCACCGCTACTGTCCTCGCCAATGAGATCGATCTCAAGCGAGTGACAATGACTGACCTCAAAGACGTAGCAAGGCTGGCCGGCGTATCCCGCGCCACCGCCGCCCGTACCTTCGCTTCCCCCGAGCAGGTGCGCCCGGCCACCCGTGAGCAGGTGTTCGCCGCCGCCCGCGAGTTGGGGTTTCGCCCCAACCTGTTGGGTCGCCAGTTGCGCCTGCAAACCACCCAGTTGATCGGTGTGGTGGTGCCAAACCTGCTCAACCCGGTCTTCGCCGAACAATTCCAGGCCATGGAGCGCGCCGCTCGGGCGCGCGGCTACAGCTTGTTGCTGGCGACCACCGACTACGACAGCGAACGCGAAAGCAGCGTGGTGGAAGAACTGCTGCGCCAGCGCGTCGACGGCCTGGTGCTGACGGTCACCGATGCCGAGAGCAACAGCGTGCTCAGCAGCCTCAACACCGAACAGACCCCGTTCGTGCTGGCCTACCATCAACCGAGCAACCCCAACTACAGCGCCGTGTCAGTCGACAACCGCGCCGGCATGGCATTGGCGACCCGGTATCTGTTGGAGGCGGGCCACCGACGCATCAGCATGGTCGCCGGCCCCGCGTTGCAGTCCGACCGTGCCCGCCTGCGTTACGCCGGCTATTGCGATGCGATGAAGGAAGTGGGCTTGGACTGCCGCCCGGTGATCGAAATGCCGGCCCATACCCAGGCCGAATTCGCGGCCATCGAGCCGTTCCTCCAAGGCCCTGGCGCGCCCACCGCGCTGGTGTGTTCCAACGACTTCCTCGCAATCAGCCTGATCGCCGAATTGCGCCGCAACGCCTGGAACGTGCCCCAACAACTCTCGGTGATGGGCTTTGACGGTATCAGCCTCGGCACCCAGATACACCCGACCCTGTGCAGCGTGGTGCAGCCCATCGCGCTGCTCGCCAGCACCGTGATTGACCAGTTGCTGGCGCAGATCGCCGGCAACGCCCCGATTTCCCATTGCCTGCCGTGCCACATCCGCCCCGGCGACAGTACCCAACCCCATGAGGAGACCCTTGATGCGCGCACTCAGTAAAACCCTGGCAGCCGTGCTGCTGTGCGGTGCGGCCAGCCTGGCCCAGGCCGCCGACACCGCGATTTGCTACAACTGCCCGCCGGACTGGGCCGACTGGGGCACCCAGCTCAAGGCCATCGCCGCCAGCACCGGCGTGCAGGTGCCGCTGGACAACAAGAACTCCGGCCAGTCCCTGGCACAGTTGGTGGCGGAAAAAGCCGCACCGGTCGCCGACGTCGTGTACTACGGCGTGACGTTCGGCCTGCAGGCGCAAAAGGCCGATGTGGTCGGCACCTACAAACCCAAGGCCTGGGAACAGATTCCCACGGGCCTGAAAGACCCGGCCGGCCATTGGTTCGCGATTCACTCCGGCACCTTGGGCATCATGGTCAACGTCGACGCGCTCGGTGGCTTGCCGGTGCCGCAAAGCTGGTCCGACCTGCTCAAGCCTGAGTACAAAGGCATGGTCGGTTACCTCGATCCCTCCAGCGCCTTCGTCGGCTACGTCTCGGCAGTGGCGATCAACCGCGCCATGGGCGGCGACCTGGACAACTTCGCCCCGGCTATCGACTACTTCCAGAAACTGGCGAAAAACGCCCCCATCGTGCCCAAGCAGACGGCGTATGCGCGGGTGCTGTCCGGTGAGTTGCCGATTTTGGTGGACTATGACTTCAACGCCTACCGTGCGCGTTACAAAGACAAGGCCAACGTCGCCTTCGTGATCCCCAAGGAAGGCAGCATCAGCGTGCCTTACGTGATGAGCCTGGTCGCCAACGCACCCCACCGCGCCAACGCGGAAAAAGTCCTCGACTTCGTGCTGTCTGACGAAGGCCAGGCACTCTGGGCCAAGGCTTACCTGCGTCCTGTGCGCCCGATGAAAATGCCCGCGGACGTGGCCGCACAGTTCCTGCCCGACAGCGACTATGCGCGTGCCGGCGTGGTGGACTACGAAAAAATGGCCGCTGTGCAGGAAGCCTTCGCCGCCCGTTACCTGAACGAGGTCAAGTAAGTGGCTGCATCGGCAAGACAGGCGGCCTGGGCGCTGGCCCCGGCCTTTGCAGTGCTGCTCGCGTTCTGGCTGTTGCCGCTGGCGCACTTGGTGGTGCTGGGTGCCGAGAGCCGCGACAGCAACGGCAGCGGTTACTGGCAGGTGCTCAGCAGCGCCCAGTACCTGGGCAGCCTGGGGCAAACCCTGGTGCTGGCGATGGTGGTGACGCTGGTGGCGTTGGTGATCGGCGGCATCAGCGGCGTGTTCCTCGCCCGGCAGCAGTTCTTCGGGCGCTCGGCGCTGGTGGCGTTGTTGACGTTTCCGCTGGCGTTTCCCGGCGTCGTGGTGGGCTTCCTGGTGATCCTGCTGGCCGGGCGCCAGGGCCTGTTCGCTGCCCTGGGCCTGCAACTGGCCGGTGAGCGCTGGATTTTTGCCTACTCGCTGGCGGGGTTGTTCGTGGGCTACCTGTACTTCTCGATTCCACGGGTAATCCTCACGGTGATGGCCGCGTGCGAGAGCCTCGACCGCAGCCTGGAGGAAGCCGCGCACTCGCTGGGTGCCGGACATTGGCGGGTGGTGTGCGATGTGATTGTGCCTGGCCTGGCACCCGCGCTGGCGTCCTGCGGGGCGATCTGTTTTGCCACCTCCATGGGCGCCTTCGGTACCGCCTTTACGTTAGGCACGCGGCTGAATGTCACCCCGGTGGCGATCTACAACGTGTTTACCAACTACGCCAACTTCGCCGTGGCGGCTGCGCTGTCCGTGGTCCTCGGCGCGGTGACCTGGGCCGTGTTGCTGCTCACGCGACGGCTGGTGAAAAACGCGGGGACTGTGCTGTGAAACGCTCATCGCTGTTTGTGATGCAACTGTTGTTCACCCTGCTGGTGTGTGCATTCATGCTCGTGCCGGTGGTGATGTCGCTGTTGGCCGGACTGACGCGTAATTTCTTCGTCGGCTTGTCCAGTGGCTTGACCGTCGACTGGTTGGTCCAGGTGTGGCAGGCCTATTCGCCCACCGTGTGGCTGTCCCTGCAACTGGCGCTGGCCTGCGCGGTATGCGTCTGTGTGGTTGGCGTACCGGCGGCCTATGCCTTGGTACGCATGAACAACCGCTTCAGTCGCGCGTTCGAAGAACTGATGGTACTGCCGGTGGCGATGCCGGGGTTGGCCAGTGCGCTGGCCTTGCTGCTCACCTATGGCCAGTTCGGCAGCTTCCGTAGCAGTTGGTTGTTCATCCTGGTCGGCCATGTGCTGTTCACCTTGCCGTTCCTGGTGCGCCCGGTGATGGCGGTGATGCAGCGCCAGCAACTGCCAGTGCTGGAGGAGGCCGCTGCGAGCCTGGGCGCCGGGCCGATCAAGCGTTTTTTCAGCGTGGTGGTGCCCAACTGCCGCGCGGGGATCCTGGCGGGTGTGTTGATGGTGGTCACCTTGTCCCTGGGTGAGTTCAACCTGACCTGGATGCTCCACACGCCGATGACCAAGACGCTGCCCGTGGGCCTGGCGGACAGCTACGCCTCGGCGCGCCTGGAAATCGCCAGCGCCTACACCCTTATCTTTTTGCTGATGATCGTGCCGCTGCTGATTGCGCTGCAGGCCATCAGCGCCCGTTTGTCCCGTGGAGAGCGTCGATGACCGCTATCACTATTCGCCTGCAGGGCTGTCGCAAGGCGTTCGCCGACGGCACCGTGGCCGTGCATGACTTGAACCTGACCGTCGAAGGCGGTGAAACCCTGGCGATCCTTGGCCCCTCCGGTTGTGGCAAGACCACGACCTTGCGCCTGATCGCCGGCCTCGAGCGCCCGGACGTGGGCCAGGTGTTTTTCGCAGATCAGGACGTAACCCGCCTGCCGATCGAACGCCGCGATGTGGGCATGGTGTTCCAGAACTACGCGCTGTTCCCCAACCTGGATGTGGCCGGGAACATCGTCTACGGCTTGAAGATTCGCGGTATGTCGGTGCCAGAGCGCAACGAGCGATGCGACGAGTTGCTGGAACTGGTGGGCTTGCAGAATCACGGCAAGCGCAGCATCCACGAACTCTCCGGCGGCCAGCGCCAGCGCGTAGCCCTGGCCCGTGCCTTGGCGCCGCGCCCCAAGGTGTTATTGCTCGATGAGCCATTGGCAGCGCTCGATGCGCAACTGCGCGAACGCCTGCGCAGCGAGCTGAATGAACTGCTGCGCGGCCTCGGTATCACCTCGGTATTCGTCACCCACGACCAGGGCGAAGCCATGGCCCTGGGCGATCGCATCCTGGTGATGGAACACGGCCGTGTCGCCCAGTTGGCCAGCCCACGGGACATCTACCAGAAACCGGCCAACGCCTTCGTCGCGGGGTTTGTCGGCAACCTCAATGCCTTCGCCGTGATCGAGCCGTCGGCCCGTGGCTTGAAAGTCTGTGGCGGCGAGTTGCCGTGGCACGGCACCGATCTGCCCAGCACCCTGTACTGCCGCCCCGAACACCTGCGGGTGATGGAGAGCGAGGGGCACCTGCACGGGCGCCTGCTGGCGCAGTTTTTCCAGGGCGCGCAGAGCCGCCTGCTGGTGGATGTGGGCGGCCCGCAACCGCTGCTCGTCGACAGCAGCGACAACCAGATGTACGCCGTCGGCGCGCCGATTGCCCTGGCCGTCGCGCCGCACATGTTGTTCACCCTGAATGCCTGAGAATCTATTGTGAATCGTCCGTTCCTCGTCGCGCAGATCAGCGACCTGCATCTTAAAGCCGGCCAGCGCCTTACCTATGGCGTTGTCGATACCCTGGGCGCACTGCGCCGTGCCGTCGACCACCTGAACGCCAGCCACCCGCGCCCCGATATCGTGGTCATCAGCGGTGACCTCGTGGACTTCGGCCGCGCCGATGAATACGCCGTGTTGCATCCCGAACTCGCTCGACTGCACATGCCGTGCTACCTGGTGCCGGGTAACCACGACAGCCGCGAGCCGTTGCTGGATGCGTTCCGTGATCACCACTATTTGCCTGCCTCGGCGCAGGGCCCATTGGACTGGGTGGTGGACGAGCATCCCCTGCGTTTGATCGGCCTCGACTCCACCATTCCTGGCGGTCACGGCGGCCAACTGCTCGACAGCCAATTGCAGTGGCTGGATGCACAACTGGCACTGCGTCCTGATGTGCCGACGCTGTTGATCCTGCATCACCCGCCGTTCATCAGCGGTATCGGCCATATGGACCGTGAACCGTTCATCAATGCCGCTGCACTGGAGCGCGTGGTTGCTCGCCATCCGCAGGTGGAGCGCCTACTGTGCGGCCACCTGCACCGGCCGATGCAACGACGTTTCGGCGGCAGCCTGAGTTGTGTGTGCCCCGGCACCTCCCACCAGATCGTGCTGGATTTGCAAGAAGCGGCGCCCGCGCATTTCAACCTGGAGCCGGCGGGCTATTTGTTGCATCGCTGGGAGGCGCAACAAGGTTTGATCAGCCACAACGGCGTGTTCGGGGACTACCCGGGGCCGTATCCGTTTTATGACGCTCATGGATTGATTGACTGAGGTTGTACGGAGGTTCATTCGCTCAACTAAGCCGTTAGACGTTAGTTCACGCACCGGCCAACCCGAGTTTGGCCGTGTGCTTCCTGCTGCCTATTTTTTGCGCCCGGAACTTGGATTCCGCGCCGGAGCTCGTCCTGATGAAAGCCACTTTGAATGTATTAAGCGTATTGACCGGCGGCCTGGGCATTGCCCTGAGCCCCTTGGCCTCGGCTGATTTCCTGAGTGACAGCAAAGCCAACGTGAGCATGCGCAACTTCTACTTCAACAACGACAACCGTGACGGCACCGCCGCGCCGTCCAAGACCGAAGAGTGGGGCCAGGCGTTTATCCTCAACTATCAATCGGGCTTTACCGATGGCACTGTCGGGTTCGGTCTGGATGCAGTGGGCATGCTCGGTATCACCCTCGACAGCGGTGCCGGTCGCCATGTGGGCAGCTCGATGATCCCTAACGACGATGGCAAGGCTGCCGACAACTGGGCCCGTGGCGGCGCGACGGCCAAGGCACGTTTCGCCAAGAGCGAGTTGCGCTACGGCTACCTGCGGCCGAACCTGCCGATCCTGGTGAGCAACGACGGCCGCCTGTTGCCGCAGTCTTTCGAAGGCGGGCAAGTCACCAGCAAGGACATCGACAACCTGACCCTGATCGGCGGTCAACTGCAGCACACCACCGGTCGTGGTTCCAGCGACCACAGCGGCCTGGCGGCAGCGGGTGGCACTCAGGAAAGCAACAAATTCAACTACGCGGGTGCCGACTACCAAGTGACCAAGGACCTGATGGTCCAGTATTACTACGCGAACCTCGAAGACTATTACCAACAGCACTTCGCCGGCCTCATCCATGTATTGCCACTGGGCGACTACGGCTCATTGAAAACCGACCTGCGTTACTTCAAGACCACCGCCGACGGCAAGAACAGCAGCGCCGCCGGCCGTGCCGAAGGCTACAAGCTTGGCGGCTACACCAAGAACGGCAACGGTGAAATCGACAATAACACCTGGAGCGCGGCGTTCATCTACTCACTGGGGCCCCACGCGATCACCGCCGGCTACCAGCAGGTCTCGGACGACAGTAACTTCGCGCAACTCAACCAGGGCGGCCTGGTGAACAAAGGGGAGGGCGGTTCCAGCCTGTACCTCTACACCGACCGTACCGTGCAGACCTTCATCCAGGCCGGTGAGCGCACCGCCTTTGCCCAATACGCCTATGACTTTGCATCGCTCGGCGTGCCGGGCCTGAAGGCCTCGGTGATGTACTTGAAGGGCGACCACATCCTCACCGCCAGCGGCAACGATGCCAGTGAGTGGGAGCGCGATATTTCCCTGGACTACGTGGTGCAGAGCGGCACGTTCAAGAACGTCGGGTTCGGCTGGCGCAACGGTGTGTCGCGCAGTGAAGTGGCGCGGGACCAGGATCAGAATCGGGTGTTTGTGAGTTATTCGATTCCGTTGCTGTAACGACACCTCTCACCCCAAGGACCCCATGTGGGGGGCGAGAACGCCCACATGGGATCCGTGTTGCCGAGTGAGCGATGAGCGCCTCAGCGGCGCCTGCTCGTCCTGACATGCGTTGCAGTGCTATCAGCCACCTGATCAAAGCCACATCGTAGATAAAACGCTGCGGCTTTGGGCGTATCGGTGAAGACATGTACGGCCTCGAATGCCAACTCGGCGTGTTTCAGCAGCGCCTGTACCAGGTCCTTGCCCACGTGACGCCCGCGCATTGCAGGCGCAACGAATACCCGTCGCAATCGACCTACCGTCGGGCCGGCATACGGGTCAGAGGACACTCCGCCGATAGCGACTAACTGCTCGTTGCAGAAGACGCCCAAAAGGCACTCGCCCGGTTGATCGAATCGATTGGAGTGGTCTTGCCACTCTGTAATCAGTCGCGTCACGAATCTGAATCCTTCACTGACCGCTTGCGCTTCCAGCTCAACGATTTGTTCCGGCAGTTCTTTGATCGGACGTATCGAAAGCAGTTGGGTCACGGCGACTCTCCGTCAAACCAGGCTGCCTTGGATTCCACACAGCTGTGAGTCTGTTTCTGCGCGTTAACAGTCGTGTCGAGCGTGCCGAGCGCAATCGAGATCCACTCGGGATAGCGGCCCCTGGCGTCGCTCCAGAACAGTGAAGACCCGCACTGCGAGCAGAATTGCCGAGTGACGCCCGGCGATGACTCATAGCTTTTCAGCGCAGCCGGCGTGGCCTGCACAGTGATCGCTGACAGGGGGGCGCTGGCGTAAGTGGCAAACGCGGCGCCATGGCTTTTCTGGCATTTTTTGCAGTGGCAGTGGGTGATAGCCTTGAGCGGGGTCGAGACTAGATAGGTGACGGCGCCGCAGAGGCAGCTGCCTTGGGTGAATGCGTCCATGTGAGGTCATATCCTGAATGAAACAGTAGACACTTTACCTGTGGCGAGCGCTCTAGCCACAACAGGCTCGCTCGCAATCGATTCACCTGCCATAGGGGGGGCGTGTTCAGGCCACGCGGTTCCTGCCTCCGGCCTTGGCCTCGTACAATTGCATGTCCGCGCGCTTGAGCAGCGCCGAGGTGTCTCGGTCCGAAGGCTCGGCCACGCTCACGCCAATACTCACGGTCACATGGCCCACGGTTGGGAACACCGCCGTTTCCACGGCCTTGCGGATTTTTTCCGCAACCACTTCGGGGCTGTCAGGTTCTTCGATTTCGGGCAGCAGCACCGCGAATTCCTCACCGCCGTAACGTGCGACAAAGTCGGTGGCGCGGGTGGTGTTTTCAATCAGGACGGCCAACTGGCACAGTACGTCGTCGCCGATGGCGTGGCCGTAGGTGTCGTTGACGCGCTTGAAGTAGTCGGCGTCGATCAGCAGCAGGGCGAAGGTGCGGCCGGTGCGTTGGAACAGCAGGCTGTTTTCGGCGAGTTTTTCGTCGAAGCGGCGGCGGTTGAAGACACCGGTCAAAGCATCGTGGGTAGCAAGCTTGAGCAGGTCGGCATTGGCTTGGGTAAGGTCGGCGGTACGTTGCGCGACAGTGGCTTCCAGGGAGGCGTTGGCGTCTTGCAGTTCGCGTTCCTTGGACAGCAGGGACTGGGTCATGCCGGTGAGCGAGCGTCCCAACTGGGCGATTTCCAGCACCGGGTGTTCCTGGGGGAAGACCGCGCCGGGTTGATGGTCTTGCACCTGCTTGGCGGACCGGGCCAGGCGTTCGATCGGGCGGCTGAGGGTGGACGCCAGGTAGTAGGCGACGAGCCCGAACACCACTGCCGCGATAAGGCCCAGCAGCAACAACCTGTACAGCAGCACGCGCGCCGGTTGCAGCGCGACATCCAAGGGTTGGCGCACCATGATGTACCAGCTCACGTTTGCATTCGACGGGCTGGGCACTGCCACCGATGCGGTGACGTAGCCATTGCCGCTGGACCAGCCCGACGGCTTGCCCAGGTTGGCCGGTGGCATCCGCTCACCCGCCAACGCTTCCGGGTAGAGCACTTTGCCGTCGAAGTCGACAATCAGGGCTTCCAGGTCTGGCACCGCATCCTTCTGCATCAAGGCAGAGTCGACAATCTGCGTCACCCAGCGCCAATGCGCGTGCGCGCCCAGTACGCCGATGGTCTCTCCCTGGGCGTTGCGAATTGGTGCGGCGAAATCGATAAAGCGCAGCGGCTCACCGTTAGCGGCCCCCGGCAGCAGCTTGGCCAGCAGCACGGCTTCATGGGGATCACCGGTGTACTCGCCGCGCATGCCCGCCTGGAACCATGGTCGTTGCTGCACCGACTGATTGACCAGCAAACCATTGACCGCCTGGCGTACCTTGCCCTCGGCGTCGGCCACACCCATCCAGGCATACTCGGCGCGCGATTGGGTGCGCAGTTCCATCAAGGTCAGGATGTCCGGCGCGTCAAGATCGCCCTTGCGCATGATCGGTGCCTTGCTCAGCAAGGACACCTCCAACTGACGTTCGCGCAGTTGCACGGCCAACAGCGCAGCGGTAGAGCGCGCCGTACTCAGCAGCGCATTGCCGCTGGCCTGTTTCATCTGCTCGGTGGCGATATGACCCACATAAAAGCCCACGCTCAACAACGTGAGCAACGATAAACCGGCGAACCATAGGGTCAGGTGGCTGCGTAGGCTGGCTTTGATCATGGGGGCTCATCGGGGGTGGGTGTTACGACCCATGGTATGTGTATTGAATGGGGCGCGGCCAGTGATGGATGCGCATATTCCACGCATTAACATGAGCAAATCTTGTGATCATCTAGAATATAATGAGTTTGTCTCACGATGCCTGCCTGTCGACAATAGCTGCCATATCTATCGACATTGGAGTTGTAAGTCATGGCAGTCGCTCATTCCCTCGGATTTCCGCGCATTGGACGCGATCGCGAACTGAAAAAAGCGCAGGAGGCTTTCTGGAAGGGCGAGCTCGACGAAGCCGGTCTGCGTGCCGTTGGCCGTGAATTGCGCAAGACCCATTGGGCGCTGCAGAAGGACGCGGGTATCGAACTGCTGCCTGCCGGTGATTTTGCCTGGTACGACCAGGTGCTTACCCACTCGCTGATGTTCGGCGTGATTCCTGAGCGTTTCCGTCCAGCCGATGGCAACGCCACCCTGCACACGCTGTTCGGCATGGCGCGCGGCGTCAGCGACAGCTGCTGCGGTGGTGCCCACGCACAGGAAATGACCAAGTGGTTCGATACCAACTACCACTACCTGGTGCCCGAATTCAGCGCTGACCAGCACTTCCACCTGGGGTGGGACCAGTTGTTCGAAGAAGTGCAGGAAGCCCGCGACCTGGGGCATGACGTCAAGCCCGTCATCATTGGTCCATTGACCTACCTGTGGCTGGGCAAGGCCAAGGGTGGCGACTTCGACAAGCTTGACTTGCTGGAACGCCTGTTGCCGTTGTACGGGCAGATCTTCCAGCGCCTGGCTGACCTGGGTGTGGAGTGGGTACAGATCGACGAGCCCATCCTGGTGCTCGACCTGCCGCAGGAATGGAAAAACGCGTTTGAGCGCGCCTACAACCTGATCCAGCGCGACCCCCTGAAAAAGCTGGTGGCTACCTACTTTGGTGGGCTGGAAGAAAACCTCGGCCTGGCCGCCAACCTGCCGGTTGATGGCCTGCACATCGACCTGGTGCGTGCACCCGACCAGTACCCGACCATCCTTGATCGCCTGCCGGCTTATAAAGTGTTGTCCCTGGGCGTGGTCAATGGGCGCAACGTCTGGCGTTGCGACCTTGAAAAGGCCCTGGCCACGTTGCAGCATGCCCATGAAAAGCTCGGTGATCGCCTGTGGGTGGCGCCATCCTGCTCTTTGCTGCATAGCCCGGTAGACCTGGGCCGTGAAGACAAACTGGATGCTGAACTGAAGAGCTGGCTGGCATTCGCCGTACAAAAGTGCGCTGAGGTGGCTGTGTTGGCTCGCGCGGTCAACGCACCTGAAGCGCCAAACGTAGTTGCGGCCCTGGCCGAGAGCCGCGCTGTGCAGGCAGCCCGCGCCGCCTCTGCGCGTATCCATAAACCCGTCGTGCAGGCCCGTGTCGCTGCGATCACCGCCAAGGACAGCCAGCGCCAGTCGCTGTTTGCCCAGCGTATCGAGAAGCAACGTGCTGGCCTCGACCTGCCGCTGTTCCCGACCACCACCATCGGTTCGTTCCCGCAAACCGCGTCGATCCGCCTGGCGCGCCAGTCCTACAAGGCCGGCAAGCTGAGCGAAGCGCTCTACGTCGAAGCGATGCACAGCGAGATCAAGCACGCCGTTGAAGTGCAGGAAAACCTCGGCCTGGACGTGTTGGTACACGGAGAGGCGGAACGTAACGACATGGTCGAGTACTTCGCCGAGCAACTCGACGGCTATGTATTCACCCGCTTCGGCTGGGTACAGAGCTACGGTTCGCGCTGCGTGAAACCGGCGGTGATCTTTGGTGACCTGAGCCGCCCGAAGGCGATGACTGTGGAGTGGATCCGCTACGCCCAAGGCCTGACCAGCAAGGTCGTGAAGGGCATGCTGACCGGCCCGGTGACCATGCTGATGTGGTCATTCCCGCGCGAAGACGTGAGCCGCGAAGTGCAGGCGCGTCAACTGGCCCTGGCGATTCGTGACGAAGTGGTGGACCTGGAAGCCGCCGGCATCAAGATCGTGCAGATCGACGAAGCCGCTTTCCGTGAAGGCCTCCCATTGCGCCAGGCACAGTGGCAGCACTACCTGGACTGGGCCACCGAAGTGTTCCGCCTGTGTGCCTCGGGTGTGCGTGACGAAACCCAGATCCACACGCACATGTGCTACAGCGAGTTCAACGACGTGATCGAGTCCATCGCGGCGATGGATGCCGATGTGATCACCATCGAGACGTCACGTTCGGACATGGAGTTGCTGGACGCGTTCGAAGCCTTCGCTTATCCGAACGAAATCGGCCCGGGCGTCTACGACATCCATTCGCCACGCGTGCCGGATGCATCGGAGATGGCCAACCTGCTGCGCAAGGCAGCGAAGCGGATCCCGGCTGAGCGCCTGTGGGTGAACCCGGATTGCGGCCTGAAAACCCGTGGCTGGGCGGAGACGGAAGCGGCGCTGATCCACATGGTGACGGCGGCCCGTCAACTGCGCGCCGAACTGGCCTGACACTGTTAGCAAAGGTGGGCTCTGGCTTGCCTGCGATTGCATCACCGCAGTCTCACTCAAGACCGAGGCGCACGCATCGCAGGCAAGCCAGCTCCCACAGAAAAGCAATCGGGGTGCTACAGGTATTTGAGCCAGGCCAGGTCGCGGCGCCGAGCCTTGAGACCTGCGAACCAGCGTACCGGTGGGTACAGCACCAGGGGCAGCAGCAGCGCCACCAGCCAGATGGCGCCGATGCTGTCGAAACCGAAGTAATTGCCGTGGTTGAGGCCAAACAGCGCCACACAGGCGACGTAGAGGATTTTCAGTACATACAGGTGCAGTAAATAAAAGAACATCGGCGCCGCCCCGAACGTGGCCAGGATGCCAATCCAGCGTTTTTGCCCCGCACGTTCAAACGCCAGCAACAGCAGCAACCCAATCCCCAGGGTCAACGCCAGGAACAGCAGCGACGGTGGATATTTGGTGATGTTGAAAAAGCTCATGAGCGTCTGCACGCCGTTTTCATACGCCTGCCAGGGTTTCTCGCCATACCCGTTGGCTGCCCGCAACACCACGAATCCTACCAGCGCGCCCACTCCCGCCAGCAACAGGTACCACTGACGCACTGTCGGCTGAATGCCTTTGGCGAACCACGGGCCCAGGCCGTACCCCAACGCAATCACGCCGATCCATGGCAGCACCGGGTAGGTGGTCCGCAGCCGCAGCGAATCACCGACGTCGATCCAACTGCGCTCATGCAGGATCGTCCACGGAATCTGCAAGGCTGAACTGGCCTCGACGTGCAGCCCGTCCAGCACGTTGTGCCCGCCCATGATCACCAGCGCCAAGGCGATCAGCACGGCACGCGGCAACCACACGAGCAACGCCAGGGCGAGCATGCTGACGCCAATGGCCCAGATCACCTGCATATAGATCACGCTGGGTGGCAGTTGGAAGGTCCAGGCGAAGTTCACCCAGGTAAATTCCAGCACTATCAGGAACAACCCGCGCTTGAACAGGAACGCCGACACATCGCGTCGGCCTTGGTACTTCTGGCCGTACAGCCACGCGGATAACCCCGTGAGCAGTACAAACACCGGCGCGCACAGGTGGGCGAGGGTGCGGCTGGCAAACAGTGCAGGCTCGGTGCTGTCGATGGTCATCGGGTCGCTGACCTGGCGGTGCAGCAGGAAGGTTTCGCGCACGTGGTCCAGTAGCATGAACAGGATCACCAGCCCGCGCAGGGCGTCGATGGAAAGCAGGCGTTGGCGCAGAGGAACAGCGTCAGTCATGGGCGAACATCACAGGGTAGGACGGGAGTGGGGTGTTATCCTATAACATTAATTTGCGCGTTGCCGCGATTCCTTGCTCGGATTAGATTGCTATCAATGTTTAGTTACTCCTTGGCCCCTGCGCCGGTGATTCGCATGTCGTCTTCCCTCAATCTGCCCGTCCAGGCGCTGTACTGCGAACACCGCGGTTCTGGATACCTTCGGCATCGACCGATCACCACCATCGAGCTCGGGTTTCTGCTAACGTCGAGGCGTTCGATTGGGAGTAGGCAGTGACAATGAGCAACCATACAGCGCAATCCGTCATCGACTTCTGGAAGCACGCCGGCCCCAAACGCTGGTTCGCCAAGGACGAGGCCTTCGACGCGGTGTTCCGCGAGACTTTCCACGGTACCCACCTGCAAGCGGCCCGGCGCGAACTGGAACACTGGCTGGACTCTGCCGAAGGAGCCCTGGCGTTGCTGATCCTGCTGGACCAATACCCCCGCAATGCCTTTCGTGGCACCGCCCATATGTTTGCAACCGACCCGCTGGCGCGCCTGTATGCCGCTCGCATGGTGGACGCGGGGCTCGATCATCAGGTGGAACCGGCATTGCGCGCATTCTGTTATCTGCCGTTCGAGCATTCGGAAGACCCGGCGGACCAGCAGCGCTCCCTGAGCCTCAACCAGGCACTGGACGCCAGCACCTACCATTGGGCCAAGGAACATGCCCGGATCATCGAAAGGTTCGGGCGCTTTCCTCATCGTAATCAGGTGTTGGCTCGGCAGACCACGGAGGCAGAACGCGTATTCCTGGAAGAGGGTGGGTTTGCCGGTTAGTGCAGTATTCCGCCAAGGAATGCCCCCATAAAAACAGCGCATTGTCTTTCTGGCGGCACATCTCGTAGCGTGGTGCTCCCCTCAAGGAGAATCGCTATGCGCCTGTATGTGGATCATCTGTACACCAGCCCCTATGCCATGTCGGTGTTCGTCACCCTGCGCGAAAAAAGCCTGGCGTTCGACACGCTGACCGTGGACCTGGATGCCGCGCAACAGCATGCGGCCGACTTTGCCCAACTGTCCCTGACCCAACGCGTGCCGACGTTGGTGGAAGGCGACTTTGCCTTGTCGGAGTCTTCAGCGATCACCGAGTACCTGGAGCAGGCCTACCCCCAGACACCCGTTTACCCGGCTGACCCCAAGCTGCGGGCGAGGGCGCGCCAGGTGCAGGCGTGGTTACGCAGCGACTTGCTGCCGATCCGTCAGGAACGTTCGACGATGGTGGTGTTCTACGGGCAGAAGATGCCGCCACTGTCGCCTGACGCCGAAGCGGCGGCGGCCAAATTGATCAGCGCGGCGCACACCCTCTTGGCGGGCAATTCGCCGTACTTGTTCGGTGAGTGGTCGATTGCCGATGTGGACTTGGCCGTGATGCTCAATCGTTTGATTCTCAACGGCGACAGCGTGCCTGCGGCGTTGGTGGAATACGCACAACGCCAGTGGCAGCGCCCCTCGGTGCAAGCGTGGGTGCAGCAGCAACGCCCGGCGCTGTAACCGACCATTCATCCTGCGCGTGGGGGGGCGCTCTTGACAGGCGTCACCCTGCGGCAGAATACTCTGCCCATATTCATATATATGACTAAATAACAAAGTGAATGTGGCCCATGAATACGCTGTCCAGTGATGCCCGCCTGCCGCTTTACCAACGCTTGCGCGACCATTTGGTCGAGCAGATCGCCAACAATCGCTGGCGGCCCGGCGAAGCCATCCCCACCGAGGCGGTGCTGTCCGCCGAGTACGCGCTGTCTACCGGCACCGTGCGCAAGGCCGTCGACGCGCTGGTGAGCGAAGGCATTCTTGAACGCCAGCAGGGCCGTGGCACCTTTGTGCGCCGTCCGCAATTCCAGTCTTCCCTGTTTCGCTTTTTCCGTTTCCAAGGTCCCTCGGGCGAACGCCAGGTGCCGCAAAGCCGCATCCTGAGCGTCGAGTCGGTGGCCGCGCCGTCGGCGGTCAGCGAAGCGCTAGGCCTGGCGCCCGGGGCCCAGGTGATTCGCATCATGCGGACCCGTTTGCTGGATGTGCAGCCGCTGCTGGCTGAAGAGATCTGGCTGCCGCGCGCGCGTTTCCAGGCGTTGCTGGACATCGACCTGTCCCAGCAAGGCCCGCTGCTCTACCCGGTGTACGAAAGTGCCTGCGGGCAGGTGGTGGCCTCGGCCGAGGAAACCCTCACCGCAGAGTCGGTCAGCGCGGTGTACGCGCGATTGCTGCAGGTGCCGGTCAACAGCCCTGTGGTGGTGATCGAGCGCCTGGCCCGCGATTACGCCGGCCAACCCCTGGAGTGGCGACGCTCCCGTGGGCATGCCGAGCACTTCCGGTACCGCGTGGATATTCGCTGACCCCCTACCCGTATTTCTGAGTGTTTGCCCAACACCGGCCTGGCTCTGGCGCGGTTCGCGCCCGGCCGCCTTGCGTTTGACCTATAAGGATAAAAATCATGTTCAGTTGGTATCGCCAAGTCACTCCTCGGGAGCGCAAAACGTTCTGGGCCTGCTTCGGTGGATGGTCCCTCGACGCACTGGAAGTACAGATGTTCGGCCTGGCGATCCCGGCACTGATCGCCGCCTTCGCCTTGAGCAAGGGCGATGCGGGGCTCATCAGTGGAGTCACGTTGGTTACATCAGCCATCGGAGGCTGGGTCGGCGGAACCTTGTCCGATCGCTACGGGCGGGTGCGGACCCTGCAATGGATGATCCTGTGGTTCTCGTTCTTCACATTCCTGTCGGCGTTCGTCACCGGTTTCCATCAGTTACTGATCGTCAAGGCGCTGCAAGGCTTTGGTATCGGCGGTGAGTGGGCGGCGGGCGCGGTGTTGATGGCCGAGACCATCAACCCCAAGTACCGTGGCAAGGTCATGGGCACCGTGCAAAGCGCCTGGGCCGTGGGCTGGGGCGTGGCGGTCGGCGTGTTCGCGCTGATCTATTCGTTTGTGCCACAGGACATGGCCTGGCGTGTGATGTTTGTGGTGGGCTTGCTGCCGTCGTTCCTGATTATCTGGGTGCGTCGCAATGTCGAAGAGCCCGACAGCTTCCAGCGTTTGCAAAAAGAGCAGGCGATCCCGCAGAGTTTCTTCAAGTCCCTGGCGGGCATCTTCCGTCCGGAACTGATCCGCGTCACGTTGTTCGGGGGGCTGCTGGGCCTGGGTGCCCACGGGGGTTACCACGCGGTGATGACCTGGTTGCCGACCTTTCTCAAGACTGAGCGCAACCTGTCGGTGCTCAACTCCGGCGGTTACCTGGCGGTGATTATCTTTGCCTTCTGGTGTGGTTGCATCGCGAGTGGTTGGCTGATCGACCGCATCGGGCGGCGCAAGAACATCGTGCTGTTCGCGCTGTGCTGCGTCATCACCGTGCAGGCCTACGTGTTCCTGCCGCTGACCAATACCCAGATGCTGTTCCTGGGTTTTCCGCTGGGCTTCTTCGCGGCCGGTATCCCGGCCAGCCTGGGGGCGTTGTTCAACGAACTGTACCCGGCCGACGTGCGCGGTGCTGGCGTGGGCTTTTGCTACAACTTCGGGCGCGTGCTCTCGGCAGTGTTTCCGTTCCTGGTAGGGCATATGAGCGACTCCATGTCCCTCGGCTCGGCCATCGGCATCGACGCCGGGATTGCCTACGGCGTCGCCGTGATCGCTGCGCTGTGCCTGCCGGAAACCCGTGGGCGAGTGTTGGAAGCGGCTCCCGTCGACAGCGTAGTGACGGGCCAGCGCGCCCAGGCTTGATACCTTTTTACTCTTGAAAGACGAACCCCAATGCTTGATAACCGCTCCATCTCCGGCATCGACGCCCACGCCCACGTGTTCAGCCAGGCGCTGACCCTGAGCGGTGAGCGCCGCTACACCCCTGGCTATGACGCCACGCTGGCGGACTACCTTGGCCACTTGCGCGCCCATGGTTTGAGCCACGGGGTACTGGTGCAACCCAGCTTTTTGGGCACCGATAACCACTACCTGCTGGCCGCGTTGCAGCAGGCGCCCGATCAGTTGCGCGGCGTGGCAGTCGTGGCGCGCGATACTCCGCGCGACACGTTACAGGCCATGGCCCGCTCGGGCGTCGTCGGCGTGCGGTTGAACCTGGTGGGCCGGGCGTTGCCGGATTTTTCCGAGCACGGCTGGAAAGCGTTTTTCGAGCACATCGTCGCGCTGGGCTGGCATGTGGAGTTACACCGCGAGGTCGAAGCCCTGCCGACGTTGGTGCGTGAATTGATGCCCTTCGGGGTCAAGCTGGTGGTCGACCATTTCGGGCGCCCGGATGCGCGACTGGGTGTGGAGCAGCGTGGCTTTGCCCAATTGCTGGAGTTGGGCCTCAGCGGCCAACTGTGGCTGAAGGTCTCGGGTATCTATCGCTTGGCGGGCACCCCGGCACAGAACCTTGAGTTTGCCTGCCAGGCCATGCCCTTGCTGCAACAGAGCTTTGGCCTGCGACGGCTGGTGTGGGGCAGTGACTGGCCCCATACCCAGCATGAGACGTCCATCGGCTACGCCGGTGTGATCGAGCAACGCCAGGCCCTGGGCTGGTCGGCACCGGTCGAGCAGGCGTTGCTGATCGATACACCGCGCCAGCTATTCGGCTTCCACAGCCCTTAGCCAAGCCTCTTCCACGCGGCGATCCAGGTCCTCCCAATCCGCCATGCCCAGCACCCGCGTAGTGTTCAAGCCACGCAGGTAACCGCGCAATTGATGGGCGCTGGCGCTGACCTGGTCAGCGCTTGCTGCCTCGTCCTGCAGCACATGTTCATAGTCGACCAGGTAATCGGCGATCCGCTCGCGAAACTCAGGAAGGACGGCTTCGCGGATGCGGTCGAAGGTTTTCTGGTGGGGCTTCATAGCGTGGTCCTTATAGGTTTTATGGGTGCACTATCGGTTCAGATAATAGTCACCATCACGGATCGCAAGTTCTGTTTTTGCAGGAAAAGCGCAAAATCAGCCCCATCGAGACGCTGTTCAAGGAAATGCGCGATGAGGACGATGATTCAGCTGGTTTTAATGATGTTGATGCTTGGCACGGTCGCGATCAACAACGCGGCAATCGCCGATGACCTGCGTACGGGCCATTTGCTACCCATCAACGCTAGCGTAGAATCCCTGCAGCACGCGCAGTCAGTGGGTGTATTGCTGAGCGAAAACACCCGCGACAACCTCAGCTACCTTGAACGCTACCACGACATGGCCTTGAATGGCGCCAAGGATGCCCTCGATGGGCGTATCCGCCAGGCGTTCGTCAACAGTTCCGATCCGGAGCTGGCCATTGATTGGTTGATGAGCTCGCTGCAGGGCACTTTTATCTCGGTGACCGTCTACGACAACCTGGATGCCCTGGTGCAGGCTCACCCCGATGTGGTGGTGATGCTCGATACCCATAACCAACTGCTGACCCAGCGTAACGATCGGGTCGAGGCGCGTTTTGTTGCGCGGTTCTATGATGCGAACCTGCAATACATCGCCAAAGCCGAAGGCTCGGTGCACAAGCGGGTGCCGTCGGTGTGGGTGCATGACAAGGCCGCACCGGAAATTGCCGCGCAGATCGAGCAGCAACGGGATGTACAGCTCGATGCGTTGAAGCAGTTCGATGTGTCGCTAAAGGCTCTGGTTCGTGCGGGTTGATGTGAACCTTTATTTTTACAGTCAGGAATTTTTCATGCGCGCTTTGTTCGTACCGGCCTTGGCCTTTGCTTCCCTGTTGCTGGCCGGCTGTGTTTCTGCCCCCAATGCCCCGACGCTCACCCTGCAAACCAGCAAGTCCCCAGAGGCTTATGTGCAATGTGTATTGCCCAAGCTGGAGAAGCACGGGATCACTTCGACCGTCACGCAGAACTCGCGCCACGCCAGAGTGGTGTTGACCAGCAAGATCGCCGCCGATGACGTACTGGAAGCCTACAAGTCCCAGGACGGTGGCAAGGTGTTCTTGTATGAGCGCAAGCCGCTGGCGTCGACGATTACGCCGTCACGGTTGGAGTTGGCCGCACAAGAATGCAAATAATTCCAAGCCATACATAGTCAATGTGGGAGGGGGATTGCCCCCGATGGCAGCGAATCAGCCAGGACATCGTGGACGGACACACTGCAGTCGGGAGCAAGCTCCCTCCCACATTTTGGTTCAGGTACGGCTCAGGGTTTGGCTTCGTTACTGAAGTTATTGACGGTCTTGACCAGCCCTTGCGCTGCCAGCGCCACCAATTCCCCACCTTTCTCTACCGTCGCCAGCGCGGGGTCCGAGCCCATGCGCCCATCGGGGAAGCGCGCGCGAAAGTCCAGCGCTTCGCGGATTGGCCCGGTGTTGGCGATCTGTGGCGAGTAGTCGGCCGTCTTGATCGATTCCGGGTACGCCCACTGCGTTACCGCAATCTCCGAGGGTGTGGCATGGCTGCCGTGGCCCACCGGGAATTGGCGTTGGGCCATGTCGGTCACGCCTTCCAGGTCCCACCAGTTCACCAGCTTGAGTGCGAACCCGGCCGGACGGCGGGCGAAACTGGCTTCGGCATACAGCTCGGAAAACGCTGCTTCAATGGTGGCAATATTGCCGCCATGGCCGTTCAGAAACAGAATCTTCTCGAAACCATGCCCGGCCAGCGAACGCACCCAGTCGCCGATCGCAGCGATAAACGTGGAAGGGCGCAGCGAAATGGTGCCCGGAAAACCCAGGTGATGCTGGGCCATACCGATGTTGAAGGTCGGGCCGATCAGGATGTCGGCGTTCTTCTGCGCCTCATGGGCGATGATTTCCGGGCACATCCAGTCGGTGCCCAACAGCCCGGTAGGGCCGTGTTGCTCATTGGAGCCGATGGGTATCACCACCGTGCGGCTGCGTTCCAGAAACTGGCCGATCTCGATCCAGGTGGATTGGTGTAGAAGCATGCGTGGCTCTCTTTTTTATCGATGGGGACAGGCTATCCGCCACGGATTGTACGACTACTCGCCACTTGTTGGGGTTTGCAATTGAGGTACGTCGAGGACTTCAGCCAGCGCTGGTCGGGGTACCACGAAAACATGAATTGCCCATCCTTGAGCTTGTCCACTACCTGGCGCGCCACCTGCGGGCGCACGGCCGGGCAGCCCTGGCTGCGGCCGATACGACCTTCGCGCTTGCTCCACAAGGGGCTGACGTAGTCGGCGGCATGAATCACGATCGCGCGGTCGCGGGCCTGGTCATTGAAGCCTGGCTCAAGCCCGTCCATGCGCAGCGAGTAGCCGTGGGTGCCCAGGTAACTTTCCTGGGTACGGAACAGGCCCAGGCTGGACTGGTGGCTGCCTTCCAGATTGGAGAACTGGGTGGCGAAGTTTTCCCCGGACTTGGCGCCATGGGCGACCAGGTCGCGCAGCACCAGGGTCTTCTTGCGTAAATCGAAGATCCACAGCCGACGGGCGGTCGAAGGCTGCGAGTAGTCAATAACCGCTAGGCGCTCGGATCGTTCCTCGCCGTTATTGACCGCGCACTGCACGGCGTTCAGGGCGCTTTTGAGCACAGTGGGATTGAGTTCTGGAGCCGAGCGCGCCAGGCTGCTATACAAGGAAGGAGGGGTGCCATTGGCAGCGAGCGCAGTATTGCTCAGAGCGGCCAGGCTCACGGTGATCAAGCCCAGGGTAGTCATCCCGAGGCGGCACATAAAAGTCAGCATCTACAGTACATCCCCCCACTGTGGATTGGAGCAAAGCCAATTGTTCAAAAAACACGCATGTTACTTGAGCATTTGCCTGCTCGTTGCACCATTGGTCGCGACAGCCGATGCGCTGCCGGTCGAGCCGTTGCCGGTGACAACCCCGGCTCCGGTTGAACTGGCACCGGTACAACAGGCGCTGGCGCAACTCCCCAGCGTGTGCCCCAGCCTGGCACCGCTGATCGATGCGGCCGCCCTGTCGCGCCTGCAAGCCTTCTACCAGCAACAGGGCAACACGCCCCTGTGGTCTGGCGATGAGCGCCGCCAAGCCCTGCACGCTCAGTTGCTGCTGCTCGCCGATGACGGCCTGGACCCCACCCACTATAGCCTGCCGGCGGTGGATGCCACGGCCAACGTGCTGTGCAGCGATATCGACACCAGCCAGCACTACCTGCAAGCCCTGCAGGACTTGCACTATGGGCGCCTGCAGCAATCGCGCTTCGAACCGCTGTGGCATTCCCAGCCGCCCACCCGCGACCCCAACGTTGAAGTGCTGGCCTTTGCCGCCACCGGCTTGCAAGACATGGCCCAGGCGTTCGACCAGGCACGCCCCAGCGCCGATTTATACCGTAGCCTGCGCAATGCCTACTCCACTGTGCGCCAACAGCCGCTGCCCCATTGGGACCCGGTCGCCACCGGCCCTCTGTTGCGCCCCGGCATGGAAGACCCGCGCGTCCCTGAACTGGCGCGGCGGCTGATCAGTGGTGGTTACCTGGCCAAGGCGCCCAGCGGCAAGCAATACCGCGATGAACTGGTCAAGGCGGTCAAGGCGTTCCAGCTCAGCCATTCACTGCAAGCCGACGGCGTGATCGGTGCCGGCACGGTGGCCGAGCTCAATATCAGCCCGGCGGTTCGCCGCGAGCAACTGCGCATCAACCTTGAACGTTTCCGCTGGCTGGCCCAGGACCTGGAACCCGAAGGCGTGCTGGTCAACGTTGCCGCTGCGCAACTGAGCGTGTACCAGAGCGGCATCCCCGTGTGGCAAACCCGCCTGCAAGTCGGCCGCGCCGAACGCCAGACGCCGTTGCTCAAATCGCGCATCACCCGGCTGACGCTCAACCCCACCTGGACCATCCCGCCCACCATCATGCGCGAGGACAAACTCCCGGCCATCCGCCTCAACCCCGAATACCTGCGCCAGCAAAACCTGCAAGTGCTCGACGCCGAGGGCCATCCGCTGGCGCCGGAACAGGTCGACTGGGCGCGCCCCGGCAATATCCTGCTGCGCCAGGAAGCCGGCCCGCGCAACCCGCTGGGCAAGATCGTGATGCGCTTTCCCAACCCGTACTCGGTGTACCTGCACGACACGCCGAGCCAGCCGCTGTTCACCAAGGGGCCGCGGGCGTTCAGCTCGGGCTGTGTGAGGGTCGAGCAACCCTTGTTGCTGCGGGACCTGCTGGTGAGCCCGGCCGAACGCGCCCGTACCGATGAATTGCTGGCCACCGGCGTCACCCATGAATTCAGGCTGGCCACGCCGGTGCCGGTGCTGTTGGGCTACTGGACGGTCGAGGTCGACCGCGAGGGCGGCTTGGTGTACGCGCCGGATATCTACGCACGCGACCTGGTGTTGATGAAGGCGATGGGCAGTGTGCTTTGAGGCCACACTCACTGTGCAGCCAGGCTGCGGGTTGTGGCATAGGGGCAAAAACCCTTGCCTTGGCCAGGGGGGCTTGCTACTCCATACCTGAGAGGCGCTTCAAAGCCATCGCGACGGCTTGATCCGGGGTCAGGAGCGCGGTGTCGATCGTCACCGACGCCTCATCCCATGGCTCGTATTCGTGCGCCAATACAGAGTGCCAAGTGGGGGGCGTCAGGCCGGGAATATCCCCCACGCGGCTTTCCACCCGCCGTTGATGTGCCTGGTGGTCAGAGCACACCACGCGAATATTGATCAGCTCAACCTCTGCTATTGTTGCCACCGCCTTCCACGCGTCCCGGCTTTCCCTGACCGGGTTCACGCAGTCCGCCACCACGGTGTTGCCCAGCTGCAGGTTACTCAACGCCAACGCATTCGCCACGCTGTACCCGCTGGCAGCGACATCGCCCGCCAGTACATCGGCATCGCGGATCGCCTGTTCGATCACGTCGATACGCAGGTAAACCGCACCGGTCCGGCGCGCCAGTTCGCGGGCGATTGTCGTCTTGCCAGTGCCGGGCAGTCCGCTGAAGACAATTAGCATGGGTGGGTCTCATAAGGTTGGGCCGGTTCAGAGTATCCTTCAGTTCCCCCACAGGTCGACCACAGGACAACCGATGCTGTTGCCGTTCGTGAAAATGCACGCCCATGGCGACGATTTCATCATCGTCGATCGCCGTGGCCTGGACGATCCCATCACCGCACGAATCGCCTGTCAGCTGGGCAATCGCCACACGGGTATCGGCTTCAACCAATTGGCCGTGGTGCTCGACTGTGACGATGCCGCCGCGCGTATCAAGTTCTGGAACCCCAACGGTACGCCGTTGGCCACCTGCGGTAGCGCCACCCGTGGCGTGGCCGACCGCTTGATGCATGAAACCGGAATGGATTCGATTGTGTTGCGTACCGAGCGCGGCCTGCTCACGTGCGTGCGCGCAGCGGGGCGGCAGGTCGCCGTGAACATGGGCGAGCCGTCGTTGGATTGGGCGGCGGTTCCCCTATCCAAAGCCATGGACACACAGACCTTGCCCATAGAAGGCCACCCGGCGGCGTGCAGCATG
Organism: Pseudomonas lurida; assembly: GCF_002563895.1. Classification (NCBI taxonomy): domain Bacteria; kingdom Pseudomonadati; phylum Pseudomonadota; class Gammaproteobacteria; order Pseudomonadales; family Pseudomonadaceae; genus Pseudomonas; species Pseudomonas lurida. The sequence continues at coordinate 3,448,165 of NZ_PDJB01000001.1, read as the reverse complement.
GGCAACCCCCATTGCACGTTTTTCGTGCAAGACATTGCCGCTGTCGACGTAGAAGCCCTGGGCCCGGCGCTGGAGGTTCATCCGTTGTTCCCGGCCAGGACCAACGTGCATTTCGTCCAGGTACTCGACCGCGGTCATATCCGCTTGCGCATCTGGGAGCGCGGCGGCGGGGTGCCGCTGGGTTCGGGTTCGTGCTGTTGTGGGGCGGTGGTCAACGGGATCCGGCGCGGGCTGCTCGATGCCACGGTGCACGTGCACTGCGACGGTGGCACGGTGACCGTGCACTGGGCGGGCGAGGGCGGTGTGGTGCTGACCGGCAGTGTGGAGCCGGTGCTGCAAGGCAGCGCCTACCTGCCCTGAAACGTCACGGTGAAGGTGGTGCCTCCAGTGGCACAGGAGCTCACCGCCACATCGCCGCCATGCACCTTGGCCAATTCGCGCACGATGTACAGGCCCAGGCCGACGCTGCGCACATCGCTGCCCTGGTCGGTGCCACGGGTCATGGGCTCGAACAGCCCGGCCAGCAAGACGTCGGGAATCGCCTCGCCGTAATTGTGCACGGACACTTCGCAGGCGCTATCGCCCAACCGTGACGTCACCGTGATCGGTTGTCGCAGGTCACCATAGGCCACGCTGTTGGCCACCAGGTTGCCGATGATCTGCTGCACGCGGTCGGCATCCAGGCAGGCCTCGCCACGGCCTTCGGCGTGATGCACCAACGTCGCCTCGGGGAATGCCACACGCAGTTCATCCACGGCGTGATGAATCACGCTGTGCAGGTCCAATGCGGCGGCCTTGATGGTGATGCCCTGGCCGACCCGGGCCTGGGTGAAATCCAGCAGGTCGGCGATCATGCGTTGGGCACGTTCGGATGACTGGCCGATATGCCCCAACAGTTGGCGTTCCCTGGCTGTGCGTTCGCCCCGCGTGAGAAAATCCGACGCCATGCGAATCGCGGTGAGCGGGTTCTTCAGGTCATGGCTGACGATCGCCACCATCTGTTCGGCGAACAGCGCGCGGCGCTGCGAGATGGCATAGGCCTCACGCAACTCGGCCTGGGCTTGCTGCAGCGCCCGTTCGGTGGCGGTTTTTTCCTGCACAAGGGCTTCGGCCAGGTTGCGCGCGTTGAGCAACTCGCGCTCGTACTTGTCGCGGTCGGTGGTGCCGAAGAGGGCCAGGTCGTATACCACGGCGCCGGCTTGCTCACGCTGGATGCCGTTGAGCAGCACGGTGATCTTGTGGCCATCGTGGTGCAGCATGTCGAGCTTCACCTCGGTGACGCTGCCATGCATGCGCAACCTCGGGGCCAGGTGGGTCTGGTGGAAGATGCGCCCGCCCATGGTCAGCAGGTCCTGAAAACGCTTGCCGCACAGCTCGGCCGTGCTGAACCCCAGCCATTCGCTGAAACGGGCATTGGCTTGCAGGATCATGCCATCTTCCGCGGTGACGGCCAGCGCGCAGGCGGCGTTGTCAAACAGGTCAGCTTGCACGGGTAGCCGCCCAGGGGGCCAGGAAGCTGTCCATGGCCGCCGCGCAGGCGTGCGGCGCGCTCATGTGTGGGCAATGCCCGACATTGTCCACCAGGCAATAGGTGCTATTGGGCAATACGCCGTGCAGGTATTCGCCCACGGGCACGGGGGCGATCAGGTCGTCGCTCGATTGCAGGATCAACACCGGGGTGGCCAGGCCGATCACGTCCTGGCGGTTGTCCGAGGTGAAGGTCACGCGCGCGAATTGCTTGGCGATCTCGGGCTCAGTGCGGCAGAAACTGTCGGTCAACGCTTCGCTCAGCTCCGGTTGTTCAGGCGCGCCCATGATCACCGGGGCCATGGCGCTGGACCAGCCGAGGTAGTTGCTGTCGAGGGTGTCGAGCAGGTCCTGGATATCGGCGGGCTTGAAGCCACCGACGTAGTCGTCTGTATCGATATAGCGTGGCGACGGGCCGATCATGACGTGAGCCGCAATACGGCCGGGGGTGAAGCGGTCGGCGAGGGCGCCGATCATTGCACTGACCGAATGCCCGACCAGGATCACGGGACCGACGGCATAGGCATCGACGATTTCATTGAGGTCCCGGGCGTAGCCATCCAGTGCGCCGTACTTGGCCTTGTCGAAGGCGCTCAGGTCGGAGAGCCCCGCACCCACTAGGTCGTACATCACCACGCGAAAGCGTTCGAGGAAATGCGGCGCCAGGTAGTTCCACATGGCCTGGTTGCACCCGAACCCGTGGGAAAACACCAGGGTCGAGATCCCGCAGCCCATCACGCTGACATTGTTACGGAGGAGTAAATCCATGGGCGTCTCGATAATGGCGTATAGCTATGAATGCGCCGAGTTTAGATAGTCAACGGCGCGGGGTCACGTGTTATAGCGTTGATAAGGTAAAGTCGGCGCCTTCAGGAAGAAACTTCAGGTAACAAACCATGATGCGGCGCGTGCGGCAATCCGTCTTGAGTCTGCTGGTGCTGGTATTCGCCAGCGTGTTTGCCACCGCCCAGGCGGACACTTCGCCCATCGGCGTAGCCCTCGACCAACGGGTGATCGACCTCACCGACACGCTGGATGCCGACACCGCCACTCGTCTGAAAAACCAGCTCGCCGACCTGGAACAGCGCAAAGGCTCACAAGTCGCCGTGCTGATGGTGCCCACCACCGGCGGTGCGAGTATCGAGGATTACGCCAACCAACTGTTCCGCGCCTGGAAACTGGGCCGCAAGGATGTCAACGACGGCATCCTGCTGGTGGTAGCCAAGGACGATCGCAAGGTGCGCATCGAGGTGGGTTATGGCCTGGAAGGCACCGTCACCGATCTGTTGGCGCACCGCATCATTGAAGAACACATCACCCCGGCGTTTCGCCAGGGCGACTATGCGGGCGGTGTTGCCCAGGGCGTGAATGACCTGGTCGTGCTGGTGGACGGCGGTGATTTGCCCAGCGTCGCGGCGCCCGGCGTCAACCCCCAGATCATTGCGGTCCTGCTGGCATTTATCCTCGGCGCCGTGGGCGGTGTGCTGATCGCCGCCGGCACATTGCACTGGCGCCGCGCGTTGATGGCGGCGGTGGCTGCCACGGTACTGCTGGCGATCTTTGGCGGTGGCCGCGACTGGCTGATGTTCCTGCTGGTGATGCCACTGATCCTGCTGATCGGCGGCGCAACGTTCGGCGCGTTGTGGATGGCGCGGACGGTGTTTTACGGCGTGGTCGGGTTGTTGGTCTACATCCTGGGGTTGGTGGCTGTGGATCACTGGTACGCAGACGTCAACTTCATCCACTGGCTGGCGTTTCCAGTGGGCGCGCTGGTGGTGCTGGGGTTGTACCTGATCCTGTTCGTGATCATGAAGGATGCCTGGAAGCAAAGTCGGGTGGGCTTCGTCGCACGGCTGGTGGCCGCTGCAGCGGTTTATGTGGCGGCCGGTTTTCTGATGGAACTGGGGCGTAACGGCTGGTTGTTTGCGTTCCCCATCGCTTCATTTGCGGCGCTGTTCATCTTCGGCAAGACCGGCGGCGGGTCGGGGTCGAGTTCGGGCGGTGGGTCAAGCTCGAGCTCCAGCAGCTCCAGTTCCAGCAGCTCATCCGGGGGCGGCGGCTCCAGCGGTGGCGGCGGCGCGTCGGGCAGTTGGTAAAACCGCCAGGGTGGCTTGTGGCCAAACCCACCCCTTGAAGTTGAAGTCGGCATGAAGTCGTCCGCTGGGTGGACACATGCTTGTGCCGCCTGCGCACCCCGTTCGGGTAGGGGGTCAGCTCAGGACGATGTAGTCGTTCTGCTGGCGGATCGGGCGGTGTGGGCCTTGTACCAAGTGAACATAGCGCCCGTCCACCAGGTCGATCGGCAGGCAATCATCGACATCCAGCACGCCGTCGGTGTGGGCCTGAGACCAGTGGCGCAGCATTTGGTGCTTACCCTTGCTCTTAGCCTCCTGCTTCGTGCGGGCTACCACCAGCAGGTAGTGGTGGGCTTCGCCAAAGCTGTTGGCTTCATAACCGCCAAGGTTGATGAAATACAGGTGATGGGCACCCGCAGCAGGCGCCAGCGGGCTGAACTCGACTTTCCAACCGTCGACGCCATCCACTGCCATCCATGAATCGATATGTACGCCCTTTGGGCTGCCAAACCAGTCTTCGCGCAGTTGCGGGTAGGTCGCTTCCAACGTGTCCGCGACAACAAACACCACATCGTGAACTTCAATTTTCGCCCGAGGGTGCTTACCCCCGAGCATGACGACAAACAGCATTGCAGGTCCTTCCTGGCGACTTGGCAGAGGCTAACCATACTTCGATTGAACCCTTTTGTCCGGCCAATGCCACACTGTTAATCCGCGAATTCATCAGGAGGTAGTCATGCGTACCATTGATCTGGCGGGCGTTCCCGTTCCTGTCATCGGCCAGGGAACCTGGCGCATGGGCGAAAACCCGGACCAGCACCGCGCTGAAGTCGCGGCGTTGCAACTGGGCATCGACGAGGGCATGACCCTGATCGATACCGCCGAAATGTACGGTGAGGGTGGCGCCGAGACGGTCGTCGGCGACGCCATTCGCGGCAGGCGCGACCACGTATTCCTGGTGAGCAAGGTGTATCCGCATAACGCCAGCCACAAAGGCGTGCCCCGTGCCTGTGAAGCCAGCCTCCAGCGCCTGGGCACGGACTATATTGATCTTTATCTGTTGCACTGGCGCGGCCAGGTTCCCCTAGAAGAGACCGTCGAAGCGTTCGAACGCCTGCGCGAAGCTGGCAAGATCGGCCGCTGGGGCGTCTCCAATTTCGACGTAGCCGACCTGCAGGCACTCGCGTCCCCGGCGTGTGCTACCAACCAGGTGCTCTACAACATCGAAGAACGCGGCATCGAATTCGACCTGCTGCCCTGGTGGCAACAGCATCACTTGCCCTTGATGGCGTACTGCCCGATCGCCCAAGGCGGCGAACTGCTGTCCAGCCCCACCCTCAAGCAGATCGCCCGTCGCCACGAAGTGACCCCCGCGCAGGTTTCCCTCGCCTGGGTGCTGCGCCAGGACGGCGTGATTGCAATACCCAAGGCAGTCACACCGGAGCACGTGCGACTCAACGCAGCAGCAGCCAAGCTGGTGCTGGATGAGCACGACCTGGACGCTATCGACCGCGTGTTTGGTGCACCCAAGCGCAAGCACCCTTTAGCGATGGTGTAACCGAATGGCAGGAGCGGCGCCGCCTTGGCGCCGCTCCCGAGCGAGTCCGGTTTAACCCGCTACCGGGCTGCGCCAGTCATCCGACCCGGACGTGCCGGCCACTTCGTGGGTCCACACGATTTTGCGATAGGTGAAGTACACATCTTCCAGGTGAGTGAAATGGGCATTGTCCGGGTCTTGGCAATTTGGCATGCGTGACTGGATGTCCACGATGGTCGCTCCTTCCAGTTCGATTGTGAAGTAATGCTCCTGGGTGCCCGCCGACGAGGTGCGCAGCCATTCAAGCCTGCACTTGACCTCTTCGCCGCTGGTCAACGCGCTGAACAGCAGGGGCGACGACTTATCGAACACCTTGCTGATCATCAACGGCTTGTGGACCCTCTGGCCCGTTGGTTGGCCAGATTGTGGGTCACGCGGAATGATCACCTGATGAGAAAAAGCCTGGACCAGAATCTGATCCTCATGGCCCTCCTGATAAATATTACCTACCGAGTCCTGGGTAAATGTGCCTGCCGTAATCAAACCTTGTTTGACACCGGTGATGGAGAGATACGCGGGTGTTGGCATGACGGGTTTCCTTGCCTGATTGATGAGGTAGTCCGAGCCGACAATTGCATCAGCTGGGCCGATACCTATAACAAGAAACGTGCCTGAAAGTGTGAGGCTTAATGAAGTAAGGGGTGTCGTACTGGGCAGGCTATAAACTTCAGAAAATTACGTGGTGCTGGGTGGGTTTTTTAAGTTTTTGATTGCGCAGTGGTGCGCACTTAGTTGCTCATATGAAAAAGTGAGCAAATCTTGAAGTTATCCAAAAAGTCGTGTGAGTGGGCACGGATTATTGCGCAAAATACTGCGCACCCCCGAAGATTTAGGGGTTTGTAGGAAAAGGATTAAGTGTCGTCCCGTCGCTTGCTGAATATTTTAGGCATGGCTAAGGTTCGTGAACTTCGCAGGTTTCATGGCGAAGTTGAGAGGGCGTTCTGATGCGCAATTTACATGTGCTTAGTTGGCCTTTACTAACGAGTTTAGTTGTGCGCGGTGCCAAATGGATTATCCGGACAAGCTGTATGATTATTACCTTGAAGTTGCACGGTCACCCTGCGCGCCAATGAATTTTGCCGGCAGTGATATGCGCTTTTCGAGTGAATATGAAGTCCTGGAGTCCGAGCTTGCCAAGGCACAATCGATCCATGCCTGTGGCCAACCCGATTGGGGCAAGGTCCTGGACATCAGCGAGACCCTGCTGCGCCAGCAGTCCAAGGACCTGCGGGTCGCCGTCTGGTTGACCTGGGCGTTGCACCAGCGCGAATCCTACTCGGGGTTGTTGGCCGGGCTCGGGTTGCTGCGCGAACTCTGCGAGCATCAGTGGGCGGTGGTCCATCCTGCGAAGCTGCGCACCCGCGGCGCCGCCTTCCGGTGGTTGGTCGTGCGCCTCGAGGCCCTCTTTACGCAAAACCTGCCGCTCCAGAACCAACAGCCCTTGTTCCGCGTCGTGCATGAGCACTTGGTGCGTCTTGACGAAGTGTGGTCCGGGCACTTGGGCGATGCCGCGCCGTTATTGTTGCCGATTCGCAGGCAATTGGCTCAGCGACTGGAGCGTGCCTCGCAGGAGCACGCGCCAGCAGCGGGGTTGGGCGGGGCCATTGCGCAGGCCAAGCAGGCGACTACCCAATTGCTCAAGCCTGAAACACGGGTGGACAACGAAAAAGACGCCCATAGGCTACTGCGCACCGTGCAGGAACAGGCCCGTACGCTGTGTGCCTGGTGGTTACGCCAGAACGCCACCGACCTGCGCGCCCTGCGCCTGAGCCGAACATTGACGTGGCTGGCACTCGCCAGCTATCCGGATGCCGACAGCGAGCGGGTCACGGCTTTGCGCGGACCTTCCCCCGACAAGCTCAACCGTTATCAGGAGCGTTTTGCCCAAGGCCATCACGCCGACCTCGTGCCCGAACTCGAGGCCAGTCTCGCCGGTGCGATGTTCTGGTTCGACGGACTGCGCATGCTTTGGCAATGCCTGGAGGTCTTGCAGGCCGACCAGGCCATGACCGAGCTGGAGGTGACCTTCGCCCTGTTGCTGCAACGCCTGCCGGACCTGCCGGGGTTTCGTTTTCACGACGGCGCGCCTTTTGCCGATGCTGCCACGTGTGACTGGATAACGCTGCAGGTTGCCCGTCATCTGCAAAATCCTGAATCAACCGCAGTGGTGGTTGATGCCGAAGCCTCACCTTGGGAGATCGCCCTGCAAGCACTGGCACCCCGACTCCACAAGGACGGGCTCAAGGCGGCTATCCAGGATCTCAAGCAAGGCATGTATGCCGCTCGCGGTGACCGTGCGCGCTTCCATTGGCGGTTGGCACAGGCGCGACTGTGCATGCAGGCGGGGAAGCATGAGCTGGCGAAGATCCAGCTCGAACAGCTGGACCACGAAATGCAACGCGCAGGCCTGGAGCGATGGGAGCCGGCGTTGGCTCTTCAGGTGACACAACTCCTGTACCGCTGCTGCGACCTGTTGCCGCAAAACCACGCCGTGCGCGAGCGCAAGGAAGACACCCATCGCAGGCTGTGCCTCTTCGATCTGGAAGCGGTACTTGAATAGGCTTTCGAGCCACTTGAAAAAGGAGAGACACCATGGCCAAAGAAGGTTCGGTAGCCCCCAAGGAGCGTATCAACATCACTTTCAAGCCCGCCATCGGCGGGGCGCAGGAGGAAGTCGAGCTGCCATTGAAGTTGTTGGTGCTGGGAGATTTCACCCAGCGTGAGGACGTGCGCAAGCTTGAAGATCGCAAGCCCATCGCGATCGACAAGAACACGCTTGATGACGTGTTGGCCAAGCAGTCATTGAGCCTGACGCTGAGCGTGCCTAATCGCCTGCAGGAGCAGGCGGATGTGGAGGAGTTGACCGTTCAGGTACGCATTAACGCCATGCAGGACTTCAACCCCGCGAACCTTGTCGAGCAGGTTCCCGCGTTGCACAAGCTGATGGCGCTGCGCGAGGCACTGATGGCGCTCAAAGGTCCACTGGGTAACACCCCGAGCTTTCGCAAGGCCATCGAGCAGGCCCTCGCCGATGATGAGTCTCGCACCCGAATTTTGGCGGAGTTGGGCCTGAGCAGCGCCGGCGCCTGACATTTCTCAGTAAAAGGACACTGACCGAATGACCACACAACAACATTCGCAACCGGCACAAACCGCTGATCAATACAGCATCCTCGACAACATCGTTGCCCAGACGCTACTCAGTACGGACGACGACGCCTATGGCATTGCCAAACGGGGTGTCTCGGCGTTTATCGAAGAGTTGATCAAGCCACACAACCGAGGTGAACCGGTAAAAAAGCGCCTGGTTGACCGGATGATTGCCGAGATTGACAGGACGCTTAGCCTGCAAATGGACGAGATCCTGCACCATCCGGAATTCCAGGCGCTGGAAGCTTCCTGGAAGGGGCTGCAGTTACTGGTGGATCGCACCAACTTTCGCGAAAACATCAAGATCGAACTACTGAACGTCTCCCGGCAAGACCTGCTGGAAGACTTTGAAGACTCACCGGAAGTGACCCAGTCCGGGCTTTACAAGCATATCTACAGTGCTGAGTACGGCCAGTTTGGCGGCCAGCCTGTGGGCGCGATCATTGCCAATTACTTCCTGTCCCCCAGTGCGCCGGACGTCAAGCTGATGCAATACGCTTCCAGCGTGGCCTGCATGGCCCATGCACCTTTTATCGCTGCTGCCGGCCCGGCATTCTTCGGGCTGGAAAGCTTCACCGGCCTACCGGACCTCAAAGATCTCAAGGACCATTTCGAAGGCCCGCAATTTGCCAAATGGCAAAGTTTCCGCCAGAGCGAAGACGCGCGTTATGTCGGGTTGACTGTGCCGCGTTTCTTGCTCCGGACGCCCTACGACCCCCTTGAATGTCCGGTCAAGACCTTCGTCTACCAGGAAAACGTGGTCAACAGCCATGAGCACTACCTGTGGGGCAATACGGCTTACGCATTTGCCACGCGCCTCACCGACAGTTTCGCGCGGTTCCGCTGGTGCCCGAACATCATTGGACCGCAAAGCGGCGGTGCGGTTGAAGACCTGCCGTTGCATCACTTCCATAGCATGGGGGAAATCGAGACCAAGATCCCAACCGAAGTGCTGGTTTCCGATCGTCGTGAATACGAGCTGGCGCAAGAGGGCTTTATTGCCTTGACGATGCGCAAGGGCAGTGACAATGCGGCGTTCTTCTCCGCCAGCTCGGTACAAAAACCGAAACACTTTGGCCAAAGCCCGGAGGGCAGGGAAGCCGAGCTGAATTACCGTTTGGGTACGCAGTTGCCCTACATGATGGTGGTCAACCGCCTGGCCCATTACCTCAAGGTTCTTCAGCGCGAGCAGCTGGGTTCGTGGAAGGAACGTACCGACCTGGAGCTGGAACTCAATAAGTGGATCCGCCAATACGTTGCCGACCAGGAAAACCCAAGTGCCGAAGTGCGTGGGCGGCGCCCCTTGCGTGCAGCCCGCATCGTTGTCAGCGATGTCGAGGGTGAGCCCGGCTGGTACCGCGTCAACCTGAGCGTACGGCCGCACTTCAAATACATGGGGGCGGATTTCACGCTGTCCCTGGTTGGCAAGCTCGACAAAGAATGAGCAGGGTCCAGGGAATGTCCGACCACCAAAGCCTTTTCGAGCGGCTCGAACGTCCGGCGACTAACCCAGCATGTGGCGTGACATCTGTCGCCACCCACCTGGGCAAAATGCTCAGCATCCGTGCAGGCAGTGTGCAGACATTGCCGGACTACGGCTTGCCTGACCTTAATGATATGAATCAGAGCCTGCATGAATCATTGAGTCAGTCGCGGCTTCTAATCGAACGGTTTATCCGCGCCTACGAGCCGCGCTTGAAGCATGTGCGTGTCACGACATTGCCAGGGGATCATGATCCGTTGGCACTGGCGTTCGCTATCGAAGCCACACTGGTGGCCAAGGGGACTCAGCGGGCTGTGATGTTTACCGCGCGGTTGTGTGAGACCGGTCGGGTTGAGGTCTTGCCGGATGTCCTTTAACCGTTATTACCAAAGCGAACTCAGTGCGTTACGGCAGCTCGGACGGCGATTCTCTGAACGCAACCCGGCGCTTGCGCCCTTTCTAGCTGAGTCCGGCCAGGACCCGGATGTCGAGCGATTGCTGGAGGGCTTTGCCTTTCTCACCGGCCGCTTGCGCCAGAAACTGGATGACGAGCTTCCAGAACTGACGCATTCGTTGATGCATCTGCTCTGGCCCAATTATATGCGACCGATGCCTGCGTTCAGCATCCTTCAGTTTGATCCGTTGAAGCACTCAGGCGCAGGTGTGTGGGTGGCGCGGGATACACCGATCGAAAGTGTCGCGATCAACGACGAGCGGTGCCGCTTCCGTACCTGTTACGCCACGCAGATTCTACCGCTGCATCTGAGCGCCCTGGAGTTCAGCGCACAGGCCGGGCGAAGCATGTTGAGCCTGCGCCTGGAGATAAGCGCCGAAGGTCATTTGGGTGAGTGCCTCTTCGATTCATTGCGCCTGCACCTGGCGGGAGACCGCTACATCAGTCAGGCGCTTTATCTGAGTCTGTTGCGGCATCTTGGCGGGATCGAATTGCTGCCTTTGGGCCGCGATGGCCTGCCGGTAAGTGGGGCCGATGGGCAGGTACTGTCGCTGCGGCTGGGAGGTGATCAGGTGCAGCCAGTGGGGTTCAGCGATGAGCAGGCGTTGATTCCGTATCCGCCGAATACCTTCCCCGGGTATCGCCATCTCCAGGAATACTTTGCCTTTCCTGACAAGTACCTGTTCGTCGACGTAAAGGGGCTGGGTGTACTGCGCGGACTGCCCGATGAGTTGCTCAAACAGGTGCATGGTGTGGTAGTGCGCTTCGAGTTGGATAATCCGTGGCGTGAACCCCAACAGCCCACGCTGGATAACGTGAAGCTGTACTGCACACCCATCGTCAACCTGTTCAAGCATGATGCGGTGCCTATTCGCCTGGACGGCAAGCAGGATGAATACCTGCTGATTCCCGGTGAGTATTCGCGAGAGAACGCCAGTGTATTTTCCGTGGACAGTGTCACGGGCTGGCAGCCCGGAGGGCTTGGATACCAGGCCTTCGTACCCTTCGAATCGTTCGAGCATGATGGCGATACCCGTCCCTCACAGAGCCCTCCGAGCTACAGCATTCGCCAACGGCCATCGGCACAACATGCGGGGCTAGAGACCTGGCTTGGGTTTGGCGGCGGGCTGGAATCGGATCAGCAGACACTGTCGATCGAGCTCACGTGCACCAATCACGACCTGCCACGCCAGTTGCAGGTAGGCGACATCAATCAGCCGTGCGAGCAAACGCCGCAGGGGGTGTCTTTCCGGAACATCTGCGCGCCGACCGCCAGTTTCTCGCCGCCACTCGACCAGGACTTTCTCTGGAGGCTTATCAGCAATCTGTCGCTCAACTACCTGTCATTGAGCGACATCAACGCCTTGAAGGTCATTCTCGAGACCTATGACTTGCCGCGCTACCACGACCGACGAGCCCAGAAGGCCAGCGAGAGACGGTTGGGCGCTATGCGTTCTGTCAGTCATGTAGCCGTCGACCGATTGCACCGTGGCTTGCCGTTTCGCGGGGTACGCATTGATCTGACGATCGATCCCCAGGGCTTCCTGGGCCATGGCGAGGTCTTTGTATTCGCGTCGGTGCTCAACGAATTCTTCGCGCTCTACGCCAGCCTCAATGCCTACCACGAACTAAGAGTCATCAGCACACAAGGAGACGTGTACCTATGGCCACCACGGATGGGGCAGCAGCCCCTGTTTTGACGCAACTGTCCCAGGTTATCCGCGAGTACTCGCTGTTCCAGGCGGTTCTGCAGGTTATCAAGCGTCTGCGCGATGCCCATCCGTTGCTGGATGACGACGCGCTGTACGACTTGGTGGAGTTTCAAGCCAACCCGGGTTTGGGTTTCCCCGGCCACGATATCGACCGGGTGGCTTTTTTTGTCGAGCATGGCCAGTTGCGTGCGTGCCTGCGCCTCAATGTGCTGGGCATGTGTGGTGCGGGGTCGCCGCTGCCCGCGTTTTATGGTGAGCAGGCGTGTGCCGATGGCGAGGGTGGCAACGCTACCCGAGATTTCCTCGACGTGTTTCACCACCGCCTGCAACGCCTGATGCTGCCGATCTGGCGTAAATATCGTTATCGGGCGTGTTTCCAGGCCGGTGCACGTGACGCCTTTTCCGAGCAGATGTTTGCACTGATCGGGTTGAGGGGGCGGCAGATTCGCAGAACCGCGCAATTGAACTGCAAGCGACTGTTGCCCTATCTGGGGTTGCTCAGCCTGAGGGCGCATTCGGCAGCCTTGATCGAGACGGTCCTGCGCTACTACTTCAAGCACAACCGCCTGTTCATAGAGCAATGGGTGCAGCGCAGCGTTGTCGTCGTCGATTCCCAGCGCAATCGGCTCGGCATTGCGAACAGCGTGCTCGGGCATGACCACGTGCTTGGGAGCCAGGTCGCTGATCGCAGTGGCAAGTTCAGGGTGCACCTGCAGGGTTTGGGCTGGCATCAATTCCACGGATTTCTGCCCACGGGCTCGGACTTCCCGCTGCTCTGTGCGTTGGTACGCCTGACGGCTCGGGATCCATTGGAATATGACCTGCGCCTTGTGCTGGCCAAGGACGAGATCAGGCCGTTGCACATTGGCGAACATAACGTCTGCCGGCTCGGCTGGACCAGTTGGCTGGCACATGAGTGCGCTGACGGAGTGGTCATCGTGCCGAGCGACGCTCATAGGAATGAATCATCATGATGAATGTGGACCTGCAACGACTGATCCGGACATTGACTTCCCAGGCTCGTCGAGACTTGGAGCGCTCGGCCGAACGCTGTGTCACGCGTGGCGGCAGGGAAGTGTTGGTGGAGGACCTGCTGTTGACCCTGTTGGAGCACCACGATGGCCTTCTGGCAAGGGCGCTGGCGGATGCGGGGATCGACGCTGGAGAGCTGCAAGCCACCCTGCAACCCAGGGGTGAGGCGAGTGCTTCGTGCAATCCGGTGTTTGCCCAGGCACTGGTGCAATGGCTGCAACAAGCGTTGATGATTGCCCATCTGGAACTGCGACAGACTGAAGTCGATCACGGTGCGCTGTTGCTGGGGCTATTGCGCCATCCGCTGCAGCACGCAGGCAGCGCCTATCAAGCCTTTCTGAGCCGATTGGATGCGCAGCGTGTGCAAGGGTTTGTGTTGAGTCAGGCACCTGAAGCTGATGCTGCGCCAAAAGGCGAATCATTGCTGGAGCGCTTCACTCAGGACCTGACACGCCAGGCCCATGAAGGACGTATCGACCCGGTCCTGTGTCGCGACGCCGAGATCGGCCAGTTGATCGACATACTCCTGCGCCGGCGCAAGAACAATCCCATCCTGGTCGGTGAAGCCGGGGTCGGCAAGACGGCCGTTGTCGAAGGTCTTGCACTGCGCGTCGCTACGGCACAGGTGCCAGGCCCTCTCAAGGATGTCCGAGTGCTGACCCTGGACATGGGGCTGCTCCAGGCCGGTGCCGGTATCAAGGGCGAGTTTGAACGGCGCCTCAAGGGCGTGATCGATGAAGTCAATGCCTCGGCAAAGCCGGTCATCCTGTTCATCGATGAAGCGCATACGCTGGTAGGGGCGGGCGCCCAGGCAGGCGCTTCCGATGCCGCCAATCTGCTCAAGCCGGCACTGGCGCGTGGCGAGTTGCGCACCATCGCCGCCACCACCTGGACGGAATACAGGAAATACATCGAAAAGGACCCGGCATTGGCGCGGCGCTTCCAACCTGTACAGGTCGGCGAGCCCAGCGTCGAGCAAGCCATTTCGATACTGCGCGGGTTGGTTCCGGTGTACGAGCGCAGCCACGGTGTCTACGTGCGAGACGACGCAGTTGTCGCGGCGGCGCAGATGAGCGCTCGTTACCTGGCGGGTCGGCAGTTGCCCGACAAGGCGGTGGATGTGCTGGACACGGCCTGTGCCCGCTTGCGTGCCTGTCCAGAGACGGCACCGGACACCTTGCAACGCCTATGCGCCGAACAGGCGGAAGGTGCGCGGCAGCAGCAGGCATTGCGGCGTGACAGGGACGCAGGGTTCGCTGTGGACGAAAAGGCCTTGCACGATCTGGACTTGCGCATGGAAGCGGTAGGCTACGAACGCCAGCATTTGGAGCAACACTGGCTTGAACAGCAAGGCACCGCTCGGCAGGTGTGTCCGCGCCTGGTGGCTCAAGTCATCAGTGCCTGGACAGGTATCCCGGTCGAACAACTGGCGTTCGAACACAACGACCGCGTACTGGGCTTTGCCGAGGCACTGCGCTTGCGCATTCTCGGGCAGGAGCAAGCGGTGCACGCGCTGGACCGCAACCTGCGCGCGGTTGCGGCGGGGCTTAGCAAGGCCGATGCGCCGGTCGGTGTATTCCTGCTGGTCGGCCCAAGTGGCGTAGGCAAGACCGAGACTGCGCTGGCCCTTGGCGACCTGTTGTATGGCGGCGAGCGTTTTGTCACCACCCTCAACATGTCGGAGTTCCAGGAGAAGCACTCGCTGTCCCGATTGATCGGCGCACCACCCGGTTACGTCGGTTTTGGCGAGGGCGGGGTGCTGACAGAAGCCGTGCGCCAACGCCCGTATTCAGTCGTGCTGCTCGATGAAGTCGAGAAGGCCGACCCGGAAGTGTTGAACCTGTTTTACCAGATCTTTGACAAGGGCCTGGCCAATGACGGGGAAGGCCGGGAGATCGACTTTCGCAATACGCTGATCCTGATGACGTCCAACCTGGGCAGTCAGCGCATCGACCAATTATGCGCAGGTGGCCAGCGACCCGATGCACAAGCGCTGGAGGAGGCAATCCGCCCGCTGCTGCGCGACCACTTCAAGCCCGCATTACTGGCACGCATGCGCGTGGTGCCGTACTACCCGGTCACGGGTGAGGTTCTGCACGACCTGGTTAGACTCAAGCTGGAACGTTTGGGTGAGCGGCTGCGTCTGCGCAAGCTGGCATTCACCTATTCGCCAGGGCTGGTTTCACACATGTCTGAGCGGTGTACCCACGGTGACAGCGGTGCCCGGTACATCGATCAGTGGATCGAACGCCACTTGTTGCCGCTGGTGGTGGATCGGTTGCTGGAGGCCATGGCTCAGGGCGAACCCCTCGCACATGTCCATGCCTGCCTGGCAGGGAATGGCACTCCAACCTGTGAGTTCAGCCAATGAGGGATACCCGGCTCACTCAGATACCTCATCCTCTGGCTTATACCGACGCGTTGCTTGGCTGGTTCATCCGCCTGGGCATCGAGGGTGACGAAGCGACGTTACCCGGCTTGTGCGTCGCGGCGGTGGCGCAACTGAGCCAGTGCGAACTCAGCCAGTTGTACTGGCTTGACGAGTCCAACAACCGACTTGAGCGGATTGCCCAGCACTTGCCTGGAATGTTTGTCCCCGACGATCCGGCCGGCAACCAGGACTTTCGGCATGAGCAGGTGTTGCACTATGTGCTCAACCACCAGACCGCCCTTAGCCTGGAAGATCTCACTGGCAGCGTGTATGAGTGCGGGTTCCTGCCAGTGATTGCAAGCCCCTGGCGAGCGTTGTCGTGCGTGCCGTTGTTCAACCGAGCGCAGGTCATCAACGGCGTATTGGTGTGTGCCAGCCAGCGCGAGAAAAACCTAGAGGGTCAATCCGTATCCTTGAGCCAACTCGGCAGCTTTACCCTGATGCAACTGGCTTTGCTGCGGTGCAAACGTTCGGGAGGCGGTGTCGCTCAGCACAATGATCGCACCCCAACACCGCGTGCGGCATTCGGGTTGATCGGCAGTAGCACGGCCATGGATGAAACGTATCGCTTGATCGGCAAGGTCTTGAATACCCCTTACACCGTTTTGCTGCGTGGCGAGACCGGTACGGGTAAAGAGGTGGTGGCGCGGGCGATCCATTCCGCGGGGCCGCGCAAGGGCAACGCGTTCGTGGTGCAAAACTGCGCGGCGTTTCCCGAAGGGCTGCTTGAAAGTGAATTGTTTGGCTACCGCAAAGGTGCATTCACGGGGGCTGAGCGCAATCACACGGGCCTGTTTGACGCCGCTCACGGAGGCACCCTGCTGCTGGACGAAATTGGCGATATGCCGCTGTCGCTGCAGGCCAAGTTGCTACGGGTCTTGCAGGAAGGTGAAGTCCGTCCGTTGGGTGCCAGTGTGGCCCACAAGGTCGATGTGCGCATCATCGCCGCGACCCACCGTGACCTTGCCGCGATGGTCGCCCAAGGCAGTTTTCGCGAGGACCTTTACTACAGGCTCGCGCAGTTTCCCATCGAGCTGCCGCCCCTGCGTGAGCGCGACGGCGATGTACTGCTGTTGGCGCGGGAATTCGCGCAGAAGGCGTCTGCTGCGCTTGGCCGTGCGCCGGTGGGATGGTCCAGCGCAGCCATGGATCAACTCTCGAGTCACGCCTTTCCCGGCAATGTCCGCGAACTCAAATGCCTCGTGGAGCGTGCTGTGCTGCTCTGTGATGACGGCGTGATCCTGCCTGCGCACCTGTCCTTGCCTTCCTTACCTGCCCAGGAGCCCGTCGATGCGACGTTGCGCCAACGCCTGGAGCGAGTAGAGCGTGTATTCCTGATCGATTGCTTGCACAAGAACCGCGGCAATCGAACCCGTACTGCACGTGAACTGGGCGTCGCACGCCGCACGCTGCTCTACCGTCTGGCGCGCCTGAAAATCCCCGTAGGGGATGTTCGTGAGGAGTGCTGAATGGTGACGTGCGGGCGCCTTATTTTCATGGGAGATACCTGATGCCTTTTCATCCGTGGCAAGCGGTAGTGCTTGCCTTGTGTTTGTTGAGCGGCTGTAACGCCAATTACGTCTTTGATGATGCCGACTACCGTCCGTTGGGTGATCCCCAGGCGGCCCGTCGTGGGTAATGAGCAGGGGAGCGCTAGGATGCAATTGATGTTTGAAGTCTGTAGTCACGCAAGCGGTGTGCCGCCTGTTCGCAAGACATTTGATCGCGTCGGTGGCGTGATCGGCCGAGGGGCAGGCTGTGACTGGATCATCCCTGACGCCAATCGCCTGATTTCCAGTCATCACGGCTTGGTCAGTTATCGAGAAGACCGCTACTTTCTAACGGATATCAGCAGCAACGGTATCGGTGTCTCAGGCAGCATGGAGCGCTTGTGCAAGGGGCAGGCACGGCCCATCAGCGATGGTGAGGTGTACCAACTGGGGACACTGGATATCCGCGCCCGCCTGATAACGCATGCCCATCAGCCGTTTACTCGGGATGACACGATTCCAGACGATGCTTTCCTGGGCCTTGACCCGGTCTACGCATTGGATCGCGAGCAACGGCGTGGCGATTCAGCCGCAGAGCTGGACGCCTTGGACACATCGACGCAGGTATCTCGGCAATCGCTATGTCAGGGGACGGTGGACCGCGATCATTTGGTTGTACCGAAGTGGGCTGAGCCGGCGAGGGAAACCATAGCGCCTGATCCCGTCACGGCCGCGCCGCCGGCTTCGGACACATTCTGGTCGCAGTTCGCACTGGCATTAGGCATGCAGGTCGACGCGCTTGATACGCAGGGGCGAGAAGCCCTGGCGATCAAAGTGGCGGGCTTGTTCAAGCAAACCATCGAAGGGTTGCAGCAGAACCTGAGAACTTGCCATGAGCTGAACTGTGAGATCAACGGGGCATTGGCTGCCCCGGTGCTCAAAACCCACAACCCATTGAACGACTGCGCCGACGCCCAGGCAGCCATGAAGTCGCTGCTGGGCGCCGAAGGGCCGGGCCAACGCTCTGCCGGGCAAGCAGTCGCCCAGGCCTGTCGAGACTTGCAGGTTCATCAACTGGCCCTGGTCGTTGCCTGCCGAGCCGCCGTACGCGGTGCATTGGCGGCGTTTGCGCCCGCGCAGCTGTTGCTTTGCTTCGAGCGCGAGCACAAGTCCACCAGGTTTCGCACCGATGGCGCCCATTGGCGGGCATATCAACACCACTACCGACGACTGACTCTCGAAGACCCCTTGGGCGAGCAGTTGTTGCGCAATGACTTTTCCAACGCCTATGAGGAGCAGGTGCGCCTGGTCTCCATTCTGCACGTCGGGTGCCCGGGATGATGCTCATGTCTCGTGTCGCCGTGACATCGACGTTGCTAGCGCTGGGCCTACTGGCCGGTTGCAGCACCCTGTCGCCTTATTCGACCCTGACCAAGCTGGACCTGAAGTTGACGGCCGGCGACGAGGTCAACCCCGACCTTCACCGCCGTCCTTCGCCTGTGGTGGTGCACCTGCTTGAACTGCGGCACCCCGTGGCATTTGAAAACGCCGACTTCTTCAGCCTGTACGACCGCGCCGAGCAGACACTGCCCAAGGACTGGGTCAGCAGCGAGGAGTTGGAGCTGCGTCCCGGCGAACAGCTGGCGCTCAAGCTCAGTGTCGAGCCGCGCAGCCGTTATGTCGGCGTGCTGGCGGCCTACCGCGACTTGCCCCACGTGCAATGGCGGCTGGTGCTGCCTCTGGCCCCTGGTCAATTGACCCGTGCCGCGGTGGTGCTGGACCAGACGGGTGTCCGGATGGCGGCGCCTCAAACCGACGCAAAGGAGGATTGAGATGCAGGTCCACAACGTTATCTGGCAAGAAGGCATGCTGCTGAGGCCACAGCACTTGCAGCACAACGATCGCTACTACCATTGGCAACTCAACCGTACTCGCTTGCTGAGCAATGATGCCTGGGGTTTCCTGACCTTGGACGTCGACGTGCAGTACCTCAACCTGGGCAAGATAGTTGTCAACCAGGCCAGCGGTGTGTTGCCGGATGGCAGCCTGTTTGAACTGAGCGGCGCAATGGAACCCCTGGTGTTGCAAGTACCTGCCAACGCAGGCAGGCAAGCGGTGTACCTGGCGTTGCCGCTGGCGACTGATAATCAGGTTGAAGTGCGCAGCAAGGAGCAAGGTGATGTCCTGGCACGCTACGTTGCTTGTGAGACGGAGATCGGGGACTCCAATGCCGGCGTCGACTCCCGTTGCCAGGTCCATTGTGCACGCCCGGATTTGCGCTTGGTGCTGGGGGAACAGCCCAGTGATCCGTTCTACGTGAAACTCCAGGTCGCCCAGGTGCTGGATTCCGCCCAAGAAGGTGGCGTGAGGCTGGATGCGGATTTTGTACCGACGTTCATCTATCTCCAGGGCTCGGGGTATGTGTCGTCATGCCTCAAGGAAGTGATCAGCTTGCTGGCGACCCGTGGCGATGCGATCGCCGCACGCATCCAGGGAGCAGGCACGTCGGCGGGAGCCCAGGTCGGCGACTTCCTGATGCTGCAGTTGATCAATCGTGCGGAGTTGATCTTGCGTCATTACCTCAACCAGGCCCAGGTTCGCCCGGAAGCGTTATATCGGGAGTTGCTGGCGATTCTTGGTGAACTGTCGACGTTCGCCACTGACAACAAACGTGCGCAACTGGTGGTGCACTTCCAGCATGCAGATCAAGGGGCGAGCTTTCGCGGGCTTATGGAAGGTCTTCGCACAGTGCTGTCGCTGGTACTGGAACAGCATGCCATCGAGCTGACGCTGCAGCAGCGCCAGTATGGTGTGCTGGTCTGCCCGGTCAGCGATCTCAAACTACTCGGCGCAGCCACGTTCATTCTGGCGGCCACTGCCCAGTGCGACTCGGAAGAACTGCGCCATCGCCTGCCGGCGCACCTCAAGATTGGCCCGGTCGAGCGCATCCGCGAGCTGGTCAACCTGCACCTCGCAGGTATCAAGGTCACGCCCTTGCCGGTCGCGCCGCGGCAGATTCCTTTCCACGCCGGCAAGACCTATTTCATGCTCGAACTCAGTCCCCGCGACATCACGCAGCTGGAGCAATCGGGTGGTTTCGCTTTCCACGCCAGTGGCGAGTTCGCCGAGCTGGAACTCAACTTCTGGGCTATCAGGAACTGACTACCATGACTATGGACAGTGATTACCCGCAGGACGAAAAAACCGTCCTGCTTGACCGCGAGGGGCTGGGGCCGGCACGGGGGGCAATGACCGATTGCCCATCACCCCCACGTTTTGAGCAGTTGGAGGACCGCATGATCTATAGCGCCCACCTGCAGGGCGCGGCGCGTTTCAACCTGGGCTCCAACATCCTGTTGACCGCTGCCTGGGAGCTGTTGCTACAGGTTGTCCGGCTCAAGGCCGGTCCAGGGCGGGAAGGCTTGCAAGCGCTCAATGACCAGCTTTCGTTGGGTGTCAACGCGTTCGAGGCGCGAGCCCTGCACCAGGGTGCAGAGAACAGTCAGGTGATGTCGGCGCGCTACGTGTTGTGCAGTGTCATTGATGAGGCTGTGGTCACCACGTCTTGGGGCAGCCGTAGTGATTGGTCGAAGACGAGCCTGTTAAGCCGCTTCCACAACGAAACCTTCGGCGGTGAAAAGTTTTTCCAACTGCTGGAGCGTTTGTCCCGAGATCCCGTCAAGCATGTGGCCTTGCTTGAGCTTATGTACGTGTGCCTTTCGCTGGGGTTCGAAGGCAAATATCGCGTCATGGAGCGGGGACGAGTGCAGCTTGAAACCCTGCATGATGCTGTCTACCGCCAGATCAGGCATGTGCGAGGTGAGCGATTGCCCCTATGCCGTTCGCCAGAAACGGGCAGGGCGCCTCAGGCACGAATACGCCTGGTCTCCACGACCTGGGTTGCTCTTTGCGTACTCGGTTGCTTGCTGGTGATGTATTCGGGGTTTGCCTGGCTGCTGGGCCAGGAGCGCATGACAGCGCTGCAACCTTTTCAATCTTCGATGCCGGGCCCGTCTCGCACGCCCTTGTAACGCTGGGAGTCATGTATGAACGCATTCTTCAAGGGCGCGGGCACGGTGCTGCGCAAGACGTGGGTCTGGAGCCTGTTATTGGTGCTCGGCAGTACATTGCTGGTGTGGTTCGCAGGACCTTTGCTAGCGGTGGATGACTATCGTTTCTGGCAAAGCCCGACCGCCCGCTTGCTGACCATCAGCGGGTTGCTGTTGCTGTGGGGCCTGGCGATGGTAGTGGTGGGCGCACGCCGCGCCGTTCGTTCGGATCAGCCCGAGGCTCACGAGCGTCATCAGCGGCAGGCGTTGATCAGCGACGAAGTGAGACACGTGCAAGGGCGCTTCAAGGAGGCTCTGCAGATGTTGAAGACCTCGCGTCGCTACGGCGAGCATAGTGAACGTTGGCGCAATGAGTTGCCCTGGTACTTGTTGATCGGTGAGCGCGCCAGTGGCAAGACCTCCTTGTTGAACGCTTGCGGGTTGCAGTCTCCCCACGACCGGGCTGAATCCGCACTTCCGGGCTCCACCGCTTACTGTGACTGGTATTTTGCGGATGAAGCGGTGATGGTCGAGATGGCTGGCCGATACCTGGACCAACCGCACACTTCTGTGGATGCGGCAGGGTGGTCGACAATGCTCGGCCTGCTCAAATCAAGGCGCAGGACACGGCCGCTCGACGGCGTAGTGGTGACGCTGTCGGTCAATACGCTTTTGCGCAGCAATGAACATGACCTGGAACTCCACGCGCGTCATGTACGCACCCGCCTGCAGGAAATCCAGCAGACACTGCATGTGGATGTGCCGGTTTACCTGGTGTTGACCCAGGCGGACCGACTGGTGGGGTTTGCCGAGTTCTTCGATGCGCAACAGGGCGACAGCGCCGAGGATGTGCTGGGCGAGCGCCTGGTCACAGACACGACCGGTACGCCTATCGCCGAGGTACGTGAAACCTTCGAGGTCCTGCTGCAACGCCTGGGGGCCGAGCTGATCCCCCGTTTGCATCAAGAACGCAACCCTGAGCGACGAGGCCGGATGCTGGATTTCCCTCAGCAAGTCGCCCACCTCGGCGATTGTCTGTGGCTGTTTATCGAGACGGCGTTTTCGGTCCATCGCCATCAGCGTATCAATGGTCTGCGCGGGTTCTACTTGACCTGTGCGAGTACCGTTGATGTACGTCCCCATTTTGTCCAGGGCCTGTTCAATCGAGTGGTGTTTGCGCAGGCCGATCTGGCCGGTTTGCATACCACGGAGCGACAACGCATACGTCGACGCCACGGCTTAATGGCGCTTACCGCAGCCATTGTCATCGCTTGCGCGGGAGCGTTGTGGACGCACGGCTACTCGTTCAACCATCAGCGGCTGGTTCAGCTATTGGAATTGGTCAAGCCCACGCCGGTCCCTCCGGACGCACGCGTTGCGTTATTGGCGCTGCTGGACAGTCGGTTGGCGGCCACAAAAGTATTTCCTCTGACGGCAGAGGCGCGGTGGATTGATCGGGTGGGTTTGTATCAGGGTGAGGTAATTCATCCAACGTTGACCAATGCCTACGAACACGCCTTGCATCAGCAATTGCTGCCCTACGTGACCACGCTGTTCGAGGAGCAGGTACGAGCGAGCCTGGGTGACCGTGAACGGTTGCTGGACAACCTGCGGGCCTACCTGATGCTCAACTTGCCGGAGCGCCGTGATAAAGCTTGGCTGGCAGAGCAGGTGGCTGGGCAATGGGCGCTCGGGGCCGTGGCCGACCCTGGGGAGCGTAAACGCCTCAACGAGCACTTTGCACGCCTTATCGGGCAAGGGTTTGTAATGCCGTTGAACGATGAGCTGGTCGCCCAGGCTCGGCTGGCATTACGCGCAGAGTCACTGGCAGACGTGGTGTACCGGACGCTGCGGGAACAAGCGCGGAACCTGGATCCTTACCGCCTGGCCGAGGGTCCGGCATTTTCCAGGCTTGAGCCACCTATTCCGGGTTTCTACAGCAAAAAATACCTGCAGTATTTCGAAGCGCAAGGCCCTCGGTTGGTCAATGCCATTGCCCAGGATAACTGGGTGCTAGGGGAAACCACCGACCTCGGCGTACTGGAGCTGCGCAAGCTGATGTTGGCGCTGGAGCAGCGCTATTTCAGTGAATACGCCGATGCCTGGAGTGATGCGCTGGGTCGAGTCAGGCTGCTGGAAAGTGACAGCCTGCGGAATAGCGCGGAGCAGCTCGCGAGCCTGACTTCCACGCAGTCGACGTTGGTGCAGTTGTTGCGGCAGGTGCGTGAAAACACACGGCTGATGCCGGCCCATGAACTGCTGGGTACGGTGAGCCCGAAGATCCCCGAGACGGTCGCGACAGCATCCAGCGTGCTCGCCAAGGCATTGCCCGATAATGCCCGACGCGCATTGCAGCGCCGCTTTGAGCCTTTGCACCAATTGCTCGATGAAGAGCAGCAACCTGGGGGCGAGTTGACGCAGGTGGTGCGCTTGCTCGATGAGCTGAACCTGCAAGTGTCGACACTGAACCGCGACAGTTCACCTGAGCAGGCAGCGTTCAAGCTCGCCAGGCAACGGATAGATGGGCAGCAACCGCTATTGGGCAACTTGCGTGATGCGGCGGCGCGCTTGCCGCAGCCGCTCAAGGGCTGGTTCGAGGGGGTCGCCGAGCAAAACTGGCGCCATCTGCTTGATGGCGCGTACGGGTATATCAACCAGCGTTATCAAAGCGAGATCCATGGCTTTTATGTGAAGGCGATCCAGAACCGCTACCCATTCACCGCCCATGCCGGCAGCGATGTTGCGCTTGGTGACTTTCAGGCGTTCTTTAAACCACACGGGAGCATGGAGCGTTTTTATGACGGTTACCTGCGGCCGTTTGTCAGTGTCGAGGGCAACCGCTATCGCTTGCGTGCCCTGGACGGGCGCAGCTTGCCAGTCTCACGTTCGTTGTTGGACCAACTGACCAAGGCCCAGACCATTCGCCAGGGCTTTTTTGCCGAGGACCAGGGCGATTGGGCCGTTCGATTCACACTGGCGCCCTACAGCCTGGATCAGGCTGTCAGCCGGGCAACGCTGCAGCTGGGCGGTCAGCAATTGGAATACCGGCATGGCCCGATCGTGCCGATGACCTTCCAATGGCCGGCCGAGGCAGACAACGGTCGCAGCAGCCTGGTACTGGAACGCGGTACAGAGCGGCCAGTGGGGATCGAAAAAGATCGCGGAGCCTGGTCGATGTTCCGATTTTTCGACTTGATGCAAAGCGAGCCGGCAAGTGGCAGGGGCGCGCAGATACTCAAGGCCGACCTGGCCGGGCTGCGTGCCAATTACCTGCTCACCAGCCAACGCAACCCCAGCCCGTTCCAGATGGCGACATGGCGCACCTTCCGCCTGCCGGAGCAATTGTGAGTCGGGCGCAGCCTTGGCAAAGTGCCGGACGCACGGCGCAAGGCAAGGGCCGTGTGCGCAATGAGGATGCATTGCTGGATTGCCCGCAACGCGGCTGCTGGGCAGTCGCCGATGGCATGGGCGGTCATCATGCCGGTAATGTGGCCAGTCAATGGGTGGTCAGTGAGCTGGCTGCGCTGCCAGCTGGAGGCGGCTTCGATCAACGCATCGACGCGGTCCGACGCTGCCTGCGCGGCCTCGACAACCAATTGCAACCCGCCGAAGGCCTGGCAGGTGTCATGGGCAGTACGGTGGTTGTGCTGTTGCTCGAACACGAACGAGCAGCCTGCATATGGGCCGGGGACAGCCGATGCTACCTCTGGCGAAGTCAGTGCCTGTATCAACTGTCGCGCGACCACTCTCTACAGCAGCAACTGATGGATGAACAGCAACTCAGCCTGGAACGAGCGCGGAGCCATCCAGATGCCAGGGCCTTGACTCGCGCAATTGGTGCCCGACAGCCACTGAGCCTCGAGATACTCGAATTTCGGCTCTATCCCGGGGACGTGTTTTTACTGTGCAGCGATGGCCTGTACCAGGGGCTTCGCCACCGCGAACTGGGAAGTGCCATGAGTGCAGGCATGCCGTGGCAGGTGGTAGACCGACTGTTCGTCCAAGCGTTGCGGGGGCCTGCGCTGGATGATCTTACCGCCGTGGTGGTGCAGTCATGACCGCGGTATGCCCGCCGAACCTGCTGGCAGGGCGTTATCAGCTTGAACGTGTTCTCGGGACGGGAGGTATGGGCGTGGTTTATCGCGCCCGGGACCTGTTGCATGAAACGTTAGGCGAACCGGACTGCCGGGTGGCGCTTAAACTGTTGGGCGAGCCCCTTTGTGCGTCCACCGATGCGCATTTGCTGCTGTACAGCGAGTTCGCCATGACGCGCAGCCTGCGACATGATCACGTGGTAAGGGCATTCTCTTTCGAGGTGGACACGGCTCACCAGAGGGCATTCTTTACCATGGAACTGATGCCCGGCCTCACCCTGGACCGCCTGCTCCCGGAGCGTCCGCAGGGCTTGCCGTGGCAAGAGCTGCAACCGATGGCCTTGCAACTGTTGGATGCGCTGGCCTATACCCATCGGCAGGGCGTGCTGCACGGTGATGTGAAACCGGCAAATATCATGGTGGGAGAGCAGGGGGTGCGCCTGTTCGATTTTGGCCTGGCGCACGCCGAGGTGCAGGCGAGGGCTGGGTTGCCAGGTTTGAGCCGCAGTCGCTTGAACGCATGGACGCCTGCCTATGCGGCGCCTGAGCTGATGGCCGGAGGACTGCCGTCGGCGAGCGCCGACCTCTACGGGGCGGCCTGCGTGCTCTATGAACTCGCTGAAGGACGGCGCCCCGGCCAGCGCGACCAGGCTTTACCAAGGCCGAGGCAGCTGCCCAGGCATTACTGGCCTGCATTGTGCTCGGCATTGGCGACGGACCCCGAGCAGAGAACCGTATCTGTCGCCGAACTGCGTGAGGTGCTGGGGGGCAGACGACATCGCTGGTACTCGATGTAACGCGTCAACCGGCCAGGTCGTGCAGCTGGCAGTACTCGTCCCAGCTCAGGCCTGCCATCTGCGCCACTTCCTTATGCACTTCGAGGCGCTGCGCTTCGAAGGTTTCGGAAGATTCGGCGGTGAGTTTTAGCGTGAGTTCCCAGGCAAACAGCCCCTGGCGCTCGGCTTCCGCTTCGAAGGCTTCATGCAGCCGTTCGGCGCGGTACTGCGCCAGGGTTTCGCCTTTGGCTTGGGCGGCCAACGGATTCAGGCTATTGAGTTCGGTGGCGACATCGGGGTGTTCGTCAAGGAATCGGTCCAGCGCGCGCTGGTGGTTATCACCGGGTTGTGACAAGGGCGTGCTCCACATAAAGGGCAGGTCAGGGTGACACTCCTACAGCCCTTATTGAAGCAGATTCGACGAGTGGCCCAGGTCGGAAAATTCAACTATTTGGAAAACCAGGAAGTTACTTGCCATCCAAGGCGCAAAATTCACCAAGACGGAGGGCAAAAGGCTTTCGCTCATCGTGCCCGGACGTGTAGCGTTAGCCCGGTGTATCCGGCCCTGCCTTCCAGGGACAGTGGGCGATGGGCAGAGGGATGGGTCATGGCGCAAACGCTGTTCAAGCTTTTCTTCACGCAACGTCTGGCCGCCCTGGCCAGCACCGAGTCGCTGCGAGCGATCCGCGAAGGGTTACTGTGGATCCTGCCGTGCCTGCTGGTGTCAGCGGGTTTTCTGATCCTGTCCGAATGTGCTCGCGTACTGGGCTTGGATCCGCAGGTGGTGGCGTTCCTGGCCGGCCTGCACAACCAGATCAGCTCGGTGATCCCGCTGCTGGTCGCCGCCTCCATTGGCTACATGCTGGCGATCCAGCATCGACTGCCGCAACTGCCCGTGGCGTTCCTGTGCCTGGCCCATGTCGTGGTAGCGACGTTTATCCTGCGCGACTACCCCCGGGCTTCGGCCACCTTCGTACTGTTTATCGCCATTGCCTCGCCGCTGCTGAACGTGCCGGCCATTGCGCGGCTGCATCGTTACCGCTGGACCCGACTGGTCAACGAAGACCTGGTGGGTCACAACCTGCGCGGCGCCATCAATATGGTGGTGCCGGGCGCTATCACCGCCTTGGTGCTGGTGGTGTTGCTGTCGTTGTTGCTCCAGATCCCCTATGTGGCGCAGTTACAGGGGCCTCAGGTGCTCCACGCCTTGGAATCGCCCTACGGCAGCGGCCTGTTCGTGACCCTGATGAATTCGCTGCTGTGGTTCTTCGGCATTCACGGCGTGTACGCCATGCAACCGCTGTTCGACGTGCTGGACCAGGCCGTGGTGCTGAACAGCGCGGCATTGGCGGCGGGCGAGCCGATCAAGTATGTGTTGAACAACGGCCTGTTGGGCAGCTTTGCATTCATCGGCGGTTCAGGGGGGGCCTTGTGTCTGTTGCTGGCAATCCTGCTGTTCTCCAAGAGCCAGTCCATGCGCCTGTTGGCGGTCGCGAGTTTGCCGCTGTCACTGTTCAACGTCAGTGAGGTGCTGTTGTTCGGTTTGCCGATCATCCTCAACCCGCGCTTGTTCATACCGTTTCTGATCGTCCCCGCACTTAACGCCATGGTGGCGTTAACGGTGGTGCAGATGGGATGGGTGTCGCCGGCGGTGGTCAGCGTACCGTTTACCGCGCCAGTGTTGCTCAATGCCTACCTCAGTACCCACGGCGACCTGGTTGCGGTGGCGCTGCAAGTGGCGCTGTTGGGGCTTGGCACCCTGGTGTATGCACCCTATGTGCGTGCGATCCATCGCCAGGCCACCGAAGGTGGCACGGTGTATCTCAAGTCACTGGACATGACTTTCCGTGGCCTTGAAGAAAAGGGGCGCTTGCGCGAGGTGGACTCGGTGCTCGCGTCCCACAAGATCCTGGCGCGCCAAGCCAGTGAGTTGAGCCGTATCCAGCAGATCAGCGACTACGAGTTCTATCTCGAATTCCAGCCGCAGGTCTCGACGCGCACTGGCCTGTGCACCGGTTGTGAAGCGTTGATGCGTGCCCGTGATGCCGAGGGGAAGGTGCATTCGCCGTGGGAGTTCCTGCAATGGCTGGCCCAGGCGCAATTGATGCCGGATGTGGATGTGTGGGTCGCGTCCCAGGCGGTTCGCCAATACCAGAAGTGGCAGAAACTCGGCTTCAGCTTGCCGATGACCATCAATATTTCCAGTGCGACCCTGACCGACGCCGCTTACGGCGAACGCCTGGTGGAGATCCTGGCCCAGGCCCACGGGCAGGTCTCGGTGGAAATCACTGAAGACGCGCTGGTCAGTGATATCCAGTCCACCCGCCAGACCATCCAGAAACTGCAGGCCATCGGTGCCAAGGTCTACATCGACGACTTCGGCACCGGGTTTTCTGCCTTGAGTTACTTGCACCAGTTCCCGGTGGACTTCATCAAGATCGACCGCAGCTTCGTAGTGGCCCAGCACGACCCCAAGGGCGCCCAGGTCTTGACCGGCATGCTGCGTTTTTGTGAGGCGCTGAACCTGGGCGTGGTGGTGGAAGGGGTGGAAACTGCCGAGCAGTTGGCCTTCCTGAGTACCGGCGCCGATCTGATTATCCAGGGCTGGTACTTCAGCAAGGCGCTGCCGGGCGATCAGTTACAAGGCTTTGTGCGTGAGCGCGAGGCCATGGCCCAAGCCTAATAACCGCGCTGAGTCTGCTCGATTTCCTCGATCAATCCGTCGATACCGTCCAGGCGCGCACGGTTGTCATGGTCCCAGGGGTGAAAGCCGGGTTTGAAGTAGTGCAGCCACGGCACCAGCATTCGTGGGAAAACGCCCTTCGGCCCATACAGGAATTTCAACATGCGCCAGAAGCCCTTCAGGTGCCCGCCGGACTTGCGGTCGGCAATCAGCAGGCGCAGGTGGAAGTCGAACACCACCAGCCAGAAGAATACCGTCGTGGTGAGCATGGTTCCGGTGCGCAGCAAATAGCGCATGGGGCCGGGCTTGATCACGCGGTTCCACACGTCAAACGCCACGGCCTTGTGTTCGGTTTCCTCCAGGGCGTGCCAGTACCACATCTGCTGGTAGCCCTTGAGTGATTCACCGAAGCGGGACGGGTCGCTCAACAGGATTTCGGCCAGCATTGCCGTGTAATGTTCAAGGGCAATGGTGACCGCCAGGTTGAAGGACGCGGGCAGGTGTTTTTTCTGCAGGTCGAGGATGAACTTCAGCCGGCGGTCGAGGGTATGCGCGGGCAGCCCTGCGGCTTGCAACAGGTCGTTGTAGGCGACGTGCTCGCGGCTGTGCATGGCTTCCTGGCCGATGAACCCCTGGATCTCTTTTTTCAGCGCCGGGTCGTCGATGCGCTGGCGGTAGTGGCGCACGCTGTCCATGAAAAACAGCTCGCCCTGCGGAAACAGCAGCGACAGCGCATTGAAGAAATGCGTGATGAAGGGACCCTGTTCGTGCCAGTTCTTGATGCGTTCGGGTGGCAGGGCAAAACGGATGTCACGGCGGATCGGCAACATGGTGCGTGCTCCTGTTCAGAGACGGGGCTCGTCGTTGGTTTCAAACACCGGCGTGCGTGGCTTGGGGGCCATGCGCCTGCTGGCGAACACCACCAGCGCTTGGTAGGCCGCTGGCAGGCAGCGGGCGAGCAGGTCAAGAAAATACGCGTCGCGACCGATGAGCACGCGACGTTTGTTTTTGCGTACGCCGTGCAGGATCGCCTTGGCGGCCTGGTCAGCGTCGGTAATGAACAGCTTTTCGAAGTCGGCGCGCGCCTGCTGTTCGCTGTGGATCAGGAACCCAGTCATGTTCGCGTCGATACGGCTGCTGCGGCAGATATCGGTACGGATGCCGCCGGGGTGCACGCAGGTGGCGGAGACGCCGCAGCGTTGCATGTCCAGCTCCTGGCGCAGGGATTCGGTAAAGCCGCGCACGGCGAACTTGGTTGCGTTGTAGCCGCTCATGCCCGGTTGGGCGAACAGGCCGAACACGCTGGACGTGTTGATCACATGACCCTCGCCGCAGGCTTTCAGGTGCGGCAGGAAGGCCTTGGTGCCGTGGACCACGCCCCAGAAGTTGATGCCGACGATCCATTCCAGGTCGGCGTAGTCCACGCCCTCCACCGTGCTCGACAGGGCAACGCCGGCATTGTTGAACACCAGGTTGACCTGGCCATGCTCGGCCACGCAACGGGCGGCCCAATGTTCCATGGCCTGGCGATCAGACACATCCAGCACCTGGGTGGTGATCACCACCGGGGCGAGGGTCGAGGACTTGATCAGCGCCAAGGTCTGTTCCAATCCCTGGCTGTTTTTATCCGCGAGCGCCAGGTGACAACCTTCTCGTGCCAAGGCCAATGCCAGGGCGCGTCCCATCCCGGAAGCGGCGCCGGTAATTGCCGCTACACGGCCATTGAATGATTTCATGACAGGCTGCCTTCTGCGGTGGAGTGGGGCGCCGGCGCAGGGTGGCTGGGCGCGTTAGTCGGCAGCAGATCAGCGACATAATCCTTGAGCGCAAACTGCCGGGTGACGTGTTTGAAGCGCCAGGTCGAGCCCGGCCATAGGGTGGTGTTCTTGCCGGTGCGCGGGTCGAGGTACCAGCTTTGGCAGCCGCCGGTATTCCAGATGGTGCGTTTGAGCTTGGCTTGCAATTGCTGGTTGTAGGCGCTTTCCACGGCGGGTTTGACGTCTACCGTCGCGATGCTGTGCCGCTGCATTTGCTGGAGGGCATCGAGGATGTAGGTCACCTGGGCTTCGATCATCAGGATCATCGAGTTGTGCCCCAGGCCGGTGTTGGGCCCGACGATCAGGAACAGGTTGGGATAGCCGGGCACCGTGGTGCCCTTGTAGGCGTGGGCGCCGTCTTGCCAGGTGTCCATCAGGTCCACACCGCCGCGCCCGATGATGCAGTCACGGGGCAGGGGGTCTGTGGCCTGGAAGCCGGTGCCGAAGATCAGGCAGTCCGCCGGGTGCTTGATGCCATCGGCGGTGATGACGCCGTCGGCTTCGATGCGCAGCACGCGATCGGTGACCACCTCGACATTGCTGCGCGACAACGCGGGGTAGTAGTCATTGGAAATCAGAACGCGCTTGCAGCCGATGGTGTAGTCCGGGGTCAGGGTCTTGCGCAAAGACGGCCGAGCCACTTGTTTGTGCAAGTGACGCAGGGCGATTTTCTGCACCATTTTCATCAGCCGTGGGTGCAAGGCAAAGCCGACCACACGGCCTTCCAGCGCCCAATAGAAGGCGCTGCGCACCAGGCGTTGGGTGAAGGGCAGATGCT
Source organism: Pseudomonas lurida (assembly GCF_002563895.1). Lineage (NCBI taxonomy): Bacteria > Pseudomonadati > Pseudomonadota > Gammaproteobacteria > Pseudomonadales > Pseudomonadaceae > Pseudomonas > Pseudomonas lurida. Next base: position 3,417,017 of record NZ_PDJB01000001.1, on the reverse strand, counting down.
TGAACAGCCAGCGTTCGAACGGTGCAATCGCCCGGTCGGGTTTGGGCATGATCCACGGTGGGGTGCGCTGGAACAGGTCCAGGTGGGCTACGTGCGGCGCGATTTGGGGTACGAACTGAATGGCGCTGGCGCCGGTGCCGATCACCGCGACACGTTTACCCTTCAAGGAATACTCGTGGTCCCACTGTTGGGAGTGAAAGCGCTTGCCCCTGAAACTGTCGAGGCCCGGAATATCCGGGAGTGCCGGGCGCGACAGGCCGCCCATGCCCGACACCAGCACACGCGCGCTGACCTCCCGGCCATCGCTGAAGCTCAATTGCCAGCGTTGATGGTGCTCATCGAACACTGCGCGCTCAAGGCCCATGCCGAAACGCAGGAAGGGCGTTAACGCAAAGCGCGTGGCGCATTGCTCCAGGTAGGCGCGGATTTCCGGCTGCGGCGCGAATTGCCGCGTCCAGTCTGGGTTGGGCGCAAAGGAAAACGAATACACATGGGACTGCACATCGCAGGCGCAGCCCGGGTAGTGGTTGTCCCGCCAGGTGCCGCCGAGGGTGTCGGCCTGCTCGGCGATGAAGAAGTCGGTGAACCCGGCTTCCTTGAGCTTGATCGCCATGCACAGGCCGGCAAAGCCTGAGCCGATGATGGCGATGTCGATTGATTCACGCTTGGCATTCATAAGCAGTCCTTCGTGGGCATCGGGTGTGCTCCTTTTCTTGTTCTGTCTTTTAGATAAAACACCATTGCAAAGAAAAATTGAATTACTTATTTTAAAAAAGATTTTAAATAATCTACCTGAAAATATCGCCTACGCTAGTCCCAGGCTCCTTATGTGCGACTTGTCCGACGGACAGGCACGAAGTTCAGGTCCAGGGTGTGGACGATGGCTGAGGCCTTGATCAATTCCGGTCGGGTCGCCAGCTGCAGGGATGCAGAGGACCGAGCTATGGCTGTCGAGTGGGTTATCGCTGCGGCTGTTTTCATAGGCGCCAGCGCCGTTTTGTGGGGGTTCAGCGCGTGGATGACGCGGCGCATTGAAGCTGCCGTTCCGATCAACGGGCGTTTTCTGGAGGTCGACGGTGAGCGCTTTCATTATTGCGATGAAGGCAAGGGCCCACCGTTGGTGATGATTCATGGGCTGATGGGCAGCAGCCGCAACCTGACCTACGCGTTGTCCGGGCAATTGCGCGAGCACTTTCGTGTCATCACCCTCGACCGCCCAGGGTCGGGCTATTCCACCCGCCATAAAGGCACCGCCGCCGACCTGCCAGCGCAGGCACGCCAGGTGGCGGCCTTTATCAACACGCTGGGGCTGGATAAACCCCTGGTGCTGGGGCACTCCCTCGGTGGCGCAATTTCCCTGGCGCTGGCGCTCGACCATCCCCACTCCGTATCAGGGCTGGTGCTGGTGGCGCCACTGACCCATCCCCAACCCACGTTGCCGCTGGTGTTCTGGTCGCTGGCCGTGCGCCCGGCCTGGCTGCGGCGTTGGGTGTCCCACACCCTCACCGTGCCCATGGGCCTGTTGACGCGGCGCTCGGTGGTCAAGGGCGTGTTCGCCCCCGACACGGCCCCGGAAGATTTCGCCACCCGTGGGGGCGGGCTGCTGGGCATGCGTCCCGACAACTTCTACGCCGCGTCCAGCGAGATTGCCCAGGTCAACGACTACCTGCCGGATATGGTCAAGCGCTACCCGCAATTGACGCTGCCCATCAGCCTTATCTACGGCGCCCGCGACAAGGTCTTGGACTTTCGCACACACGGCCAGGCCCTGGCTGACAAGGTTCCGGGCCTCAAGATGCAGGTCGTGGAAGGGTGCGGGCATATGCTGCCGATCACCGCCACCGCGAGGGTGGTAGAGGCGGTGCAGCAGTTGGCCAAGCGCACGCGGCCATCGCAAGCCGCCGCGAGCCGGCAGCCGTCTTTAGCCGTGGTGAACAAATAACCGTGGCCCTCATCGCGGTTTGGACCGTCCGAAATGCTTGCCCTAGAGACCTGACCAAATGGCTGAAAAAGAGACTGCCTGGTCACGTTCAAAAGGGCTCGAAAAAGTAGTTGACGACCTATCGATTCCGCGCTATTTATTTAAAAAAATATTTCAATGTTTGTTTTGAAATGATTTTTGAAATGCCTAAGAGCGAATAAAAATGAAAAAAACGTCTTTTATCGCATGGTTGATTTCCTGGAGCATTCAGTGCTCCCTGAACCTGTTTTCTGCTTCCCTGCCACGGAGGTTGCCATGAACCAGACTCTGGCAGCCCCAAGCGTATGGACCGACGGCAAGCGCCACCTGTGGTGGTTGGGCATCATGCCGCTGGCCACCCCCTTGCTCTCTGGCGCCTTGGCCATCACTACCGGCATCCAGCAACTCTGGTGGGTCGGTGTACTGGTGATCTTCGGCTTGATCCCGCTGATCGACGGCTTGCTCGGTGAGGATGTGAGCAACCCACCCGAATCCGCCGTCAGCCACCTCGAATCCCAAAGCTACTATCGCTGGATCGTCTACACCGGCGTACTGTTTGTCATCTCGTCGGTGGTGATCACCGGTTGGCTCGCCGCCGGCGGTATCGACTGGATCATCCAGGGCGGCCTGTTGCAGGCGGCTGCGAACCTGGAGCCGTCCAGTTGGCTGTCTCATGCCGCCAGCTACATCACCGCCCGTACTCAACTGCACGGTGAGGCAAATTGGTTCACTTACCTGGGCATGGCGATGTCGACCGGCGCCGCCACTGGCATTGCGATCAACACGGCCCACGAGCTGGGGCACAAGCCCAATGCACTGGAAGTGTTCCTGGCCAAGGTCACCCTGGCTCCGACCTTTTACGGGCACTTCTACACCGAACACAACCGTGGGCATCACGTGCGGGTCGCCACGCCGGAAGATCCGGCCAGCTCGCGACTTGGGGAAAGTTTCTGGGCGTTCCTGCCTCGCTCGGTGTGGTTCAGCGCCCGCTCGGCGTGGAACCTTGAACGTGAACGCCTGCGCAAGATCGGCCTGCCGGCGTGGCACTGGCAGAACGGTGTGCTCAGCGCGTGGATGTACAGCGTGGTGTTGTGGGGCGCGATGATCGCCTGGCTGGGCGCGGCAGTGATTCCGTTCCTGATTATCCAGGGCATCTACGGCTTCTCGCTGCTGGAAGTTGTCAACTACGTCGAGCACTACGGCCTTAAGCGCCAGAAGTTACCCAATGGTCGTTATGAGCGGTGCTCGCCACGCCACTCCTGGAACAGTAATCGTATTGTCACCAATATCTTCCTGTTCCAATTGCAGCGCCACTCGGATCACCATGCCAACCCGACCCGCAGCTATCAGTCGCTGCGCCATTTCGATGAGTCGCCGCAACTGCCTTATGGTTACGCCAGCATGATTGTCTGGGCCTACGTGCCGTACTTGTGGCGCCGTCGCATGGACCATCGGGTGCTGAATCATTACGCCGGGGATATCACCCTGACCAACCTTCAGCCCTCACAACGGTTGAAGTACCTGGAGAAGTACAGCAACAGCGCCACACCGTTCTAAGTTCAAGTAACACGTAGTTTGCATATTCGGGGCCTGCGTGCCGCGCAGGCCTTTATCGCCCGAATTTTTCCAGAACCGTTGCCAGAAAGTTGTTTGACCCGAACAAAAATAATTAAAGGGAAGGACGTACACCATGCAAGCACCTGCCAAGTTCACCACCCATATCGTATTGGCCGCGCTGGGCCTGATCGCCTATCACCAGGCCCAGGCCGCGCGCATCGAGCCGGCCGGTAGCGCCTTTACGGCCCAGGGCCCCATCAGCTTTTCCAAAGGTGCGCTGATCAGCGCCGACTGCACCATCAAGGTCGCCGGCAAGGTCGCGGCGGATGGCTCCTCGGTAAACGTCGACAAAGTCGAATTCGACGGCGGCCTCAAGTGCAGCCGGGTCGAAGCCATCAACTTGCCGTGGGTGTTAGTGGCGAAAGACACCAAGAGTGGCTCCATGTCGAAGATCAGCGTGGACGTGCATGCCTTTGGTCTGGGCGGAAAGTGCGGGCCTTCGACTGCCGAGGGTACGTGGGATAACGCCACCGGCAAGTTGGAAGCCGCCAATGTGCCCATTGGCGAAGACTGCACGATCAAGACGGTGTCGATCAAGATGCCGCCGAACTTCAAAGTTGTGGAATAACCGTCGGATGTTGGTGCGGTAATTGAATTGAAATTTGGCTGGAAAGGGAAGTTCTGCAGATTCACCGTGACCTCTCGATCATGGCCATTACCCCTGGCGAATGACTCGCCATAACATGTGAGGAAAAACAATGAAAAGCTTGAAAACCCTCGTTTGTGCAACTTCGTTCGCGCTGTGCTTCGGTGCCGTTTCGATGGCCAATGCGGCAACTATCGCACCCGCGGGTGCGGCATTCTCCACGACAGGTTCGATCACTGTTACATCGCCGGCTTCCCTGAATCTTCCGGTCACCTGCAACATCGTCTTTACCGGCACCGTTGCCGCCAACGGCTCCGGCGCGTCCATCACCGGCGCCACAGTCAGTGGTTCCAACTCGCTCTGCGCAGTGCCTGTCCTGCAGGGGCTGCCATGGTCCCTCGCGGTCACCGGTGGTGGTCCGACTGCCTTCACCGGCACGGTTTCGGGCGTGAAATTCAAGATCTTGTCGGACTGCAGCGCTTCACCCGTGACCATCAATGTTGGCTTCAACAACAGCACCAATACCCTCAGCGTGCCCAGCGCCCAGACAGTGGGCTCTTGCAAGATCACGGCTCTGACCGCAGTGCCAAACCCTGCCTTTACCGTTTCTCCATAAGCGTAGCGCGCTTGACGTGATGATCACACGTTGAAAGACGCCAGTGCCTCGCAAGAGGCACTGGTTGCGTGAGTCCAGGTCGGTGAAACCGATCGTGGAAGATAAAAACAATAAAGGAGTGGAGCATGAATAATAAGAAGCAGCAGGCACGCACTTTGTTGAGCCTCGCCGTTCTCGGCGGTCTCATCACTGCGGCAGGGCACGCACACGCTGGCGGGTTTGCTACACCGACTTTCGGTGCTCCAGGATGGGGGCGCGCCTTCGGTGGGGGATCGCTGTTTCAGAACGACCCTTCCGCAGCTTATAACAACCCGGCGGCCATGGCTTTTATCGATCGCAACGTTTCCCAGTTCACTGTCGATTACGCGCGGATCGATATCAAGTACAAAGGCACAGCCAAGGACTATGCCGGTAACCCGCCTGCCGCTGTCGACCCCACGGACCTGAGTTCCACTCCGCGTACGGGGGATGGCGGACAGGGTGGTTTTACCGCTTGGTTGCCAACCGGTTTCATGGTGATGCCGATCAATGACCGTTTTGCCTTCGGACTTAGCCAAGTAGTGCCATTGGGTGCGCGTACCACGTGGGATCAGGATTGGATTGGTCGTGACTTCGCCGTCGATACGCGTATTGAAACCGTCGGTGTGACCGGTTCGTTGTCCTTCAAGGTCAATGATCAGTTCTCGGTGGGTGCCGGCGCAATTGTCCAGCACACCAAGGGCTTTGTAAGCCAGAACCTAGACCTGTATGCGGCAGCGGCGTTGTCACCCACCATCGGTATTCCGTTCCCCTCTGGCGTGGGTAACTCGTTGATGCGTGTCAAGGTTGACAACACCTCCGTGGGCTGGTTTGCCGGCGTCGTCTGGAAACCCACTGAATTCGACACCTTGGGCCTGAACTACCACGCGAAAATCAAGAATAAGCTCGAAGGCAAGTACAGCATTTATGCGGACGAAGCGAATAAGTCACTGATCGACGGCGGCCTGCCAGCGCTGGCTTATCCGGGACTTACCCTCAACTCCAACGGCGCCAATGCGTCTACACAATTGGACGTTCCGGCCAATGCCTCCGTCGACTGGGTACACCAGTTCAACGATCGCCTCACCTTGGGCGCCAGTGTGACCTGGACCCAATGGTCGTCGTTCAAGTCGCTGACGTTGAAGTCCGACGGTGTGCAAATTGTGTCGATTCCCTATAACTACAAGGATGCCTGGATGGTGTCGCTGGGCGGCGATTACAAATTCACCGACGACTTTACCTTCCGCGCAGGTGTTGCCACCGACCAGACGCCTACGCGCAACTCCACACGCGACCCGCGTATTCCTGACGGGGATCGGATTTTTGCATCCCTGGGGTTTGGCTATAACATCCGCGCCATTCCAGGCTTGAGTATTGATGGCGCCTACTCGCGGCAGTTCGTCGAGAAAGCCAAGCTGCGCACGCAAAACCAGGATCGTCTTGGCGGAGCAAGCTTGGATGGCAAGGCAGACGCGAAGGGTGAGGTTGTCAGTCTTTCTGCGACGTATGCGTTCTGATCCAACCTCACAACCTGTTTGGCGCAACGTCAGTACCGTTTGGCGAAGGGTCGCGGTAGCGACCCTTATCGATTAGTCACCTCACGGCTGAACCAGGCTGACCTGAGCAGCCATTTTTTTTATCCACGCATTAAATAAAAATTTCAAAATAAAATTTGAATGTGGTTTTAGAATTTTATAGTGTGGCTTTGCGCTACAGGTCATCAGACCTGCCGAGCGTAGGCCGTACCCTGAACCGAGTAGAGGTATCCCCATGGTTATCTGGTTATTGGTGGGTTTCGCAGCTGCGATTGCCCTGGCGTATCGACAAGCCGCTGCTACCCACTGGCTGGGCGCTGGCCTGGTCTGGTTGGCAGCGGGTTACCTGTTCAACGTGGTGGCCGGGTTGGGCCTCACCCTCGCGGCGGTACTGGTGGTGTTGCCCGCGCTGCTGATGACGATCAAACCCCTGCGCCGCACCTTGCTCACCAGCAGGGCCCTGGGCCTGTTTCGTACGATCATGCCGGCCATGTCCGACACCGAGCGTGCTGCCATCGAGTCCGGCACCGTGTGGTGGGATGCCGAGTTGTTCAGCGGCAAACCCGACTGGCAGCGCCTGTTGCAAGCCGCTCCCGCCAGCCTGAGCGCTGAGGAGCAAGCCTTCCTCGACAACGAAGTGGAAACCCTCTGCGACATCGCCAACGACTGGGAAACCACCCAGGTCTGGCAGGACATGTCTCCCGAAGGCTGGCAGTACACCAAGGATGCCGGCTTCCTCGGCATGATCATTCCCAAGCAGTACGGCGGCAAAGGCTTCTCCCACTATGCGCACTCGCAGGTGGTGATGAAGTTGTCGACGCGCTGCTCGGCGGCGGCGATTTCGGTGATGGTGCCCAACTCCCTCGGCCCGGCCGAATTGCTGCTGCACTACGGCACCGATGCCCAGCGTAACTACTACCTGCCGCGTCTGGCGCGGGGTGAAGACATTCCATGCTTTGCCCTGACCAGCCCGTATGCCGGCTCGGATGCCGGGGCGATTCCCGACCTGGGCATCGTCTGCAAAGGACAGCATGAAGGCGAGGAGGTCCTGGGCTTCCGTGTGACCTGGGACAAGCGCTACATCACCCTCGGCCCGATCGCCACGGTGCTTGGCCTGGCGTTTCGCGCCGAAGACCCGGATGGCTTGCTCGGTACTCCCGGCTCGCTGGGCATTACCTGCGCGCTGATCCCGACCTCCCATCCTGGCGTCAACAGCGGTCGCCGGCATTGGCCACTCAATGCCGTGTTCCAGAACGGTCCTACCACCGGCAAGGATGTATTCATCCCGTTGGAATGGGTGATCGGTGGCCGCGAGCAAGTCGGCAACGGCTGGCGCATGTTGATGGAGTGCCTGGCTGCGGGCCGGGCCATTTCCCTGCCGTCAGCCAACGTTGGCCTGGGTAAGGTCGCGGTGCGCGGTACCACCGCCTATGCGGCGATGCGCAAGCAGTTCGGCCTGCCCATTGGCAAGTTCGAGGGCGTGCAGGCGCCACTGGCGCGCATGGCCGGGCACCTGTATGCCTGCGATGCGGTGCGCAAGGTCTCGGTGGCGTCCCTGGATGCGGGGGAGAAACCTTCGGTGATCTCGGCCATCGCCAAGTACCACGTCACCGAGCGCGCGCGGATCATCGTCAATGACGGCATGGACATCGTCGCCGGCAAGGGGATCTGCATGGGCCCGAACAACTTCCTGGCCCGCGCCTACCAGCAAAGCCCCATCGCGATTACGGTGGAAGGCGCGAACATCATGACGCGCTGCCTGATCATCTTTGGCCAGGGCCTGATCCGCTGCCATCCCTACGTGTTCCGCGAAATGGAAGCGGCGCGCAACCCGGACCGACGTCAAGCGCTGGAAGCGTTCGACAGCGCAATGTTCGGCCACGTGAGTTTTGTGCTCGCCAATACCGTGCGTGCAGCGGTGCATTCCCTTACAGGAGGGCGGTTGATTTCTGCCCCGGCCAAGACTGAACCGGCACTGGCGTCCTACTACCGCCAGGCCAATCGCCTGTCGGTGGTGCTCGCGTTGGTTTCGGACATTTCCATGGGCGTGCTGGGCGGTGCCCTCAAGCGCAAGGAAAGTATCACCGGACGTCTGGGGGATATCCTGTCGCAGCTGTATATCTTGTCCTGCGTGCTCAAGCGCTTTGAAGATGACGGCCGGCCCCAGGCCGACCTGCCGCTGGTGCACTGGTCGGCCCAGGATGCGTTGTTGCGCGCCCATGAAGCGCTGGCCGAAGTACTCGCTAACTACCCGTCGAAAGCGGCCGCGACCTTTCTGAAGGCGTTGACGTTCCCCTTCGGTATCCCGCTGCGCAAACCGTCGGACCGCCTGCTGGCCCAAGTGGCCGACGTGGTCCAGACACCGGGCGAAACCCGCGACCGCTTGCTGGCCAATTCCTATATCCCACGCCCGGAAATCGACAAGCTGGCCTACGGCGAACTGGGTTTCCGCCTGTTGCCGCAGGTAGAGCTGATCGACGCGCGACTCAAACCCACCGTGAAGCAAGGCCTGATCGAACCGATGCCCCTTTCCGCCACGGCCTTCACGGGCTGGCGCGTCAAGGCGCGGGCGCTGGACCTCATCAGCGACGACGAAGACACCTTGCTGGGGCGCTATGTGGAATACGCCGATCACGGCATCCAGGTGGACGACTTCCCGCAGGACTTCGGGTTGCTGGAGGCATTGCAGCAGCGCAAGCAAGCGCTGGAGCCGACGGCGAAACGCCGCAGCAGCCACAGCGAAAACGCTTCGGTCAATTAGGGCAAGCACGGTCGATGTGGGAACTGGCCTGCCTGCGAAGGTATCACCCCGGTATGACTGACATACCGGGTGGTTTGCATCGCAGGCCAGCCAGCTCCCACAGGGGATCGGGTTTACACGGTCAGAATGTGTTGTGAGTGAATGTCTCTATGAGTGACAGCTACCTTTCGTTCGTTAATTCCCCTTGGGGGCGCCGCCTGGCCCAGGCCGTCGGCTTGCCGCTGCCTTTGCCACTGCAACGCCACCGCAGCGGCCAGCAAGGCCTGGTCAACCCGGTGATCGTTGCCGGGGCAGGGCGCCTGGCCGTCGAGGTGCAGCGCGTGTTCGCGGCTACCGACACCGTCGCCGCCACTGCCGCCACGCTCAAGGCGCCGTCCACGGTCAAGGCGCAGGGCGCGGTATTTGACGCCACCGCCGTGACCGACCTGCAGCAATTGGATGAGCTGTATGTGTTCTTCCATGCCAATGCCAAACGCATTGGCCAACACGGTCGCGTGGTGGTGCTCGGCACTGCGCCGGAACATTGCCAGGACCTGCCCCAGGCCATCGCCCAACGCGCCCTCGAAGGCCTGGTGCGATCGCTGGCCAAGGAGCTGCGCCGGGCGATCACCGTGCAGTTGGTGTACGTCGCGCCAGGCGCTGAAGACGCGCTGGACAGTAGCCTGCGCTTCTTCCTGTCGCGCCGTTCGGCCTATGTATCCGGACAAGTGATACGCCTGGAAAAACCGGTGGACGGCCACGTCACCGTCAACTGGGACAAGCCGTTCGCCGGCCGTCGCGCACTGGTCACCGGCGCCTCCCGTGGCATTGGCTTGGCGATAGCCCAGGTACTGGCACGGGACGGTGCCCATGTGGTGTGCGTGGATGTGCCCCAGGCCCAAGCGTCGCTGCAACAGGCGGCAGACAGTGTTGGCGGTTCTGCGCTGCCGTTGGACATCACCGCAGCGGACGCGGCCTCGCTGTTGCAGGCCCATGTCAGCCAATACGGCGCCTTCGATGTGCTGGTGCACAACGCTGGGATCACCCGTGACAAAACCATCGCGAAGATGACCGAGGACGCCTGGCGCAGTGTGCTGGCGGTCAACCTGGAGGCGCCATTGCAACTCAGCCATGCGCTGTTGGACAGCCAAGGGCTGAACCCCGGCGGGCGCATCGTCTGTGTGTCGTCGATTTCCGGCATTGCCGGCAACCTCGGGCAAAGCAACTACGCCACGTCCAAGGCCGGTGTGATCGGCCTGGTGCAGGGCCTGGCGCCGCGTGCGGCTGCACAGCACGTCACGGTGAATGCGGTGGCGCCCGGGTTTATCGAAACCCAGATGACCGCGAAGATCCCGCTGATGATTCGTGAGGCGGGGCGGCGGATGAACTCGATGTCTCAGGGCGGGCAGCCCGTCGATGTGGCCGAGACCATTGCTTGGCTGGCGCACCCGGCGTCGGGCGGGATCAACGGCCAGGTTGTCCGCGTGTGCGGCCAAAGCCTGCTGGGAGCCTGAGCCATGGACTACGTGACACAGATTATCGACCCGCCACCATCGCGCACGCGCTTGCTGCTGGAGGGCGTGCGAGCCCTGCGCAAACCCACGCTCGACGGTGCGCCTGTGCTGCCCAGGGAACGCCTGGTGCGCTCGGCGGTGGAGTTGTCTGTCGACGGCATTGCCGCGTACGGCCGCGCCTGTGGTTTTCGTCGCGAGCAGGGCGTGCCGTTGTCCTACCCGCATGTGCTGGCGTTCCCGCTGCACCTGATGCTGTTGACCCGCCCCAGTTTCCCGTACCCGGCGAGCGGCATGGTGCACCTGGCCAATCGCATTCGTCAGCACCAGCGTCTGCGCGAAGGCCAGGCGTTGCGGCTTGAGGTGTATTGCGAGCGTTGGGTCGCCCATCCCAAGGGCCAGGCGCTGAGCATCGCCACGCGCGCCTACAGTGCCGGCGAGCGGGTGTGGGAGAGCGACAGCCTGTACCTGCGCCGGAATGTCAAAGACCCGGTCGGCGAACCGTGGGACGACGTATTGCCGTTGCAGGAGGAGGGCGTGTTGCGCACTCAGCGCTGGGTGTTGCCCGCAGACCTGGGCAGGCGGTTTGCCAAGGTGTCGGGGGATTTCAACCCGATCCACACCTCGGTGATCGGCGCGAAGCTCTTCGGCTTCCGCCGCGCCATCGCCCACGGCATGTGGACCCTGGGCCGCGCCCTCGCCGCGCAACAACCGCCCGGAGGGCTGGACCAGGCCGAGGCCCATTGTGACTTCAAGCTGCCGATCTTCCTGCCTGGCCAGGTTGCGCTGTGGAGTCACCCTGTGACCGGCCCCCGCCGTGAGTTCGAGGTGCGCAACTTCGCTGGCGACAAGCCCCATATGCGCGGCCTATTCATCTGGAAAGAGAGCGTGGAATGAGTGACTACAGCTTCAGCCCGGCCCCGGTTCGCCGCGTGGCGATCATCGGCGGTAACCGCATCCCGTTCGCTCGCTCCAACACCGTGTACGCCCACGACAGCAACCAGGATCTGCTGGTGGCCGCCCTGCAGGGCCTGGTCGACCGCTACAACCTGCACGGCCAACGCCTGGGTGAGTTCGCCGCCGGGGCGGTGATCAAGCATTCGCGGGACTTCAACCTGGCGCGTGAGTCGGTGTTGTCTACCACCCTGTCCCCGGACACGCCGGCCTACGATGTGCAGCAAGCGTGTGGTACTGGCCTGGAAGCGGCCTTGCTGGTCGCGAACAAGATCGCCCTGGGTCAGATCGAGGTGGGTATTGCCGGCGGTTCCGACACCACCTCCGACGCGCCGATCGGCATCAACGAATCCCTGCGCCACACCTTGCTCGCGGCCAATCGCGCCAAAGGCATGGGCGCCAAGTTGCAGGCGCTGCTCAAGGTGCGACCGTCGATGTTTTTCAAACCCTTGCTGCCGCGCAATGGTGAGCCGCGCACCGGCTTGTCCATGGGCGAACACTGCGAAGAAATGGCCAAGCGCTGGCAGATCAAGCGCCTGGCCCAGGATGAGCTGACCCTCACCAGCCATCAACGCCTGGACGCGGCCTACAAACGCGGGTTCTTCGATGACCTGATCAGCCCCCATCGCGGCCTGGCCCGCGACAATAACCTGCGCGCTGACGCAAGCCTGGAGAAACTCGCCGGCCTGCCCCCAGCCTACGACCGGCAAAACGGTACGCTCACGGCGGGCAATTCCACGCCGCTGACCGATGGCGCGTCGGTGGTACTGCTGGCCAGCGAGGAATGGGCCGCCGAACATGGCTGGCCGGTGCTGGCGTACCTGCGCACCGGCGAAACAGCGGCGGTGAATTTCGTCGACGGCACCGAAGGCTTGCTGATGGCCCCGGCCTATGCGGTGCCGCGCATGCTCAAGCGCGAAGGACTGAGCTTCGATGACTTTGATTTCTTCGAGATCCACGAAGCCTTTGCCGCCCAGGCGCTGTGCACGCTCAAGGCCTGGGAAGACGCCGATTATTGCCGCGAGCGTCTAGGCTTGGACGCACCATTGGGGGCCATCGACCGCGCGAAGATGAATGTCAACGGCGGCTCGCTCGGCTGTGGCCATCCCTTCGCCGCCACCGGTGGCCGGCAACTGGCGGCGCTGGCCAAGATCATCCATGAAAACGGCGGCGGCCGCGGCCTTATTTCTATCTGCGCGGCCGGCGGGCTGGGCATTACCGCCATCGTCGAAAAGTAGCTCTATCAAAAACAACAACAAGGAGACTGCCATGAACGCTGTAAGCCTGGAACACACCGAACGGATCTGGTTGAACGCTTACCTGCCTGGCGTCCCGGCGGATATCGAGGCGGGCATCGAGGACTACCCGTCGCTGCGCGAGGTGTTCCTGGAGCACCTGGAAAAGTTTCGCGAACGGGTGGCCTACGTCAGCATCGGCACCGAAATGACCTATGCCGACTGGCAGGTGCAAGGCTATGCCTTTGCCGCCTGGCTGCAGGGCCAAGGCGTCAAGAAAGGTGACCGTGTCGCGTTGATGATGCCCAATTGCTTGCAGTACCCGATCTGCCTGCTGGGCACGATCCTGGCCGGCGCGGTGGTGGTCAACGTCAACCCGCTGTACACCTCCCATGAACTCAAGCACCTGCTCAAGGACAGCGGCGCGGAAACTGTGGTGATCTTTGAGAACTTCGCGCATACCCTGGAGAAAGTCATCACCGGCAGCAGCGTCAAGCGCGTGGTGATCGCCGCCATCGGTGACTTGCTCGGCACCTTCAAGGGCACGGCGATGAACTTCATCCTGCGCCGCGTGCAAAAGCAGGTGCCGGCGTTCAACCTGCGTGGTTCGGTGCGTTTCAACCAGGTGCTGAAACAGGGGCGGGCGCTCAACCATTTTCCGGTGGAGATGCACCGCGACGACCTGGCCTTTTTGCAATACACCGGTGGCACCACCGGGGATGCCAAGGGCGTGATGCTCAGCCACCGCAATATCATCGCCAACCTGTTGCAGGCCAAGGCCTGGGTCGGTGATCAGCTGGATCAGGACAAGCAGGAAACCAACGTCACCTTGCTGCCGCTGTACCACATCTTCTCCCTGACGGTGAATTGCCTGATGTTCATGTGCCTGGGCGGGCGCAACATCCTGATCGCCAACCCGAGGGACGTGAAGCGCGTGCAGATGATCCTGCGCAAGGAACGTTTCAATGGCATCGCGGGAGTGAACACCTTGTTCAACGGATTGCTGGAGAACGAGGCGTTCTGCGCGCGAGACTTTTCCGACCTGCGCATGGTGATCGCGGGCGGCATGGCCACCCACACGGCGGTGGCCAAACGCTGGAAGGAAGTCACCGGGCTGCCGATCATCGAAGGCTACGGCCTGACCGAGTGTTCGCCGGTGGTGAGCATCAGCCCGATCAACATTGCGCGCATGCGCGAGATGGAATTCACCGGCAGCATCGGCGTGCCGTTGCCGTCGACCTGGGTACGTTTTGTGCGCGAGGACGGTGAGTTGGCCGACATTGGCGAGCAGGGCGAACTGCAAGTGCGTGGGCCGCAGGTGATGCAGGGCTACTGGAAGCGCCCCGAGGCCACTGCCGAAGTGCTCGACGCAGAAGGGTGGCTGTCGACCGGTGACATCGGGGTGATGGACGAGCGCGGTTATATCCGCCTGGTGGACCGCAAGAAGGACATGATCCTGGTCTCTGGCTTCAACGTGTACCCCAATGAAATCGAAGATGTGGTGGCGCTGCACCCTGGAGTAGGGGAAGTGGCGGCCATTGGCGTGGAGGATGGCGTGACGGGCGAGAAGGTCAAGATCATCGTCGTGCGCAAGGACCCCAACCTGACCCAGGAGCAGCTCCTGGCTCATTGCCGGGAGTACCTGACGGGGTACAAAATGCCGAAGTATGTGGAGTTCCGTACCATCGAGTTGCCCAAGACCACCGTGGGCAAAGTCCTTCGTCGGGCGCTGCGCTGAGTTGAGGGTCTAGGTGACCCAAGTGTGGGAGCTGGCTTGCCTGCGATAGCGGTGTATCAGTCACATCGCCATCGCAGGCAAGCCAGCGCCCACAGGGTTCGGTGGTGTGGTTTAGAGTGCGTTCACTGTTACCCAGCGTTCTTCGAGGGCAGCCACGCGAATCGCCGTCGCCAGCCGCTCCACCTCCCACGCCGCGTCGAAATCAGTGCCGTCCGTGCCTTGCCCGGCCACAGCCATGATCAATGCCTGCACCTCCAGCGTCTTCAGTTCGTTGTACCCCAACTGGTGCCCCGCCGCCGGGCTGAACGCTGCATAACCCGCAAGGGCCGGGCCTGCGAGTAAACGCTGGAACCCATCCTGCCCCGCGCGACACACCCGCAATTCATTCAAGCGCTCCTGGTCAAACGCCAGGGTGCCTTTCGTTCCGCTGATCTCGAAGCTCAGGTGGTTCTTGTAGCCATGCTTGAGCCAACTGCTGCTCACCGTCCCGCGTGCACCGTTGGCGAAACGCAGCAGGGCATGCACCTGGTCATCCACGGCGATGGCTTTCAACTCGGCGCTGCCTTTGATGGCCGGGCGCTGGGCGTGAACGGTTTGTGTGTCGGCACATACACTCACCACGTCACCGACCAGATAACGCGCCATCGACAACAAATGACTGCCCAGGTCCGCCAGGGCGCCGCCGGCATGCTCCACTTCGCAGCGCCACGACCAAGGCGAGGCTGGGTCGGCCATGAAGTCTTCGCTGAACTCGCCCTGGAAGCTGATGATCTGGCCGAGTTCGCCGTTGGCGATCATCTGCCGTGCCAGCGTGATCATCGGATTGTGCTGGTAGTTGTAGCCGACCCGTGTGACCACGCCCGCCGCACTGGCGGCGCGGCGCATGGCGTCGGCTTGCTCCAGGCTCACGGCCAGGGGTTTTTCGCAGTACACCGCCTTGCCGGCGGCAATCGCTGCCATTGCCATCGGGTAGTGCAGGTGGTTGGGGGTGGTGATGGCCACGACGTCGACGCTGGGGTCGTTGATCAGCGCCTGCCAATCGCCATGGGCCTGGGTAAATCCCCAAGCCGTGGCGCAGCGCTGGGCGCGTTCGGTGTCAGCATCGGCCAGGGCGGCCAGCTTGAGGTGCACCGGCAATTCGAATACCGCGCGGGCGTTATTGAAGGCCAGGGCGTGGGCACGGCCCATGAAGCCTGTGCCGATCAAGCCGATTCCGAGTTCACGCATCGTCGTGGTCCTTTGCATTATTGTTTTCAGATGGCCTATTAATGGAATAAAAATTCTCATAACTCAATAGATGGAATAAAAATTCATTAAATCCACGGCGATCACCCCCGCGAATGCAGCTACATTCACCATGCGGCCAAATGCCTTCAGTTAACAAAAGATAACGTAGCGCCGATTGTCAGACGATTCGAAAGCCCGATAGGATGGCCCCTGCTTCCTCCAGGCGCTCTAGATTGCAGGTTTCAAGGCCCCGGAAGGCAGGCGATAACAATAATAAATGGGAGAAAGGTCTATGAGTGAGCCTGTCATGGGTTGGGTTGTTTGCCGCCCACGCGCCGCACGCAGGGTTGCGTTGGTGGCCGCAGCGCTCTCGCTGTTTGGCGCTGTCGCCTTGCCGACAGCTGTCCAGGCTGCCAGCGATACCACATTTGCGATTGAATCCCCCAAGGCCGCCAAAGGCCTGATGATCGACGTGGTCCACGCGGGCAAGCGCCTGGTGGCGGTTGGCGATCGCGGGCACATCCTTTATTCCGATGACCAGGGCAGCACCTGGACCCAAGCCAAAGTCCCCACCCGGCAACTGCTCACGGCCGTGTTTTTCGTCGATGACAAGCAAGGCTGGGCGGTCGGCCATGATGCGCAAATCCTTGCGAGTGCCGACGGCGGTGCCACCTGGACCCAGCAATACCAAGACCTCAAGCGTGAAGCCCCCTTGCTCGATGTGTGGTTCAACGATGCCAACCACGGCCTGGCCGTGGGCGCCTACGGTGCGCTGATCGAAACCACCGACGGCGGCAAGACCTGGGAAGACGTCAGCGACCGCCTCGACAACGAAGACCAGTATCACCTCAACGCCATCGCCCACATCAAGGACGCCGGCCTGTTTATCGTCGGCGAGCAGGGCAGCATGTTCCGCTCCCGGAACGACGGCCAGACCTGGGAAAAGCTCGAAGGCCCTTACGAGGGCTCGCTGTTTGGGGTGATCAGCACGGCGCAGCCGCAAACACTGCTGGCGTACGGCTTGCGCGGCAACCTCTATCGCTCCACGGATTTCGGCAGCACCTGGGAGCCAGTCGAACTGAACGCGGCGCGGGGAGCGCTGGAGTTTGGGCTGTCGGGTGCGACCTTGCTGGAGGACGGCGCCATCGTCGTCGTGGGTAACGGCGGCAGCGTGGTGGTCAGCCACGACGATGGGGTGACCTTCAGCGTGTTCAACCGTCCGGACCGTATTTCGCTTTCGTCCGTCACGGCGGCAGGCAACGGCAACTTGATTCTGGCCGGGCAGGGTGGTGTGCGTGTTGCCACGCCAACTGGCGCTGAACCGACAAAACAATAAGAAGGGCGGGGATAGAATGAGCAGTCATCACAACGATAAAGCGACCTTTCTTGAGCGCCTGATCTTCAACAACCGCCCGGCAGTGATCGTGATCTGCCTGCTGGTGAGCATTTTCCTGTTCTGGCAAGCGACGTTGATTCGCCCGTCCACCAGCTTCGAAAAAATGATCCCGCTCAAGCACCCCTTCATCGAAAAGATGATGGAGCACCGCAACGACCTGGCCAACCTGGGCAATACCGTGCGCATTTCGGTGGAAGCCAAGGACGGTGACATCTTCACCAAGGAATACATGGAGACCCTGCGGCAGATCAACGACGAGGTGTTCTACATCTCCGGCGTCGACCGCTCGGGCCTCAAGTCGCTGTGGAGCCCCAGCGTGCGCTGGACCGAAGTGACCGAAGAAGGCTTTGCCGGCGGTGAAGTGATCCCGCAGAGCTACAACGGCTCGCCGGAAAGCCTCGATCAGTTGCGCAATAACGTGCTCAAGTCCGGCCAGGTCGGGCGCCTGGTGGCCAACGACTTCAAGTCCAGCATCGTCGATATCCCGCTGCTGGAGTCCTACCCCGACCCGCAGGACCAGGGCAAGTTGCTGGCCCTGGATTACCGCAAGTTCTCCCACGAACTTGAAGACAAGATCCGCGACAAGTTCGAAGCCCAGAACCCCAACGTCAAGATCCACATCGTCGGTTTTGCCAAGAAGGTCGGTGACCTGATCGACGGCCTGGTGATGGTGGTGATGTTCTTCGGCGTTGCGTTCGTCATCACCTTGATTCTGTTGCTGTGGTTCACCAACTGCCTGCGCAGCACCGTCGCGGTGCTGAGCACCACGCTGGTTGCGGTGATCTGGCAACTGGGGCTGATGCACTTTTTCGGTTTCGGCCTCGATCCGTATTCGATGCTGGTGCCGTTCCTGATCTTCGCCATCGGTATTTCCCACGGCGTACAGAAAATCAACGGTATCGCCTTGCAGTCCAGCGAGGCGGACAATGCCCTGACGGCTGCGCGGCGCACTTTCCGGCAACTGTTCCTGCCGGGCATGATCGCGATCCTGGCCGACGCGGTGGGCTTCATCACACTGTTGATCATCGACATCGGCGTGATCCGTGAGTTGGCGATCGGCGCATCCATCGGCGTGGCAGTGATCGTGTTCACGAACCTGATCCTGCTGCCGGTGGCGATTTCGTATGTCGGTATCAGCAAGCGCGCCATCGCCAAGAGCAAGAAAGACGCGAATCGCGAACATTCGTTCTGGCGCCTGCTGTCGAACTTCGCCAGCCCGAAAGTTGCACCGATCTCCATCGCCCTGGCGGTGGTCGCCTTTGGCGGTGGCCTCTGGTACAGCCAGAACCTGAAGATCGGCGACCTGGACCAGGGCGCGCCGGAACTGCGCCCCGACTCGCGCTACAACAAGGACAACAACTTCATTATCAGCAACTACTCCACCAGCTCCGACGTGTTGGTGGTGATGGTCAAGACCAAGGCCGAAGGCTGCTCACGCTATGAAGCCATGGCGCCCATCGACCAGTTGATGTGGAAGATGCAGAACACCGAGGGCGTGCAGTCGGCGATCTCGCTGGTGACCGTGTCCAAGCAAATGATCAAGGGCATGAACGAAGGCAACCTGAAATGGGAAACCCTGTCGCGCAACCCGGACGTGCTGAACAACTCCATCGCCCGCGCCGATGGGCTGTACAACAACAATTGCTCGCTGGCGCCGGTGCTGGTGTTCCTTAACGACCACAAGGCCGAGACCCTCGACCGTGCGGTGCATGCGGTGCAGGACTTTGCCAAGGAAAACAACAAGGACGGCCTGGAATTTATCCTCGCCGCCGGCAACGCCGGCATCGAGGCCGCCACCAACGAGGTGATCAAGGAATCGGAGCTGACCATCCTGATCCTGGTGTACCTGTGCGTGGCCACGATGTGCATGATCACCTTCCGTTCCTGGGCGGCGACCCTGTGCATCGTCTTGCCGTTGGTACTCACCTCGGTGCTGGGCAACGCGCTGATGGCGTTCATGGGGATCGGCGTCAAGGTCGCGACCTTGCCGGTGGTGGCGCTGGGCGTGGGGATTGGCGTTGACTACGGTATCTACATCTACAGCCGCCTGGAAAGCTTCCTGCGTGCCGGCCTGCCGCTGCAAGAGGCGTACTACCAGACCCTCAAATCCACCGGTAAAGCCGTGCTGTTCACCGGCCTGTGCCTGGCAATTGGCGTGTGCACCTGGATCTTCTCGGCCATCAAGTTCCAGGCCGACATGGGCCTGATGCTGACCTTCATGCTGCTGTGGAACATGTTCGGCGCGCTGTGGCTGTTGCCAGCGCTGGCGCGGTTCCTGATCAAACCCGAGAAACTGGCGGGGCAGAAGGGTAATTCGTTGTTTGCCCATTGAACCGGGGCGTGAGGGCGTTTTCGCCCTCACGCTCTGTCACTGGCTGGCGCGTGGTGCCTGCACGATCGTCAGGAATATCTGGTCCACGGGCGGTGTGATCAGCACGTAGAGAATCTGCCTGATCGGTTCGGCGGACGGCACCGCCTGCTGGCGTAGACGCGCCTGTACGTGGTCCTTGAGCAAATCTTTCTGCGTGTATTTACGCTGCTCCGCCAGCTTCAGGTGAGCCCGGGTGTACTGCGCTGGGGGGGCGTCGGCGCTGGCGTAGTGAAAGTGCGCATACCACAACACCGCCGGCGGCTTTTTAGCCTTGTCGTATACCGCATACTCGGTGAAGAAGTCGCCGCTGAGGGTCGGACGTTGCGGGTCGGCCAGGCTGGTCAGGTTGATATCGATCTGTTTGTGCTCCCAGAGATAACGGAGGCTCTGCTGCGTTGGCCATTGCCGCTTGTAGGCCTCACTGCACACCCGCTCTGCCAACCGGGCCATGTCCCGGGCGTGCGCCCTGTATTCATCGATCAGGCCCTGCACCGCGACGTTTTGCTCCCGGTGGTCGCGTACCAATTCATCGGCCAACGCCGTGAGTTTTGCGGCTTGGCCCGTGAGTAATTCATCCCAGTCGCCCGGGTTGACCTGTTGACGGGTCTGCGGCGACTCGAGTTTTTTCTGCTCGGCCGTTATCAGTTGCTCAATGCCCTTGCGTTGTCCGATCAGGTCCTGGGCCAAACCTTTGAGGGTTGCCAGTGAGCGACCCCGCGGTTCGCTTATTGGTGGGGCTGACTGTTCCCCCACCGTCGTTGCCCAACCATCCTCGTAGTGGTTGAACGAGGCGATGGTTTCACCGGTCAGGGGGTCGGTGAGGGTGAAGTGTGCTTGGGTGTTCTGCGCATCGGCAGGCTTGAGCTCACCGATGAGGTAAGCCTTTTTACGGGTCTTGAATACGCGCTTGGCCGGGTTTTTGGGGCGCAGGGTCTTGGACAGCGGCAACTCGACGTCCAGTTCTTCCTGTTTGCGTACCACCGCCTCCAGTTCGCTTTGCGCCAGCGCCTGGGCATATTCAAGGCCCGTCAGCAGGCGGTCGGCCTCCGGACGCAGGCGACTTGGGTTGAGGGCCTTGAGGGCACGAATCGCGTCCGCGTGGCGGTTGTACTGCTCAAGCACCGACTCGTAGACATTGCGTTGTTCAGCAAGCGGGTACTCGGCGCCGCTGCGCACGTCGACGTGAGACTGCAGGGCTTGCGCCAGGTCGTTCAGTTTGGCGCGATTGAGGTAAAACTCCTCTTGCGGCGACAGCAACCTGTCGGTTATCGCCACGCTGGAAGCGGCGAGGTAATTCAGGGTATTGAGTTTCAGGTTGCTGGAGAAGAAATTCTCCGGGTACTGGATCTGCGCCAGGCATTCCTGGCGCAGGACCCGCCCCGCCAACGAGTCGTGCTCCAGCTGTTCAAGTGTTTGCTCCATTGCCGCAGAGACCTCGGCCATGTGCTCGCGGATGTTTGCCGATTCAACGGCATTGCTGATGTATTCGTCGTAGACGGCGGGGTCGCTGCGCAGATTGTCGACAGCCATCCTGTGCGCCATCTCCGCCATGGGCTCGCCCGCGCTGGAGACGCGCATGGCGTTAAACCGGTCCAACAGCAGGGTGTGGATGGCCGTCTGTTGATCCCAGATGGTCCCCAGGATTTTGGCGCGGTCACGGACGTGCGCGCCGGCGCCGCCTACCTTTTCCAGTTCCTGTCCCACCTTGAGCATTTCCAGGCGCGGGGGCAGTGACTGGGCAAATTGATCTTCGAGGTTTTGCAGCAGGATCGTAAATTCGGTGCGTTGTGCCTGGTGGGCCAGGGTCTCCGTCTGGTGCCGTGCTTGCAGCGCGGGCTTTTGTTCGGCAGTCGCCTTTTTCAAAAGAGTCCAGATCAACTTCACGGTCTTGCGTTGGTTCTTCAAGGCCGTGGCTGCAGGTAACATTTGCTCCATTGAGGCCAGGAACGGTGCCTTCAAATAATCTATTTCTGTGTTGAGCGCTTGCGCGCGTTCAACCAGTTCGGTTTTTTTGCGCTGGTTTTCCTCGCGTAATGCCGCCATCCGCTTGGGGCCGCCGCCCAACAGCTTGAGGCCGCGGTCCAGGGTCCAATGGCCCTTGCCGTCGGTTTTCAGCTTGATACCGGGGTGGTCGATTTTCTCGGGGTGGATGATAAACACGTCGCCAACGCCCGCAACGATACTGGCCCTGAACAGCAAGCCACCGACCGAGGCATGCCAAAGGCCGTTGATGTTGTACAAACCCTGATGACTACCGATGCTGACCGGCGCAGGTGCGGGATCAGGCCAGGGAATGTTGAATGCCCGCAGTTTCTCCAGCAACTTGGCCGCCGCACTATCGCCTGCCAGGGAGAGATCATAGTCCAGCAGCGTACGGCCACCTCCGGGGGGCTCGGAGGGCAGGCCGACCGTGCCGCGCTCAACCATGGCCGCCTGGCCGGGCAGGGCAGGCCTGGGCGGCAAGCGCTTCAGCACCCGCTCATCCTCCGGCAGGCTATCGGCAGGCGCGCCGAGTGCGCCCTGGTGCACCAGCAGCATGCCGATGTTCAACAACAGGTCTACCCAGGCCAGCTCTTTCGCCGTGGGGTCATCACTTTCCAGCGCCGGCAAGTCCTGCGTGAGGCCCTGCACCAGTTGCATCAACCAGCCTACCGCCGCCAGCGGTCCGCGCACCGCCATCAACAGCGTGTTGAAACCCAGTTGCATGCCTTCCAGGATCAGTGCCCAACGGCTTTCGCGGTTGGATGTCGACTCGCGCTCAGCCTGGTCCAGCAACTGCCGGGTTTCACTGCCGAACAGGTATTCCATGAGGCGGCCATTGCCCAGCGCTTGGAGGATTTCGTCATGGCATTCGTCGCTGACGGCTGCCAGCGTCGCAGGCTTGGGCACGCTGGGCAGGGGGGCGAAGTCCGAGCCCAGGCCAACCCGCACGTAGTGAGGCTGGCTGAAGCCACCGTTGCTGTAGATCGCCCGGGCCGTGTCCGGCAACCAGGTCAGCACGCTGTCCTGCAGGACGCCGGGCTGCACGATGGCCGCCAGCAGGTGTGCACGGCTGGCGAATTCCAGCAGCGCATCGCGATAGGCCGGTCGGTACAACAGGTGCGGGCCCCGCTGTGGGTCGAGGGGTTCGATGATGAACATGTTGTGCGCGACATCTGCAGGGGCGCCCGGTTTGCGCACAAACCCCAGCCTGCGCATGACGATGGCGTGCCCCTCGACCTGGCGCCCCAGAGGCTCGGGGCTGAGCACTGCATTCACACAGCGGACGCCGCTCAGGGTCAGGCCGGCTTCGCCCTTGATTTTGAGTTCCAGCGCCTGGGTTTTCAGGTGAACCGGACGTTGTAGCTGGAACAGCTTCTGGCGTTTCAGCGCGGCGTCGGTGTCCCCCATCAGTTGCTCGCGCAAGTAGGCGGGGTAGTTTTTGCCGATGTCGACACGCTGGACCAGTTGATCAATGTAATCGGCGGTCAACCATGGCTCGATCACCCGGCCCGCGCGGTGGCGCAGGGTCATGCGGCCGGTGGGCTTTGCGCAGAGGTTTTTCACGGCCAGGTCGACCAGGCTCATGGACTCGGGTTCGACATAGCCGCCCTGCAGGCTGCCCACCGCGACGTGAAACGTCAGTTGCAGGTCGTCGGCGTTGTAGCCTACGGCCAGGTCGTCGCAGATGCGTGAGCCGGTCAAGGCCAGGTTGCGGTCCAGGCACAACTGATGATTCAAGTGCGCGGTGGCGTAACTGCGCAGCGTTTCCAGGCCCTCGAAGTCCGAGTCGCCTAGGGTCAGGCGGCGAATGCCGGCTTGCTCCAACAGGCACTGGCGGTAGGCCAGGCGGTCGGCGGCGCTGGCATGTTGCAACCAGCCGGGCAGGCCGGCCTGGATCGGCGCCAAGGTTGCCAGGGGCGTGGGGGCCGAAGGCGTGAATAAACGTGCCGGGTACGTCACCTCGGCAAACAGCTGCTCCAACGCCTGCACGGTGCAGGTGCCGGGCAGTTGGATCGCGGCGAGGTCATCCAGTTGCCGATTGGCAATCAGCGCGGCTTGCACCTCAAAGATATCGCCATCGGGTTCGTACTGTTGCCAGGTGATCCTGTCGACGCTGTAGCGCCGTTGCAAGCGTGCGCCCCACGCCTTGCCGAAGGCATCGAGGTCGGCGAACACCTCGATCTGGCCCGCCACGTGACACAGCAACACGTGCGCCTGGCAGACCACCAGCAGGTCGCTGGCTTGCAACGTGATCCGCCGGCCCGCCTGCTCCAGGTGGGTCTCCACGGTATAGGCGTGCACGGCACGCTCGGGCCAGGGGCGGTGTGCGCGCGCAGCGCGGTCGGGATAGCGAGCCAGTGTGTCGAGGGTTTTCAGCACTGGCGTCGCGCCATTGGCCTGGCGAATCGCCGAGTCGAGCAGCGTGCCTCGCAGGACGCCGGCCAGCCATAGCCAACGACTGCCGCCGGCACCACTGTCCTCACTCCAATACGTGGCCAGGGCGTCTTGAAAGCCGATGTGCAGTATGGACGGCAGTTCTCGGATGAGGGTTTCGATCACCTCAAGGTCGTAGTCACGCGGCCCATCGGCTTCAAATCCAAGCCGAGAACCGGTGGCCCCGCTCAGGTAGCCATCGAGGCCGTGGCGTGTAGACAAGTCGGGGAAACTGCCATCGGCCATGTGGCTCAGCGCCACTTCCAGCAGCGGCAGGAGCACGCGGCCGCCGCCTTCACGGGGCACGGCCAGTCGCAGTTCATCAACGGGGTAGGTGAGTGGCGGGTATTTTCCCTTCAACTGCTCGGCCAGCAACTGCCGGGTCACTGAGCGCAATGTCGGACGCGTGCGAAACTGGGCCTCAACCGCTTGTCGGGTCGGGTGTGCGGCGAGGAGGGTATTCGGGTCTGTCATGGGTATTCCTTTACAGGGGATAAAGACACGCCCGTGCAAGGTAATGCGCTGCGTTGCGGCCAGGCGGTAGCGGGTTATGGTTTTAGGCCCTGGCAGCAAACTGGCCTATGATTAGCCCTTTGAACCTGATGAAAGACTGTGATGACTGATAATTTGCCTGCCGTCCTTGAAACCTCCGACATGCTTGAAATCGATGGGCTGCACGCCTTCGACTTTGAACTCGGCAAAGAAAAACTGCTGATCACTGCCATGGACGGCCGCGCGGAAAAACGCTGGAGCTTCAGCCTGGAGCAAGTGCAGGCCGCCACCTTCGATGACACCTTGCACAGCTGGACCCTTACCGGTGATTCGGGCGAGCACCGCCTGATCTGCATGAGCGCCTTCACCGGCAACAATAACGACGAGGATGAAGCCGATGATGATGCGTAAATTCTGGCCCCTGCTGATGGCAGGGAGTGTTGGTGCGATGTCGGCGCAGGCCGCACCAGCCGAGACCTACGAGTTGCTGGTGGGCAGTTACACCGCCGGCACCAGCGAAGGGATCTATCGCCTGCAATTCGACAGCCGCAAGGGCCAGTTCAGTGGCGAGCCGGTACTGGCGGCGAAGGCTGCCAACCCGTCGTGGCTGACGGTCTCCAAGGACCAGAAACACCTGTTCGTGGTCAACGAAAACGGGCCGGGCCAGAAGGACTCGGTTGGGCGCGTGAGCAGCTACAGCATTGATCCGCAGAACCATCAGCTCACCTTGGTCAACCAGGTGCAGAGCCTGGGCAGTGAACCGACCCATTCCAGCGTCGCCGCTGACGGGCGCTATCTGTTCGTCGCCAACTATTCGGTGCTCGAAGACCCGGGCGGCAGCCTGGCTGTTTTGCCGGTCGACGCCACGGGCAAGCTGTCAGCCCCGGTGCAACTGAGCGGGCACCCGTCCAGCCGCGTGAACCCTGAGCGCCAGGCGTCCAACCACGTGCATTCGGTGGTGTCGTCGCCGGATGGCAACTATGTATTCGTCCAGGACCTGGGCGCAGACAAGGTGTTTGCCTATCACTACGACCCCAAGGCCAACCCTGAGCTGCCCTTGACCCCGGCCAACCCGGCCTCGGTGCAATTGCCACCGGGCAGCGGGCCGCGCCACTTGCTGTTCAGCGCCGATGGCAAGCATGCCTGGTTGACCACGGAGATGAGCGCACAGGTGGCGGTGTTCGATTACAAGGACGGCCAGCTGACCCAGACCCAGCTGGTGGACTTCGCCGCCGGGCAACCGGTGTCCGACAAGGCCGGTGCTGCGTTGCATGCATCCAGTGATGGCAAGTTTCTCTACGTGAGCAACCGTGGCACGGCCAATCAGCTGCTGGTGTTCAGCATCGATCCGGCGACCGCGCACCTCAAGGAGCTGCAACGCCGCTCCGTGGAAGGCGACCATCCGCGCGAGTTCACCTTGGACCCAAGCGGCCGGTTTTTGCTGATCGCCAACCAGAAGAGCAATGAAATCGTGGTGGTCGAACGTGACCCCAAGACGGGTCTGCTGGGCAAAACCGTGCAGAAATTGGCGATTGATGCGCCCAGCGACCTCAAGTTCCTGGTGCGTCAATAAGCCACAGGCCCCGCAGTGCGGGGCCTGACCCTTGGTATTAATTCTATTAATAGCGGCTACTGTTTCAAAGCATTTCTATGGTGCTGCCCTCGGGCGTAAGTTTGGTTCCAAGGCCTTCCCCGGCCACTCAACCAAACGAACACAAGGGTTACCGACATGAATCTGAATCTCTTCTCCATCATCGCCGCTTCCGCTGTTTCCGCCACTGTCGCGCTGCCAGCTGCGGCCAGCGTGGAAGTCTCCGGCAAAAAATCCAGCACCAGCGCCTACACCCAGAAATACCTGCAGCAAAGCGCCAACTTCTACGCCGCGCTGGATCACAAGACTCAGCAATGAACGTTGAATGACCCTGCACTCAAGCAGACGCCAAACCACTGGAACGAAGCCCGGCTCGTTCGAGTGGTTTGGCGTTTGTGCGTCTGCTGAATAAAAATGATTGATATCACATTGCCATGTGTTTAAATTTGACGCTCAAATATTGACGCCTTTTCCCTGGAATCGACAGCATGGCACTCCGACTCGCCGCAGTAATCCTGTTCCTCTATTCCGCCCCCATCCTGTCCTCGGTGCAAGGGGTGGACGGTGAGCCGGATATGGCCCGTGAGCGATTGCTGAACCTGGTCGAAGGCTGATCCGGACTTTAAGAACGCTCTGTTTTTGCGCAGCCAGTGCGGTGAGCGGTTCGAGGACCACTGCGCGCGTCATGCGGTCTTCGCCATCACCCCGATGAACAATGGCGATTGCAGAAACGCTTCCAGCCAGCGCTGCAGCCGAGGGTAGGGCGCACGGGCAAACCAGTCCCGATCCACATGGGCAAACTGGCGCACAAACGGCGCCAGGGCCATGTCCGCCAGGCTCGGATGATGGGCCAGCAAGTAGGCGCGGTCCGCCAGCAACCCCTCCAACTTCTGCAAGAACACTTCTCCCTCGGCCCGATAATGTTCCATCGGGTATTCCGGGTAGCGTTCGGCGTACTTGTATCGATCCAAGTGATACTTGAAGCCCTGGTCATTTTCGTCGATCAACGCGAGTACTGAAGGATCACCCTGCAGCCGCCAATTATCCGGATCGTGCTGGGCCAGCGCCCATTGCATGATCGCCAGGCTTTCGTCGATCACCTCGCCATTCACACTCAACACCGGCACCGTGCCTTTGGGCGAGAGTGCCAGCATCTCGGCCGGCTTGGCCTTGAGGCTCACCTCGATGATGCGTACGCAGACACCTGAATAACGCAACGCCAGGCGCGCACGCATCGCATACGGGCAGCGCCGGAACGAATACAGCAGCGTCTCGTTCACTTGACCTCCAGGGTACTCAGGCCATTCCCCTGGCGCTTGACCTGGATCTGCACCGGGATGCGCTCGTGCATTTCCTGCACATGGGAGATGACCGCCACCTTGCGCCCTTGGGCCTGCAAGCCGTCCAGCGCGTCCATTGCCAATTGCAGCGATTCCGGATCCAGGCTACCGAAGCCTTCATCGATAAACAGCGACTCGATCTTCAGTGTGCTCGAGGCCATCGACGCCAGGCCCAAAGCCAGCGCCAGGGACACCAGGAAGGTTTCGCCGCCGGACAACGAATGCACCGAGCGCAGCTCATCGCCCATTTCCGTGTCCATCACCAACAGGCCGAGCATGCTGCCACCGCGCTTGAGGCGGTAGCGGCGCACCAGCTGGCGCAGTTGCACGTTGGCGTGGTGCACCAGCAAGTCGAGGTTGTAGGCCTGGGCGATCTTGCGGAAGGTGTCGCCGGTGGCCGAGCCGATCAGTGCATTCAGGCGTGCCCAGCGTTGCCACTCGTCATAGGCCTTGGCGATCTGCTCGGCAAAGGCCTGGTTGGCATCCTGGCGGCGCTGGTCTTCGGATTGGCGCGCGCGCAACTCGGCACACTGTTTCTCGCTCTCAACCACCTGCTGGTTGAACGTGGCTAGGGCACTGTCCAGTGCCTCGGCGTCGAGGTTGCCGTTGTGCAGGGCCTGGTGTTCGGCGAGGCGTTGTTCGCGCTCTTGCAGCAACACCTTGGCCTGTTCGACGGCTTTTTCGCTGTGCTGCAGCTGCTGGCGCAGTTGGTTGACCTGGGCGTCATCGTAGCCGAGCAAGCGGTCGAGGCCGGCGTCGTCGAGTTCCGGGTGCAGGGCGCGCCATTCGTTGATACGCGTGTCGAGGGCGTATTGTTCGGCCTGCAACGCCTGCTGGCGTTCCTGCAGGGCCTTGAGGTCGGCGGCCAGCTGGATCAGCGCGTTATGGAGTTCTTGCAGCTGTTTGCTGGCATCGCTCTCGCTTTGGCGTGACTGAGTCACCGCCTGATCCAGGTGGTGTTGCCATTGCTCGGCGCTGCTGTGCTCGCCGAGCAACGCGCTGAGCTTTTCCTGGGCTGTCTGCTGCTGGACGGTGAGCTCGGTGACCTGCTGAATCAGCGTATCGAGCTGTTGCTGGCGATGCTGCTGATGGGTCTGCTCCTTCTCGATCGCCTGCTGGCGTTCTTGTTGCTCGGCCAGCTCGTCACGTTGATGGCCCAACTGTTCAAGGCGCTGGCTGACTTGCTGGTCTAACTGCATGAAGGTGGCTGCCGGCTCGGTGCGCAAACCTTCCAGGGTGTGTGCCGGTAACAGGTTGGTGAACGCGTTGAGCTCCTGCTCAAGGCGTTCGCGGTCGGTGGCCAATTCGCGCTGCTGGTCGAGCAGCAATTGACGGGCCTGCTGGCTTGCTTCCTGGGCGGCTTGCAACTGCTGCTGCAGGCGCCCGGCATTTTGTTGCAGGTTGAGCAGGGCGCCCTGGCGTTGTTCGTCCTGGGCGATGCTTTGGGTCAGTTGGCCCAGCTGTTGATCAAGCCAGGCGCCGCGCTTGGCTGCGTCCTGATTGAACAGCGCGGTAGCCAGTGGGTGCGCGTCCAGGCTCGGCTTGAGGGCTTGCTGTTGCGCAATCAGTTGCTCTTGCTGCTGCAGGTATTCCTTCTGCTGGGCGATCAGGCCACCCACTTCGCCGCGCAGCTCGGTGAGTTTTTCCTTGAGGGAGTCCACGACTTTCTGCGCCGAGGCTTCTTCGTTTTCGTCATGGCGACCGAGGCTTTGCAGCAGGGCTTCGGGCTGGTGATACGGGTGTTCATGGCTGCCGCACACTGGGCAGGGCTGGTCATCCTGCAACTGCTCGCGTAACTCCTCGACGCTCGCGCTACGGGCAAGGCGCTGGCGCTCCAACAGCTGTTTGGTCACGGTCAGCGTCTGCTCGGCAACGGTCAGTTCCGCCTTGGTTTGCAGGCCGGTCTGGTTCAGTTGCTCGCGTTGTTGCGCGGCGGCCGTCAGTTTTTGCGTGAGGGCGGCGGCGTGCTGGTCCAGCTGTTGCTGGCTGTCCCACAAGCGCGTCAGGTCTTCGAAGGCGCGTTGCTGTTTGCGATTGTCCTGCAGCAGGCTGGCCAGTAACTGGATCTGCTCGGCCACGGCATGGGGTTCGGCACCGGCCTCCTGGTACAGCAGGTCCAGGGCCTCGCGTTGCCGGGTGAACTGTTCGGCGGCGTCGGTGGCGCGTTGTTCCAATTGCGGCAGTTCAGCCTGGCCTTTGTTCAGGCGATTGCCGATCAGCATGAGCTGTTGCAGACGGTCGCGGTAGGCGCTCCAGGCCTCGCTCAGCGGGGCGAGGGCGGCGCTGTGATCAAGCTCGGTAGCCAGGCGTTGCAGGCGTTCGGCGACATGCTGCTGTTTTTCCAGCAGGCCATTGAGCAGCGATTGGCCTTCGGTGCAGGCATTGCCCTGCTGCTGTTGGTCCTCGGTGCGCTTGGCCAGCTCCTTGGTCAAATGGGCCAGGGTGCTTTGCGCTTCAAACGCCTGGCGCAGCAGAGGCACGGCATCGCCCTGGTGTTTCAGGGCCGTGGCCAGCGCGCTTTGCGCAGTAGCTTGTTGTTGCTGGGCCTGCGCCTGGCGGGTGTGCAGGTCGGTTTGTCGTTGACTGTGCAACTGAATTTGCGCGGCCAGCGGGGCAAGCAGGGTACTTAGCTCGGCCTGGCGTGCGAACTGATGACGGTGCGGCGCCAATTGATCCAGGCGGCTCAGGTCCTGGCGTTGTGGGGCCTGGTTATCCCAATCCTGCTGCGCTCGTTGCAGCTGTTCGGTAGCGTCGCGTTGGCGTTCCTGCCATTCGCGCAGCTCCTTGAGCCACGTGTGCTGCAACTCCAACTGCTTGAGCTGGGCTTGCTGGGTCTTGAGGTGGTGTTGCGCCGCGTCGAATTGCTGATCCAGTTCGACCCGCGCTTCGGGGGCCAGGGGCACCACGCCGGTGGCTTGATCCTGCAACTGCTTGTGCGCGTCCCTGGCCTCTTTGGCCTTGTCGAAGGCGCGCCGCCCGAGTTGCGTGTACAGGGCCGTGTCGGTGAGCTTCTCCAGCAGTTCGCTGCGCTCGTTGTCGTTGGCCTTGAGGAAGGCGCTGAACTCGCTTTGTGCCAGCAGCACGGCGCGGGTGAACTGTTCGAAGTTCAAGCCGAGGGCCAGTTCCAACTGGGTCTTGTACTCGGTTTTCTGGCTGGCCAGCAGTTGGTCGCTGTCCAGGTCGAACAGGCTTTGGCGGCTGTTCTGCAGCTTGCCGCTGGCCTTGTCGCGGGCGCGATTGGCTTCCCAGCGTGCGCGATAGCGACGGCCGTTGACGCCGACAAAATCCACCTCGGCATAACCGCCGCCGGTGCCTCGGCGCAGCAGCGTGCGCGGGTCGCCGATGGAAATATCGCTGTCGGCATCCGGCATCTTCGCCTGGCCGGTATCGCCCAGGCGCGGCACCGCGCCAAACAGCGCCAGGCACAGCGCATCGAGCAGGGTACTTTTACCGGCGCCGGTCGGCCCGGTAATCGCGAACAACCCGGCACTGGCCAGGGGCTCGGCGGTGAAGTCGATCTCAAACGGGCCTGCCAAGGAGGCGAGGTTCTTCAGGCGGATGGCAAGGATCTTCATGGCTGTTCGCCCCCCTGTTGCACTTCCTGAAGCAGCACGGCGAAGTCCCTCAACGTCTGTTCATCCACTTCGCTGCCGTAGCTGTCCTGCCAGGCACGGCTGAACAACTCCTGTGGGGTAAGCTGGTCGAGTTCGATCAGGCGCTCATCGTCCGTCTCGTCGCTGCCGCGTTTGCCGGCGTATTCGGCGGCAATGCGCACCAGGCGCACGGCTTTGCCTTGCAGGGCGGCTTCGATTTGCTGGCGCAGGTCGGGTTGCGGCTCGTCGAGGCGCACCCGCACTTCCAGCCAGGGATGGCGCTGGGTCTCGGCCAGCAGGTCGACGTCTGGCAAGTCGGCCAGCGCCTTGAGGATCTCCGTCAACGGTGCGGCTTCCAAGCGTTGCAGGTCAACCGAACGGGGGATCAGGCGCGGTTCGACACTCACCAGGCATTGGCCCTGGAAGGTCACATCAAGGATTTGGTGCTTGTAGCCGATTTCGGAAAACGACAAAGGAATCGGCGAGCCGCTGTAGCGAATGCGCTCTTCGCCATTCACCTTTTGCGGCTTGTGCAAATGGCCGAGGGCAACATAGCCGATACTCTTGTCGAACAGCTTGGCGGGCAGCGCCTCGGCATTGCCGATGATCAGGCTGCGCTCGGAGTCTTCCGACACCGAGCCGCCGGCCATGTGCGCGTGGCTGATAGCGATCAGCGCCTGGCCTTTTTTGCGTTTGGCGTTGGCGGCGGCGATCAACCCTTCGTGTACCTGGGTGATACCGCGCAGGTAGTC
This sequence comes from Pseudomonas lurida, assembly GCF_002563895.1. NCBI lineage: Bacteria > Pseudomonadati > Pseudomonadota > Gammaproteobacteria > Pseudomonadales > Pseudomonadaceae > Pseudomonas > Pseudomonas lurida. The sequence continues at coordinate 3,385,329 of NZ_PDJB01000001.1, read as the reverse complement.
GTCACCCAAGTGTGCACCGGTGACTTCCGCCGGGCGCAGGAAGGGCAGGGCCAGGCACCAGGCGGCGACCTTGCCCTTGGCATCCTGCAGGGGAATCAGCAGACGTTCGGCATCCAGTTGGCCGTCATCCAGCCACAGCACACGACCCAGCGCATGGGTGCGCAGGCGGCGCATCAATGGCGCGGGCAACTCGATACGCGAGCCGGAGTCATGGTTGCCGGCGATCATCACAATCGTCAGCTTCGGGTTTTGTTCATGGGCGCTGATGATGAAGTCATACAGCCGCTCCTGGGCCTTGAGCGGCGGGTTGACCGTGTCGAAGATATCGCCGGCGATGAGCAGCACATCCGGGCTTTCGGCGTTGAGTTGACCCAGCAGCCACGCAAGGAAACAGGCGTGTTCGAAGTCGCGTTCCTGGCCATGGAGGTTTTGGCCCAGGTGCCAATCGGAGGTGTGAAACAGACGCAAGGCGAACTCCGTGCAGAAGATGAAAAGGAGAGGAGTTTACCTGTGTGGGCGCTGGCTTGCCCGCGATGCGGGTGGGTCAGTCGAAAAAACTGCGAGATGACACACCGCCATCGGGGGCAAGCCCCCTCCCACAAGGGTCATGCGCCCTGCAGGCAGTCCAGCGCTCGGTCAGCCAGGGTTTTGGCGTTGTTGATCAAATGCTCGGTGGCGCTGGCCATGTGGCGCTGATCACCGCTCAGGCCTTGAGTGGCGCCCGCGGCAGTCGCGGCAGCGCAACGCAATAGGTCGCAGATTTGGGCAAGGGCGTCTTCGAAGCTGAGGTCTTGATGGACGGTGAAGGCCGGCGCTGAGGCGGGTTGCAGGTAGTGGCTCAGGGCACGGTCGAATATTTCGCGGGGTGGGTCGGGGACGATTTTGTTCATGAATGAAGTACCTACTGGTTTTGGAGCCATTCTTTTGCCGATCTCACACGTCAAAAGGTGGCAGCTATGTGCGGGGTGAGATACCGGATTAGTAGGAGCACCCGGCCAGACCGAAGTCTGCCCGCACACAGCTGCCATAGAGCATGTTGCTCGTGGCGCCTACAAGTTCACGGGATCTCACACCCGATCGCTGATGTGCAGCGACGGAGCGAAGGCTAGCCAGTGAAGTGAGCAGGCGCAAGGCCGTGGGATTGTCTAGGAAACTTCCTGCAAATTAAAGGGATATGGCTTGCTGGCCTTTAACAATGCATGACATGACGCAGCGCGCTTGCCTCGCGCGGGGCTGTACAGCGCCCCTAAATATTGCATGTCCAATTCCACGTAATCGTCATGAGGGCAGGGCTAATCAATCAGGCTCGAATTGAGACTATTGCTTCAAATAGTTTGAGAAAAACGTCAGGAAAATATCATGTTTGATAAGCGGTGAGTGTGACTAGTACATACCCTGCGGGTTCCTACCCATAAGTATTACAGACCCGTCCTTAGTGGTTTTAGGAAGCGGCTGGCTTACGCGGGGCAATAAATCATGCAGTGTCGAGAGGGTGGAGCGGTCAGGTGACTTGCTCCACGTAGTATGCGCTTTAGTATTTTCTCAATAATTGTGGAGACTATTATGAAAAGCCGTATTGCATTGCCTCTTGCAGCATTGATGTTGGTTTCGTTTCAAGCGTCTGCGTTATGTTTGAGTATTGCTGATAGTTACACGGGGATTATACAGCCTGAAGATGAAGTAACCGCGCATGGTCCGTTCAACATAACGTCCGCCAATGGGTGTTCTGGAGCGAATATCGATGCGTCGGTTTCAGCAGGCGGAGCTGGACGGGCGCCGGATATATTTATCGAGCGCGAAGTGGGGGCGGTCTGGAACAGGGTCTCGTTTAGCATAGGCAATAATGCTTCATACGTCGGGCCTTTGGGCAACTATCGAGTGAGACTGAAAAACAATGATGCCGTCTCTAAATCCTACTCAGGTACGGTTAGATACGGTCGGTAGTCCAACACGCGGTGCTTCAGGGCTGTCCCTGATGCACCACGGCTCAGGTGCCACGTCAAGCGTGTTCATCTATTGATAAATCATTCTGGGAAGACTTTACGAAGTAAGCCAGCGCGGCGACAGCTTGATTTGCATCCACCATGCCTTGCAAGTGGTCCATGGCGCCGTCTTGCTTTGCAACCAGTGGTTCACTTTTGAAAAAAGCTTTAGTGTCCTCCAGTTTTTCGTTGAATAAAGCAATGGCGTTGAATTTCACATGGGTATTTGTCTGGCGCCCATTGGCATCAGATGCGCCGTCACCGGAAATAAACATCCCAAATGCGCGCTCACTGATCATTCCGTCATCAAAGAGCCGTCTGCCGACCTTCTTGAGTTCTGCAGTACTGATTGACGTCATATCATAATCTTTCAAGAACGCTTTCAGCTGGCTGATCTTTTCCTGATTGCTAAGCCTCAACGCATCCGCTGCCTCGGAGGCTTCGGTAATCGTAAATGCATTAGTCACTTGGTTCGGGTTTTTAATAGTATAAGCATTGGTCTGCTTAGTTAGTGATGCGGATGAGACATTCAAGATGATGGCCATTAGATAATCTCCATTAAAAGAGGGCTACATCGCGCTATCGGCCAGTTGCGCTTGAACATTAAATTTATGCCTTGGATGTTTCCCTTCATGCATAATCTTTGGTTTACATGGTTGGAGGAAAGGGCCTGGGAAGTCGTCGGTTAGACAAGGGAATAATTGGGACTAGGACATCCCTGACGGACTCCTACTTGAAAGTATTACAGACCCGTCCTTAGTGATTTTAGGAAGTGGCTGGCTTACGCGGGGCAATAAATCATGCAGTGTCGAGAGGGTGGAGCGGTCAGGTGACTTGCTCCACGTAGTATGCGCTTTAGTGTTTTCTCAATAATTGTGGAGACTATTATGAAAAGCCGTATTGCATTGCCTCTTGCAGCATTGATGTTGGTTTCGTTTCAAGTGTCTGCGTTATGCTTGAATATCACTGAAAGTTATACCGGGGTCGTACCTCCAAAGACAGAGAGTACGGCGTATGGGCCCTTCAGTATTACGTCGGCGAATGGTTGTTCCGGGGCAGGTATCGATGCAATGGTTTCTGCTGGTGGAGCTGGAAAGGCGCCGGAAATATTTATTGAACGCGAAATAGGCTCGTTCTGGAGCAGAGTATCGTTCAGCATAGGCAATAACGCTTCATACGTTGGGCCATTTGGTAACTATCGAGTCAGGCTAAAAAACGAAGAGGCCGCCCCTAAATCCTTTTCAGGTACGGTGAGGTACGGTAGGTGAGCCAGCAAGCGGCGCGTCGGGGCTAACCCGGTGCGCCGCATTTAAACCAAGGTTACGCTTGCTCGTTTATTGATAATTCACTATTGGCGGAGCGCACGAAATAGGCCATTGCCGCAACGGCTTGATTCGCACTTACCATGCCTTGCAAGTGATCCATGGCGCCGTCTTGCCTGGCCAGCATTGGTTCGCTTTTAAAATGAGCCTTAGTGTCTTCCAGTTTTTCGTTGAATAAAGCGATGGCATTGAATTTTACATGGGTGTTTGTTTGAAACCCCTTGGCGTCAGAGGCGCCATCGCCAGAGATGAACATTCCAAAAGCTCGTCGACTGATCATTCCCTCATCATAAAGTCTGCTGCCAACGACCTTGAGCTCGTCAGTACTGATTGACGTCATATCATAATCTTTCAAGAACGCTTTCAGCTGGCTGATCTTTTCCTGATTGCTAAGCCTCAACGCATCCGCTGCCTCGGAGGCTTCGGTAATCGTAAATGCATTAGTCACTTGGTTCGGATTTTTGATGGTGTAGGCATCGTTCTGCTTACTTATCGGTGCGTATGAAACATTCAAGGTAATGGCCATTAGATAATCTCCATTAAAAGAAAGCTACATCGCGCTATCGGCCTCTTATGTTTTTTCTTAAATAGTGGCTAGTGCTACTTGGGGTATAGGGGCGGCAAACTGGTTGTGTCCGTCGCTGGGTCCAGTTCGCGCTCAGCGGTCGGAATGGCCTTGACCGCACGCCAGAGGTCTTCGCCCAGCCAGAAATGCCCACTCTCGCTGTAGAGCGCGCCGTTCAACCCATCCAATGCGTCCGACAGCGGCACGAACCGCGCCGCCATATCGGCGAGCGTTTCCGGTTGCTGGCGGGCCCAGGCGTCGAGGGCCTGGCGGGTGGCCTGGGGGTCGTTCGCTTGTGTGGCGCGCTTGAGGTCGTCGAGCAAGGTGCGCGGGCTCGGACCGGTTTGCGCGGCGCGCTGCACGGCGGGCTGCCGACGGGCACGCCACCAGAGGCCGAAGCCCAACAAGGTGGAGCAGGCGAGCAACAGGGTGCTGAGTTGCCACAGCCACAGGTGGTTGTCATCGGGCGCGGTGATGACGGTGGGCGTGGCGGGGGGGTCGACGACGAGGCTCGGGTTGGTCGCCACTTGCAGGGTGCGCGCCGGCAGGCTGGTGCGCTCCAGGTGGTCTTCATGGGTGTTCCACCACACCACGTCCACGGCGGGCAGTTCCAGGGCGCCGGCACGGTTGGGCACCAGCGCTTCGCGGTCTTCACGGCTGCCAGTGAGGCCTCGGTCGTTGCTCTGGTTGCCGAGCACGGGCTGGTCCGGGTAGCGGCGCAGGCCATTGATGTCGGTGCTGGGCAGGGCCGGCAATTGCGCACTGGCCAAGCCTTCGGCCTTGACGGTGAGGCTACGGGTCAGGGAATCGCCGACCTGCACATGCTCGGGTTCCGGGTTCCAGGTTTCGCTCAGGGTCAGGCTGCGTGCCGGTAACCATGGCGTATCGGCGGGATACAGCGCGGGCTTGGGCTTGACCGTCAGTGGCAGTTGCGCAGAACTCACGTGGATGAGCTTGCCGGGCTTGGTGCCCTGCAGAGTGTTTTCCTGGGGCGGACGCGATTCCACCAGCGTGGCGCTGAAGGTCTGTGCCGGAATTGCCAGGGTGCCGCTGTGTTGCGGGTAAATCGCGTAGCGGGTTTCGATCACGCCATGCCGGATGCTGTTGATGACCTTCTCGTAGGTGCGCGACTCACCCAGTTGCTCCACGCGTGCATCGGCAATCTGCAAGGGCGTGAGGCTGCTGTCGTCATACAGCGACACCGAGTGGTACACGCGCACGGTCAACAGCGCCTGGGCCTGGACGTAGACGCTGGTCTGGTCAAGGTTGGCCTCGACGAACACCGGCGCCAGTTCGGCGGCGGTGTTCTGGCTGGCGGTTTCGACCACCTGCAGGCTGATCGGCTGGGTCTTGTATTCGCCCACTTGCAGGGGCGGGATGACCACCGTGCCGTTTTCCTTGGGCAGCAGGGTGATGATCCAGCGCGTGGTGGCGCGGTTATCGCCGCCCAACGTGGTGAGCTGGTTGATCTGGCGGGTGCCGCTGACTTCGAACTGTGCATCCAGCGGCGACAGGTCGGGCTTGCCGAACTGGGTGACATCGCTGGATTCCACCGTCAGTTCCACCGTTTCCCCGGAATTGAGGCGGCTGCGGTCGACACTGGCGCTCAGGTTCGCCGCCTGGGCGTGGCCTGTCGACAGGGCGAGCAGGAGCAGTAGGGTGGTGCGGCGGCTCATCGAGTCTTGTCCTGATGTTGTTGCTGTTCGTACCAGAATTTGCGGCGCAGCAGTTCACCGGGGTTGTCCGGAATCTCGCGCAGCCATTGCTCCAGAGCCTGGCGATGTTCACCGTCGAGGCTGGCGTCATTGGGACGCAGCGGCGGGGTGGTGGTGTGTTCGTCGCCCAACTCGCTGCCCGGTACTTCATTGCCTGCGGTTTGTGGCGTGTTGCCTGTCTGGGTGTCGCCCGTGCCGGCCTCACCCTGGCCCTGGGACGACTGCTCGCCTCCCGTGGCGTTTTGCCCAGTGGCGCCCGGTTGCGCAGTTTGGCCGGGTTGGGTGGTTTCGTCATCCTCGTTTTTTGCCGGTTTGGTCGGCTCTGGTTGGGCCTGTTCCTGCATCAGGGCTTCCACCAGTGCCTTGTTTTTCAACGCCGGTTGCAGGTCTGGCTGCGCTTCGAGGGCTTGTTCGTAGGCGTCTATCGCCGCTTCCAATTCACCGGACTTGGCCAGGGCATTCCCACGATTGTAGTGGGAGTAGGCGTCATTGCCCTCGGCGAAACGCTTGATGGCCTCGGCATAGTTGCCAGCTTCGTAGAGCGCCACGCCTTGCCACTGGGGGTCTTCGAAGTGTTCGGCGGCTTCGGCGGGACGTTTTTTCTTCAGCAGGTACTGGCCTTGCTGATCTGGCCGCAACCACAGGTCCTGCAGGCCGAAGGCGTAGCTGGGTTGCGGTGCACTCAACAGCAACAGCGGCAGGCAGAACAACCAGCCGCGTCGGCCGGCGCAGGCGGCCAGCAGCAACAAGGGCAGGAGCAGCCAGTAACCCTGGTCGGCCCAGGTGTCGAGGTGCAGCAGTTGGCCGTCGTTGCGCAGGGTATGCGGTGGGTCCAGCACGCCGAGCTGGCGCAGGTCCTTGTCGTCCAGGCGCGCGGCGCGGTAGCGGCCGCCCATTTCGCTGGCGAACGCCTTGAGGGTCGGGCTGTCCAGGCGTGGCACCAGGATCGCGCCTTGCTCGTCCTTGAGGAACTCGCCACTTTCCTGGGTCACCGGCGTGCCCTCACGGCTGCCGATGCCGAGGATCGACAAACTCGGTGCCTGGGCGCTTTGCAGCAGCAGGCGGATGCCCTGGCGTTCCTGTTTGGACAGCGAGGAGCCAACCAGCAACAGGCGACCCTGGCCGAGGCCACCTTGCTTGAGCAGGCCCAGGGCCTTTTCAACCGCCAGGTCGGCGCGGTGGCCCGCCTCGGGCATGATCGACGGGCGCAAGGCTTCCAGCAGGTTGCGGCTGGTGGCCAGGTCGTCTGACAGCGGCACAAGCGTGTGGGCACTGCCGGCGTACACGATGATCGCGGTTTGCGCGTCGGTGCGCGCCTGCAGCAGGTCATACAGCTTGCGTCGCGCCTGTTCCAGGCGATTGGGCGGGCTGTCGGTGGCGAGCATTTCCGGGGTCAGTTCCAGCAGCACCACCAATGGGTCGGAAGGCTTCTGGCTGGATTGTTCAACCCGCTGCCAGCTGGGGCCGAGTAACGCCAGCACCGCGAGGAGCCAGGCGATACCCAGCAGCACCCACGGCGATTTGCTTTCACGGCCGTTGCCACCGCTGAGCAGCACGGCATGGAACGCCGGTGGCAGGATCATCTGCCAGCGTCCGGCGCGCTTTTGCCGGTGCCACAGGTGCCACAGCAACCAGCCAAGCAACGGCAACAGCAACAGCCACCAGGGACGGAACCAGTGCGGCCACAGGTCGATCATCGACGCCTCCGCAAACGCAGGCGTTTAAGGCGCTGGCGCCATTCCGGGTGTTGCTGCAGGAAAATGCCTTTGCTCGTCAATTTGTTGAACAACCGCTGCAAGGCGTTATTGGGCCAACGCTCCTGAATCACCAGCAGCATGCTCAGCACCAATGCCAGGCCCAGGGGCGCGCTGTACAGCGCCAGTGCCGGGCGCGCCTGGGTGGGTTGTTGCTCGACGGGTTCGAGCTTGTCGAGCGTCTCTTTGATCGCTTGCAGTTCTTCGCCATCACGGGCGCGAAAGTACTGGCCGCCGGTGGCTTCGGCGATGGCCTTGAGCGCCGGTTCGTCGAGGTCCAGGCTCGGGTTGACGCCGAGGATGCCCAGGGAACCGGTTTGTTCCGGGTCGGCGCCGATGCCGATCGGGTAGATCTTCACGCCTTCTTCGGCGGCCAGGCGTGCAGCGGTGAGCGGGTCGATCTGCCCGGCATTATTGGCACCGTCGGTGACCAGGATCAGCACGCGGCTTTGCGCCGGACGCTGGCGCAAGCGCTTGAGGGCCAGGCCGATGGCGTCGCCAATCGCGGTGTTCTTGCCGGCAATGCCGATGCGCGCTTCATCCAACCACGTGCGCACGGTGCGGCGGTCGAAGGTCAGCGGTGCTTGCAGGTAGGCCTGGCTGCCGAACAGGATCAGGCCGACACGATCACCTTCACGGCCTTCGAGAAAATCGCCCAGCAAGTGTTTGACCAGGCTCAGGCGACTGACGTCTTCGTCGTGCCAGTTCATATCGGGGAAATCCATCGAGCCGGACACGTCCACCGCCACCAGCAAATCCCGGCCGCTGGCGGCAATCGGCAGCGGCTCGCCGAGCCATTCGGGGCGCGCCGCGGCGGTCAACAGCAGCAACCACAGCACCAGGTAAGGCGCTTGCTGGCGCCAACCCGGCAGGTTGGCGCGCGCGCGGCGACGGGCCAGGCCTTCGAGGTCACTGAGGTAGCTGACTTTCAAGGCGGGCTCGCCGCTGTCGGCAGCCGGCAGTACAAGGCGCATCAGCCACGGCAGTGGCAACAGGGCAAATACCCACGGCCAGGCGAACTCAAACATGTTTGCGAATCCAGGTGTCGACGGCTTGGGTCAGGCCGGCGATGGCTTTGTCGTCGAGTTTGCATTCGGGTTTATAGGCGCCTTCCACTAACACCATCCAACGTGTGAGGCCGGCGGCGGGGCAGCGGTTATCGAGGAACGCCAGCCATTTGCGGCCGTTGAGGGTGTGGCTCTGGCTGTAGGGGTAGTCGTTGCGGCACAGGCGCTTGAGCAGGCCATTGAGTTGCTGCAGCCACGCGCCGGCCGGGGCCCCGTCGTAGGGTTTGGGCATCAGTGCCAGCTCCGCCAGGGCAGCGATGCGCAGCGGGTCCAGCGGTTGCTCGGCGCGGGCGATGGGGCGACGAGCCGGCAGGAAACGGCGCAGCCACCACAGGCCCCAGCCCAGCAGCGGAATCACCAGCAGCAACAGCCACCACCCCGGCGCAGGCGGCCAGAAACCGATGGCGGGCGGGGCGATCAGCGGCTGCAGTTGGTCAAGGCTGCTCATTGTTTTTTAACCGGGCGTTGCGGGTTGAGGTATTCGCGCAGTTGCTCGACCATTTCGCTCTGGGTGCTCAAGGGCATCAGCAGCACCCGTAGTTTCTGCGCGAGCAGTTCCCAGCGGGCAATGCGCGCTTCGGCCTGGGCCTTGTAGGCCTGGCGCAAATCGAAGTTGAGCGTGTCCAGTTCCAGCTGCGCACCGCGCTCCGCGAAGCGCAGCAGCCCAGCGGCGGGCAGGGCGTGGTCCAGTGGGTCTGAGATCGGCAGTAGCAGCAGGTCGCAATGGCGCGACAAAAGACTGAGCTGTTGCTCGGCACCTTCGGTCAGCGCGCGTTCATCGCAGATCACGATCACCAGGCTGCCAGGGCGCAACACTTCGCGACCACGGCGCAGGGCCATGCCGAGTGCGTCGGCTTCGGGGCGGCTTTCGGTGCTCAGGCTCTGGTTGACGCGCACCAGGCGGTTGAGCAGCTGCAGCAGGCTTTGTTTACTGCGCCGTGGCTTGATTTCGTAGTGCTCGCTGTCGCCGAACACCAGCCCGCCCACGCGGTCGTTGTGCCCCAGCGCCGCCCAGCCGATCAGGCTGGCCGCCTGGGCGGCGAGCACCGACTTGAACATCTGTCCCGAGCCAAAAAACAACCGGCAGCTTTGCTCCACCATGATGAAAATCGGCCGCTCGCGTTCTTCATGGAACAGCTTGGTGTGCGGCTCCTGCGTGCGCGCCGTCACACGCCAGTCGATGGTGCGCACATCGTCGCCGGCCTGGTACACGCGCACCTGGTCGAAGTCCACGCCGCGCCCGCGCAGCTTGGAGTGGTGCAGGCCGATCAGCGGGCTGCGCTGGCTCGGCGTGGAGAACAGCTGCACTTCGCGCACGCGATGGCGCATCTCGATCAATTCGCTGAGCGTGACGTGGATCCCATCGCCTGCGTTCATGGGTTTCAAGCGACGGCAACGACGTCGAGAATGCGTTGCACCACACGGTCCTGGTCGATGCCCGCGGCTTCGGCCTCGAACGACAGAATGATGCGATGGCGCAGTACGTCGAACAGCACCGCCTGGATATCTTCCGGGCTCACGAAGTCGCGCCCGGCGAGCCAGGCATGGGCACGTGCGCAACGGTCGAGGGCGATGGAGCCGCGAGGGCTGGCGCCGTAGGCGATCCATTCGGCCATTTCCGCGTCGAACTTGGCCGGGGTGCGCGTGGCCATGACCAATTGCACCAGGTATTCCTCCACCGCATCGGCCATGTACAGGCCGAGAATTTCCTTGCGCGCGGCAAAGATCGCCTGTTGGCTGACACGGCGTTCGGGCTTGGTTTCGCCGTTGAGTGCTTCGCCACGGGCCTGTTGCAGGATGCGCCGCTCGACGGCGGCGTCGGGGAAGCCGATCTTGACATGCATCAGGAAGCGGTCGAGCTGGGCCTCGGGCAGCGGGTAGGTGCCTTCCTGCTCGATGGGGTTTTGCGTGGCCATCACCAGGAACAGTGGCGAAAGGTCGTAGGTGCTGCGCCCGACGCTGACCTGGCGTTCGGCCATGGCTTCCAGCAGCGCCGATTGCACCTTGGCCGGCGCGCGGTTGATTTCGTCCGCCAGCACCAGGTTGTGGAAGATCGGGCCCTGTTGGAACACGAAGCTGCCGGTTTCCGGGCGATAGATTTCGGTGCCGGTGATGTCGGCAGGCAACAGGTCAGGGGTGAACTGGATGCGATGGAACTGCGCTTCTATCCCTTCGGCCAGTTCTTTGATGGCCTTGGTCTTGGCCAGGCCCGGCGCGCCCTCGACCAGCATATGGCCGTCGGCAAGCAAGGCGATCAGGAGGCGATCGATGAGTTTTTCCTGGCCGAGAATCTGCGTAGAAAGAAAGGTTCGCAGCGCAAGCAGCGCTTCACGATGTTCCATCGATGACGGTTCCTGGAAAAGTGGGCCCTGGGCATTGGGGAAAGTGTCAGGGCTTGGGGGCATTACTTTAATGCATCATAGGGGGCGGCGACTAACGGTGCGCAGGGTATTTTTTGGAAACAATCGCAATTGTATTGGGTTTTTAAGGGTCCCCAGCGGCGGGATCCCTCTCCCCATGAATACCTGCCCGCTCGAAACCGTGCTCGCAGTTCCTCATGGGCATGGGACGCCTGAAAGCCAGGGCTGGCCAAAAGGGCCCGAATTGATGTCCGGAGGCTTGTTGACGTTGTAGAAGTTCTGCTTGTATTCCTTGCCGAAGTACGCCACTGGCTCCGCGTAGACCTGGTAGGTTTTGCTGGCGTCCCACGGCGGGATGCCGTTGCAATCGCCATTTCCAGGCGCCGCCTTGATGGTGATGTTTTCTGCCAGCGTGAGGCTGTGCCGTCCATCCGACACGGTGACGGAAATGGATCTATGGGTGTCAGCATTCACGCTCGGTGCGATGAGGTGCAGCGTGGCTTGCGTGCCGGCCTCTGGCGTGAAGCCTGGTGCAGCCCACTGGTAGGTTAGCGGCTTGTTCGTGGGCGACTCGGCGTATACATGGGCACTGAACGCCTCGCCCGACTTTACGTCTTCAGGGAGGGCGAGGCGTCCGGTCGGTGGCTTGTCGGCATGGTCGTCCAGCATCTTCTGGATGGCGGCGTGCAAATCAGGCTGCACGCCGATTTCACTTCGATTGCCGTTGATCGGTGGGTAGCCGGTGGCCACCAGGATACCGCGCAGTGCTTTCGGGGCGATGTTGCCCAGCCCATGGGCCCGCGCCACGCCCTGTAAAGAGGCCATGACGCCAGCAATGATCGGATTGGCCGACGAGGTGCCGCTGAACGTGTGGGTATAGCCGGTGGTTGGAAGGTTGGCGCTCCAGGTCGTCGTCGTGACGGAGTACCCCCAACTGAACAGGTCTACGCGGCTGCCATACTCGGAAAAACTGGCTCTCAAGCCGGTCTTGGGGTCGACTGCCCCGGCATAGACACTGCCGGAGTCGTAAAGATTGCGATCGAAGTAGCCGTTGAAATAAGGATGGTCCAGGTCGATATTGCCGTTCGCGGCCGCCAATACAACATGCACCCCTTTCTCTTGCGTCAGGTAGGCAATGATGTCGCGCACGGTCCTGTTGTATTCAAGGGGCATGTAGCATTTTTCGCTGCAGCCTACTGCCGCGAACGGCGTGTAGTTGAGGTGTACGCCAAGTTGTACGACATCACCTTCGCGTAATTGATCGGCCAACTGCAAAAGCCTGTCGGTCCCCCATTGCAAGTAGCCGAGCTGTGCCTGCGGCACAATGCCGGTGGTCCCGTAGCCATTGTCCCGGGAAACGATGATGCCGGCGCTACTGGTGTCATGGGCGCCGGTCACAGCGCCCACTGTCAGTTCCAGAAAAGGCCTGGGCAAGTCCATGTGTTCGTAGGACCAATGATCGATTTCCGCAGAAATCACCCGCACGTTCTCGCCTTTGCCGCCAGGCACTGTCCAGGCGTGTAGGGCATTCACACCGCCGATCATGTAGGGCGGCACCGCCTGTTGGCCAAATTCATAATGCTGGCGTGGGCTGTGGTCCGGGATGTCGTTATCGGCACTCGCCACCGTGGGTGGGCCGTTGTCGCCGTGCATGCCCTCCACCTGTGGTTCAAAGTCGACCGCTTCTATTGCCGGGTCTTGTTTGAGGCGCAAGGCAAGTGCTTGCGCCTGCTTGACTGTCAAGTGGCGGGTGTCGGCGATGTAGTAGCGGTCCAGTCGATGTCGGCGCAGCGCCTGGAGGTCTTCCAGCGTTCGGGATGCAGAGGGGGGCACGAGTGGCTTGATGCTGGGGAAGCGTTTCTGGAGTGCGCTTGGTGGGTTGATCGTCGCGGCGCTTGAGGATGAAGAGGCGGCGTTGTCTTTTAGCAGCAAGATAAGGTGTGAATAGTCAGTCGTGCCCGCTTGGGCCGGCAACGCTATCGATAAGGTGACCCCCAAGAGTGCCGCCAGCGGAATCTTTCCAATGGGCTTCATCAAGCGCCTCCGCAGTTATCGTCCAGGTTTTGAACCAGCTAAGGCTTAAAACCCAGGCGCCGATACTGTTAGAAATAACAGTATCGACAAACGGACAAACACTTCGACGGTCGTGGGGCCGGCACCACTCAGGCGCGGATGTAAGTGCCGGTGCCCTTGAGAATGTTCTGCAAGGTCTCTTCGACCTCGGTCAGGTCCGATGCCGCGGTGGCGTGGGTGATCTCCAGTTGGTCCTTGCCGCCCAGGGCATCGGCATCGCCTGCGGCCAGCTCAACCAGCAAGGTCGTGGCGCCGAGGGTGACTTTCAGCCCGTCCAGGGTGGACGGCTCGTAGTCCCACGTCAGTTCCACTTCGTCTTCATCCGGGTAACGGGTCAGCATGAACATTTCGCCGTTCTTGCCGTGGCAGCAGAGCATGGCCATGTTGTCTTCTTCGTCATCGCACGGGGTGGCCATCAGTGCGTCGGTTTTCAGTTGCAGCATGGGAAATCCTGTCTGGGGGAGGGCGCAGCCAGGCAATTGTGCCATTGCAGCGAATTTTGTGCTGCTCCCTGTGTCACACCTCATGCATGACCTGGCGGGCAATACCAGTCATTTTCGGCACTCGGGCTCTGGAAAACAGGCGGTTTTTTGGCCATGCAATACGGGTTGCCCAAATCGCAACCCCTAGCCTGCTTACCGATGACCGAATATGTCGCAGCGTCGCAAGCAGCTGTCTTCCTACACTCGTTAAGCTGCGCAACGGATGTGCATGTGCCAGGCGCCTGACCTGCCCGTCGTACCGTCACCCGGCAAGGTGTGCATCTTATGGAAGTTGTATGTGACCTCATTGTCTTGTCCAGCTTCACCCACCTGTCACCCTGATTCGTTTATGGTGCTTATTTATCAGTATCGACGAACAGCGATGACGGTCTCCCCGCAAGGGGATAACACGCGACGCTTCCATCAATAACAAGCCCAAGCGGAGTACCACAGATGGCGTTCTTCACCGCAGCCAGCAAGGCCGACTTCCAGCATCAACTGCAAGCGGCACTGGCGCAGCACATCAGTGAACAGGCACTGCCACAAGTGGCGCTGTTCGCTGAACAATTTTTCGGCATCATTTCCCTGGACGAACTGACCCAGCGTCGTCTTTCCGACCTGGCCGGTTGCACCCTCTCTGCGTGGCGCCTGCTTGAGCGCTTTGATCACACCCAACCGCAAGTGCGGGTCTACAACCCCGATTACGAACGTCATGGCTGGCAGTCGACCCACACCGCGGTCGAAGTGCTGCACCATGACCTGCCATTCCTGGTGGACTCGGTGCGCACCGAGCTGAACCGCCGTGGCTACAGCATCCACACCCTGCAGACCACCGTGCTCAGCGTACGTCGTGGCGCCAAGGGCGAGCTGCTGGAAATCCTGCCTAAAGGCACCCAGGGCGACGGCGTCCAGCAAGAATCGCTGATGTACCTGGAAATCGACCGTTGTGCCAACGCCGCCGAACTGAACGTGCTGAGCAAAGAGCTTGAGCAGGTGCTGGGCGAAGTGCGCGTCGCCGTGGCCGATTTCGAACCGATGAAAGCCAAGGTCCAGGACCTGCTGGCCGGTATCGACGCCAGCCAGTTCAGCATCGACGGCGAAGAAAAGGCCGAGATCAAGAACTTCCTGGAATGGCTGGTGGGCAACCACTTCACGTTCCTCGGCTATGAAGAATTCGTGGTACGTGACGAGGCGGACGGCGGTCATATCGAATATGACGCCGACTCCTTCCTCGGTCTGACCAAGCTGCTGCGCGCCGGCCTCACCGCCGATGACCTGCGCATCGAAGACTATGCCGTTGCCTACCTGCGTGAACCGACCGTGCTGTCGTTCGCCAAGGCCGCGCACCCAAGCCGCGTGCATCGCCCGGCCTACCCGGACTATGTGTCGATCCGTGAGATCGATGCCGACGGCAAGGTCATCAAGGAACACCGTTTCATGGGCCTGTACACCTCGTCGGTGTATGGCGAAAGCGTGCGGGTGATCCCGTACATCCGTCGCAAGGTTGCGGAAATCGAGCGCCGTTCCGGCTTCCAGCCCAAGGCTCACCTGGGCAAGGAGCTTGCTCAAGTCGTTGAAGTGTTGCCGCGTGATGACCTGTTCCAGACCCCGGTCGACGAGCTGTTCACCACCGTGATGTCGATTGTGCAGATCCAGGAACGCAACAAGATCCGTGTGTTCCTGCGCAAAGACCCGTACGGCCGTTTCTGCTACTGCCTGGCCTACGTGCCGCGCGACATCTACTCCACCGAAGTGCGCCAGAAGATCCAGCAAGTGCTGATGGATCGCCTGAAGGCCACGGACTGCGAGTTCTGGACATTCTTCTCGGAGTCGGTGCTGGCCCGTGTGCAGTTGATCCTGCGCGTAGACCCTAAAAACCGCATCGACATCGACCCGCTGCAGTTGGAAAAAGAAGTGGTGCAGGCCTGCCGCAGCTGGCAGGACGACTACTCCAGCCTCGTCGTCGAAAGCTTCGGCGAAGCCCAAGGCACCAACGTGCTGGCGGACTTCCCGAAAGGCTTCCCGGCCGGCTACCGCGAGCGGTTTGCCGCGCATTCGGCCGTGGTCGACATGCAACACCTCAACAGCCTGAGCGAAGCCAACCCGCTGGTGATGAGCTTCTACCAGCCCCTGGGCCAGGTCTCCGGCCAGCGCGAGCTGCATTGCAAGCTCTACCACGCGGACACCCCGCTGGCGCTGTCCGACGTGCTGCCGATCCTGGAAAACCTCGGCCTGCGCGTACTGGGCGAGTTCCCGTACCGCCTGCGCCACGCCAATGGCCGTGAGTTCTGGATCCACGATTTTGCGTTCATCGCCGCCGAAGGCGTGAACCTGGATATCCAGCAGCTCAACGACACCCTGCAGGATGCCTTCGTGCACATCGTCCACGGCGATGCCGAGAACGATGCGTTCAACCGCCTGGTGCTGACCGCCGGCCTGCCATGGCGCGACGTCGCGCTGCTGCGTGCCTACGCCCGCTACTTGAAGCAGATCCGCCTGGGCTTCGACCTGGGTTACATCGCCAGCACCCTGAACAACCACACCGACATCGCCCGCGAGTTGACCCGGTTGTTCAAGACCCGCTTCTACCTGGCGCGCAAGCTCACTGCCGACGACCTGGAAGACAAGCAGCAACGCCTGGAACAAGCGATCGTGACGGCCTTGGACGACGTCCAGGTGCTCAACGAAGACCGCATCCTGCGTCGCTACCTGGACCTGATCAAGGCCACCCTGCGTACCAACTTCTACCAGACCGACGCCAACGGCCAGAACAAGTCGTACTTCAGCTTCAAGTTCGACCCGCGCGCCATTCCCGAACTGCCCAAGCCGGTGCCGAAGTTTGAAATCTTCGTCTACTCGCCGCGCGTTGAAGGCGTGCACCTGCGCTTTGGCAACGTTGCGCGCGGCGGCCTGCGCTGGTCCGACCGTGAAGAAGACTTCCGTACCGAAGTGCTTGGCCTGGTGAAAGCCCAGCAAGTGAAGAACTCGGTCATCGTGCCAGTGGGCGCCAAGGGCGGCTTCCTGCCGCGTCGCCTGCCACTGGGCGGCAGCCGCGACGAGATCGCGGCCGAGGGCATCGCCTGCTACCGCATCTTCATTTCCGGCCTCTTGGACATCACCGACAACCTGAAGGACGGCGCCCTGGTACCACCGGCCAACGTGGTGCGTCATGACGACGATGACCCGTACCTGGTAGTGGCAGCGGACAAGGGCACTGCGACCTTCTCCGACATCGCCAACGGCATTGCCATCGACTACGGCTTCTGGCTGGGCGATGCGTTCGCTTCCGGTGGTTCTGCCGGTTACGACCACAAGAAAATGGGCATCACCGCCAAGGGCGCGTGGGTCGGCGTGCAGCGTCACTTCCGTGAGCGCGGCATCAATGTGCAGGAAGACAGCATCACGGTGGTGGGCGTCGGCGACATGGCCGGTGACGTGTTCGGCAACGGCCTGTTGATGTCCGACAAGCTGCAACTGGTCGCGGCCTTCAACCACCTGCATATCTTCATCGATCCAAACCCGGACCCGGCCACCAGTTTCGTCGAGCGCCAGCGCATGTTCGAATTGCCGCGTTCGGCCTGGACCGACTACGACACCAGCATCATGTCCGAAGGCGGCGGTATCTTCTCGCGCAGCGCGAAGAGCATTGCCATCTCGCCACAGATGAAAGAACGCTTCGACATCTCTGCCGACAAGCTGACCCCGACCGAACTGCTGAACGCCTTGCTCAAAGCGCCGGTGGACCTGTTGTGGAACGGCGGCATCGGTACCTACGTCAAGGCCAGCACCGAAAGCCATGCAGACGTGGGCGACAAGGCCAACGATGCGCTGCGTGTGAACGGTAACGAGCTGCGCTGCAAGGTGGTGGGCGAGGGCGGTAACCTCGGCATGACCCAGCTGGGTCGCGTGGAGTTCGGCCTCAATGGCGGCGGCTCCAATACCGACTTCATCGACAACGCCGGTGGCGTGGACTGCTCCGACCACGAAGTCAACATCAAGATCCTGCTCAACGAAGTGGTGCAGGCCGGTGACATGACCGACAAGCAACGCAACCAGTTGCTGGCGAGCATGACCGACGAAGTCGGCCACCTGGTGTTGGGCAACAACTACAAGCAGACCCAGGCCCTGTCCCTGGCTGCGCGCCGTGCCTACGAGCGTGCCGCTGAGTACAAGCGCCTGATGAGCGACCTCGAAGGCCGTGGCAAGCTAGACCGTGCCATCGAGTACCTGCCGACCGAGGAGCAGCTCACCGAGCGCGCTTCCAACGGCAAGGGCCTGACCCGTCCAGAGCTGTCGGTGTTGATCTCGTACAGCAAGATCGACCTCAAGGAAGCCCTGCTCAAGTCGCTGGTGCCGGATGACGAGTACCTGACCCGTGACATGGAGACCGCGTTCCCGCCGAGCCTGGTCGCCAAGTTCGGCGAGGCGATGCGTCGCCACCGCCTCAAGCGCGAGATCGTCAGCACCCAGATCGCCAACGACCTGGTCAACCACATGGGCATCACCTTCGTTCAACGACTCAAAGAGTCGACCGGCATGAGCCCGGCGAACGTGGCTGGCGCCTATGTGATCGTGCGTGACATCTTCCATCTCCCGCACTGGTTCCGTCAGATCGAAGCCCTGGACCATCAGGTCTCCGCCGACGTGCAGCTGGAGCTGATGGACGAACTGATGCGCCTGGGCCGTCGCGCCACGCGCTGGTTCCTGCGTAGCCGTCGCAACGAGCAGGATGCTGGCCGTGATACGGCGCACTTCGGTCCGCACCTGGCGGCGTTGGGCCTCAAGCTCGACGAGTTGCTGGAAGGCCCGACCCGCGAAGGCTGGCAGAACCGCTACAAGGCCTACACCGAAGCCGGTGTGCCGGAGCTGTTGGCGCGCATGGTTGCAGGCACTACCCACCTGTACACCCTGCTGCCGATCATCGAAGCCGCCGACGTGACCGGGCATGACGCCGCCGAAGTGGCCAAGGCCTACTTCGCCGTCGGCAGCGCCCTGGACTTGCCGTGGTACCTGCAGCAGATCAGTGACCTGCCGGTGGCCAACAACTGGCAGGCCCAGGCCCGCGAAGCCTTCCGCGATGACGTGGACTGGCAGCAACGCGCGATCACCATTTCCGTCCTGCAAATGGCCGACGCGCCACAAGACATGGAAGCCCGCGTGGCCCTGTGGCTTGAGCAGCACAAGGACATGGCTGATCGTTGGGTCGCGATGATGGTGGAAATCCGTGCTGCAGTCGGCACGGACTACGCCATGTACGCAGTGGCCAACCGTGAGCTGCTGGACCTGGCGTTGAGCGGTCAGTCGGTGCTGCAACCGGCTTGATCCCGAAGTAAAAAAAGCCCCGTATCGTGAGATGCGGGGCTTTTTTATTGCGCCAATTTTTACATCTCGTTACCGTCATTGCAGGAGCGCCGTGCTCCAGTGAGTACTGTCCAGATCAAGCGAGGGTGTATGCGACTTTGTATTTTCTCGGGTTCAAGCCCGGGCCGCTTGCCGGTCTATTCGGAAATGGCCGCCCAATTGGGCCAGGCGCTCGCCAAGGCTGGCATCGGTTTGGTCTACGGGGGGGCCTCGGTTGGCTTGATGGGGGCAGTCGCTGACGCTGCGCTGGCCAGTGGCGGTGAAGTGATCGGCGTTATGCCTGAATTCCTGGCCGCGAAAGAACTGGCCCACACCGGCCTCGACGACCTGCGGATCGTCGGCTCCATGCACGAGCGCAAAGCGCTGATGGCGGAGTTGTCCGACGGCTTTATCGCGTTGCCCGGTGGCATTGGCACCTTTGAAGAATTGTTTGAGGTGTGGACGTGGGCGCAGCTTGGCCAGCATGCCAAGCCCTGTGCTCTGCTGAACATCAATGGCTTTTACGACGGGCTGGCTTCGTTTCTCGACAATGTGGTGGGTGAGGCGTTTCTCAAGCCGGTGCACCGCGACATGCTGATCGTTGAGCCGAACGTGGCGCGTTTGATGGCGGCGGTATTGAGTTATCAGGCGCCCGACGTGCCCAAGTGGATCAAGCGCGACGACACCTGATGCCGCGGGTGCAGTCGCGTCAGGGCTCTACAGGGCTGGTTGAAGTGTCACTGAGGCAGGGTTGGACGATTTTTTCCAACCCGCGGTTGTTTTCTGGCAATGAGAAGCTGGCGGTCAGTGACCTGCCGTCGTCTGTGGCGGGCGTTAGCGAAAACTCTACTGTTTGGCCGCGTGAGGCGTCGCTGACCCAATAGGCTAGCTCTTCTCGCGAAACTGCGGTGCTGAGCGCAAAAAGCGTATTGACCTGGAAAGCCCCGCCGGCATTCCAAACACCGTTTACCCAGTGATCGACAGCGGGGCGTGTTCCGGTCGTGACACGCAGCGGCCCGTTGGCGCTGGCATCCTTGCCTTCGAACGGATCGCTGTCGAAACCCAACAATGGCGGCATGATCTCTAGTGTGAGACTGGCCTTCGGGGCGTGTGGGTGACAGCTGATTTGCAGGAGAGCCTTGACGCGATAATCGCCGTACTGGCTGGTGCCAAAGGTCCGTGCGGTCAGTGCCGGGCTGACTGCGTCGGGTTGCTCAAGCAACCACACGGGGTGTCCAGGGGTAATGATCTGTTCGTCGGTAGCCGGCGTATCAGTCGTCTGTGCGTAGGCATCCAAATGTGCAATGAGCGTGGTAGTGAGCAACGTAAGGGCAAGGGCTTTCATGGCGGTATGGGTCTGCGCGTATGGCTTCTGGGTAAAAGTCATTGTGCTGGTCAGCGGCCCGTCTGACTGTCAGCGTCTTCCCAAAATGCCTGCGCAATCGGTACACATCAGCGCGTGCAATCTTGCCTGTCACGACTCAGCAGTTTGGCTTCCAGGTGATCCAAATGCTGGGTCATTAGCTTCACCGCACTGCTCACGTCACGTCGTTCAATGGCATCGACAATCGCCACATGCTCCTGCCAGGCGCAGTAGGTGCAGGCTTGCGCTTCATACTGGGCAATGATCAACGAAGTCAGAGGCACCAGGCTGTTGAGGAACTGCGCCAACGGTGCGTTACCGGCCATGGCGGCCAGTTGCAGGTGGAACTCCCCTGACAAGCGAATCGCCGGTCCGCGCTGATCACGTTCGATGCACTCACGTTCGCGACCAATCAGCTCGCGCAATTGGCGTAGCTGGGTGGGGGTGGCCTGGGCGCAGGCCAGTTGCACCATGGTGATTTCGGTCATGCGCCGCGCTTCCAGGATCTGCCGTGTCTGCTGGTTATCGGGCGCAGCCACCTGGGCGCGCTGATTCGGGCGCAGGATGATCACTTGCTGGTGTGACAGCTTGGCCAGTACCCGGCGAATCACACTGCGGCTCACGCCAAAGGTCTCGCCCAGGCTCTCTTCGGTAAAGCGGCTGGCCGGCGCGATGCGCTGTTCGAGAATGGCGTCGAACAGACGTGGGTAGATGTCATCCACCGAGGGCTTTTTGCCGGCCACCAAGCGCATGGCGGGCAGGGCGGTGGTGGCAGGTGCGCGTTGCAGGGCGTGTGCGGTCATGGCCGGTCTCCGAAAAATCAGCTGCCCAGATGGTCGTCCGGGATGTTGAGGCGAATGCCCATGCGCAGGCCTTCCTGGAGGATATGCCGGCGCATCTCGGCACTGGCTAAGGCGCTGTTCTTGTTGCGAATGGCGCGCACCACGGCCTCGTTTTCCTGCAGGCGCTCCGCCAGGTGCTCGGGGGAGTTGCGCAGCACCTGGGCGCTTTGCTTGAGCGCGTTGCTGGTCTGTTGCACCACGTTCTGGAAAATCGGGTTGGAGGTGAGGGCGAACAGTTCTTCGTGGAAGCCGATATAGGCGTTCATCCCCGCTTGTGCATCACCGGCATCGAGGGCTTCACGCATGTCCATGAGGGTCAGGCGCAATTGGCCGACCTCCTTGCTGCTGATCGTCTGGGCGACCAGGCCGACGATGAAGGGTTCGAGGGTGTAGCGCAGTTGCAGGATGTCCTCCAGGCTGGCAGCGGCCACGGCATCATGGGCTTGCGGTTCGCTGACATCGGTTTCCAGCACGACCACGCCTTTGCCGGGCATGGAGCGCACCAGGCCAAGGGTTTCCAGCACGATCACCGCTTCGCGCAGGCTCGGGCGGCTGATGCCCATCTGTTCGGCCAACTCACGTTGGCCGGGCAGCATTTCACCGCGCCGCCACTGGCCACGCGCCAGGGCGGCGCGGAGTTTTTCTACGACTGAATTGACGACGGTTGAGGTGCTGATCACGTCGTACACTCCTTTAAGTTGCCAATACAATAATTAAACTGGCGTTGAGCCAATGTGGGCGCTGGCTTGCCTGCGATGGCTGACTATCAGTTGATAGTTTTGTGGGCTGACCCACCGCTATCGCAGGCAAGCCAGCTCCCACATTTGAACCGTGTCGCTTGCTCAGAACTCCTGATGTGCCGGCAACACCGGTTTCTTCGCCTGGAACGCGTAGCCTTGCTGGCCATCGAGGACCTTGTTGGCACGCTGGATATCGATGTCTTTCTCCCAGCGCGCAATGGCGACGGTCGCCACGCAGTTGCCGATCAGGTTGGTCAGCGCGCGGCCGATGCCCATGAACCAGTCCACCGCCAGCACCAGCACCAGGCCGACCACTGGAATCGCTGGAATCGCCGTGAGTGTCGCCGCCAGAATCACCAGTGCCGAACCCGGAATACCGTGGGCACCTTTGGAGGTAATCAGCGATACCAGCAGGATGGTCAGCAAGTCGGTCATCGACAGCGGAGTGCCGGTGGCGTTGGCGATGAATACGATGGCCAGGGTCAGGTAGATGGAGAAACCGTCGAGGTTGAACGAATACCCCGTTGGAATCACCAGGCCCACCGTGGAGCTGCCGATACCCAGATGTTCGAGTTTACGCATGATCTGTGGCAGCACGGCGTCGGAGGAGGCGGTGCCCATCACGATCAGCAGTTCTTCGCGCAGGTATTTGAGCAGCGGCAGCATGCGCAGGCCCGACAGGCGCATGACCAGGCCGAGGATCAGCCCGACGAAGGCAAAGCACGTCAGGTAGAACAGGCCCACCAGGCTGCCCAGGTGCTGCAGGGAGTCCAGGCCGTACGTGCTGGTGGTGAAGGCAATCGCACCAAAGACACCGATGGGGGCCAGGCGCACGATCATGCCCATGATGCGGAAAATCACATGGCTCAGCTCGTTGATCAGCCGCGAGATACCCGACGCCGCTTCGCCCACCAGGTTCAGCGCGCTGCCGAACAGCACCGAGAACAGCAGCACTTGCAACACGTTGTTGTCGGCGAAGGCACCGATCACTGAGTTCGGAATCAGGTCCATCAGGAACTGGCTGGTGCCGCGGATGTGCTGGCCCTTGTCGGCCAGTTCATTCAAGCCGGCAGACGACAACTGCTCCAAGTGGATATTGGCGCCGGTGCCGATACCGGTGCTGAAGGCCATGACCAGGCCGATCACCAAGGCGACGGTGGTCAGGACCTCAAAGTAGATCACCGACTTGAGGCCGATTCGCCCGACTTTCTTCAAGTCGCCGGCGCCGGAAATACCGCTGACCACCACGCAGAACACGATCAGGCCGATCAGCATTTTGATCAGCTTGATAAAGCCGTCACCCAGGGGTTTGAGTTGCGAGGAGAATTCGGGAAGGGCCAGGCCGCAGGCTATGCCGAGCATCAGGCCAATCACGACTTGCAGGAAAATCGAACGCGAGCACCATCTGAGCATGGGAGGGATCTCTATTCGGTGCCCTGGTGGTTCCAGGGCTTAATTGTTGTGGTCATACCGGTAAGTCCAGTGCGGGGCCAGTCTACGCCCGGTATTTTTGAAACCACAAGCGATTATTTGACGGTTGGCAGGTCCCGGTCTGACCAGTGGGTCGGTAAGCGCGACGCTTGAGCGGTTGGCCGTGTGCAAATTTTTTCGCTTATCATCGCCCGCTCGGCCTATGAGGTGATGGATGGACACGCCAGGACTGATCACTGACGCCAACGGGCTGACCCACTGCGCCTGGCGCACCGCCGCGCCGGAGTACCCGCGTTACCACGACTGTGAGTGGGGCGTGCCGGTCGCGGATGATATCCAGCTGTACGAGAAGATCTGCCTGGAGGGTTTTCAGGCGGGCATGGCCTGGATCACCATTTTGCGCAAGCGCGAGCAGTTCCGGGCGGCGTTCGAAGGGTTTGATTTTCGCCGGGTGGCGCAGTACGGCGAAGCGGATATCGAGCGGCTGATGCAGAACCCGGGCATCGTGCGCAACCGGGCCAAGATCGTTTCCACCCTCAACAATGCGCGCCGGGCCTGTGAGCTGGTGGATGAGACCGGTTCGCTGGCACGCTGGTTGTGGGCGTTCGAACCGCGTGAGGAAGAGCGTCCGGCACGGGTGGACCTGGCTTACTGGACGGGCAATCCCACATCGCCTGCCTCGGTGCGTTTGTCCAAAGCCTTGAAGAAACGCGGCTGGACGTTCGTGGGGCCGACCACGATGTATGCATTGATGCAGGCGATGGGGATGGTCAATGACCACCTTGAAGGGTGCGCCTGCCGCGAGCGGATCGAAAACCTGCGCCGCCAGTTCAAGCGACCCTGAGTCACTGACCTTACGCGGCTAGACCTGTAGGAGCCGGCTTGCCGGTGATCCAACACGCCCGCGAAGGCGGCCAGTCAGGCGACTGCAATCTAACTGTTACGCCGCGATCCAAATGTGGGAGCTGGCTTGCCCGCGATGGCGGTTTTTCACCCAGTGAAAGGGTCGAATGTTACTCCCCTATCGCCGGCAAGCTTGCGCCTACAGGGGGGTCATTGTTTTGGCAGGGGCGTGAGTACTTCCGCCTTGTCATCCAGCACCATCACGACCAACAACTTGGCCGGTTTGGTCTGGCTGGCATTACTCGATTCAAAGTGCCGCGAACCCGCGGGTTCGTAGAACGATTCGCCCACCTTGTAGGTTTTCGCTTTCTCGTCATTCACCCGCGAGGTGATCGCACCTTCCAGCACATAGGCCACGGCGGTGCCGGTGTGGCTGTGGGGCACGGTGGCCTGGCCAGGGGCGTAGTCAACGGTGAGCATGATGGTTTTCTTGCCGGGTACATTGGCCAATGCGTGCTCTTGGAGCACCTTGATGGACTCCTGGTTGTAAACCGGTTCGTGGGCGAAGGCACTGAGCGAGGCGAGCATCAGCGAGGCAGCGAGCAGTCGTTTCATGACGAAGTTTCCGAGTAGTTCGAGACCTCTTCACCCTACGCCGCCATGCCTGGGTGACCAATGACCAATCCTGGCGAAGACCAGGAGACCAATGCCTCAGTGGTCGAAATCCAGGCGGCGCGCCAGGTGCTCACTGGTCAGTTCGATAAACCCTTGCAGGGCCGGTAACTGGAAGTGTGCGACGAGTTGTTCGGCACAGCGCCAATGGCCGCTGACGGTCCATAGGTCGGGGTCCAGCGGGTCGCGCTGCACGGCGTAATCCAGGCAACCGGGCGCGCAGCGCACGGCTTCGGCTATCTGCTGCAGGCGCTCGCCCAGTTCCCTTGAGCGCCCGGCCGCCGCGCGGACATGGACAGTGTTGTAGGCACAGGCTGGCATGGCGATGGTCTCCGAGGTCGGGTGTCAGTGCACAGGCTAGAGCCTCGTGGCGACAGGACCAATGACCAATCCGGTGGAAAATCCCCTAGCCAATCTGCTGGAGGATATCGCGGACCTTGTCCAGCGCCGGGTCGATGTCGAGGGTCTCGATGGCCCCGAAGCCGATGATCAGGCCCTGGCGTACTGGCGCATCGTGGAAGAACACATCCAGGGGGTACAAGCCCACTTCGACCCGACGCGCCAACTCCATCAGCAGCGGGATGTTCACGGGCACTTTGCACAGCGCGGCCATGTGGAACCCGGCGACGGTAGGCACCGCTTCGAACCAGGGCGCCAAATCCCCCGCCAGGCGCTGCAGGATGCGTTCCCGGCGTCCGGCGTACACCGTGTGGCAGCGGCGGATATGCTTGAGCAAGTAGCCTTCGCTGATGAATTTGGCCAGGGCCCATTGCGGCAGCGTCGAGCTGTGCTGGTCGGTGAGTTGCTTGGCCTTGAGCACCGCGCCGTAGATCGCCGGCGGCAGCACTGCGTAGCCCAGGCGTAATTCGGGCAGCAGGGTTTTCGAAAAGGTCCCGACGTAGGCCACCACGCCGCGGGTGTCCATGCTCTGCAGCGAGTCGGTAGGCCGGCCCTCGTAGCGGAATTCGCTGTCGTAGTCGTCCTCGATGATGATCGCGCCCAGCGCGAACGCCCGTGCCAGCAAGGCTTCACGGCGCGGTACGCTCATGGGCATGCCGAGGGGGAACTGGTGGGAGGGCGTCACGTAGATCAGCCGTGTGCCGTCTGGAATCTGATCGACTCGGATACCCTCTGCATCCACCGGCACGCTCGCCACGCTGGCGCCCATCGCCATGAACATCTGGCGCGCGGGGCTGTAGCCGGGGTCTTCCATGGCGACGATGCTGCCCGGTTCCAGTACCACGCGGGCAATCAGGTCCAGCGCCTGTTGTGCGCCGTTGGTGACCACGATGTCGCTGTCGCGGCAGTTGACGCCGCGTGAGAACGCGATATGCCCGGCGATTGCGCTGCGCAGAGCCGGCAAGCCTTCAGGCTGGCTGTAGAAACCACTGTTCTGGGCAATGCGTCGCAGCGCATCTTGGGTGCAGCGTCGCCATTCATCCTGGGGGAACTGATTGCGGCTGGTGGCACCGCCAATAAATTCATAGCGCAGCGTGCTGTCACGGGTGGGGTGGCGCATGGGCGATGGCAGCGATTGCCACTTCGCCAGGTTGGCGGCGCAGGCCAGGTCGGTCGCGGTTTGCACACGTTCGGACTGCGGTGCGCGGGCGTTGACGAACGTGCCGCGGCCGGTCTTGCCGATCAGCAAGCCTTCGTAAGTCAGGGTGGCGTAGGTGTCCGACACGGTCTTGCGCGACACGCCCAACTGTTCGGCGAGCAGGCGACTGGGCGGCAATTGCGCACCGGCGGCCAGGCGCCCGGAACCAATGGCCTCGCGCAACTGTTGGTAGAGCTGTTCGGCCAGATCCTTGCGGCCATTGATCACCACGTGCAGTTCCATGTCTTATCCCGGAGCATTCAATCTGCGCCAAGATTACGCGCGTGCGTGACAGGCTCAAAATGGTCTCTGCATAAACCGGCCGATTGGCTATAGAGCTGATGCCTTGCGCACTCTAGGCTGGACTGTCATTGCATTCGCCGCCAGAGAAACGTCCCATGGAACCTCGCCTGGATTACTACACCGCCTCGCCGCAAGCGCTCAAGGGCATGCTGATGCTGGAAGCGACCACCTTTGGCTTGTCCATCGAAAAACCTTTGCTGGAGCTGATAAAGATCCGCGTTTCGCAGCTCAATCACTGTGGTTTCTGCACAGACATGCACTCGATGGCGGCACGTCAGCACGGCGAAACCGAGCGACGCCTGTTCGCCTTGTGCGTGTGGCGTGATTCGCCGTTCTTCACGGCGCGGGAAAAGGCCGCATTGGCCTGGAGCGAGTCGGTGGCGACGCTGCCGAGCTCGACGGTATCCGATGAGCTGTTTGCAGCCGTGCGGGTGGAGTTCAGTGAGCAGGAACTGGTAGACCTGACCATGGCGGTGTCCAGCATCAGTGGCTGGAACCGCCTGGCGGTGGGCTTTCGGCAACAGCCGCCGAATGTTTGTGCACCTTAGAAGCGAGGGGTCAGGACAAGAAGCCGCCGTCCACATTCAGCGACACGCCAGTGGTGTAGCTGGACGCGTCACTGGCGAGGAACAGTACCGCGCCGGCCATCTCGCTCGGGTCGGCCACGCGCTTGAGCGGGATCTGCGCCAGGGCCATTTTCAGGATCGCATCGTTCTTCACCAGCGCCGAGGCGAACTTGGTGTCGGTCAGGCCGGGTAGCAGGGCATTGCAACGAATACCGAACGCCGCGCATTCCTTGGCGAATACCTTGGTCATGTTGATCACGGCGGCCTTGGTCACCGAATAGATGCCCTGGAACACGCCTGGGGAGATCCCGTTGATCGACGCGACGTTGATGATGCTGCCGCCGCCGTTTTCGCGCATCAGCTTGCCGGCTTCCACGGACATGAAGAAATAACCACGGATGTTCACGTCGACGGTCTTCTGGAATGCACCCAGGTCGGTGTCCAGCACGTTGCAGAATTGCGGGTTGGTCGCGGCGTTGTTGACCAGGATATCCAGGCGTCCGAACTGCTCGCGGATACCGGCGAATACCTGGGTGATCTGCTCCATCTCGCCGATATGGCAGGCCACCGCCGTGGCCTTGCCACCGTCAGCGATGATCGCGTCGGCGACATGCTGGCAGCCTTCCAGCTTGCGGCTGGACACGATGACGTGGGCGCCTTGCTGGGCCAGCAACTTGGCAATGGCCTCGCCGATACCACGGCTGGCACCGGAGACAAAAGCAATCTTGCCGTCGAGGTCGAACAGGTTGGTCTTGGACATAGCGGTTCCTTGTTGTAGGCGATCAGAGCGCGGATTTGCTGATGACGTTCAGGCTCATCTGCTCCAGCAGCTTGTTCATCTGAATGAACTGCGCAAAGCGTTTGTCCTGGGTCTGGCCATGGAAGAAGCGGTAGTAGATCTGCTGCACGATGCCGGCCAGGCGGAACAGGCCGTAGGTGTAGTAGAAGTCGAAATTGTCGATCTGGATGCCGGAGCGTTCGGCGTAATAGTCGACAAACTCACGGCGCGTGAGCATGCCGGGCGCATTGCTCGGCTGGCGGCGCATCAGTTGCACCGGCGCCGGGTCCGCCGCTTCGATCCAGTAGGCCAGGGTGTTGCCCAGGTCCATCAGCGGGTCGCCAAGGGTGGTGAGTTCCCAGTCCAGTACGCCGATGATCTGCATCGGGTTGTGCGGATCGAGGATCACATTGTCGAAGCGGTAGTCGTTGTGCACGATGCTCGAGGTCGGGTGGTCGGCGGGCATTTTCTCGTTGAGCCAGGCGCGCACGGCGTCCCAGCGTGGCGCGTCAGGGGTCAGGGCTTTTTCGTAGCGGTCGCTCCAGCCACGGATCTGGCGTTGCACATAGCCTTCGGGCTTGCCCAGGTCGGCCAGGCCGCAGGCGCTGTAGTCCACCTGGTGCAGCTCGACGAATTTATCGATGAAGCTTTTGCACAGCGCCTCGGTCTTGGCGGCGTCCAGGCCCAGCTCGGCCGGCAGGTCCGAGCGCAGGATGATGCCGTTGACGCGCTCCATCACATAGAACTCGGCACCGATCACCGACTCATCGGTGCAATGCACGTACGCCTTGGGGCAATACGGGAAGCCGTCCTTGAGCTGGTTCAGAATGCGGTATTCACGGCCCATGTCATGGGCGGACTTGGCCTTGTGGCCAAAGGGCGGGCGACGCAGCACGAATTCCTGGCCCGGGTATTCCAGCAGGTAGGTCAGGTTGGACGCGCCACCGGGAAACTGGCTGATCGTGGGCGTGCCGCTCAGGCCCGAAATATGAGCCTTGAGGTAGGGATCGATCAGGCTGGCATCAAGTTCTTCACCTGGGCGAATCTGGGTCGATTGGTCGTTCAGCGCCATGCTTATCCCTTCTGCTTATTCTAGAGGCCTTGGACTATTTCCTAATCTAATGCGCGCAACCGCCCAGCGACAAGGTCGGGGCGGCTTAATAGGTTAGCGTGTTGGATGATGATCAGCGTGCCTGATCGGTCATTTATCGGGCGGGGGCAGGGCGACCGGCGTGAGTACCGGGCGGCCGGCGAAATATTCCACCAGGTTGTCGGCCACGCGCTGCACCGTGTCGTGGGCCGCTTCCGGCGACAGGCCGGCTACGTGGGAGGTCAGCACGGTGTTGCTGAGCTTCTTGAGCGCATCGGGCACCTTGGGTTCGTCGTCGAACACGTCCAGCGCCGCGCCACCGATGCGGCGTTGCTCGAGGGCGGCGACGAGGTCGGCCGTGACCACTACGCTGCCACGGCCGATGTTGACCAGGTAGCCATTGGGACCCAGGGCATCCAGGGCGTGGCGATCGATCAGGTGGCGGGTGCTGGCGCCGCCGGGTGTGGCCAGGATCAGGAAGTCCGAGGTGCGCGCCAGTTCCACCGCCGTTGCGCAGTAGGTGTAGTCCACATCATCGCGTGGCTGGCGGTTGTGGTAACTCACCTCCATGCCGAAGCCCAGGGCCGCACGCTTGGCGATCTCCAGGCCCACGGCGCCCAGCCCGAGGATGCCCAGTTGCTTGCCGCCCAGCGAGGGACGCATCACCTTGGGCCATTCGCTGCGGCGCACGGCGGCGTCAGTCTGCGGGATGCCGCGCACCAGTGCCAGCAGCAACGCCATGGCGTGATCGGCCACCGACGGGGCGTTCACCCCCGCGCCATTGGTGACCACGATCCCGCGATTGCTCGCGGCCTGCAGGTCTACGTGCTCGTAGCCGGCACCAATGACACAGATGATTTCCAGCAGGGGCAGGGCGGCGATTTCCTCGGCGTACAGGCCCAACGGGCCGCGGGTCAGCACGGCCTTGATCTGGCTGCCGTGGGCCTTGATCGCTTCGGCGCGTTCGGTGGGGGTCGGCGCCAGGATCACATGAAAGTCATTGCTCTCGATGATGGGCAAGTATTCGTTGATGGTTTCAACCAGGACCAGGACAGTGGCGGTCATCGGAAGGCTCTTCCTGAAGGGTTTGAGGGAAGGAGTATGCAGTATTTGGGTTGTCAGAAGCTGATCTCGACCGCACTTGCACGCGTCACAAACGCTCCGGCCAAGGTCGCGTTGTGATGCTCGATAATCGCCTCGGCCTTCAGTGCCGGCGTGTCCATGCAGGTATGGCCGTCTTCCGGCAACACCACCGAGAACCCAAGCTCCACCGCCACCCGGCAAGTGGTGTCGACGCAGAACTGGGTTTTCATGCCAACGACTACCAACTCCTGCACCTGCGCCGCTCTCAACTGCTGTTCCAGGTCCGTGCCCAGGAAGCAACTGGGACGGGTCTTGTTGAACAGGCGGTCACGGGATTCGTCCACGTCCAATTCATGCCATAGCTGCCAGGACGGGCTACCCGCTTCAATCGGCGAACCCGCCGGGCCAGTGTGGCGGGCCACGAAGATCGGGGCGCCTGCATCACGTGCACGCCGAACCAGTTGGTTGATGGTGGCCAGTACAGATTCACGCTCGAAGGGCTTTTGCGGGCCATCGTACAGGCCGGCTTGCATATCGATGATCAGCAGGGCGTCAGCCATGGTGTTACTCCTTGTGATTGCCAGATGGCGGCGCAATAAAAAGGCCCCGTCCATTGCTGGCGGGGCCTTGGGTTGAATCTGTGATGTGTCTAGCTCAGGCACCCACAGCCACCGCGCGACCCGCCGGAAGCGGTCGTGGTGGTGGTACGGGTGAGGGCGAGCTGGATGAGGTTCATGGCCCGATCATGCTGGGACGGGTGAAGGGCTGTCAACGGGCAGCAAGGCATTTCGTGCAGCAACCAGGAATTCGTCCGACAGCTTGTTGCCGCGTGTCGCACGTGCAAGGGTCACTGCGCCGACCATCATCGCGTAGTGGGCCAGCATGGCCTGGCGGTCCTTGTCCTCCAGTTGCGCAAAGACCTCCAGCGATTGCTCCACGCCCTCAATAAAGGTGTGCTGCAAGGCCGTGTCGGCGGGTTCGTGGCACATATCCGGGGCAAATGCCGAGACCGGACAGCCGTCGCCGGGGTTGTCGCGATGGGAGGCGGTCAAGTAAGGGCCCAGCACTGCCTGGCGGGCGGCCTGCTGATCTTCGCTGCGATCGATTTTGGCCTGCCAGCCCAGGTTCGCGACCGCGAACGCCTGTTGGCAGGCTTCGGTGGCCAGGGCTTCCTTGGAAGCAAAGTGCCCGTAGAACCCGCCGTGGGTCAGGCCTGCGGCGGCCATGACATCCGCCAGGCTGATGCCGTGCAGCCCGCGTTCACGAAACAGGTGCGTGGCGGCCTCGACGATGATTTCGCGGTTGAGTTCGGCTTGTTTGCGGGAAACGCGAGGCATGGCGGGGTTCTCTGGATAAACGACGGACGCAGCCTGAAAACTACAGTAACAGGCGGGATTCTAAAATAGATTAGTGCGGGAATGTATATCCGGTATTGCGCCGAGAGCCCCGAAAACCGCCGTTTACAGCTGAGCCTGTGCATCTGCACCGCAGCACCGTTCCTCAGCTAAGTCTTTGCTTATTCAGAAGAATCCCGGACAATCCGGCCCCTTCTATGGTCGGGGCGCTGCCTGTCAGGTTTTTCTGACTCGTCCCGGCCGTGTAAATGCGGAGATCCGACCGGATGAATGATCAGGCCAATAGCGTCGACGAGCGCTATGCAACGACACCTGCAACCCTCACGAGCTGGAGCCGCCAGGACACCACCTGGATGCTTGGCCTGTTCGGCACCGCCATCGGCGCCGGCACGCTGTTCTTGCCGATCAACGCGGGCCTGGGAGGCTTCTGGCCACTGGTGATCCTTGCGCTGCTGGCGTTCCCGATGACCTTCTTCGCCCACCGTGGCCTGACCCGTTTCGTCCTGTCTGGCCGTGAAGGTTCCGACATCACCGACGTGGTGGAAGAACACTTCGGCATCACAGCCGGTGCGCTGATCACCTTGCTGTACTTCTTCGCCATCTTCCCGATCCTGCTGATTTACAGCGTGGCGTTGACCAATACGGTCGGCAGCTTCATGGAGCACCAGCTGCACATCATGCCGCCGCCACGGGCAATCCTGTCGTTCGTGCTGATCCTCGGCCTGCTGGCCGTGGTGCGTTGCGGTGAGCAAGTGATCGTCAAGGCCATGAGCCTGATGGTGTATCCGTTTATCGTCGCCTTGCTGTTCCTGGCGGTGTACCTGATTCCGCACTGGAACGGCGGCATTCTCAGCACAGCCAGCGTAGTCCCGGCACCGTCCGCACTGCTCAACACGCTGTGGCTGGCGATTCCGGTGATGGTGTTCTCGTTCAACCATTCGCCGATCATCTCGGCCTTTGCGGTTGATCAGAAGCGCCAGTATGGCGTCCACGCCGATGAGCGCAGTTCGCAGATCCTGTCCCGTGCCCACCTGCTGATGGTGGCGATGGTGCTGTTCTTCGTGTTCAGCTGCGTGCTGACCCTGTCGCCGGCACAGTTGGCTGAAGCGAAGGCTCAAAACCTGTCGATCCTGTCGTACCTGGCTAACCACTTCAACAACCCGACCATCGAGTTCGCGGCCCCCTTGATTGCGTTCGTGGCGATCGCCAAGTCGTTCCTGGGTCACTACATCGGTGCCAGCGAAGGCCTCAAGGGCCTGGTGCTGAAGACGGGTCGTCGTCCGGGCGCCAAGAGCCTGGACCGAATGACTGCCGCCTTCATGCTGATCGTGTGCTGGATCGTTGCCACGCTGAACCCGAGCATCCTCGGCATGATCGAGACCCTGGGCGGGCCTATCATTGCGTCGATCCTGTTCCTGATGCCGATGTACGCGATCCGCAAAGTGCCGGCCATGGCCAAGTACCGCGGGCAGGCGTCCAATGTGTTTGTCACGGCGGTGGGGTTGGTAGCGATTACGGCGTTGGTGTATTCGTTTGTTGCTTGAGGGCTGATGTGGGTTGTCTGAATACTGGCTTGCCGGCGATGCAGGCATCTCGTTGCATCAGGCACACCGTGTTGATGCTTTCGCAGGCAAGCCAGCTCCCACATTTGACCGAGATCGATAGTAAGAAAATGGTCGACTCTTAGGTCGCCGTGCTTGGCTTAGAGATCAGTCAGCTACCTGCTTTTCTGTGGGAGCTGGCTTGCCTGCGATGCGGGCACCTCGGTGCATCAGGCACACCGGGTTGATGCTTTCGCAGGCAAGCCAGCTCCCACATTTGACCGAGATCGATAGTTAAGAAAATGGTCGACTCTTAGGTCGCCGTGCATGGCTTAGATATCAGTCCACTACCTGCTTTTCTGTGGGAGCTGGCTTGCCTGCGATGCGGGCACCTCGGTGCATCAGGCACACCGGGTTGATGCTTTCGCAGGCAAGCCAGCTCCCACATTTGACCGAGATCGACAGTAAGAAAGCGGTCGGTTCTTAGGTCGCTGTGCTTGGTTGGGAGATCAGTCAACTACCTGCTTTTCTGTGGGAGCTGGCTTGCCTGCGATGCAGGCACCTCGGTATATCAGGCACACCCGGTTGATGCTTTCGCAGGCAAGCCAGCTCCCCACATTTGACCGAGATCGATAGTAAGAAAGCGGTCGGTTCTTAGGTCGCTGTGCTTGGCTTAGAGATCAGTCAGCTACCTGCTTTTCTGTGGGAGCTGGCTTGCCGGCGATGCGGGCACCTCGGTGCATCAGGCACACCGGGTTGATGCTTTCGCAGGCAAGCCAGCTCCCACATTTGACCGAGATCGATAGTAAGAAAGCGGTCGGTTCTTAGGTCGCTGTGCTTGGCTGAGAGGTCAATCACCTACCTGCTTTTCTGTGGGAGCTGGCTTGCCGGCGATGCGGGCACCCCGGTGCATCAGGCACACCGGGTTGATGCTTTCGCAGGCAAGCCAGCTCC
This sequence comes from Pseudomonas lurida, assembly GCF_002563895.1. NCBI lineage: Bacteria > Pseudomonadati > Pseudomonadota > Gammaproteobacteria > Pseudomonadales > Pseudomonadaceae > Pseudomonas > Pseudomonas lurida. The sequence goes on along the minus strand of NZ_PDJB01000001.1, from coordinate 3,351,511 downwards.
CACATTTGACCGAGATCGATAGTAAGAAAATGGTCGACTCTTAGGTCGCCGTGCTTGGCTGAGAGGTCAGTCAGCTACCTGCTTTTCTGTGGGAGCTGGCTTGCCTGCGATGCGGGCACCCCGGTGCATCAGGCACACCGGGTTGATGCTTTCGCAGGCAAGCCAGCTCCCACATTTGACCGAGATCGATAGTAAGAAAATGGTCGACTCTTAGGTCGCCGTGCATGGCTGAGAGGTCAATCACCTACCTGCTTTTTTGTGGGAGCTGGCTTGCCTGCGATGCGGGCACCTCGGTATATCAAGCACACCCGGTTGATGCTTTCGCAGGCAAGTCAATGCCTACACGTACCCGCTCTTGATCCAACCACTCAGGCCGGCTGTCAGGCCGCCGTGCTGTAGATCTTGATCTTGATCTGAGGCGCCCCGTTAAACACGCTGGCCGGAATTCGGCATGGATTTGGGGGCTAAACCGGCAGGGATGCCGGTTTAGCCACCCCGCGCCATGGATGGCGCGTGGTGGCGGCCCCCCAAATCCATGTCGGATTACGGGCACACCGAGCCTAGGCGTGGTGCCGAGTGTTGGGGCAAGAGCGTTTTGCTTACTTTTGCGCTGTTCAAAAGTGAGTCGCTGTAAGAGCGGAACCCATAGCAGCCATTACCTAAATAACGGATATATACCCGGTCTGATCCAGCCTCCAAGTCGCCTGTCAGGCCGCCTTCGCGGGCAAGCCCGCTCCCACAGTTGGATCGCGGGGGTACTCACCCTACTCAGTGATTGAACGCCTGCATTTGTTTTCGGGGCTGCTAGCACATCGCAGGCATAAAAAAGCGCCGCGTACCTTGCGATACGCGGCGCTTATTTACGAGCTACAACTACATCAACACACCCTTAGGCTTGAATCACCGGGATGTTGGCGCTTGCTGCGATCTTGCGGAACTCAGCGATCTGATCGAAGTTCAGGTAGCGGTACACGTCACTGGCCATGGTGTCCAGTTTCGCCGCGTAGCCCATGTACTCTTCGACGGTCGGCAGGCGACCCAGGGTAGAAGCCACTGCCGCCAGCTCGGCCGAAGCCAGGTAGACGTTAGCGCCGTCACCCAGACGATTCGGGAAGTTACGGGTCGACGTCGACACCACGGTCGAGTTCGGCTCTACACGTGCCTGGTTACCCATGCACAGCGAGCAGCCCGGCATTTCCATGCGTGCGCCAGCCTTGCCGTAGATGCCGTAGTAGCCTTCCTCGGTCAACTGGTGAGCGTCCATCTTGGTCGGCGGCGACAGCCACAGACGGGTTGGCAGCTGGCCCTTGACCTGCTCCAGCAACTTACCGGCAGCGCGGAAGTGACCGATGTTGGTCATGCACGAACCGATGAACACTTCGTCGATCTTCTCACCGGCAACGCTGGACAACAGACGGGCATCGTCCGGGTCGTTTGGTGCGCAGAGGATCGGCTCGTTGATCTCGGCCAGGTCGATCTCGATGATTTCGGCGTATTCCGCGTCGGCATCGGCTTCCATCAGCTCCGGGTTGGCAACCCAGGCTTCCATCGCTTGGGCGCGACGTTCGAGGGTACGCGGGTCACCGTAGCCTTCACCGATCATCCAGCGCAGCAGGGTGATGTTGGAGTTCAGGTACTCGGTGATCGACTCTTTCGACAGCTTGATGGTGCAACCGGCAGCCGAACGTTCGGCCGAGGCGTCGGACAGCTCGAAAGCCTGTTCCAGCGTCAGGTCGTTCAGGCCTTCGATTTCCAGGATGCGGCCGGAAAAGGCGTTTTTCTTGCCTTTCTTCTCTACGGTCAGCAGGCCCGATTGGATCGCGTAGTAAGGAATGGCATGAACCAGGTCACGCAGGGTGATGCCAGGTTTCATTTTGCCTTTGAAGCGCACCAGGATCGATTCCGGCATGTCCAGTGGCATTACGCCAGTGGCCGCGGCGAACGCAACCAGGCCGGAACCGGCCGGAAACGAGATGCCCATCGGGAAACGGGTGTGGGAGTCACCACCGGTGCCCACGGTGTCCGGCAGCAGCATGCGGTTCAGCCAGCTGTGGATGATACCGTCGCCTGGACGCAGCGATACACCGCCACGGGTCATGATGAAGTCAGGCAGGGTGTGGTGGGTGGTCACGTCGATCGGCTTTGGATAGGCCGCGGTGTGGCAGAACGACTGCATCACCAGGTCGGTCGAGAAGCCCAGGCACGCCAGGTCTTTCAGTTCATCACGGGTCATCGGACCGGTGGTGTCCTGGGAGCCTACGGTGGTCATCTTCGGTTCGCAGTAGGTGCCAGGGCGAACGCCTTTGCCTTCTGGCAGGCCGCACGCCTTGCCGACCATTTTCTGTGCGAGGGTGAAGCCTTTGCCGGTATCGACAGGTGCTTCAGGCAGCTTGAACAGGTCGGTAGGGCCCAGGCCCAGCTCCGCGCGCGCCTTGTCGGTCAGGCCGCGACCGATGATCAGCGGGATACGGCCGCCAGCGCGGACTTCGTCCAACAGTACCGGGGTCTTCATTTCGAAGGTGGTGATGACTTCGTCGGTACCGTGCTTGCAGACTTTGCCAGCATGCGGGTACAAGTCGATCACGTCGCCCATGTTCATGTTGGTGACGTCGAACTCGATTGGCAGTGCGCCAGCATCTTCCATGGTGTTGTAGAAGATCGGAGCGATCTTGCTGCCGAAGCAGAAGCCGCCAGCACGCTTGTTCGGTACGTAAGGAACGTCGTCGCCGAAGAACCACAGTACGGAGTTGGTCGCGGATTTACGCGAGGAACCGGTACCGACCACGTCACCGACGTAGGCGATCGGGAAGCCTTGGCCGCGCATCTCTTCGATCTGCTTCATCGGGCCGGTCTTGCCTTGCTCGTCCGGCACGATACCTTCACGGGCCATTTTCAGCATGGCCAGGGCGTGCAGCGGGATGTCTGGACGGGACCAGGCATCAGGCGCAGGGGACAGGTCGTCGGTGTTGGTTTCGCCGGTGACCTTGAACACGCGCAGGCTGATCTTGTCGGCCAGGGTAGGGCGGTTGCGGAACCACTCGCCGTCAGCCCAGGACTGGATCACGGCTTTGGCGTGCTCGTTGCCGTTACGGGCTTTCTCGGCCACGTCGTGGAACGCATCGAACATCAGCAGGGTGTGCTTGAGTTGGGCGGCGGCGACAGGGGCCAGTGCGGCGTCGTCCAGCAGCTCGACCAGGGTCACGATGTTGTAGCCGCCTTGCATGGTGCCAAGCAGTTCAACGGCGCGTTTCTTGTCGATCAGGGGGGAAGTGGCTTCGCCCTTGGCCAGGGCAGACAGGAAACCGGCCTTGACGTAGGCAGCTTCGTCAACGCCTGGTGGAATACGGTTGGTGATCAGGTCAACGAGGAATTCTTCTTCGCCAGCCGGAGGATTTTTCAGCAGCTCGACCAGGCCTGCGGTTTGTTCGGCATTAAGCGGCTGGGGAACAATACCCAGGGCTGCACGCTCTTCGATATGTTTGCGGTAGGCTTCAAGCACAGTTATTACCCTCATCAGTGGTCCCACGGGACGCTCATCCAGAAATGAACGGCACGCATGCGCTCGGGGGCTTTTTGGGCCGCAAAGCCAGCGCTGCCGGCATTCCTCACAGAAGCTGCTTTCAAAGTTTTACGCCTGCAGAACGGAGCTGATGAGGGTTGGCGAGGGCTTGACCTACCGAGTCATTGACCATCGCCAACACCGTTCTGAAGGAACGACTGTGCTCGTGACGCTTTGAAAACAGCTTCCAGCGGATTATTGGCGCCTTACAAGGCCGGATGATTCTACGGCAAAAAAATTCTAAAGGTAAGTTGCCTCGCCAAGTTTGCAGGGTGATGAAGGTTAGACAAAGGGCTAACATGGCGCATTGTTTCGCTGATCTGCGTGCCCTAGCCCATGTCCAACCAAACCATCAAGACCCCCTGCGTCGGCCTGTGCTCCACGGTCTACGGCGATCTCGTGTGCCGTGGCTGCAAACGCTTCCACCATGAAGTGATCCAGTGGAATGGCTATAACGAAGAGGAAAAACGCGCGGTCTGGCTACGCTTGGAACAGTTGTTGGTGCAGGTAATGGCCGGCAAGCTGGAAGTTTTCGACCCCAGGACCCTGCGCGGCCAGCTGGAACAACGCAAGATCCGCTTCGTGCCGCACCAGTCCGAGTACTGCTGGGCCTACCAGTTGATCGCCCGTGGCGCGCGAGTGATCTCCAACCTGGAGGCCTACGGCATGGTACTGATGCCGGAGTTTCGCGATTGGCCGTTGCCGGACCTGCGCGACGCCATTGACCGCGAGTTCTTTATCCTGTCCGAGGCGCATTACCAGCGCTATATCGCGCCGGGCTTCCTCAAGGATGTGTTTGCTGACTAACAACACCTCTCCCAATCTTCATTGCCTGAAGGGGCGGTGTCAGGGCTTGGTTGCGAGCTCTTCCAGATGATCCATCAATGTCTGCGGCTTGAGCACCAGCACATCGCTTTCCACGGCATCGAGTATCACCTCCGCCGTATTGCCGATCAGTGCCCCGGAAATTCCGGTGCGTGCCACGGTGCCGATGATCGTCACCGCCGCTTGCCACTTGTGGGCCGCGAAAGGGATCAGCACATCCGCCGGGCCTTCTTCGATATGCAGGTGGGCGTCATCCACGTCGAACTCTGCCTGAAACGCCCGGCATTGCTCGCGATACCGCGCTTCGATGGTTTCCCTTAGCTGGAACGTCGGGTCCGCCGCGGACAACATCGGCGACGGATGGGCGCTGATCACATGCAACTGCGCCTTGGCCAGGCTGGCGATATCAAAGCCGTGGTCGATGATCGAGTTGTGCAAGGAGCGGTGTTCGCCATCGGTATTGCCCACGTCGATCGCTGCCAGGATCACCCCGCCGGCCCACGGTGTAGCGGTCTTGACCAGCAACACCGCCGTCGGGCAATAGCGCAGTAGTTTCCAGTCTGCCGGTGTAAGCAGGGCTTTTTTCAGCGGGCTGTCGGGGAAATGCTGCTTGATCACCAGCCCACAGCCTTCAGCCTGCTGCACGTCGATAATGGTGTCATGCAGGCTGGTATTCCACGCCTGCTCGGTGCTGACGCTGTAGCCGTCTTCCTGCAGGCCAGACTTCAGCAGCGCCAGTAGCGCCGAGTGCTCATGCTTCTTGTCGCAGACCAGCAAATGCAGGTGTGCGCCGGTGACCCCGGCGATCAGCTTGGCACGCTTGAGGGCCAGGCTTTCCGAATGCTCGGGCTCGATGACCACCAGGATGCTGCGGATGGCTTGCATGATCGGGATCTCCAAAAAAGGCGGGGGCTGGAACAACTATAGTTGCTGCGTGGCTCACGTCATGTTGATGCACATCAAGGGCGGCGGCTGGTGGTCTGCGGCGGGGTCGGTATAATCGCCGGCCTTTTGTGATTCTTTTGCCCGTGAGCCCGATGAACCTGCCAGAAATCCACGAATTCCTCGGTTGCCGCACCCCTGATGCCTGGGTCCAGGCCGCGCTGGCCGATCAGGAAACCTTGCTGATCGACCACAAGAACTGCGAATTCAAGGCCGCCAGCACCGCCCTGAGCCTGATCGCCAAGTACCACGGCCATGTCGACCTGATCAATATGATGTCGCGCCTGGCCCGCGAAGAACTGGTGCATCACGAACAAGTCATGCGCCTGATGAAAAAGCGCAAGGTCGAGCTACGCCAGTTGCATGCCGGGCGCTATGCCTCCGGTTTGCGCAAAGTGGTGCGCAGCCACGAGCCGGTCAAGTTGGTGGACACCCTGGTGGTGGGGGCCTTTATCGAAGCGCGCAGTTGCGAGCGTTTCGAAGCGCTGGTGCCGCATTTGGACGAAGAACTCGGCAAGTTCTACTTCGGCTTGCTGAAAAGCGAGGCGCGGCACTTCCAGGGCTACCTGAAGCTGGCGTACCAGTATGGCGACGCCAAGGACATTGCCCAGGTGATCGAGCGGGTGAGGGCCGCCGAGCAGGACCTGATCGAGTCACCCGACGTCGAGTTCCGCTTTCACAGTGGCGTGCCAGCCTGAGGCCACGGCCACGCCGATCAACGCGGTGATCCCGGTCAACAGCAGGATCACCGTCTGGGTACTCAAGGGCGCAGCCAGCACGGCAATTGCCAGGCCGGCCATGGGTTGCGCCAGGTTGTTGAGCAGCGTGATCACGCCCACGGTCTTGCCGAAATCCTGCACCGGGATGACCCGCTGGCGGGTGCTGCGCATGTACACGTTGAACATCTTGTCGAAGCCGGTGACCAGCAGGAAGCCCAAGGTGTAGGCCCAGAGATTGGGGCTGATCGCCATGACCAACGCCCCGGCCGCAATCATCGAATACGACAGCCCGCCCAGCACTTTCAACGCCAGGGTGGCGCGCGCCAGGTAGAACAGGATCGCGATGGTCACCACTGCTCCGGCTGCCTGCAACAGGGCGTAGGCGTCTTTGTCAGCGGCAAAGTGACCGGTGACCATCGCCGCCGAAGTGGCCAGCGTCACACCGATGATCAGGTTTACCCCGACCGCGAGGGCAATGATCCGCTTCAGTTCCGCCAGGTTGCTGATATGCCCGAATGCGATACGCAGCGGTTGCAGCCAGATGTCTCGGTGTTGCTCAAAACTTTCCAGGTTCACTGTCGTGTTGCGCTGCCAGATCAACATCGCCAGGTCCGCCAGCACAAACAGGCCGGCAACGCCCAGCACCACCCAGTGCCAGGCCCATACCTCCAGCATCAGCGCAGCTATCAGCGGGCCGAGCACCAGGCCGCTCTGGTCGGCAATCTGTGAGTAGGACAAGGTCTTGGCGTAGGTGTAATGCTTGAAGATGTGCGGCATGACCACTTCCCGGGCCATGATGCCTTGGGTGGTTAGCACACCACACAGCGCAGACAGCGCCACCAGCCAGTAAATGCCGTCAAACACGCCGTACAGCGCCACCGCCGCCACACACGCCAGGGCACGGTATACCTGGCTGATGTGCAGGATGCGCACGGGGGAAAACTTGTCACACAGCGCGCCGCAGACTGGAAAGGCCAGGTACCGTGGCAGTGACTCGACGAAAAACGCCAGCCCGGCCCACGCGACACTGTTGGTGGTCTGGAACACAATCAGCGGCACGATGAACAGCAGGATCTGGTCGGCAAGCCGTGACAGGAATAAAGAGATGAAAAAAGCCAGGTAGTCCTTGCGCATGGTGCTCTCGTTTCAGTGAATCAAGGCGTCGACGGACGGCCAATCAATAGCTTGAGCCAGAGGTGTCGCTGAGGTTATGGCGCTCATCGCCCCGCAGCGGCGGGTTGAATACGCTGACCAGCACCAGGTCCTCATGCTGGCCACCGCGCAGGTAATGCCGGTCATGCTGGTCCAGAACATACATGTCTCCCGGGCGGATCGGGTAGACATTGCCGTCCATGTCTTCAACCTCGCCTTCACCGGCGATGCAGTAGCAGGCTTCCAGGTGATTGCGGTAATGCAACAGTGACTCGGTACCCGCGCGCACGACGGTGTGGCAGACGGTATAGCCCATCTGGTCTTTTTCAGTCAGCAGGCGGTGGCTGGTGCCTGCGCCCCATTCCACGAAATGAGCGGTTTTTTCAATGTCGGCTTTGCTGCGGATGAACATGGTCTTCTCCCGTTGACGAGTTGGCGCTAGAGGTGCGGTTGGAGCGCTGATGTAGCACTGGCCAGCATTGCGGAATCCCAGTGCACGTCACGGTGCGCGGCCATTGTCTGAAGGTCGCGCCAATGGCGATGCACAGGGTTGTCGGTGGTCATCTGCGAGGCGCCGCTGTGTTCCACCAGCCGGTGTACGGCTTCAACGCATTGGCGTGCGAGGTAACTGCGATCACGCTTGAGGGCGGTCAGCTCGGGTGCGGTGAGCGGGCGCAATGCACGGCCTGACGCATCCAGGCGGTCGATCAGTGACTCAAACAGTGCACTCGCCGCCGTCAATTGCGCGCCGCTGTGGGCGACCCGCTCAAGGGCGGTGGCTGATGGCGGAGTGGTTTGCCGCGCCAGTGCCTGTAGATGCAGTTCGTAAGCGCCTTCCGCGCACCCCAGCAGGGGGCCGATGATCGAAGTCGTGATGAACGGCACGATGGGCACACTGTAGAGATAGTCATGCCCGGCGCCAGCGCGTCGTGGGCCGAATACGTCCTGGAGTGGGAACACCTCGTGGTGGGGCACCCGTAGCGCGGGCGTCACCACGTCATGCGAGCCCGTGGCGCGCATGCCTAGGGTGTCCCAGTTGTCGAGAACTGTGACGTCTTTTTTCGCGATGACAACCAGGAAGCGATCGCTCGCGTCGGCCGTGGGATGGTTTGCACAGGGGGCATTGAGGATCAGCCATGTCGCGTGTTCGATACCCGAGCTGAAGCGCCAGCGACCGCTGACACGCATGCCTTCGGGCTCAAAGGACAACTGGCTGTCCGGGCCAACTGACGCGGATGCAAACAGCTGCGTGGGGCCGGTTTCGTAGAGCTTTGCCTCGAATGAAGGGTCTAGGCGCGCTGCGATGGCGGCGTGCCCCCCCACCAGGCTGATCAACCAGCCAGTCGACGCACAGGCCCTTGCTGCGGCTCTGGAGGATCGCACCAGTGCCGGCCAGCCAGGCGTCGTCGGTAAGGCCCGGCGCGGGCAGACCCACTGCAGCAGGCCATTTGCGTGGAGTTCATTGAGTGTCTCGTCACTCAAGCGGCGGTTTTTATCCGCAAGGGCCGCCCGTTCGCGCCACGTTGACAGGTAGGCCTCAGGCATCGAGTGGTTCCTTGTGCGGCTGCTTGCCAAGGGACGCACGTTCGAAACAGAAGCCGCCAGGTTGGTTGACCGGGCCGAGCAGCGTGATGAAGTGCTCAATGTGCTGCTGATCGTCCGAGGCGACGAACTCGTAGAAGTTGGTGCTGTTCCATAGCAGGTAGACGTGTTTGAAATGCCGTTGAAGGGCTGCAACCAGGTCATCCCTGCACACTTGTCCGGTTTGCATCTGCTCCAGCATTTGTTTGCGCTTCCACTCGATTTGCTCGGCGGTGAAATAGCGCGTTTTGAACGCGTCATCCTTGAGCGCTTCACGACGTCGATATTCTTGAGGGTCGGTGTGATTGAGCTTTTCCAGGAAGAACGCCAGGCCGCCTGCCTTGAGCAGGGGCTTGATGTGACTGAGCTGCGCGTCGCGGTCCTGGGTGTAGAACTGGAATGCAGCGGTTTCATAGAGGTAGTCGAACCCCTCGGCGAACCGTTGATAGGGTGCCGAGCTGAGCAGTGGTGGGCTGACCTTGAAAAACGAGTGTGGGTAGAACATCGAGCGTTCAGGCAGCGCAAATTGGTCAAATGCGAGTTGATTGGCGCGATTGGGCGAGCACGTCAGGGTTTGAATCAGGCCACGAGCGTGGTGCGCCAGTGCGCGACCATTGCTACCGTCGAACGCGTCGACTTCAAAAAAACTGAAGCGTTGCCCCTGGTGTGTACGGCGTGCGTGGGCAAGCCTGGTCAGCGCAACACCCACCCGGGCCAGCTCTTCAAGCACATACGGGACGCTGGCCAGGAAGTGCGAAAACAGCGGGCCGGCATCTGCCACTAAACGGTCGTGATAGGCGATGACATCGATATCGGCGATGGTCTCGCGCAGGTGGCTGGTGAGCGGCCGGGAAGGCACCTGGGTCGAGCCGGTGGCCAGGTTGTGAAAATGCTCGGCCAGTTTCACCATCGCACTGTTGTTGAGGGCTTCGTCGTGTGCAGGGTCCATCGTATCGCTCCTTGATGTCAGGCCAAGCCTTTGCCGGTGGTCTTCCCGGAATCGGTTTGGGGCAATGCGTCCATGAATGCCCACAGCGCAGGAACCATGTGCCAGTCCATGAGCCGTTTGCAATGCGCCTGCAGCGCGGCTTCGCAACTGGAATCGTGGTCACGTTCCAGGACGACGCAGGCTTTAGGCAAAAAGCCCGCCGACTCATCGGCTACCGGTACCACAACCACTTGGGCGACGGCAGGGTGAGAGGCCAGGCATTGCTCTATTTCTCGCGGATTCACATTCCATATGTTGCGCGCAAACACATCATCCTGACGGGCTACATAATAAAGAAAGCCTTGGTCATCCCGCTTGAAGAGATCGCCCGTGCGATAAAGCCTGGGCGTGCCGAACACATTGCGTTTTATCGCGGCGTCAGTGGCTTGCGGCATGTTCCAATATTCAAGCATCAAGTAATCGCTGGTGACCCAAAGTTCGCCGATGGCATCCGGTTGTGTAAGTTGTTCGCCGTTTTCGTTAACGATAAATACACTGACGCCCGGCAAAGGTTTGCCAACGGAAGTGGGTCGCTTGTCAATTTCTTCAGGCGGCAAGTAACTAACGCGCTTGCACTCCGTCAAGCCATAATTGGAGAACAGTTGAACGTTAGGCAGTGCGCGGCGGATACGTTCTATATGGCGCGTGTATAACGGCTGACCACTACTGGAAATGTAGCGCAGGCTGGGCAGTTGCCGCTGCCAGTGCGCTTGCGTCTTCGCCAGGAGGAAAAATATCGGTGGGAATACATGCAGGCCGGTGACGCCCTCACGTTTAACCACTTCAAGCACATCGTCCGCCGTCTGGGGTGGCTGGCTTTCAATCACCGTGGTGCCACCGAAATACAATGGCATCAGAGTGTTATACACCCCGTAGTCGGAGGCCAGTGTGGAATAGCTGAGGATCACGTCGTCCGGGGTATTGTCCAGGTAAGCCGTAACGGCGGCGGTTGCCGAGGCCATGATGCGATGGTTGACGACCACGCCTTTCGGATTGAAGGTGGAACCGGAGGTGTAGAAAATCGACGTGACGCGAGTGTCGTCCTGCAAGTCGGGAAGCGTTGCCGCCAGGGCCTCGCAAGCCATGACGCCGCGGTCCAGGGACAGGCTATGTGGACTCGATACCTCATCGGTTCCGATCAGCACGATTCGCTCCAGCGCCGAATCCTGGCACAGTGTTTCCAGCGCATCGACGCCTTGGGTGATCAGCACCTTCGCCCCTGTATGGTTGAGCTGGTACACCAGTTTTTCCCGGCTGTAAGTCGGGTGTGTGGCCGCTGTAATTGCGCCCACGCGCAGCACTGCGAGGTAGGCGGCGATCAGGTCGATGCATATCGGCGAATACAAGGCGACACGATCGCCCGGACGGGTACCGTTAGCGACTAAAAGTCGGGCAATTTGGGTTGTGCGTCGCTGAAGCGTTGCATAGCTGTAACGAACTGCATCAATAACGATGGCGCACTTTTCCGGGTGCCTGGCCGCGTTTTTCTCGATAACGTCATGATACAAATACATGCAGGGCACCCGTTTTCAATAAGCGCAAAGACGATAAGCAGCTGTCCGGTAAGGGCGGCTTTCTTAATTGGATTGGCGAAGGCTTGAATAAGGGGGTGACGAAAAAAGATGAGGGCAACAGGCGGGGGCGAGGTGTCGCATGATATCAATTCCTTTGATATTTATTTTAATGGTCATCCCTGAACTTAAGCGACGGTGAATCGCTGAAAGTTCAAGGATAGTTTCATTTGGGTTGCTGATCTGTCAACGCGCGTGCTGCTGATTTTTGTCACTGCGAGGTGACAATATAGAACGTGTCTCCTATTAATGGCAGGGTTGAAATTTCCCAAATGGGCGTGGGGAGGGGATGTCAGAAAAATCGACGTCCAATCTCAAACCCACTGGCGCGAACGACAGCCAGGGTTAAAAACTACGGGTGAAATGTTAAAAACTTTTAAAAACATGAAGTTTCTTTGAAAACCTCGGTGAAAGGCGGTTTTCGTCAGGCGTAGTACCTCTGCGGCCTGGCTTTGCCACCTATAATGCCCGCTCTTCAATCCGTGTCTGCACACTGAGAACTTATGGAAAACCTGGGCTTGGGCAAGGTGTTGCTCGTTGAGGACGACGAAAAACTGGCAGGGCTGATCGCGCACTTTCTGTCACAGCATGGTTTCGAGGTGCGCGTGGAGCATCGGGGTGATGAGGCCCTGGCGGCGTTCCTGGACTTCACACCGAAGATCGTCGTACTTGACCTGATGCTGCCCGGCCAAAGTGGCCTGCATGTGTGCCGCGGGATCCGCGCGGTGTCCGACACGCCTATCGTGATCCTGACGGCCAAGGAAGACGACCTGGACCATATCCTCGGGCTGGAGTCCGGTGCCGACGACTATGTGATCAAGCCGATCAAGCCGCCGGTGCTACTGGCGCGCCTGCGCGCCCTGCAACGGCGACAGGCACCGGAACCAACGGTGCGCGGGTCGCTGGCTTTCGGGCGGCTGGCCATCGATCGCAGTTGCCGGGTGGTCAGCCTGGGCGATGACAAGATCGACCTCACCACCATGGAGTTCGAATTGCTGTGGTTGCTGGCCAGTCACTCGGGCACGATCCTGTCCCGCGATGACATCCTCAACCGCATGCGGGGCATCGCCTTCGACGGCCTCAACCGCAGTGTCGATGTGTACATCAGCAAACTGCGCAGCAAACTCAACGACAATCCCCGCGAACCGGTGTGCATCAAGACTATCTGGGGCAAGGGGTACCTGTTCAATCCGTTTGCGTGGGAGTTCTAGATGCTGCGGCTCTATATCCGCCTGTACATCATCCTCGCGCTGGGCCTGGCAGGCGCGATCTGGTTGGTCAACTACACGTTTGACGAGTTGCTGCCCGAAGCCAATGAAACCTACAACCGCGAAGCCCTGCGTGGCCCCGCCTATGGCCTGGTGGAACAATTGCGGCCCTTGCCGGGCGACGCGCGCGAGGCACGGCTGGGCGAGCTGCAACCTCATTACGGCCTGCACCTCAAACTGGTGCAGCGCGATGACCTGGCGCTGAGCCCGCGCGAACAGCAACTGCTCGCCGCCGGAAAACTGGTGGTGCGCGGCGACTTCATGGAGTTCATCGCCAACATCGATGGCGGCCCGCAACTGCTGAATATCAAGCTGCCCGAAGAACCGAAATGGCTCTACCTGTGGGCCTACAGCCTGTTGGGGTTGAGCCTGGCGATCGTGCTGTATTTCTGGGTGCGTCCGCACTGGCGTGACCTGGAGCATATCCGCCTGGCGGCACAACGTTTCGGTGATAACGACCTCGGGTCACGCATCCTGCTGCCGCGCCGCTCCACCGTGCGCGAATTGGCAGGGCACTTCAACCAGATGGCCGAGCGCATCGAAAGCCTGATCGCCAACCAGCGAGAACTGACCAACGCCGTGTCGCACGAACTGCGTACGCCGATTGCACGCCTGTCGTTCGAGCTCGACCAACTCAAGCAGCAAACCGACCCGCGCCAACGCAGCGAATTGATCACTGACATGTATGCCGACCTGGGCGAGCTCGAAGAAATGGTCTCCGAACTGCTGACCTACGCCAGCCTCGAGCGCGGCGCCACCCAGGTCACACGCGAGCCCATCGAGGCTCACAGCTGGCTCGACAGTGTGATCGGCAGCGTGGCGCTGGAGGCCGAGGCGGCCGGTATCCAGCTGTCGTTGCGCACTTGCGAGATAGACGTTATCCAGATCGAGCCGCGCTTCATGGCACGTGCGGTGATCAACCTGCTGCGCAACGCCATCCGCTACGCCGAGTGCCGCGTGGAAGTGTCGTTGCTCACGTTCGGCAACGGCTATGAAGTGCGGGTGTGTGACGACGGGCCGGGTGTGCCGGAGGAAGGCCGCGCGAAGATTTTCCAACCCTTCATGCGCCTGGACGCCAGCCGCGACCGTCGCACCGGTGGCTTCGGCCTTGGCCTGGCGCTGGTGCAGCGGGTGTCGCAGTGGCACGGCGGCCAGGTGCAGGTGCTGGATTCGGAGTGGGGTGGCGCGTCGTTCAGGATGACGTGGGCGTACGCTGAGTCATAGCGCTACCGAGTGAATCGTCGTGGCAGGTAGCTGATCTTCAGATCTTCATAATGAGGGGCACTGTTGCCCGCATCGATATTGACCCTGATGGTCTGCCCATGGTTTTTTTGGATATGTGGAGTGGCTTTTCCATTGAATAATCCTTCCGTCAAAATATCGGTTGCTTGCTCAATATCGGCCGGTGTCGCCTGTGGATAGCTCAGCAACACGTCGCTGCGTACTTTATTCCGTACGTCGGTCACGGAGGTCGAGCCGTGCGTCAATGAGACGGTCCCTTCAAACGCCTTGACGGGTCTATTTATTTCTCTTTGAAAGAGACGTCCAAAGGCTCTGCTTCTTCCTTCGGCGGAATAGCAAACCAGAAGGCGTACGTTATCGAAAGTCGCAGGGTCGACACCTCTGCTTCTCAGCAACGTCGCTAACCCAGGCGCATCATAGAGTGTGTTATCCATGACGATTTTCGTACCGTCCCCCGTGATCCGATCGACCCAATTTCGTTTGACACCGTGTGCGACGATATTGAGACGTTTCGTTCCTTTGTAGGTATCGGTGAAGGTATGAACTTCATTGCCAATCAGTTTCAGATCGCGCATCGGCCCTCCCATCTGAATAACGTTGTCGCGCCCCAGCGCTCTGTCCAGTGTCCGTTGCGCAGGGCTCATGGCGCTCCTCTGGGGGCCGGGCAGTGCGTCATCAAGGCGTGCCGATCCCTGTGGCGTAAAGTGTTCAAGAGGTTTTCCATAAGCCTTGTTAGTCTTTGAATCTACCGCGTACCACTTGCCAGTTGGTTTATTGAAGGTGGCAGGTGTAGACAGCTCGACGAGGCCCTTTCTATAAGTGCCCTGAGCGATATCCGGTCGGCTGGCTAAATCGGCAAGGTCATGGTGCCCGGTCTTTCGGGGCGAGCGCTGATTGAAATTATCGGTCAGTCGGTTAGCGGGAGGATGGGGTGTTTGTGCAAACAGGCGCCGCCCGAACGGCTTGCCGGTTTTCGCAAGTGCGCCATTCAACGGCTTGATCACGCTGGCAGCCTTGCCCAGGCCAGCGGTCGTGACGTACATGACCCCATCGAACAGGACGTCGGACGCCAGCGCAAGCCAGTCACCGTTGATCACATTCCTGATCGGATTGACGACGATCAACGAGGCCAGAAGCGCCTCTTTATGGGTCTCGAACTCTTCATCTTCGTCGTCAAAGCGTGTTGCGTGGCCAGTTGCGCTCACCCGTTGTTCGAGGTCGACGAACCCGAGGGTATGCCTGGCGAGCAGCTCGCCAAGAAACTGGCTGCGTGCGCTGGTATAGGAGGCAGGGGCAAGTTCGCCTGTGGGCGGTGGGGTGGCCCCTAACTTACTGTTGTCGCTCTCAGGCATGCTGAATTCAGTGATTGCCGTGGTGGAGTACTTTTCTCCCCCCGTGTCCGGTGAGCGTTCTCTTACCCATGCTTTTTGCGGCCCTGGAACGAAGCCGCTGTCCAGATCATCGCGCAGTCTCACGTAGTTTTGCTGTGGGCAAAACTCATAAAATCTTGCGTTATGGTTGAGCGTCGATCTGATGATCAACGAGCGCTTGCCGGGCGCTTGCCTAGGCGTTGATTCGTCAAGGTTGAGCGTGCCGGACCGGATTGGAACGCGATGCTTGATGACCTCGCCTTCAACGAAAATATCAAGTTTTCCATATTCCAGTTGCGCTCTGTCGCCCACCGGTAATTGCGAAATGAGATGCCTGGTGAGGTTGCTCAACCCCCTTTCTCTGCCGCGTTGATGCTCGGTCACTGCCAGGCGGTGGGCGAACTTGATATCAGGCAGTGTGTGCAGCAGTTCGACCGATCTTCCCGGAACGACCTGTTCTCTTAATGAATACCACTTGTTCTGCTCTTGCGGGCTTGGTGCCTGGTTGGCGATGTAAAGGTCCAGTAGCGAATAGGGGCCCGTGTTGGTGTGTAAGAGGTCGTTGTTGGTTGCGTTGTTCGTTCTTGCCTGGGGGTTGGTGATCACGGCCAGCTCGAGTGGAACATGCTTGTAGCGCGTCCCCAGTTCTTCCAAAGCCATGTCTTTAAGCATCGGGACGGGTGCGGTTAAATCCCCGGAAATGGTTTGCAGCGCGCTCATCACCTCGCAGAAGGTTGTCTGCGCGGTATTCAATTGCTCGTCGGAGTAGCGTCCCGTTGGCGATGGCGGCAGCACGCCATGCACCAGCGCCCAATCGATGACGGTCTCCCGCCTGGCCTCATTCAGCAGCGCGTGCTCGTCTTCGGAAATCGGCTCGATTGCCCCGTACTCGACCACGTCGGCGAAGCGCATGAGTGAGGCGCTGCCAGGGCTCTTTGCCTCTATGAATGCCACTGTGGCCTTCAGGCTGGCCCACGTCGGTGAGCCGTACGTCACGTCGACAGGGATATCCTTGACCAACAGTTCCGGCGCGGCGCTTGAAAGCAGCATATACGCTGCAACGGGAGCCATCCTGGCAGGGGTGCGCTCACTCTCGGCCAGATGGTCGGTCAGCGCTTGCCTGATTTGACTCAGCGGCTGCCCGTAGAAGCGTTTGTTCGCCAGATCGAAACCGGCAATTTCATTTCTCTTCGACAAACCCAGCGCCCTATCGGTATCCAACCCCAGCAGGATCGCCGCCAACGTCATGTCAGAACCGCTGGCATCGCCCAGGACGCCCATCTGCCGTTGCAACGCCGCTTCCAGCTCCCTGGCTTTTGGCGAGCTGAGTATGTCCTCTACAACCTCATGTGCAGCGTTGAGCTCGGAGGATGACCACTGGCGGTTTTGAGTCAGGTAGTTGAATGCTCCGCCGTTATTGTTGAACGGGGCATGCGCAGCGCCCAGCCCCGGTAGGTTGAGGTTGTTAAATCGGACGTGGCTGTAGAGCTGCTTCTTTTCATCCGGCGTCAGTGCCGCCGTCCAGCCCAGGGCTCCGGTGAGATTTCCACGGGGAAGCGAGGGCAATGACCCTCGTTGGATGGACTTGATCAAGTTGTTGATGTCGTCTTTTGTCTGCGGAACGTTCCACCCCTTGTCGGTGATGAACCGTTTGAGGCTGACGCGGGCCCCAGGCGCCAGTTGCTCATCCTGAAAGTACCAGGAAGAAGGGTCGACCTCTGACGTGAATGAGTCACTTTCGAGCAGTTGTGCAATCCAGGCTTTTTCTCTTCGCGTCGCCTGTTCTGGTGTCTCTGGCGAGTCGACGAAAGAGGGAGGCAGGTCCGTTGCGCGGGTTGAGGTGGGCGGTGGTGTGATCGCCGTGGACAACCGCTGGCACAGGAGGGTGTTGTTACGGATATCGCCGAACGCCCTTTGTTGCTGTTCAAGTACGGCCTCGGAGCGCATTTCAAATTGCGCTGTCGAGAGTGATGCACCGGGTAGAGGGAAGGTGGTGGCTTGTCTTAACTGATTCGCGCGTTGCGTAAGCGCTTCATGGTCATCAGGCACTTGCTCGCCATAGAAGGCTGCAAGTTCTTCGAGTCGAGCGGGGCGCTCGGCGTGTGTGTCGAGTACGGAATGAAGGGGCGAAGGGACAGAGACTGAGAGTTGGCCCGCCGCTAGCGTTTTAGCTGCCTGCAGGATCAAAGGCCACGAGGCAGGCAGCGATTGGCCGTTGCTGAAGCGTGCTCCGAAAGCGCGTGGGGCCGTGCGAGCGCTACGCGAATCGCCTGCACCCGCGTCGTTGGGTGCAGAGTGCGTGCCCTGGGCGTATATCCAACCCGAAGTGGCGTCGCTTGGAGGGAAAATACGAATGGTCTTGGACAGGTCAACACGATTGTCGTGGGCCCACTGCTTGAAATCGTCACTCGCCAACAAGGCGTCGAGGTGCTTTCGCCATTGCCCGAACGTAGAGTCGATGGGAATGGGGTAAATGGTCTCGCCTCCCGTGACGGGTGAGGGCAGGTTGTGCGCAGCGGTGGTCAGCGCGGCAGCGTAAGCGCCGGCCAATGCTGCATCGGCTTTGTGCCGTGGCGTGCTGTTGATGACTGCCATCCAGTCAGGAGGTGGGGGGGCTGACTGACGAGAGGAGGGCTGCTCTACCTCTGGGGGTGGGGCCTGGCGTGTGGCGCCAAGGCCGGTGGCGCCAAGGGGTGTAGATTGCGTAGAGGGGACCATCAATGAGCTCCGCAAGGACGACGATAGCGACTGGGTGTTTTCTGGTTCGTCGCTAGCGCCAGGCCGCTGGTTCCCATCTGAATCAGTGAGTGCATGTTTCACACGCTATCGGCAGGTAGCGGATGGTCGCGCTGTAGTCACCTTGGGTCTCCGGCAGCCTTGCCGAGCAAGGCTCATGCACGATCAGCGGGCCAGGTTGTCAGCACTGGCACTTGTGCCGCTCGTGCCACTGGGCGATGGACTCTTCGGGGTATTCATCGAACTGCAGGTCGCCTTTGCGCAGCGTAACCTCCACCCATGGCGCCTTCGACCCCAGCATCAGGTGCGTATGCTCCGGCGGCACCGGCAACGGCGTGTCGATGGCCGAGGCGAACGGGTGGATCAACGCCGGCCACTCTGGGCTGAACAACCACAAGGCGCTGCCGCACTGCGAACAGAAGTGCCGTTGCGCCGTACTCACGTGGGCACGGCTGGCGCCCTCGGGCTTGAGCCTGGCGTGGTAGATCGAAATGAGTTTGCGCCCGCGGACCTTCAAGCTCTGGGCATCGCCCGCCAGGTTGATCGCATAACCGCCACCGCCCTGGGTCTTTCGACAGATCGAGCAGTAGCAACGCTGGTAGGGGTAGGGGTGGGCACTGTTGAGGCTGAACGTCACGGCGCCGCAATGGCAGGATCCTTCAAGCTGCATGGGCTGACTCCTGAGGTGAGTGTGTAACAACGCTTTGCTAATACCTTAGCCTCAGGCAAGATTCTCCGCTTTGGTTTCAGGGAAGACACCCATGATTGCTCAGTTGCAGGGCGCTGCCGCGCACATCCGTCATGCTGTGCGTGCCGCTACCGAAGGCTTGGTGGGGCGCGAGCAACTCGCCGAATTGATCGTACTGGCGGCCGTGGCCCAGGAGCACATCCTGGTGATCGGGCCACCCGGCACCGCTAAGAGCGCGGTGGTACGGCGTGTCGCGCAGTCCATGGGGGGGCGCTACTTTGAATACCTGCTCGGACGTTTCACCGAGCCCTCCGAACTGTTTGGCGCGGTAGACCTGAAAAAGCTGCGCGAAGGCACGGTGGAAACTGATGTCAGTGGCATGCTGCCGGAAGCCGATATCGTGTTTCTCGACGAAGTGTTCCTGGGTTCCACCGCGATCCTCAACACCTTGCTGGGCGTCCTCAACGAGCGCCGTTTCCGCCGTGGCCATACCCAGGTGCAATGCCCGCTGCGTGTGTGCGTGGGCGCGGCCAATGGCCTGCCGGACGATGAAGCACTGGCGGCGTTCGGCGACCGGTTCCTGTTGCACCTGTTTGTCGAGTCGGTGCCGGACAATCAGTTGGAAGCCATGCTGGCCGGCGGCTGGCAGTCGGAACAGCGCCCGGTGCAACAGTTGCTCGGCCTTGCGCAACTGGACACCCTCGGCCAGGCCCTGAAACACGTCGACCTGAGTGCGGTGCGCCCAACCCTGGCCCAGGCGATTCGCCGCCTGCGTGAAGCCGGCATCCAATTGTCGGACCGACGCATCGTCAAATCCCAGCGCCTGATTGCCGCCGCCGCATTGCTCAGTGGCCGGCTGCAAGCCAGTGACGCCGACGTGTGGCCGCTGCTGTATGTGTTGCCGACCCAGGCCACCCAGCAACACGGCCGTGAAGTGTTGCGCGATCTGTTTGCCGCCTCCAGCAACAGCCACCTGTTCAGCGCGGTGGAAGAGGCCACGCTGCAACCGATGTCACGCTTGAACCGCTTGCTGGAAACCGCCGAAGACTACCTGGCCCGCACCGAGCCGCCGACCAGTACCGCACTCGAAGGTCTGTTGCGCGAGATCGATGCCAATTTCAACAGCCAGACCATGCCCGAGCCGTTGCAGCACGCGCGGGGGCAACTCACCCGTCTGCTGACACCTGCCGAATGAGCACGCCGAGCCAACCCTGGGCCTGGCGTTCGCGGCAGGTGCCCGCCCAGGCTCAAGCCGCGGTCGCCTGGGGCGATGCTGCGCGGCGTCTGCACGCTCGCCTTACGTTGCTTGCGGCCGACCATGCGGCACGGCTGCAAGCCACTGCCAATGGTGATGTGCTGGTGGTCACCGGCGTGCCGGCTGATCTGCCGTGGGTCGATGGCGTGGCGTACGCAGCCCCCAGCGCCAGTTCCCCAGGGCTCTGGTTGCCGACCAGTTGGGAACCGGATGTGCCAGAGGACTTGCTCGGCCATGCCATGTCGGCGCGCTTCAAGCGTGCGCCCTTGCTGGTGTGGCGTACCCCACAGGCCGTGATTCCGCTGGACCGTTTGCTGGCGGTTTCGCCAGCGCATCTGCAGCGTATCGCCGCGTATTGGGGAGCCACCCATGCAACTGCCTGAGTCGCTGCAACCCTGGCGGCAATGGCTGGAGTGGTTTGCCCCGCAGCACCTGCCCCTGTTCGCCGACTTGCTGGGCCGTCTCAACCCGCTGCTGGGACCGCTGCGTGGCGTGCACCAAGGCGATGTGCCGGAGCCTGACGGCCTGGGCGACTTGCACCGACGCGGCCCCTATGAGCGGTTGCTGTCCAGTGAATGGCTGCTGGCCGATGAAGTGCCCGACGAGTTTCTGCGTCGCGCGGTCGACGGTGAGCATATGTTCCTTGCCCCGCAGTACCGTGCGCGTGAAGCGAACCGCCTGCTTGTGGTGCTGTTCGATGCGGGCCCTTTGCAATTGGGGGCCGCGCGCCTGGTGCACCTGGCCCTGTTGATGTTGTTGGCCCGGCGTGCCGAGGAGGCGGGTGCACACTTGCGCTGGGGCATTTTGCAAGGCGCGCCGGTGTTGCATGAGCTTGATTCAGCGGCACAGCTCAAGCGCCTGCTCGAGGCGCGTACCTATGAGGTCGTGAGCGACAACCATTGGCTGGCATGGCGGGAATCGCTCGCCGACCAGGCTGCGGGTGAGTGCTGGGTCGTCGGCCAGCGGCTGCCCCATACTGATGCCAAGGACTGTACCCATCGCGTGCAGATTACGCGCAACCTGGACGGGCGCAGCCTGTGGTTCGACCTTCAGGCGGGGCAGGCGCGGCGTGTGTCGCTGCCGCTGCCGGACGAACAGCAAGCGGTGCGCTTGCTCAAGGGCCAGTTCGATGATGCGGTGCACGCGCCCGCACCGACCGCTGCCGGGCGAGTGGCTCGGGTTGCATTGACCCTGCCACCGGTCATCTCCGGTTCAGGCAATTATGTCGCGCTGCGCATGCTCGACGAACACGGCATGGTGGTGATCAAGCTGCCCCACAAGAACCAGAAAAAAGCCCTCGAGGTGCGACGCCGACTGTGGGGCAAGGACCAGCACGTGCTCGCCGCCACATTCAACTATCGCAGCCTCGGCGCGGTGCTCGGTGATCACCACGTCCTGCACTTCTGGAACATTCCCAGCCTTGTTTGCGCCAATAAGCCCACGCGCGAAGAGATGCACCTGCCTCCCGGCACCGCGACTTTTCTGCCTGCGGTGTGGCTGCGCGGCCAACGGTCCGAACGCCTGTATTTGCTGGACACGAAAGGCCAGCTCGGCTACTGGCAACGTCCCGGTGGCGCGCCCAGGGGTGAAAACTTCGTGGTGACGAACAATGTCGTGGGGCTGGCGCAGGTGGATGCCCTGACACTGGTGTACGCCCGCAGTGAGGGCGGGCAAGTGGTGGCTTATTCGGCCTGGGCCGATGGCGAGAAGACCTCCGGCTACGCCGTCGGTGCGGCTGTCGGTGTCAGCCAGGTGCTGTTCGCCAGCACCGCCCATTGGAAGTACGCCTTTGGGGGGTGCGCACTGCTTACTCACCAGGGCAGCCAGCAGAGTTGGCGCCTGGTGACCCATGACAGCTTCCCCGCCAAGAAGGCGCAGATCGACCTGGCTTCCGGCTGGAAAGCCATCGGCCTGCATCACCAGGTGGGCGCGCAGGAGCGCTATTCACTGGTACTGCTGGGGCCCGACCAGCACACCATTGGCCTGTACACCGAAGGCCAGCAGCAGACGCTGTTCACCACCACGGCACCGATTGCCCGTGCAAGTTTCTGCCCCATGAGCGGCCTGGTGGCGGTGCTGACATCCGCGCGGGAATTACTGGTGTTCAACGTGTCCGAGCGCGCCATGCGTTTGCAACTGATGTGCGACCTGAAACAAGAGCCTGCCCATGCGTGAACACGAACCCCTATTGATCCGCCGGCCTTTATTGACCGGGCACCAGACCATTGACGGGCTGTGGTTGCCCGCCGAGCGTTTCGTGGCGCAGGAGCGGGTTCGCCTGATCCTGGCGTGCTGGCGCAGGGGGGCCGCTGCCTACCGTTTTGGCGACGGCGATCTACTGCAATTCAGCGCGCCTGTCGCGGTGGATTGCCAGGCGCTTGCGGGCTGGCCGTTGGTCCGTCAGGGCCGTGGCCTGTGTTCGGCACGGCTGGCCAGCGAGGAACTGCGCGCGTTGCCAACCGCCGACCTGTGGCTGATACGCGGCGGCCAGGTGCACGCTTTGCAGGTGCGAGACGCCGAGGTGCTCGAACCCGGCCTGTGGCTGGATACCCGCGCCTACACCTTGCTCGATACTTTCGATTGTCATGCGCCCCTCGCGCAGTCTCTGCCTGAACCGGTCATCACCGATGTCCGCGAGATCCTGGGCGGCTTGGCGCCGGTCAGCCCTGAGCAAGAGGGGGTGATCCGGGCCTTGCTGGAGCGTCAACACCCCGCACCGCCAGTACCGCCTTCCAATACATCGAGCCCTTGGGTCACCGAGGAACCCGCACAATACCCGGCGTTGAAACTGGGCGTCACCGTGGCCCTGGTGGCAGGGTTGATCTGGATGGTCACCCAGGGCCAATCCAAATCGTTGACACCGGTTTCCGCCGCGACCACCGAAGACATCAGCGGCGTGATCCTGGGCATGCTGGTCAGCGCCGTCGTGTTCACCGCCTTGCTGGCGGCGCTGAACAAATACCTGCGCCGGGGTGGGCGGCCTGCCAACGCAGTACCGCAAGCGCCGTCCAACCCAGGCATCCCTGAGCGGGCCCAGCCGGGTCGTCACAAACCGGCTGCCTGGCGTCGTTGGCTGACCCGCCTGACCGAGCATTCCAAACTCTCCCGGCTGTACGGCAAACGCCAGGCGGCCTATATGCAGCGCATGCTGGAGATGTTCGAGAGCGGTGATTTTGCTGAGGCCCTGCGCCATGCCATCCCCTTGGGCGGCCAGCAACCGGATGCCGGGCAGAACTTTGGGACGCCGCAGCGGCGCCAGGACCTGACCCTCAGCCAGCAACGCGGGCCCAGCCGTACCTACCGGTTCGAAGAGGGCCTTACCGAACACCTGCGCCAGGTCTATCGCCGCTCCTATGAGCGCCTGGCCCGCGAAAACCGTGTCGAGGAAGCCGTATTTGTACTGGCCGAACTGCTCGAGGAACGCCGCGAAGCCCTCGACTACCTGGAGAAGCACGCGCGCTACCAACAGGCGGCGGACCTGGCCCTGGCCTGGGACATGCCGTCGGCGGTGATCGTGCGCCTGCTGTGCCTGGCCGAAAACTGGCAGCGTGCGTTGCTGGTGGCGCGTCGTGATGATGCGTTTGCCGATGCGGTGGTGTTACTCCAGGCAAGGCAGCCGCAGCTCGCCGACCGTTTGCGCCTGGAGTGGGCCGAATCACTGATCGCCAAGGGCCTGTGGCTGCAAGCCGTCGAGGTGGTGTGGAGCTTGCCGCAAGAGCGCCCGCGTGCCGCTCAATGGCTGCTCGATGCCGAAGCGGCCGGTGGAGGCCTGGCGATTGGCGCCTTGGTCAAGCGCGCGATTTTGCTGCCGCATACCATGGAGGCTTATGGGCCATGGATCGAACAGTTGCGTGACGATCCCGCCCGTTGCGCCGAGCGCGATGCCCTGGCGCATGCGTTGTTGGCGCACAAGTCTGACACGGTTGCCCTGGCCTGGCTCGCGGGGGCAACCGTGCATGCGGTGATTGCCGACCAACTCAGTGGGCGCGGGGGGCTGAACTTCAATCAACTGCAATCGCTGGTGAAGATGAGCCGCGATAAATTATTGCAGGCGGACTTGCCCGGCCAGGCGCTCAAGCGTCCCGCCATCCGCTCGCTGGTGCGTGTGGGCGAGGCGTTGCAATGGGACGCGCCGACCCTGGGCAGCCGACCGCTCTACGATGCGGTGCCGCTGGATGACGAGCGTTACCTGGTGGCATTGGGCGAGGCCGGAGCGGTGGTGGCGGATGGCAGCGGCAAGCCACTGTTCCATTTCGCCGTGCCGGCCGAGCGGATTGTCCTGGCCCACGGCCGGCAGATGGCGCTGGTACTGACCCGGCGCAACAGCGTGTGGCGTATCAGCAAGTTGGACTTGGTCAACCGCGCCGCCACCGACCTGGGCGTGCTGGTGCTGGATGTGTTCGCCGACCAGTTTGACGGCAGCACCTGGACCATCGGCCAAGGCCGGCAACTGCGTGTGGTGGACGTAGATCGTGGCTTTGAAACCTTGTGGCACGTGAGCGACTTGCCCGGCTCGGTTCACGCCCTCAAAGTTAATCAACACAGCGAGTTCCTGTGGCTCTATCACCCGCGTGAAGGTGTTGAGCGCTGGCACTACCGCTTGCCTGAGCGCCGGTTGGCGGGGCGCGAGCCGGCGTCGACGCAGTCGCAGGAGAGCAACGCGCTGTTCTGTGTACTCGACCAAACCGTCGAGTACCTGATCAGGTACAGCGACGACGAAGAGCCGGTGTTGATCCTGGATGTCGACGGTAACCGCAAGGGTTATCGCCTGACGGAATGCGATGAAGGACGCTTCGATGGCGACCCGGTGCGCATCGCCCTCGACGGTGAGTGGCTGGTGTTTGGCTACATCGCCAGCGAACGCGACACCCGTTGGCACTTTATCCATCGCGGCAGTGACCATGTGTGCGCCGTACTGCATTGGCCACGCCACGAGGTGAATATCCGTCGTACCGGGGATGGCTGGCTGCTATTCGATGACCAGGGGCGCTTGAGCCACATCACGGTGCACGGCGCTCGCCAGCACAACCTCAGCCTGCACTGACCGAGTCCGGCATCAACGTGGCGATCAACGCACGAATGGTGCCGGGCAAGGCCTCCAGCTCCCTCACCAGGATGCTGCGCTCGCGAATCGCCCAAGGTTCATCGAGTTTCACCGCCACCAATTGCATGGTCCGGCTGTGGCGTACGGCGGCCGACTCGGGAATGATGCCAATGCCCACGCCGGCTTCGACCATCCGGCAGATCGCCTCGAAGCTCGACACCTGGATGCGCAGGGACAAGTGCTTGCCCAGTCGCTCCACGTGTTCGCGCAAGAAACTCAGCAGGGTGCTGCCTTCATGCAGGCCGATATGCTGGTAGGCGAGGGTCTGTTCCAGGGTGACCGACGATTGCTCTGCCAGCGGATGACCGACCGGCACCATCAGCACCAATTCATCCGTACTGAAGTGCAGCACCTGCAAACCCGCCGCCTCCACGGGACCGGCGATAATGCCCATGTCGCTGGTGCCATCGAGCACGCCGCGCACGATGTCGCGGGACAGGCGTTCCTGCAGGTCGACGGTCACGCCGGGCCGCTGCGACAGAAAGCCCGCCAGCACCTCTGGCAAGAATTCGGTGACCGCCGTGGTATTGGCGAAGATGCGGATATGCCCGGCCGAATCCACGCCGTACTGGGTGAACTCGCTCTTGAGATAGTCCACCTGGCGCATGATCAGCCGCGCATGGTGCAGCAAGCGCTCACCGGCCGGGGTGATCTCCACCCCACGGCTGTCGCGGTAGAGCAGGCGGGTGTCGAGTTGGCCTTCGAGGGCCTTGATCCGCGCACTGGCGGCGGCTGGCGAGAGGAACGCGCGCTTGGCACCCTGGGTCAGGCTGGGGGATTCGGCGATATGGATAAACAGGCGCAGGTCAGCCAGGTCGAAGTGCATGCAAGACACCTATTTTGGCAGCAGTGAATGGCCAATGTGGGAAATGTCGTTGTACTCAAGCGTGGCGTTCAGCATAACCGAACGCTGGTTTATTGAAATGCAAATTCTCAGAACGGGTACGCGCTTGCATGATCCGGGTCAGACACTCACTGCCCGAGGACCTGCACCCGATGAGCGCCACCGATTGGATCGGCCGAAGCGAAACCGCCCACGACCACCTCAGCCATAACCTGCTCAAACGCATTGCTGCCACGTTCGGCGAGGCAGTGCCCGAGGATGGCGCGGACATACCGCCGCTGTGGCAGTGGTGTTTCTTCCAGGACCCGCTGCCGGAAACCGCGCTGGGTACTGACGGCCACCCGGCCCGTGGCGGGTTCCTGCCGCCGGCCGACAATCGCAATCGCATGTGGGCTGGCGGGCGTATCGAATTCCTGCAGGCACTGCGTGCCGGTGAGGCGGCGACCCGGGTGTCGACCATCACCCACGTGGAAGAAAAGACCGGGCGCACCGGCTCGCTGCTGTTTGTCACCGTGCGCCACGACTACTCCCAGGACGGCCGCCTGGCGATCCGCGAGGAACAGGACATCGTCTACCGCGAGCCCACGCCGCCTAAACCCGGCAGCGGTGAAGCCCTGGCCGAGGGCGAGTGGTCCGAGGCAATCGACCCCACGCCAACCCTGCTGTTTCGCTACAGCGCCGTGACCTTCAACGGTCACCGCATTCACTACGACTACCCCTATGTGACCGGCACCGAAGGCTACTCGGGGCTGGTGGTGCACGGGCCGTTGATCGCCACCTTGAGCCTGCGCGCGTTTTGCCGTGCCCATCCCGGCGCCACCTTGCGCCGTTTTGCCTATCGCGGCGTGCGGCCGTTGATTGCGCCGCAACCCTTTGAGGTCGGCGGGTGCGTAGCCGAAGCCGGCGTGGCACAGCTGTGGGCCGGAAACGCCGACGGCCTGGCGCAGCAAGCCAGCGTGCATTTCGAATAATCCAATAACAACAGGCGGAGAGCCGTTGATGAACCCGAATGACAATGAAGAACTCAATGCGATCCGCGAAGGCGTGCGCGCCTTGTGTGCCGAATTCGATGCGGCCTACTGGCGCAAGATCGATGAAGAGAAAGGCTTCCCCGAAGCCTTCGTCAAGGCGCTGACCGACGCCGGCTGGCTGTCGGCGATGATCCCCGAAGAATATGGCGGCTCTGGCCTGGGCCTGGCCGAGGCCTCGGTGATTCTCGAGGAAGTGAACCGCTGCGGCGGCAACTCCGGCACTGTGCACGGCCAGATGTACAACATGTTCACCTTGCTGCGCCACGGCAGCGAAGCGCAGAAACGCTTCTACCTGCCCAAGCTCGCCAGCGGCGAATTGCGCCTGCAGTCGATGGGCGTCACTGAACCCACCACCGGCACCGACACCACCAAGATCAAGACCACCGCGATCAAGCGTGGCGATAAATACGTGATCAATGGCCAGAAAGTCTGGATCTCGCGGGTGCAGCATTCCGACCTGATGATCCTGCTGGCGCGCACTACACCGCTGGCCGAGGTAAAGAAAAAGTCCGAAGGCATGTCGATCTTCCTGGTAGACCTGCGCGCAGCCATCGGCAACGGCCTGACCGTGCAGCCCATCGCCAACATGGTCAACCACGAGACCAACGAACTGTTCTTCGACAACCTGGAGTTGCCGCTGGACAGCCTGATTGGCGAGGAGGGCAAGGGCTTCAAATATATCCTCGATGGCCTCAACGCCGAACGCACGCTGATTGCCGCCGAATGCATCGGTGACGGCCGCTGGTTCATCGAAAAGGCCAGCGCCTACGCCCGCGACCGCGTGGTGTTTGGCCGGCCCATCGGGCAGAACCAGGGCGTGCAGTTTCCGATTGCCGAAGCGCATATCGAGATCGAAGCGGCGGACCTGATGCGCTGGCGTGCCTGCGAGGAGTACGACAGCGGTGCCAATGCCGGCGCCAGCGCCAACATGGCCAAGTACCTCGCGGCCAAGGCCTCCTGGGAAGCCGCCAACGCCTGCCTGCAAACCCACGGCGGCTTCGGTTTTGCCTGCGAATACGACGTGGAGCGCAAGTTCCGCGAGACGCGCCTGTACCAGGTGGCGCCGATTTCCACCAACCTGATCCTGTCCTACGTGGCCGAGCATTTGCTCGAACTGCCACGCAGTTTCTGAGGGCCTGACCATGAGCCATACCCAAGCCTTGTGTCGGTTCCTTGCCGAGTTGAACGACGCACAACTGCCTGAAGACGTGCTGGCGCGCACCGAAGACCTGTACCTGGATTGGCTCGCCTCGGCGCTGGCGAGCCAAGGCGCGCACCCGATCCCGTTGTTCGAGCGCTATGCACAGAAGATGGGCCCAAGCACCGGGCCGGCGCAGGTGATCGTCAACGGCGCCAGCACCAGCGCGTATTTTGCCGCGCTGGTCAATGGGGCGTCGTCGCACCTGGTGGAGCAGGATGACCTGCACAACAGTTCGGTGTTGCACCCGGCGACGGTGGTGTTCCCGGCAGCGCTGGCCGCCGCCCAGGACCTGGGTAAATCCGGCCGCCAATTGCTGTTGGCCTCGGTGGCCGGTTATGAGGCCGGTATCCGTATCGGCGAATTCATGGGCCGCTCCCACTACCGCATTTTTCACACCACGGCCACGGTCGGCACGCTCACGGCCGCCGTCGCCGTGGGCAAATTGCTGGATTTCAACGAAGAGCAGTTCATCAACCTGCTCGGCAGCGCCGGCACCCAGGCTGCCGGGTTGTGGGAGTTCCTGCGCGATGCCGCCGACTCCAAGCAACTGCACACGGCCAAGGCTGCGGCGGACGGCTTGCTCGCCGCTTACCTGACAGCAGATGGGCTGACCGGCGCGCGCAATATCCTCGAAGGCGACCAGGGCCTGGCGGCGGGCATGTCCAGTGATGCCGAGCCTGCCAGGTTGTCCGCCGGCCTCGGCAGCCGCTGGGCGTTGTTGGAAACGTCGTTCAAGTTCCACGCTTCGTGCCGGCACACCCATCCTGCCGCCGATGCGCTGTTGGACCTGATGCAGCGCGAACGCCTCGCTGCCGCCGACATCAGCCATGTGGAAACACAGGTGCACCAGGGCGCCATCGATGTGCTGGGCCGGGTCAAGGTGCCGACCAGCGTGCACCAGGCCAAGTTCTCCATGGGCACCGTGCTGGGCCTGATCGCCGTGCATGGCAAGGCCGGGCTCACCGAGTTCCAGGCGTTGGCACTGACCGATCCTGCGGTGTCGACGTTTCGCGACAAGGTCAGCATGACCCTCGACCCCGAGGTCGACGGCGCCTACCCGCAACGCTGGCTCGGACGCGTCACCGTCACCACCGTTGACGGCCGCACGCTGCACGGCGCCATCGACGAACCCAAGGGCGATCCAGGCAACACCCTGAACCGTGAAGAGCTGGCGGATAAATTCCACCGGCTCAGCCGGTTCAGCGGTGCTCGCACCTCGGCCCAGGCCGACGCACTGATCAAGCGCGTCTGGGGCTTGCGCAGCGCCACATCCATGGCCCACTGGCTTTGAGGAACCGTTATGACTAACCCAAGACCGCTGGACGGCATCACCGTTGTCAGCCTGGAACACGCGATTGCCGCGCCATTCTGCACCCGTCAATTGGCGGACCTCGGCGCCCGCGTGATCAAGGTCGAACGTCCGGGTGCTGGCGACTTTGCCCGTGGCTACGACGAGCGCGTGCGCGGCCTGGCCTCGCATTTCGTGTGGACCAACCGTTCCAAGGAAAGCCTGACCCTGGACCTCAAGCAGGATGAAGCGGGCGATATCCTCGGCACCCTGCTGGCCGACGCCGATGTGCTGGTGCAGAACCTGGCCCCTGGTGCGGCGGCGCGCATGGGCCTGTCGTTCGAGGCGCTGCATGAGCGCTTCCCGCGACTGATTGTCTGTGACATTTCCGGCTATGGCGAAGGCGGGCCGTACGAAAAAAAGAAGGCCTACGACCTGCTGATCCAGAGTGAAGGTGGCTTCCTGTCGGTAACCGGCGGCCCCGGTGATGACCAGATGGCCAAGGCCGGCTGTTCCATCGCCGACATCTCGGCGGGCATGTACGCCTACAGCGGCATCCTTTCGGCGCTGCTGTTGCGCGGCAAGACAGGCAAGGGCAGCCGCATCGACGTGAGCATGCTGGAAAGCCTGGTGGAGTGGATGGGCTACCCGATGTATTACGCGTTCGACGGCGCCCCCCAGCCACCGCGGGCCGGGGCCGCGCATTCGACGATCTATCCCTATGGGCCGTTTCCCACCGGCGATGGCGGCACGGTGATGCTGGGCTTGCAGAACGAGCGTGAGTGGGCGGCGTTTTGCGACAAGGTGCTGCTCACGCCGACGTTGGCGATGGACGAGCGTTTCAGCGCCAATTTCAAGCGCTCTGCCAACCGCGACGCCCTGCGCCAGATCATCGTCGACAGTTTTGCGCAACTGGCTACCGAGGCGGTGATTCAGCGCCTGGAAGACGCGCAGATTGCCAGTGCGCGCGTGAACGATATGCAAGGCGTTTGGGACCACCCGCAACTCAAGGCGCGTGACAGCTGGCGCGAGGTCGATAGCCCGGCGGGGCCGCTGCCTTCACTGCTGCCACCGGCGCGTAATGCCGCGTTCACCCCGCGTATGGACGGGGTTCCCGGGTTGGGACAACACAGCGAGGTCATTCTCGACAGGCTCGGTTATTCGCCAGACGCCATCGGCGGCCTGCGCGCACGCGGCGTTATCTAACCATAAGGGAATTCAACAGATGCCAAAGCCATTGGTACGTTCGGCGTTGTTTGTGCCCGGTAGCCGACCGGAGCGATTCTCCAAAGCCTTGGCCAGTGGCGCCGATGCGGTGATCGTGGATTTTGAAGACGCGGTGGAAGAGCCGCTCAAGCGTCAGGCGCGGGATAATCTTGGCGCGTTTTTGACAGCAAACCCCGCAGCCCAGGTATGGGTGCGCATCAATGCGCCGGAGCATGCCGAGCACTTCGAGGATGTGGCGTTCTGCAAGGCCCACCCAAACGTCGCGGGGGTGTTGCTGCCGAAGGTTGAGAGTGCCGCCCAGGTGGCCGTGGTGGCTGCCACCGGCAAAGTCATCTGGCCGATCATCGAGAGCGCGCGCGGTTTGTTGGCCGTGGCCGAGATCGCCCATGCGCCGCACGTGCAGCGCCTGTCGTTCGGCGGGCTGGACCTGGCGCTGGACCTGAACCTGAGCAGCAACTCCATGGCCGCGCAGTTCGCCCTGGACCAGGCGCGCCTGGCGTTGATCGTGCATTCCCGCGCCGCTGGCCTGGTCGCACCGCTGGATGGCGTGCACCCGGCCATCGATGATCCCGAAGGGCTGCGCCGTTCGATCCGGCATGCCTATGAAATGGGGTTTGCCGGGGCGTTGTGCATTCATCCCAAGCAGGTGGCGGTGATTCACCAGGCCTTGGCGCCAAGCGCCGAGGACCTGGCCTGGGCCCAGCGCGTGGTAGACGCCGGCGCCCATGGGGCAGGGGCCTATCAGATTGACGGGCAGATGGTGGATGCGCCGGTGTTGCTGCGCGCGCAAAGACTGCTGGCCGCCTCTGTCTGAGGGGAGCCGAATCAAACTGTGGGCGCTGGCTTAGCTGCGATGGCGGTGGATCAATTGCCCGTTGTATCAACTGACAGAACGCCATCGCGGGCAAACCCGCTCCCACAATGGGCCTTCGTTATCCCGCGGATCCGCGTTCGGCCACGCCGAACGCAGGTATCAAAAATTCGAAATTCACTACACGCGCGACATCAGGCACCTTGCCTTACAACACAACAATAAGAAGGTGATTTTCCATGCTCAAGCTTTCCCGGGCGCTGCTGTGCGCCGCCACCTTGTTTGCCGCGGGCCTGGCCCAGGCGGCGGACCCGATTGTCATCAAGTTCGCCCACGTGGTCGCCGAAAACACCCCCAAGGGCCAGGGTGCGCTGCTGTTCAAGAAACTCGCCGAAGAGCGCCTGCCGGGCAAGGTCAAGGTCGAGGTGTACCCGAACTCATCGTTGTTCGGTGATGGCAAGGAAATGGAAGCGCTGTTGCTGGGCGACGTGCAGATGCTGGCGCCGTCCCTGGCCAAGTTCGAGCAATACACCAAGCAAGTGCAGATCTATGACCTGCCGTTCCTGTTCAATGACCTCGCCGCCGTCGACCGTTTCCAGGCCGCCCAGGGCAAGGCGCTGCTGACCTCCATGCAGGACAAGAACATCCTCGGGCTGGCCTATTGGCACAACGGCCTCAAGCAACTCTCGTCGAACAAGGCGCTGCATGAACCCAAGGATGCCCGTGGCCTCAAGTTCCGCGTGCAGGCCTCCAGCGTGCTCGAGGAGCAGTTCAAGGCGATCCGCGCCAATCCGCGCAAAATGAGTTTTGCCGAGGTGTATCAAGGCCTGCAGACCGGCACGGTCAACGGCACCGAGAACACCTGGTCGAACTATGAAAGCCAGAAGGTCAACGAGGTGCAGAAGTACTTCACCGAGTCCAACCATGGCCTGATCGACTACATGGTGATCACCAACGCCAAGTTCTGGAACGGCCTGCCTCCGGATATCCGCACCACCCTGGACCAGATCATGGTCGAGGTCACCGTCGAAGTGAACAAACAGGCTGAGGCGCTGAACCAGTCGGCCAAGCAGAAGATCGTCGACGCCAAGACCAGCGAAATCATCGAACTGACGCCGGAGCAACGCCAGCTCTGGCGCGAAGCCATGCGCCCGGTGTGGCAGAAGTTCGAGGGGGAAATTGGGGCTGACCTGATCAAGGCGGCGGACGCGTCCAACCAGTAGCGCAGATTCACTGTGGGAGCGGGCAAGCCAGCTCCCACAGTGTGATCCGGTTTCCAACCCGATACCTATTCCCGCTTCGCGAGGTTTTGCCATGCAAACGCTAAGGCGCGTCTGGGAGCACCTGGAGGAAGGTTTCATCGCCTTCCTGCTGGCCGCCATGACCCTGGTGACATTCGTCTACGTCATGCTCAATAACATCTACACGCTGTTCTTTGCCCTGGCCGACAAGTGGGCCTTGAGCAGCAACTTCTTCAACGCCCTGGGCGACGGCACCATGACCTGGGCCCAAGACATGACCTGGAGCGTGGCGCTGACCAAGGCCATGTTCGGCTGGCTGATTTTCTTCGGTATTTCCTATGGTGTGCGCACCGCCGGCCACCTTGGCGTGGACGCGCTGGTCAAGCTGACCAAGCGTCCCGTGCAACGCATGCTGGGCATGCTCGCCTGCCTGTGCTGCCTGGCGTATGCCGGGCTGTTCATGATCGCCAGCTACAAGTGGGTGAGCGCGGTGATGGGGGCACATATCGGTGCCGAAGACCTCGACCAGTACGGCGTGGACGTCGGTGACATCGTGGTGATCGTGCCCATCGGTTTCGCCATGGTGTTTATCCGCTACCTGGAAATTTTCTACCGCATCTTTACCCACCGTCAGGTCGGGTTGGGGCTGGCCGACGAGGCTGGCGAGGCCAGCAAATTGGCCGGCAGCCATGAGGAGCGTCACTGATGGCCGTGCTTTGTCTATTCCTGCTGCTGTTTGTGTTCATGTTCCTGGGCGTGCCGATCGCGATTTCCCTGGGCCTGTCCGGGGCGGTGTCGATCCTGATGTTCAGCCAGGACTCGGTAAGCTCCCTGGCGATCAAGCTGTTCGAGACCTCCGACGCCTACACGTTCTTGGCGATTCCGTTCTTCCTGCTGTCCGGCGCGTTCATGACCACCGGCGGCGTGGCGCAACGCCTGATTGACTTCGCCAACGCCTGTGTCGGCCATATCCGTGGCGGCCTGGCGATTGCAGCTGTGCTGGCGTGCATGCTGTTTGCGGCGCTGTCGGGGTCGTCACCGGCGACGGTAGCGGCGGTGGGTTCGATTGCCGTGGCGGGGATGGTGCGTTCCGGATATCCGAAGGAATTCGGGGCGGGGATCATCTGTAATGCCGGCACGCTGGGCATCCTGATCCCGCCGTCGATCGTGATGGTGGTGTATTCGGCGGCGACCGAGACATCGGTCGGCAAGCTGTTCATGGCGGGTGTGATCCCGGGGTTGCTGCTGGGCCTGATGTTGATGATCGCGATCTACATCGTCGCGCGCATCAAGAAGCTGCCGGCCCAGCCACGGGCGACCTTCCGTGAGTGGCTGACCTGCGCACGCCGTGCCTTCTGGGGGTTGCTGCTGCTGGTGATCATCCTCGGTGGCATCTACAGCGGCATGTTCACCCCGACCGAAGCGGCCGCGGTGGCCGCGGTCTACTCGGCGTTTGTCGCGCTGTTCATCTACAAGGACATGAAGTTCCGCGACTGCCCCAAGGTGCTGCTGGAGTCCGGGCGCCTGGCAATCATGCTGATGTTTATCATCGCCAACGCCATGCTCTTCGCCCATGTGCTGACCACCGAGCAAATCCCCCAGGAAATCACCGCGTGGGTGATCTCTGAAGGGCTGACGCCGATTGGATTCCTGATCATGGTCAACGTGGTACTGCTGGTGGCGGGCAGCTTCATGGAACCGTCAGCCATCGTGCTGATCCTGGCACCGATCTTCTTCCCGATTGCGATGAAGCTGGGCATCGACCCGATTCACCTGGGGATCGTGATGGTGGTCAACATGGAAATCGGCCTGGTGCACCCACCGGTGGGGCTGAACCTGTTCGTAACTTCGGCAGTGACCGGGTTGACGCTGGGGCAGACCATTCGTGCGGCGCTGCCGTGGCTGATGATCCTGTTGGTGTTCCTGATCATGGTCACGTACTTGCCGTTCATTTCGCTGGCGCTGCCGCACTGGCTCGGCATGTAACACGATCAAAAACTGTGGGAGCAGGCTTGCCCGCGATAGCGATGTGTCAGTTGCCAACGCTGTCGGCTGACACTCCCTCATCGCGGGCAAGCCCGCTCCCACAGGTTAGTTTTGCGTCTGGCCTCAGTGGTCCAGTGCGCTCAGGATCGCATGGGCCACTTTCACACGCTCCCCATTCGGGTAGTTCTTGTTCGCCAGTATCACCACCCCCATGCCCTTGCTCGGCACATAGGCCACATAGGCGCCAAACCCATTGGTGGACCCGGTTTTGTTGACCAGCGTGTCGGCGTGGGGTGACTGCGGCGGGGTCAGCCAGTCGACCTTGTGTGGCTCAAGCGCCATCTGGCTCGAGTTGCCCTCAACCAAGGCAGCGAGCGTGATCGGGTAGGGATACAGTTCCCAGCCCAGGCCCTGGGTCATGCCGTTTACGCTGTAGTAACCGGTGTGAGTCGTGGCGATCGCCTGTTGCAAGGGTTTTTCCAGGCCTGCCGGGTTCATGTTCACACTCACGTAGTGCAGCAGGTCGGCGGCGCTGGTCTTGATGCCATAGGCCTCGCTGTCCATGGCACCGGGGCCGACGCGTACCGGTTTGCCGTCTTTGCCATAGCCTTGGGCGTACAGGTTCATCTGGCTGGCCGGCACGTTGACGAAGGTGTGCTTGAGCCCCAGTTTCGGGAGCAGGGTGCGCTCCATCGACGCGTCGAACGGTTGCTTGAGGCTCTGCGCCGCCAGGTAGCCGAACAGGCCCAGGCTCGGGTTGGAGTACAAGCGGTGGGTGCCGGGCGCGAAGTCGGGTTTCCAATGCTGGAAGTAGCTGATCATGCGCTGGTTGTTGTCGGCCTCGGCGGGGAACTGAAGGGGCAGGCCCCCGGCGGTGTAGGTGCCCAGGTTGAGCACGCTGATGTGATCGAACCGTCCACCACGCAAGGCCGGCAGGTAGTCGCTGGCCGGCGCGGTGAGGCTGAGTTTGCCGGTCGCCACGGCATAACCGGCGAGGGTGGCGGTGAAGGTTTTGCTCACTGATCCGACTTCGAACAGTGTGTTTTCACTGACGGCTTGCTGAGCGTCTTTGCTGGCGACGCCGTAGTTAAAGTATTGCGTTTTGCCATCCTTCACGATGCCGACGACCAGCCCCGGAATAGACTGTTGCTGCATGAGTGGCTTGACGCTGGCGTCCACCACGGTGCGCAGGTCGGCGGCCGCCAGGCATTGGCCGGCAGCCATGAACAAAGCCAGGGCGGTTAATTTACCCACGCCAGACAAGGAGAGTTGGGGCATGATATCGCTTCCATGAGAGTGATCGATTGACGAGAGAGCCTGCGCGGGCGTGGCAAATGTAGGCCGTTTGCGGGCCTTGGGCAAACGATGATATCTCGCACCTGCCATTAGATTAATTAGGGTCAAGCATGCTGCGCTCCCATTTACCGCTCAACGCCCTGCGCGCGTTCGAGGCGTCGGCTCGGCATTTGAGCTTCACCCGAGCTGCCATCGAGTTGTGTGTCACTCAAGCAGCGGTCAGCCACCAAGTCAAAAGTCTGGAGGCGCAACTCAACGTCACGTTGTTCAAGCGCCTGCCCCGCGGCCTGATGCTCACCAGCGAAGGCGAAACCCTGCTGCCGGTGGTGCGCGAGTCGTTTGACCGCATCGCCCAGACCTTGAGCCAATTCGAAGGCGGGCACTACCGCGAGGTGCTCACGGTCGGCGCAGTCGGTACCTTCGCCGTCGGCTGGTTGTTGCCACGGCTGCCGGATTTCCATGCACGCTACCCCTTTATCGACCTGCGCCTGTCCACCCACAACAACCGCGTCGATGTGGCCGCCGAAGGCCTGGACTATGCGATCCGCTTCGGCGCAGGTGCCTGGCATGGCACGGATGCCTGCGAACTGCTGGAAGCACCACTGAGCGTGCTCTGCGTGCCGCAACTGGCTGAGCAATTGCACGCACCCGCCGACCTGTTGAAACACACCTTGCTGCGCTCCTACCGCGCCGATGAGTGGAGTTTGTGGTTCCAGGCCGCCGGTTTGCCAGTCGATACCCTGGTGCCGCGCAGCATCGTGTTTGATTCCTCGTTGGCAATGATGGAGGCGGCCTTGCAAGGCACGGGGGTGGCGTTGGCGCCGGCGATGATGTTTTCGAGGCAACTGGAGAGCGATGTCATCCGCCAGCCGTTCGACGTCGGCATCACCACCGGCAGCTATTGGCTGACGCGCTTGCAGTCACGCGCCGAGACCTCGGCCATGCTGGCGTTCAAGGGCTGGTTGCGGGAAATGGCGACGCAGGGCTGAATACTTTTTTTGAAACATAATGAAACATTTGCCGAGGGCCAGGGCTCTACCGCCACACCTGCACTGAGTTATTTCATGAAAACACCGCGCCCCTCCGCCCGCATGCCCCACCTGATCCAACTGCGAAACCTGAAGATGGCGCGTTCTGCCCACGCCTATGTGCGCGGCAGCACCGTGCAGTTCTACGAGTGGCTGCAGAGCCACACCGGCCGGCGCTTGCCCCATGGCCCGGCGATCTGGATCTGCGGCGACTGCCACGCTGGCAACCTGGGGCCCACCGGGGATACCAAGGGCCGCATCGATATGCACATCCGTGACCTTGACCAGGCGGTGATCGGCAACCCGACCCACGACCTGGTGCGCCTGGCCCTGTCCCTGGCCACCGCCGCGCGCGGCTCGGACCTGCCGGGCGTCACCACCGCACGCATGCTTGAAGAGATGATGGTGGGCTATGAACAGGCCTTCAAGGACAAACCCGACCAGGTGCCGCCGCGTCCGTCCCAGGTCAAGGCGGGCATGCGCAGCGCCGTGGCGCGCACCTGGAAAAACCTGGCGCGCGAGCGCATCGAAAGCGCCCGACCGACCATTCCTTTGGGCAAGCATTTCTGGTCGCTGTCACGGGCCGAGAAAGCGGCGCTGGAAACCCTGTGTGCCTCGGACGACATTCATCAGCTGGTCACTTCGCTCAAGGGGCGGCCCAAGGACGCCAGGGTCGAACTGCTGGACTCCGCCTATTGGGTCAAGGGCTGCAGTTCGCTCGGCCTGCTGCGCTATGCCGCCTTGCTCGGCGTGGGCGACAAGGACGACCAGGAATATTGCCTGATCGATATCAAGGAGGCCGTTGGCGCTGCTGCACCCCGCGCGGCGCGGGCAAAGATGCCCAGGGACAATGGGCGGCGCGTGGTGGAGGGCGCGCGCCATTTGTCACCAGGCCTGGGTGAGCGGATGGTCGCGACGCGTTTTCTGGA
This sequence comes from Pseudomonas lurida, assembly GCF_002563895.1. NCBI lineage: Bacteria > Pseudomonadati > Pseudomonadota > Gammaproteobacteria > Pseudomonadales > Pseudomonadaceae > Pseudomonas > Pseudomonas lurida. The sequence continues at coordinate 3,313,629 of NZ_PDJB01000001.1, read as the reverse complement.
TCACGGGTTTTTCATCCGTGAACTGCTGCCCCAGGACATGAAGCTGGAGCTGGATGAGTTGAGCGAGACGGACGCCATGCACGCCGCTGGCTACCTGGCGCGGGTGGTGGGTGTCGCCCATGCCCGCCAGATGGACCGCGAGACGCGCAAGGACTGGATGGCGGTGTTGCAGGAAAATCGCTCCAGGCAGCTGGATGCGCCGTCCTGGTTATGGACCAGCGTGGTGCAATTGGTGGGGAGCCATGAGCAGGGCTACCTCAACCATTGCCGGCGGTATGCCTTGGAACACTGACCTCGAGAACGAAGTCGATCCAATGTGGGAGCTGGCTTGCCTGCGAAGCGGTGGGTCAGTCACCCCATAGGTGACGCAAAGGCCGCTATCGCAGGCAAGCCAGCTCCCACAGTTAATGGGTGCCTAGGCCAAATATTTATGGAACCAGTCGAGTGTTCTTTTCCACGCCAGGTTCGCCGCTGCCTCGTCATAGCGCGGCGTCGAGTCATTGTGGAAACCGTGGTTGGCGCCCTTGTAGATATACGCCTCATAGGTCGTACCGGCTGCCTTCAACGCCTTCTCGTACGCTGGCCAGCCTTCATTGATCCGCGTATCCAGTTCGCCGTAGTGCAACATGATCGGCGCCTTGATACGCGGCACATCCTTGGCCTCCGGCTGACGCCCATAGAACGACACCGCCGCACCCAATTCCGGGTACGCCACGGCTGCTGCATTGGTCACGCCGCCGCCATAACAGAAGCCGGTGATGCCGACCTTGCCGGTGCTGCTGTCATGGTGCATCAGCCATTCGATGGCGGCGAAAAAGTCGTTCATCAGCTTGGTCGGGTCGACCGTTTGCTGCAGTGCCACGCCTTTTTCATCGTTGCCCGGGTAGCCGCCAACCGAGGTCAGGCCGTCGGGTGCCAGGGCAATGAAGCCGGCCTTGGCCAGGCGCCGCGCGACGTCTTCGATATAGGGGTTGAGGCCACGGTTCTCGTGGACCACCACCACCGCCGGCAACTTGCCCGCTGCTTTGGCCGGGCGCACCCAGTAACCACGCACGGTACCGTTGCCCTTGGGCGACGGGTAGGTGATGTAGTCGGCGACGATGTCCGGGTCAGTGAATTTGACTTGTTCGGCCAGGGCGTAGTTGGGGCTCAGGGCCGCGAGCAGGGCCGAAGCGGTGAGGCCACCAAAGGTGAACAGCGCGGCGCGGTCGAGAAATTCGCGGCGGTTGATCTTGCCGTGGGCGTAGCCGTCGTAGAGTTCCAGCAGTTCGGGGGCAAAGTCTTTCGCGGTGAGACGAGTCATCGGTGCAATCCTCGATTAGCGGTGGCAGTCAATGTAGACCAGGATCAGTCCCCGCGACCATGGGCGGCGGCGGCCAATTGGCCGGTGTCGACGCGCACGAAGATCGAATCGCCTACCGCCGTCAGCACGTCACCGGCGTACACCTCGCAGATCACGCGGGTCTTGCGGCCCACGTCGCCTTCGACCCGCGCGCGCAGGGTGAGGGTGACGCCCATGGGCGTGGGCTTGATGAATTTGATGCCCAGGTTGCCGGTGACGCAGTCGATGCGCGGCAGGCTGCCGGGTTCGCGCTGCTCGGCGCGGTAATGGTAGGCCATGGCGGTCCAGTTGGAATGGCAGTCCACCAGCATGGCGATCAGGCCCCCGTAGACCAGGTTGGGCCAGCCGCTGTAGTGGGCCTCGGGCAGATGTTCGGCGATCAGGTGGATACCGTCCGCGTCCCATCGGCTCTTGATATGCAGGCCGTGGGGGTTGCTGGCGCCGCAGCCGTAGCAGATGCCTTCTGGCGCGGTGATGTCCTGGAGTGAGGGGGAATGCATGCAGAATCCTTGTTGTTCTTGGGGCGACTACTCTGTTTAGCAGGACAGGCGCCGGATGGGAATAAATCCCTGGTACGGCGTGTTAGCTCAGTACCTGTGTCCTTTACTCTGCGGAGCGTTGCATGAAACGACGAATGTCCCCGGTCGCCGTACTGGCCCTGATCCTTGCCTACTGTTCCAGCGCGCAGGCGGTGGAGTACAGGGACGTCAACCGTACCGCCAGCCAGATCAGCTTTACCTACCAGCAATTGGGGCAGCGGGTGTACGGCACCTTCAGTGAGTTCGAAGGCGTCTTGACCTTCGATACGCAAAGGCCGGAAGCAGGGCATGCCTTGCTCAAGATCCAACTTGCGAGCATCGACGCCGGCAGCCCTGATGCCAACGACGAGCTGCAACGTGAATCCTGGTTCGATACCGCGACCTACCCGGTGGGCGTGTACGAATCCACCGCCGTCAAGGCGCTGGGAGACAACCGCTACACGATCAGCGGCAACCTGACTATCAAGGGCACCACGCACCCGGTGGACGTCGACGTGGTGCTCAAGGAGCAAAGCGGCATTGGCGTGTTCGACGGTGAGTTCATCCTCAAGCGCGGCGACTTCAAGATCGGCGAGGGTGAATGGGCGGGCAACAGCGTGGTGTCCAATGACATCAACATCAAGTTCAAGATGGTCGCGCCGCAGCGCTAGCGCGCGAACTTCTTCGCGCCGGCCACGCAAGCGATCACCGCGATTGTCACCAGTACCATGCCCAGGCTGACCTGCTCGTGCAGCAAACCCGCCGCCAATGCCAGGCCAAAAAACGGTTGCAGCAATTGCAATTGGCCAACCGCCGCGATGCCTCCCTGGGCCAGGCCCCGATACCAGAACACAAAGCCGATCAGCATGCTGAACAGGGACACATAACCCAGGCTCAACCAGGCCGGCAGGCTGATGCCGTGCAGGCTCGTCGGCGCCATGACCAGGCTCAACGGCACCACTACCGGTATCGACACCACCAGCGCCCAGCAGATCACCTGCCAGCCGCCCAGGCTGCGCGACAACTTGGCGCCTTCGGCGTAACCCAGGCCGCACACCAGCACCGCCAGCAGCATCAGCACGTCTCCGGCAGGCGCGGCGCTCAAGCCCTGGGCGACGGCGTAACCCATCACCAGCACGCTGCCGAGGATCGAGAACAACCAGAACACCAGGCGCGGGCGTTCGCCACCGCGCAGCACGCCAAAGACGGCGGTGGCCAGTGGCAGCAGGCCGATGAACACGATGGAGTGGGCCGACGTCACGTATTGCAACGCCAGGGCGGTGAGCAGGGGGAAGCCGATCACGACCCCAAGGGCGACGATCGCGAGAGGCATCCATTGATGGCGCGCGGGGCGCTGCTCCTTGAACAGCCACAGCAACAGTAACCCCAGGACGGCAGCGATGGCCGCACGGAGCATGGTCAGGAACACCGGGTCGAATTCCATCACCGCCAGGCGCGTGGCGGGCAGGGAACCGCTGAAAATCACTACGCCGATAAAGCCGTTGATCCAGCCTTGGGTGCGGGTATCCAGCGTGTTGAGAAGGGAGGTGCGTTCCATGAGATAGGCCCGGGGCAAGAGGGGTTGCGTTCAGGCCATCCTAGGGGCGAGCATTGGGACAATCAAAAAATTGTCATGGATACATCCCTATGCCCCGTGCTCGTTACAAGTCGTTGGTCGACACGTTCGCCGCAGACATTCGCAGCGGCAAGATGCCGCCCGGTACGCGCCTGCCGACGCATCGTCAACTGGCCGCCGACCATGGCCTGGCGCTGGTCACTGCGAGCCGTGTGTACACGGAGCTCGAGGCCATGGGGCTGGTCAGCGGGGAGACCGGGCGCGGCACCTTTGTGCGCGAGATTTCGCTGCCGCCAGGGCAGGGCAGTGGGCAGATGCCGGTGGCGGCGGGCATGCTAGACCTCAATTTCAACTACCCCTCGTTGCCGGGCCAGGCTGAGTTGCTGCGCACGGCGTTGCGCCAGTTGGCGTTGTCCGGGGACCTGGAAGCCCTGTTGCGTTACCAGCCTCATGGCGGCCGCCCGCATGAGCGTGCTGCGTTCGCGCGGCACTTGCTCAGCCGAGGCCTGAGCGTGGAGGCCGATCAGGTGCTGTTGGTCAGTGGCGCCCAGCATGGCTTGGCGGTGACCATGATGGCGTTGCTCAAGCCTGGGGATGTGATTGCGGTGGACGCGTTGACCTATTCCGGGTTCAAGGTGCTGGCCGAGACCCTGCACCTGGAAGTCGTCGCGATCCCGGTAACGCCTGTGGGACCCGACCTGGACGCCCTGCAAGCCCTGTGTCGCCGGCGTCCCGTACGTGCCGTGTACAGCATGCCGACCCTGCACAATCCCCTCGGCTGGGTGATGGGCAGGAACTCACGTGAGCAACTGGTTGCCATCGCCCGCCAATACAACCTGATGATCATCGAGGACGCCGCCTATGCGTTCCTGGCCGCAGACGCACCGCCGCCCGTGGCGAGCCTGGCACCGGAGCGCACGGTGTATGTGGGAGGGCTGTCGAAAAGTGTTGCGACTGGCCTGCGTGTCGGGTTCGTCGCCGCGCCGAATGAATGGGTGAAACCCCTCGAGCGCACCATCATGGCCACGACCTGGAATGTGCCCGGTGTGATGAGCGCCATTGCGGTGGCCTGGATCGACGATGGCACTGTGGCACAGCTGGAGGCGCAAAAGCGCGAGGACGCCCAGGCCCGCCAGGCGCTGGCTGCGCGTGTGCTCAAAGGGCTGGCCTACACCAGCCATCCTTCATCGTATTTCTTGTGGTTACCGCTGGCGGAAGACGCGCGGGCTGATCAAGTCGCCATGACCTTGCAGCGCGAAGGCGTCTGCGTGTCCACCGCCGAGCCCTTTGCCGTCTCGGCCCATGTCCCGCATGCGCTACGCCTGGCCTTGGGCTCGGTAGCCATGCCCGCGCTGCACGAGGCATTGCTCAACGTGCGCAAGGTGGTGGAGTGGTGAGCCGCGTACGACGGCTCACCGATCGGCATCAGTACTTGTAGGCCTGGCGTCCGATCAACAGCCATTTGCCTTTTTGCTTCTGCCACACCTGGAAGTTATCGATATCCGTCGGCACTTCCACGCCACTGTTCACCGCCAGGGCGTGGAAGTGGTTGCGTACCAGGGCGGTGTCGCCTTGCAGGGTAATGGTCTGGTTTTGCATCTCCAGGGTCTTGAACGCGCTGGTGTGGGTTTCCAGGTCGGCGATGAATTGGTCTTTGTTCTGCACCTTGCCGCTGGAGTGGCCGTAGGTAAGTTTGTCAGCGGTCAGCGCGTGAAGCTGCTTGAGATCCAGGTGCAGCATGGCTTGGGTCAGTTGGTCGACCGCTTGGGCCACATCCTTTTCGGCAGGGGCGGGCGCTGCAGCCACATAACCGCTGAACAGGCACAGAAAACCGATCAGCACTTTGACGTTTTGCATGGGTGTTTCCTTATTGTTGTTGGGGGCTGGCACGACAGGTTAAGTCGTCGTACAACCATGCAATATTTCCTATATTGAAGGAAAGTGAAATTTTGAAATATCCTGAAAAGACTGGGTTTCAAGGCCTTATAAAAAAGACCACTTCTTATACGATGTCCCAACACATTGTCTGAATCACGCCTCGCTTCCTGCGCAAGTAGCACATCGCTATGCTACTGCCGGAACCCAACCCCGCCCGAGAAACACAATGGATTTTGACTGGCACAGCGACCCCATTACCCGCGCCACGCCCGTGACCCCACACTACAAAAACACTCAGAACGTGCGCCGCTTCATGCTTGAGCAGTGCGGCCCGGGGTTCAAGTTCGACCGGCCGTTCATGGCTTGGATTTGCAACGAGGTGCCCAAGACCCTGGGCGACGTGGTTGATGAGTGGCGGCGCCGACAAGAGGATTCACGCCCATGACACCCGACGAAAAATACCAGGCCGCCCAACAACGCCTCGGCTATCAGCTGGACGAATTCAAGGTCGGTGGCAACTACACGCCACTGGTTCGCGACGGCAACCATCTGTACCTCAGCGGCCAGATCCCCCGCGTGGGCGATACCATCGTGCTGCCGGGCAAGGTCGGTGACAGCCTGACCCTGGCCCAGGCACAAATTGCCGCCGGCATCAGCGTCTTGCGCTGCCTGGGGCTGCTCAAGCAAGCATTGGGGTCGCTGGACCGGATCAAGGCGATCCCGCGTATCAACGTGTACGTACGCAGTGCCGAGGATTTTGACCAGCAAAGTGAAGTGGCCAACGGCGCATCGGACCTGTTGCACGAGATCCTGGGCAGCGCCGGGGTGCATACGCGTACGTCGCTGGGGGTGATGCAGCTGCCGAAATCGGCGGCGGTGGAGGTCGATATGATTGCGGTGGCGCATAGCGCCTGATTTGAAATGCGGTTGAAAAAGGTGGGAGCGGGCTTGCTCCCACAGGTTTGACCGCGTTTAGCCAGCTGCCAACGGTGGTGTGCGCGGCGGAATCAGGCGCTTGCTGCCGGTGGCTTCATACGCTGATGCAAAGCGCAGCAACGCCGAATCGTCATAGGCACGCCCGGCAAACGTCAGCCCCACCGGCATGCCGATGTCGGCCATCACACCCATCGGCACGGTGACAGTCGGCACGCCCAGGTGGCGGATAGCAAGGTTGCCGTTGGCCACCCAGACGCCGTTGCTCCAGGCGATATCAGCGCTGGTTTCGTTCACATCGGCATCCGCCGGGCCCACGTCCGCGACGGTGGGGAACAGCACCGCGTCGAGGCCGAGCTTATCCATCCACTCTTCCAGGTCGATACGCCGGGTTTGCTCCAGGCCGCGCAGGCCGTCGGGGACGGTACTGATCTGGTCCCACGGGGTAATGCCGCGTTCGGCCATGCGCACGTATTCGTCCATGCCGGCGGCCAGGTCGTCCTCGCGGTTGGGCAGGGTGCCTGGTTCGTGGGGGAAGATCTTCGGCCCGTCCACATCCGCCAGGCGGTTGAGGGCGGGGTCGTTGTTGGCGCGCAGGAAATCATCGAAGGCCCAGGCTGACAATTCCCACAGCTCATCGTGGAGGAATGCCTTGGACACCAGCCCTCGGTTAAACACGGTGGGTGCGCCAGGGCGGTCGCCCTCGCAGTTGGAGACCAGCGGGAAGTCCACCTCAATCACTTCGGCACCGGCGGCTTCCAGCGCCTGGCGTGCGTCTTCCCACAGGTCGATCACGCTGGCGCGGGTGTTGATCTTCTGCCCCGTGGGGCCGCCGATCCCGGGTTTTTCGCTGGTGCCTGCCTCGGGGTCGGCATTGATGTACATGCGCGGTACGCCAAAGCGTTTGCCCGCGAAGGATTCGGCAGTCACGGCCAGCTCGGCGTAGGTAGCCGGGCGCACCGAGGTAACACTGGGGATCGGCACCCATGGCTGCAGGCGCCACAGGTCGCCACGGGTGTCCGGGTCTTCGGCCACCACCACGTCGAGGATTTCCAACAGATCGGCCATGGTGCGGGCGTACGGCACCACCACGTCCATGGTCGGTGTCAAAGGCCAATTGCCGCGCACCGAAATCACCCCACGGGACGGGGTATAGGCGCACAGGCCATTGTTGGATGCCGGGCCGCGCCCACTCGACCAGGTTTCTTCCGCCAGGCCGAAGGCCGCAAAGCTCGCCGCCGTCGCGGTGCCGGCGCCGTTGGACGAGCCGGAGGCAAAGGGTGCGGTCAGGTAATCGGCGTTATACGGGCTTTCGGCGCGGCCATACACGCCACGCTGCATCCCGCCGTTAGCCATTGGCGGCATGTTGGTCTTGCCCAGGCAGATAGCGCCACCGGCACGCAGGCGCTCGACGGTGAACGCATCACGCTGGGCGACCAGGTGGGCAAACGCCGGGCTGCCGGATGCCGCGGTCAGGCCCTTGACCAGGTAGCTGTCTTTGGCGGTGTAGGGAATGCCATCCAGTGGCCCCAAGGTTTCGCCCTTGGCCCGGCGAGCATCGGACGCCTCGGCTTCTTTCAGGGCTTCGGGGTTGCGCACCACGACGGCATTCAAGGCGGTGGCGGTTTGCGGACCGTCGTAGGCATCGATCCGTGCCAGGTAAGCCTTGACCAGTTCGACGGCCGTGGTCTGGCCAGATTCAAGCGCAGCGCGCAATTGGGCAATGGAGACTTCGGTAACTTGCATCACGTTTTTTTCGCCGCCTTCAAGTGGGGGTATGGCGGCAGTCTACGTACAGATATTTCACAAAACCAGCGCCGCATACTCCGCATAGGCACCGCGCATCACCTGCCAGGTGGCCTCGTCAGCGGGAATCAGATGTTCGATCCGCAGGGAGGCGAGGGTGATGTCCTGGGGCATGCCGAAGGTCGTGAAGGTGGACAGAAAACTCAGTTCACCCTGGGGTGTGCGCAGGCGCGTGAGCACCAGCGGCGGCATGTGTTCAGGCAGTTCGGTGCTGGCGGGTGTTGGCAAGCTCGACAGCAGTGCGGCCAGTTCGGGATTGTCCAGCGCCTCACGGGTGGCGCGCTGCCAGGCCAGGGTGCGGATCTCATCGGCATTGATCAGGTGGTCGCCAAGGCCTCCGGCGTGCAGCAGCGTCGCCAGCAAGTTCAGGTTCCCGGCTGCACCCGGCGGTATGCCCACCAGTCCAAACAGCACGGCGGCACTGGCATTCGCCGCCAATACGTCCCATTGGCTGCCCAACAGGATCGCCGGCGCGGGATTGTTGGCGTGCAGTACATGGCTGACGGCTTCGCGGATGGCGGCCATGGCCGGTGAGGCGAGCGGGGTGGCGGTGTAGCGCGGGGCATATCCGGCGGCGAGGAACGCGCGGTTGCACTGTTCGAGCGGTGCCTCCAGCGCGGTGAGCAGCGTGTGCAAAGTGCCTGGGCTCGGCTTGGCGCGCCCGGTTTCGAGGCAACTGAGATGGCGCTGGGAGACGTTGGTCATCAACGCCAGGTCGAGTTGGCTCAGCTTGGCGTGCTTGCGCAGTTGGCGCAGTTGTTCGCCGGCGGTAGCAGGGTGGTCCATGGCGGGATCATGACCTCCGAGGTCATTGCGAGGGGCCGAACCTTATCACTAACGTGGGCGTTCATCACTTCAAGGACGCGATCATGAGAAGACGTTATGTTGCCCTGGCTGGTTTGCTCGGGTTCTCGCTGTACACCCTGGCCACGATGCTCACCGCCGAGCAGTCGCTGCTGGCCTTTGGACGCGAACTGATGTCACGGCCGGACACCGCGCAAGTGGTGATCGACCTGTATCTGATGGCAGTGCTGGGGGGCGTGTGGATGTACCGGGATACCCGACGGCGAGGGCGGTCCGCGGCTTCGGTGCTGCCGTACTTTTTACTGACGGCGGTGTTCGTGTCGGTCGGGCCGTTGCTTTATCTGGTGGTGAATGGAGGCCGGGATGAGTGAGCTGCTGCAGGTCTACGCGCTGTGCGTGCTGCGGCTGTGCCGGAAGATGTTTGCGACTTTGTGTTATCAGGTTTTTTGGATGCGAGCGCGGGCGTTTACCCATCGGAGGACGCGGGCGAGCAAGGCGTGCTTGTTCGGGCCAGGCGGACGCCGCTCACCCGCGCGCGGTCGGTCTCGGCCTTTAGCTGTAGGCGCTGGCGCCGGTGCGGTCGACAAGGCGAATGCTGTCGCGCCCACCCCGCTTGGATTCATACAGCGTGCTATCGCCTTGCTCAATCAAGGCCGCCAGGCTCGGCGGCGGTTGGTCAAACAGGTTGGCGCCGATGCTCAGGGTCACCGGCGCCGGCGTGTTGAAGGTCTGCGAGGCCAGTTGGTGAAACTGGTCGCGCAGGTTGCTGCCCAGCTCGACGATCTGTTCGGTGGACGCCGGGCTCAGCAGGATCACGAACTCATCCCCGCCCAGGCGTGCTGCGAGCGCGCCCTGGGGCACCACACCGCGAATCATTTCGCTCAAGGCGATCAGCAAGCGATCGCCAGCGGTATGGCCGTGGAGGTCGTTGACCGATTTGAAGTTGTCGATGTCGATCAGCAGCAGCGCACCCGGTTGCGCCGGTGATACTTGGGCCAGCAGGCGCGGTGCGCGCAGGTCGAGGGCGCGGCGGTTGTAGAGGGCGGTCAGTGGGTCGCGGGCGGCGAGGCGGGCGATCTGCTGTTCGCGGCGATAGCGTTCGGAGCCGGTCATCGACAGTGCAATCAGCATGATCGCCATGGCGCCTTCCACCAAGGACACCTGGATGATCTCGCCCTTGAACGCGGCGAGGTCGATCAGCGTGCCGGGGATCAGCACCGACAGCGCCTTGGCCACATAGAACCCGCCATGGATCAACAGCACATAGCGCAACTGCACCGCGCCGATGCTCAAGGATTTGCCGTGGGGGCGCAGCAGGAAACTGGCACGCAGGGTCGGCAGTGCCACCAACAGCGACTGCACGCCCAGCATGGCTTTGGACCACGGCAGATCGGCCGGCAGCATGAGCATGCCGAGCCACACCACCAGCATCAGCAGCCACAGCGGCGACAAGCGCACTTGGGTGAACCGCGCCACGCCGAGCAAAAACAGAAAGTGCGCAGTCACCAGCAAACCATTGGCGAACCAGATGCCGATCATCAGGAAGCCATTGAGGCGCAGCAGCGCGAGGGTGGAGCCGACGGTGATGGTGGCGAAGCCGGCGCTCCAGTACAGCAGCGAAGGTTCACGCACGCTGCGCCATTCAACGGCCAGGTACAGGGCGGCAGCGGCTGCCAGGGCAACGGTGAGTGCCAAAATCGTAGGAGGGTCGAGCGTCATTTCTTGCCGGGTCTGCCTGGTGTGCGTTTAGAACCGGGATTGTAAGCGCACACGCAGGTTTTTCAGAGCATTCATCGTGATGGCACACGGCCAGGCGATGATCGGCAGGTCAGGCGCCCTTGGTCGAGGGCAGCAATACCGTGAGGATGCCCACCAACGGCAGGAACGAGCAGAGTGTGTACACGTACTCGATACCGTGGGTGTCGGCGAGCAAACCGAGCAGCGCCGCGCCAATACCGCTGAAGCCGAACATCAGGCCGAAGAAGATCCCGGCGATCATGCCCACGTTGCCGGGCACCAGTTCCTGGGCGTACACCACGATGGCCGAGAAGGCCGACGCGATAATGAACCCGATCACCACACTCAGTACCGCCGTCCAGAACAGGTCGACGTAGGGCAGCGCCAAGGTGAACGGTGCGGCACCGAGGATAGAGAACCAGATGACCTTCTTGCGCCCGATCTTGTCGCCGATCGGGCCGCCCGCGAAAGTGCCGACAGCCACCGCCCCCAGGAACAGGAACAGGTACATCTGGGAGCTGGAGACCGACAGTTGGAATTTCTCGATCAGGTAGAACGTGAAGTAGCTGGTCAGGCTGGTCATGTACCAGTATTTGGAGAACACCAGCACGGCCAGCACTACCAGGGCAAACGTCACGCGGCCCTTGGACAGGCCGTGGGTGGCTTTTCCGCCTTGCTTGAGTTTGAACAGGTTGAGGTGGTGGCGGTACCAGCGACTCAACCCGTACAGCACCAGGATCGCGAACACGGCAAACAGCCCGAACCAGGCAATATGGCCCTGGCCATAGGGAATGATGATCGCCGCTGCCAGCAACGGGCCCAGGGCACTGCCGGTGTTGCCGCCGACCTGGAAGGTTGATTGCGCCAGGCCGTAGCGGCCGCCAGAGGCCAGGCGCGCAACGCGCGAGGTTTCCGGGTGGAAGGTCGACGAGCCGACGCCCACCAGGCCTGCCGCCAGCAGGATCGCCGGGAAGGTGCCGACAAACGCCAGCATCAGGATGCCGACCAGGGTGCACACCATGCCCGCCGGCAGCAGCCAGGGCTTGGGATGGCGGTCAGTGTGGTAGCCGATCCAGGGTTGTAGCAGCGAGGCGGTCAGTTGGAAGGTCAGGGTGATCAGGCCCACCTGAGTAAACGACAAACCGTAGTTGGCCTTGAGCATCGGGTAGATCGACGGCAGCACGGCCTGGATCAGGTCATTGATCAAATGCGCCAGCGCGCAGGCGCCGAGGATGCGCATGACCAAGGGGCTGGCTTGGGGTGTCGTGGTTGCAGCGGCGGGTGACGCAGTGAGGGTCGACATGCAGGCATTCCATACAAGGCAGCTAATCAGAGGCGGCGACTTCGTAAGGTCGTCATCCATTACAAAATGATTCGGCGTTCATGCTAGATTCGTCAAGAATGCCTGTCTCGCGTAATTCGGGCGGCAACCATCGCAAAAAGGGCGAAATGATCAAACCACTGAATGAATTTCTCCAGGAAATCAATGAAGGCGCCTGGGCCGTAATCAGCTCAGCCACGGATTACCCGGAAAACTGGGTGATCCCCGAGCACAGCCATGAGAAACATCAACTGCTCTACGCCATCGAAGGTGTGATGGTGGTGTACTCGGCGCTGAACCAATGGACCGTGCCGCCCAACCGTGGGATCTGGATGCCCAGCGGGCACGTGCATTCCCTGCGCTGTGTCGGAACCCTTAAAATGCGCAGTGTATTTGTACGCCCGGATCGCTTCCCGAACATGCCCGGCGAGCCGAAGACTGTCAGCATCTCACCGTTGCTGAGCGAGCTGATCAAAGCGTCAGTGAGCTTGAAACCCCCGTATGCCGAGGACTCGCGGGATGCGCGGATCATGCACCTGATCCTCGACGAACTCGCCATCCTGCCGGCGTTGCCGCTGTCGTTGCCCCAGCCCGCCGACCCGCGTCTGCAGCGCATCAGCCTGGCGCTCCAGGAGGACCCGAGCGACGCCTCCACCGTGGCGCATTGGAGCGAGCGCCTGAACCTCGACCAGAAAACCATCCAGCGCCTGTTCCGCAAGGAAACCGGCATGACCTTCGGCCAATGGCGCCAGCAAGCGCGGTTGCTGCTGGCGTTGGAGCGCATTGCGGTGGGCGAGAAAGTGATCGATATCGCCCTGGAACTGGGCTATGAGAGCCCGAGTGCGTTTACCAGCATGTTCAAGAAACAGTTTGGCAAGACACCGAGCCATTTTTTTCGGTAGGGCCCGCACCGGCTGTGCTGTCCTTGCCCGCGCGGGACACGCCGTTCATTACCGGCTGCATCCCGGTGCCCGCGGCGTGCCGAGCATCGACAGGCCCCGGTAACCGCTGGCGCGTGCTGCCAGGCATGCCAATGCGGCAGCGACAACCAGTACCGCGGCACTCAACTCGAATGTTGCCTCATACCCGCTCATGTCAAACACCTGGCCGCCAAGGATCGCCCCCGACGCTATCGCCAGTTGGATGATCGCGACCATCAACCCACCGCCTGCCTCGGCATGGTCGGGCAGGGTTTTTGACAGCCAGGTCCACCAACCCACCGGCGCGGCGGTGGCGACCAGGCCCCAGAGCCCCAGCAACAGTGTGGTCAGCACTGTCGAGTTGCCCATCCTGACCAGTGCCAGCGCAATCCCCGCCATCAGCAACGGGATAATGACCAGCGTCAGGAACAGGCCTTTTTTCAGGAAACGCTCAATCAGGAACGTGCCCGCGAGACCGGCTACGCCCAGCACCAGCAATATCAGCGACAGCCGAGAAACACTGACCTGAGTGACAGTCTCCAGAAACGGTCGCAGGTAAGTGAACAGCATGAATTGGCCCATGAAAAACGCGCTCACGGCCAGCATGCCCAAGGCCACCGGCGTGCGTTTCATCAACTGCAACAGGCCTCCGTTTTTGGCGGCCCCCTGTGCGCTGATCGACGGCAGGCTGACCATCAACCAGGCCAACGCCAGCACCGCGACAGGCACGACGCAGAAGAACGCCCCGCGCCAGCCAATCAGGCCGCCGACGAAGCTGCCCAGCGGTGCCGCGATAACCGTTGCCAATGCGTTGCCGCCATTGACGATCGCCAATGCCCGCGGCACCTGGGGCTCGGGTACCAGGCGCATGGCGGTGGCGGCTGAGAGCGACCAGAAGCCGCCGATGGCCACGCCGATCAACGCGCGGCCCAGCATGAACACCTGGTAATTCGGCGCGAACGCCACCACCGTGCCGGAAACGATCATCAGCAGGGTCAAGGACAGCAGCAGGCGCTTGCGATCCACCCGCGCCGCGATGGCTGCGACCACCAGGCTGGTGAGCAAGGCAAACAGCCCTGACACCGAAATGCCCTGGCCGGCCTGCCCCTCGGTGATATGCAAGTCGACCGCGAGGGGCGTCAGCAGGCTTACCGGCATGAATTCGGAAGCCACCAGGGCAAATGCCGCCAGCGACATGGCGAGTACGGCGCCCCAGTGTCTTGGCGCAGTGACCGTCACTTCAAGTAGCTCCTGAAAAAGCCAGCAAGCGTGTCGAACGGGATCAGGTCGACCCGGTCGTACAGGTCTACATGGCCGGCGTTGGGGATGATCGCCAATTGCTTTGGCTCGGCAGCGCGCCGGTAGGCATCCTCGCTGAACTCAAGTGAATGGGCGTTGGCGCCGGCAATCAGCAAGAGTGGGCGCGGGGAAAGGGTCTCGATGTCGTTGAGCGGGTAGAAGTTCATGAACTTAACGTTGCTGGTCAGCGTCGGCCGGGTCGTGTTGTGCGGCGAGGCGCCGGCTGGGGTGAACTGACCACGAGGGGTGCGATAGAAATCGTAGAACTCATCGCCCACGGCATCGCCGGTCAGCGTGTGGGGCGTGCCGCCGGTGTAGACGGTAGTGCCACCCTGGAATTCCACATAGCGCTGGTTGGCGGCTTGCAGCAGTACCTGTTGGCGCTGCGCCAGGGTCACGCCGTGCTTGAGGCCGTTGCGGTTGGCGGCGCCCATGTCGTACATGCTCACCGTGGCGATGGCCTTGAGGCGTGGGTCGATCTTCGCCGCGGCAATGGCGAAGCTGCCGCTGCCGCAAATGCCGATCACACCAATGCGCTCGCGGTCGACGATGGGGCGCGTGCCGAGGTAATCAACCGCTGCGCTGAACGCTTCGCTGTAAAGGTCAGGCAACACCGCATTGCGTGGCGAGCCTGCGCTTTCGCCCCAGAACGGCAGGTCGAGGGACAAGGTCACAAAACCCTGTTCGGCCATTTTGGTGGCGTAGAGGTTGGCGCTCTGTTCTTTGACCGCACCCATCGGGTGACCGACGATGATTGCGGCATTTCTGGAGGCGGGCGCCAGGTGCCCGGGCACGAACAGATTGCCCGCGACGGCCATGCCGTACTGGTTGTTGAAGGTGACCTTTTCGACGGTTACCTTGTCGCTTGTGTAGAAGTTGTTTGCACCGTTGGACATATCGGCTCCCAGTGAAGAAAAAGAAGTCACCAGCAAACCCAGAGCGAGCAAGAGGCTTTTCATTGGATGATCCTTGAGAAGGTCGGTCCGTCCATTTTCCCGGGGCAGGGCAGGGTTCTGTAGTGCGTTTGACTGGATTACTTGCCTGATCCTCTGAGTCTCGCGGTTGGCCGAGGACACCCATGGAACGGTCCGGTAAAGTCCAATGACGAGAGGAACGAGCCCGTCATGACGATCAATCAAACGCCCCTGGACGCGCTGGTACAGGCTATCGGTTCGCGGGTGCAGGCGCCCGGCGACTACCCCATGCCCATTCCCGGCCTGGGTTTCTATCGGCGCGAGCAGCCCGCAACACCGGTGGTGTGCATGGTCGAGCCGTGCATCGTGCTGGTCGCCCAAGGTGAAAAACAGCTGTGGGTCGGCGGTGAGGGATACCCGTACGACACCTCCCGCTTCCTGGTGACCTCGCTGGACATTCCCGCCAACTCCGAGGTGCTGTCCGCCAGCCCTGGTAGGCCATGCCTGGGGCTCACCTTCAAGCTGGACTTGCGCATGTTGGCCGAGTTGATCGCCCAGAGTGAGTTACCGCCAACGCGGGAACGGCCGGTGCTGAAAGGGGTGGGCATCGGCACGGTGACCGACGGGATGCTGGCGTCTTTCGCGCGTCTGGTGGCACTGCTGGATGAGCCCGAAGCGATCCCAGTGCTTGCGCCGTTGATCCAGCGCGAGATCCACTACCGCCTACTCAAAAGCGACCAGGCTGGTCGGTTGCGCCAGATCTGCTCCGTCGACGGGCAGGGGTATCGGATCGCCAAGGCAATCGATTGGCTCAAGCTCAACTACAACGCGGCGCTTCGAGTGGATGAGTTGGCCGCGCGCGTGCAAATGAGTGCGGCAACGTTCCACCATCACTTTCGCCAACTGACGGCGATGAGCCCGTTGCAGTATCAGAAGTGGCTGCGCCTGAACGAGGCGCGGCGCTTGATGTTGAACGAGCACCAGGACGTGTCCAGTGCTGCGTTCAAAGTGGGCTATGAAAGCCCATCACAGTTCAGCCGCGAGTACGGTCGATTGTTCGGTGTGCCGCCCAAGCGCGATATTGCCGCGTTGCGGGGCAAGGCAGACGTCACGTGTCCGTCGTCGTCAGGTTAGCGAAGAAGATACAGCCGATCAGCCGCGCAAACAGGCTCAGGGTTTCCGGCAAATTGGGGTCGTCGAACAGCATCGCCCGCGAGTCGAGGGCACACAGAGCGCCGAACAGGCGGCCATCTGGCAGGAAGATCGGTGCGCCGGCGTAGCTCTCGATGGCGTACTGCTTGACCACCGGGCGTGCGGCAAAGCGTCCGTTCTGGCTGATCTGGGGGATGAACAAGGTTTGCGGGTTGACACAGAATTCGCTGCACAGGGTGGTTTCGAGGTCGAGCACGTCGTCGACATGAATGCCCATTTCGCTGGTGTCGTGCACGGAGCAGACCACCCACTCCAGGTCAGTGAATTTGGCGATGCCGGCAAAGCGCATGCCGGTCAGGCGGGTGACCAGTTGCAGGATGCTGGTGGTGGCTTCTATCTCGGCGATGGCGGCGCGCTCATCGGCGCTGAGCAGGGACTGTGGTGCGGTAACGCTTGGAACCATGGGGACACTCCAATAGCGGGGTGGCCCTGGCCACCCCACACGTTTTGGCTTTAGTTGATGCGCGGATGCTGCTCGACAAGGTTCTTGCGCTTGGCTTCCAACTCGGCAATTTCGGCATCGATGTCTTCAATCTTCTGCTCGATATTGTCGTGATGCTCCTGCAGCAATTCCTTGGCTTCCTCCATGTCCGAAGCCGCCGGTGCTGCGCCGCGCAACGGCTTGTTGGCGGTTTCCTTCATGGTCAGGCCGGTGACCAGGCCGACCACGGCAAACACCATCAGGTAGTAGGCGGGCATGAACAGGTCGTTGGTGCTTTCCACCAGCCAGGCGACGGCGGTTGGAGTGAGGCCGGCGATCAGCACCGAGACGTTGAACGCACTGGCCAGCGCGCTGTAGCGCAGGTGAGTGGGGAACATCGCGGGCAGCGTCGAGGCCATCACGCCGATGAAGAAGTTCAGGATCACCGCCAGGATCAGCAAGCCGGCGAAGATCAGCCCGATTTTCCCGCTGGTGATCAGCATGAACGCCGGGATTGAAAGGAACAGCAGGCCGATACTGCCGGCGATGATGAAGGGCTTGCGGCCGATCTTGTCGCTGACAAAACCAATGAACGGCTGCACGAACAGCATGCCGACCATGATCGCGATGATGATCAGCACGCCGCTGTTTTCTTTGTAGTGCAGGTTGTGCGACAGGTAGCTGGGCATGTAGGTGAGCAGCATGTAGTACGTCACGTTGGTGGCCGCGACGATCCCGATGCAGGTCAGCAGGCTACGCCAGTGCTTGGTCGCAACCTCTTTGAAGGAAACTTTGGGGCCGTGGGTCAGGCCTTGGCGGTCGCCTTGCTCAAGTTTGTCCATGTGCTGCTGGAACGCAGGGGTTTCTTCCAGGGCGTGACGCAGGTACAGGCCGATGATGCCCAGTGGCAGGGCGAGGAAGAACGGCAGGCGCCAGCCCCACTCTTCAAACTGTGCATCGCCCAGCACGCTGGAAATCAACACCACCACGCCGGCGCCGAGCACGAAGCCTGCGATCGAACCGAAGTCGAGCCAGCTGCCGAGGAAGCCGCGCTTGCGGTCCGGGGCGTATTCGGCCACGAAGATCGAAGCGCCGGTGTATTCGCCACCGACCGAAAAGCCCTGGGCCATTTTGCACAGCAACAGCAGGATCGGCGCCCAGATACCAATGGAGGCGTAGGAGGGGATCAGGCCAATGGCGAACGTGCTCAGGGACATGATCACGATGGTCGCGGCGAGGACTTTCTGTCGTCCGTATTTATCGCCCAGTGCACCGAAGAACAATCCACCCAGGGGACGGATCAGGAAGGGCACGGAGAAGGTGCCCAGTGCGGCGATCATTTGTACGCTGGGCGAGGCGTCGGGGAAGAATACTTTGCCGAGCACATAGGCGACAAAACCGTAGACGCCAAAGTCGAACCATTCCATGGCGTTACCCAGTGCGGCGGCGGTGATCGCCTTGCGCACCTTGGTGTCGTCGACGATGGTGATGTCTTTCAATCCGATGGGCTTGACGCTTTTCTTACGTAATTTCATGCGGGGTACTCTAAAGCAGAACAGGGGTGGTGCCATCGCAGCGATGGCACCGCTCTGTCAGTTCAGATACAAGCGGACATGAAATAATTCACCACTATTTGCGTTTTTTTGCAGATGGATTGAACTTTGTACGCCGATAAAGGAGTTATCTGAATGCCCGATGCCCCGTCGCGCCTCATCTACCGCCAACCACATCCCAGCGACGTGCAGCGATTGTTCGCGATCTTCGGTGACCCGCAGACGAATTTGTTCAACCCTGCCGGCCCGATGGCCAGCCTTCAGATTGCGCAGCACCTGCTGGACCACTGGCTCGAACAGTGGGCCAGCCAGGGGTATGGATGGTGGGCAATTGCCCATCGTGAAGCGCCGGAGCACCTCATCGGCTTTGGCGGGATCGCGCCTCTGAACTACCTGGCCGAACGGCGCATCAACCTGGGTTACCGTTTTGCGGTAGAAGCCTGGGGGCAGGGCTATGCCACCGAAGTGGGCCGCGATGCCTTGGCGTTGGCATTCGAAACACTCGGTTTGCCTGCCGTGTTTGGGCTGGTGCGGCCGGACCATGCGGCATCGATCCGGGTGCTGGAGAAGATCGGCATGCAGCCTTTCGGCTTGCTCGATGATGTGCCTGGCAAGGCACCGAGCCTGGTATTACGCATTTGTCATCCTACAACTGGCATTGGCTAACGTTTCACATACACGCGAAATCGCTCGATAAACGGCAATCTTTCAGATTGACAGCGTGTAGGCGTCCCGATATAAAAGTGGCGGTTGTACGACGACATATGACGTTACGTATGTCCTACCTAACAAAAATAAAAAGTGATGCCATGAACTTGAACGAGCCCATCAACGCCCAGCGCGTTGGCCAGGCGGTAGGCAACTATCGCTGGACCATCTGCGCGATGCTGTTCTTCGCCACTACCGTCAACTACCTCGACCGCCAGGTGCTCAGTCTGCTGGCGCCTCAGCTGTCCACGCAATTTGGCTGGAGCAACACCGATTACGCCAACATTGCCGCGGTGTTTCAGTTTGTCTACGCGATCTCCATGCTCTTCGCCGGACGCTTTGTCGACAAAATCGGCACCAAGGCTGCCTATGTCGTGGCGATCGGGATCTGGTCCACGGGCGCCATCATGCACGCCTTCTCGGTGCCGATGGGCGAGGGCATTGCGGCCATCAGCGGCGCAATCGGCCTGGCGGTGATTCCGGTATCGATTGCCGGTTTCATGTTATCCCGTGCGGTGCTGGCGATTGGCGAGGCGGGTAACTTTCCGATTGCGATCAAGGCCACCGCCGAGTACTTCCCCAAGAAGGAACGCTCCCTGGCCACCGGTATTTTCAACTCCGGCGCCAACGTGGGCGCAATCCTGGCGCCAATCTGCGTGCCGCTGATCGCGGGTCTCTGGGGCTGGGAAGCGGCGTTTATCGTGATTGGCGCGTTGGGTTTTGTGTGGGTCGCGGTGTGGATCGCGCTCTACCAGAAGCCGGATGAGCAAAAGCGCCTGTCGCCCGCCGAGCTGGCGTACATCCGCAGCGACCAGACCGTGCAGCCCTTCACCCCGGCACCGGCCGGCGCCGTGGAGAAGAAAGTCTCGTGGTTCAAATTGCTCACTTATCGCCAGACCTGGGCCTTTGCCTTCGGCAAGTTCATGACCGACGGTGTGTGGTGGTTCTTCCTGTTCTGGCTGCCTACGTACCTGTCGGCGCAGTACGGCATGAAAGGCGCCGATATCGTGATGCCGCTGGCGGTGCTCTACAGCATGACCATGGTGGGCAGTATCGGTGGCGGCTGGTTCCCCAGCTACTTCATGGCGCGCGGCGATGCACCCTACGATGGCCGCATGAAAGCCATGTTGGTGATCGCGTTGTTTCCGCTGGTGGTATTGCTCGCACAACCGTTTGGCTACATCAGCTTCTGGGTGCCGGTTTTGCTGATCGGTGTGGGCGCCTCCGCGCACCAGGCCTGGTCCTGCAACATCTTCACCACGGTATCGGACATGTTCCCGCAGAAGACCGTGGCCTCGGTGGTCGGGATCGGCGGCATGGCCGGCGGCCTGGGTGGCGTGGTGATGACCAAGATCGGTGGCTGGGTGTTCGACTACTACAAGTCGGTCGGTGACATCCATACCGGTTACATGATCATGTTCGCGATCTGTGCGCTGGCCTACCTGGTCGCCTGGAGCGTGATGAAGGCACTGGTACCGCGTCACAAGGAAATCACTGACCTGTAAGGCTCGACGTCCCGCGCTGTCATAGCGCGGGACGGCTTCACAGCGCGCGGGCCCAGGTCTGGCTGACCAGGGATTTACCGAAGCTGATCATCGGTTCTTCCTCTACCAATTCGAACCCGGCCTTCTGATAGAGCTTGCGCGCCTCGGTGAGAATATCCACCGTCCACAGCAGCATGCGTGTGTAGCCGACCTGCTGGGCAAAGCGCACGCACTCATCCACCAGCCGTTGGCCGATGCCCATGCCGCGAGCGCTGGCATCCACGTAGAGCATGCGCAGCTTGGCCGTGGTGTCATCATGGCGAATCACAAACACCGAGCCGACCACCTCACCGTCCTTTTCCGCGATCCAGCAACGCTCGGATGCCGGCTCGAATTCGCGCAGATACTTGGCGACAATTTCCGCCACCAACGCTTCGAACTCCCAATTCCAGCCGTACTCCCGGGCATACAGCGCGGCCTGTTGCTGCACCACCAGGCCCATGTCGCCCGGCTGGGGATCGCGCAGCAGATAGCTGGGCGCGGTACCTTCCAGCAAGGCCTGGATGCGCTTCATGGCAGCGGTGAGTTGCTGCTGCTGGGTTTCCGGCAGGCTGTCGAGCAGGGCGATGACTTCGTCCTGGGTTTGCTGCTCCAATGGCGCCAGCACCGCGCGGCCGAGGTCGGTGAGGTGCAGTTGCACCGCGCGCGCATCGGTAACGCAACGGACTTTCTGGATCAGGCCTTTCTTTTCGAAGCCACTGGTCAGCCGGCTCAGGTAACCCGCGTCCAGGCCGAGCATCTGGCACAGGTCAGCGCTGGTGAGATCGCCTCGGGTAGACAACTCGTACATCACGCGGATTTCGGTGAGCGAATAATCGCTCTGCAGCAGGTGTTCCTGCAGCACGCCGATCTGATGGGTATAGAAGCGGTTGAAGCCGCGCACGACGCCGGCGCGTTCGACAAGCAGGGGAGTGGACATACTGGAATGCTCGAATGGTTGCCTGAGGCAATTATATTGTTGCTTCAGGCAACCATGTCAAACAGTTTGCTTAGCGGTTACGCGTCACCCGCCACACGGTATTGGCCAGGTCATCGGCGATGATCAGCGCGCCTTTCGGGTCCACCGTCACCCCCACTGGCCGGCCTCGGGTCTTGCCGTCATCACCGCGAAAGCCGGTGGCAAAGTCGATGGGCTCACCGGACGGCTTGCCATTGCTGAAGGGCACGAAGATCACCTTGTAGCCCACCGGATTATCGCGGTTCCAACTGCCGTGCTCGCCGACGAATACGCCATCGGCGAACTTCTCACCCATTTGCGGGATGGAAAAGTCCACGCCCAGTGCCGCCACGTGTGAGCCAAGGCTGTAGTCCGGCTTGATGGCGGCGGCGACTTTGGCGGGGTTCTGCGGCTGTGCGCGCGGGTCGACGTTCTGGCCCCAATAGCTGTAGGGCCAGCCGTAGAAGGCGCCTTCACGCACGGAGGTGAGGTAGTCCGGGACCAGGTCCGGGCCGAGTTCGTCGCGTTCGTTGACCACGGTCCACAGTTGCCCGGAGTCCGGCTGGATGGTCAGCGCCGTCGGGTTGCGCAGGCCGGTAGCGTACGGTTTGTGCGCGCCGGTCGCGGCGTCGATCTGCCAGACCATCGCGCGATCGATCTCCACTTCCATGCCGCGCTCGGTGACGTTGCTGTTGGAGCCGATCCCCACGTAGAGCTGGGTTCCGTCGGCGCTCACGGCCAGGGATTTGGTCCAGTGATGGTTGATCTGCGCCGGCAAGTCAGTGACTTTACTGGGCGGGCCGCTGGCCTTGGTCTGGCCGTCGGCGTAGTCGAAGCTCACCAGTGCGTCCTGGTTGGCCACGTAGAGCTTACCGTTGGCGAACGCCAGGCCGTAGGGTGCATTGAGGTTGTCGGCGAATACGGTCTTGAGTTCGTAGGTGCCATCCCCATCGGCATCGCGCAGCAAGGTCAGGCGGTTGCCGCCCTTGACCTTGGTGTTGCCCTCGGCTTTGATCAGGCTGGCGATCACATCCTTGGGCTTGAGCTTGGCTGCACTGCCACCACGGCCTTCAGCGACGAGGATGTCGCCGTTGGGCAATACCAGCGTCTGGCGCGGAATCGCGAGGTCGGTGGCGATGGCGGTGACGCTATAGCCTTCCGGGACCGTGGGTTTCTGCTCGCCCCAGGGCGCAGGCTCGGCAATCTTCATGCTCGGCAACAGGCTGCTTTGCTGTTCCGGCAGCTTGGGGTCGGGGCCACGGGCCTGGGTCTTGTCGCCTTCGCCGCCACAGGCGCTCAGCAACAAGGCGGCGCTCAACAGGGTCAGTGTGCTGGACGTTTTCATTTGGCACCTCTCGAACGCAAATCAGTCAGGCCGATCCACGTGGCCACCACCGCCAGCAATGTGACGATCACAGACAGCACCAAGCCCGCGGGCATCATCGCGTACGCGTCCTTGGCATGTTGGAACGCATTGACCAGGCCCAGTACCCAGGCAGCCAGTAGCAACAGGAAGTAAACGGCAGGTCGTCCGGATTTACGCTGCGCGCGAAGCAGATTGACCAACGCGAACAACAGTGCGAATCCACTGAACACCAACGCGCCGGCAATCAGCCAGGAAGCGAAGTTGGCCCATTGGATCTGGTACGTCTGGCCATAGGCAACGTCGCTGAGCAAGGCGCCCAGGAACAACGGTACGCTACCGGCAAGCAAGATCGCGTGCAGCGGGCCTGGTCTTGTCGCGTAGTAGGTGGGGAGGGTAGTCATGGGGGTGGCGGCTCCTTATCGAACAGTGCTCCTGGATTCAGGGGCGCGGGTGCGTTGCATAGGAAAGGAGCGCGGCGTTTGCGAGAAAGTTCACTGGGGTTTCATGTCGAGATGTTTTCAAACCACGCCGCATACGGCGTATTGGCAACCTGATAGCGATTGAAGTCCGCGCTGCCGTCGCTCCACCACACGGGGCCGCGTTCGCCGAGGGCGACTTTGGCACTCTGCACCTGGTGTCGGGCTGCACTTAACTGTTGCGGGTCGCCCGAGGCCTTGGCTGCTTTGACCGCACGGCGCGCGTCCATCAATTCATGCACCAGACGCTGGCGGGTATCTTCGTCCAGCGCCGGGTTGGTGCAGCGCCAGAGTTGGCCCTTGACCACGAAGTAGCGTCCATCCGGCGTACTAATCATGGTGCCAGCGCAGTACCCTCAGCACGCCCCACATCATCGAAATCACGATCGCCATCCATCCGGCAAACAGGCTGAAGAGTGTCATTGCAAGGTTCATAAGCACCTCCGTTGCGTTGTCGTCTCGCTGTTGTCCTAATAGATGACTGCCACCGAAAAGCAGGATTCAACTTATTTTCCAGCGTGAATCCCTGGCAGTGTTGTCCAGTTGGGGGCCTATAATCCCCACCGATGTCGATCACCCGGCCGTTGCATGACCCGCCGCCAGATGCCCGGCGTTGGTGGTTTATGGGCATTGCCAGCGACGTTCAACCTAGAAGAAGGAGCCTTCACCCATGCCGACCCTGCATCTGCTGTGCGGCAAGATCGCCTCGGGCAAATCTACGCTCGCCAAGCAGCTGAGCCATGAGTACGCGGCGATGCTGTTGAGCGAAGACCACTGGCTCGCACAGCTGTATCCCGGCGACATGCTGTCGGTGACGGATTATCTGCGCTGTGCGCAACGCATCCGCGGGGTGGTCGGGCCGCTGGTAGTGGGCTTGCTGGAATCAGGTGTCAACGTCGTGCTGGATTTTCCGGCCAATACCCTGGCCAATCGCGAATGGCTACTGGGGCTGGCGCATGCAGCCGGGGTGCAGCACCGCCTGCATTACCTGGCGCTGGACGACGACACCTGCCGCGCGCGCCTGCATGCACGTAATGCGCGCGGCGGGCACGATTTCGCAGCGACGGATGCCGAGTTCGACCTGATTACCCGTCACTTTTGTGTGCCGAGCGAGAACGAGGGGCTCGTGATCGAGGTGCATCGCCCGTGAGTGCGCCCACCGCCAAAGGCATCGACGCCGACGGTTTTATCCTTACTGTGCCTGATCGTACCGTGCAGGTTGAGTTTCAGCCGTTGCTCGAGGACGCCTGCACCTTGCTCTCGCAACCGGAACTGGGCGTAGACGGCATCTACCTGTATGGCAGTGTCGCGCGCGGCGATGCCATCCCTGGTGTCTGCGACCTTGACCTCACGCTGGTGTTACGCGAGGCGCCGACCTTGCAGATACGGGAGCGGCTGGAGGTAGTCCGGTGTGAGTTGGAGCGGCGGTATGCGCAAGTCACCAAAGTCGATTTCGATATCGGCAGCCGCGCACAGGTACTGGCTGCCGAAAACACAAACAGCTGGGGGTTCTGGCTCAAGCACCATTGCCGATGTCTCTGGGGTAATGATCTGGCATTGCACTTCGAGCGCTTCCGGCCGTCCCTGGACATTGCCTTGGCCGTGAATGGTGACTTTGAAACGGTACTCACCACCTACCTGACGCGCATCGCCGGTGCCGGAGACGACCAAGAGCGACTGCGCTTGCAGCGCGAAGCGTCACGCAAGCTGATCAGAGCCACCCAGGTACTGTGCGGGGAAAACGCGTTGGGGTGGCCGCAGACACTTGAAGAGCATGTTGCATTGTTCGTGCAGAGGTATCCGACGAGGGTGACTCAGGTGGCATTCTTCCTGTTTGAAGCCCGAAACCCGAGTGCCGACAGCGAAAAATTCTCAGCTCGACTTAGCGCTTTCCTGGGCTGGATGATTTCGCAGGGAACATAGACAGCAGCTTTCACACACGATCTTCGGCACTCACAGACGCGGCCGAAATCCCGCGATCAGCACAGCTCCCACAGTTGAGCTTCGCCATGGCTTAAATTGCGTCCGCAGGCACAACTCAAATCCCGCGATCAACACAGCTCCCACAGTTGAGCTACGCCATGGCTCAAATTGCGTCCGTAGACGCAGCCGTTCCTCAGGACTTGAACCTACCCACCAAGCCATTGAGCTCATCCGACAACTCCGACAGCCGCCCCGAATCGTCCTGCGCCGAGTTGGCGAGGCTCTCTACCAGCCGTGCTTCGTCGTAGATCTGCTGGATATGCCGGTTGATCTCTTCGGCCACGCTGTGTTGTTCTTCGGCTGCGGCGGAGATCTGCAGGTTCTGGTCGCGGATCTCGTTCACCGACAGCTGGATGCCTTCAAAACTGTCCCGCGCGCTTTCGATGGAGGACACACTGGCCCGCGACAGGTCCAGGCAACTGCCCATCTTTTGCGTGACTTCCTGGGTCTTGTTTTCCAGGGTGCCGAGCAGTTGCTCGATCTCGCCAGTGGAGTCGGACGTGCGTTTGGCCAGGGCGCGCACTTCATCGGCCACGACGGCAAAGCCACGGCCCTGGTCACCGGCACGGGCGGCTTCGATGGCGGCGTTGAGCGCCAAGAGGTTGGTCTGTTCGGCAATCGCGCGGATGGTTCCAAGGATCTGGTTGATGCTGCGGCTGCCGGCCTCCAGTTCGACCATGGCCTGGGATGACTCGGTGAGACGCCGGCCCAGGCGGTTGACGTTGTCGGTGGTGACTTCGATCTGCTGCTTGCCCTCGGCCACGCGACGGTGCCCGTTCTCGGCGGACTCCGCCGCACCGCTGCATGAGCGCGCCACTTCGTTGGCGGTGGCCACCATTTCGTTGAACGCCGTCGAGACCAATTCGACGGCCTCGCGCTGGCGTCCCGCAGCCTCGTTCATGTTGTGCGCCACTTCACTGTTGACCTTGGAGGCGTTCTGCAGATTGGCCGACGCCGCGCCGATATGCTGGATCAGTTGGCGGATGGCCGCGAGAAACTTGTTGAACCAGCCGGCCAGTTCGGCGGTTTCGTCCTTGCCCTGTACGTGAAGTTCGTGGCGCAAGTCACCTTCGCCCTGGGCGATGGACTGCAGGCCGGTGCTGACCTGGCCGATGGGCTTGACGATGACCTTGGAGAACGCCGCCGCGATCAGCCCGAAGATCAGCACCAGCACGCCAACGATGATCGCGGTGAGGTAGGTCATGCGCGTGGCTTCGGCCATGACTTCACGGTGTTCGATCAGCCCGATATAGCGCCAGCCGAGACCGGGCGACGTCCACACGTTGGCCATGTAGCGCACGCCATCGATCACGACCTCGGTAGGGCCTTGAGGTGTGTCGGCCAGTTGCGCATACGGCTCGCCGAGGTCCTTGAGCGGTTTGAAACTGTGGGCGGCGTCGCGTGGGTCCACCAGCACCACGCCGTCTTCGATCAGCATCACGTAGCCGCTTTCGCCCAGCTTGATGCTCTTGACCAGCTCGGTCAGGTTCTTCAGCGAGACGCTGACCACGAACACGCCCTTGGGCTTGCCGTTATCCAGCAAGGCCCGTGCGGTGCCCACCAGCGCCACGTCGTCTTTGTCGTAGTAGTAGGCGGGCGTGCGCACGGTCTTGCCAGGGCTGGCCATCGCCGCTTTGTACCAGGGGCGGGTGCGGGGGTCGTACTTGGCCAACTGCGGGTCGTCCGGCCACTTGGCGTACGTGCCGTCTTCGAGACCGATGGACAGGATCGCCGCCGCCGGATGGGTGGCGCCAAAGCGGGCGAAGCGGTCGATCACCGTTTGCGCCTCTGCGGGCATCGGTTGACTGGCCGCATCGGCAGGCTGGTAGTTCTTCAGCGTGTTCACCGATGTGTATACAGGATCGGTGGCCATTTGATCGACGTTTTGCAGTGTGCCGTCGAAGAACTGACGGATGTTGCCATCGATCTGGCGGATTTCCCGGGTGCTGCCATCGATGAACTGATCGACCGCTTGAGTCCGCGTATTCATGACCGAAATCACGGCCACTAGGCTGACCGGGATAAACGCTACAGAGACAAATGCCAGTACCAGCTTATTTTTTATTTTCATCGAGACGACCATCAGCGTAGAGGGCGGCCAAATCGTCGCGCGCCTGACTCGGGTTGCGGCGATTTGCTATCACTGCTGTTTCGGCTCGGCATCAGCAAACCTTTAGGGTTTTTTGTACACAATACAAACAGTGCATTGTTCTGTATCCAATCAATACACATCACGCAGGTAACGCTTCTGCTCGCTCAGTTGCCGCCAGTACTCAACCGCGCCTTCCACGCCAAGCCCGCCGTGGTTTTGCGCCACTTGGCGCAGGGCTTGTTCGACGTCTTTGGCCATATGGCTGGCATCGCCGCAGATGTACAGCTTCGCGCCGTCCTGCAACCAGCGCCACAACTCGGCGCCGTGTTCGCGAATGCGGTCCTGCACGTAGACCTTTTGCGGCTGGTCGCGGGAGAACGCCAGGCTCAAGTGGGTGAGCAGGCCGTCGCGCTGCAGGCCTTGCAGTTCGTCCTGATAGTAGAAGTCAGTGGCCGCGTGTTGTTCGCCGAAGAACAACCAGTTGCGCCCCTGATGACCGAGTGCGCGGCGCTCTTGCAGGAACGCGCGGAACGGCGCAACGCCGGTCCCGGGGCCAATCATGATCATTGGCACCTCGCCGTCACTGGGCGTGCGAAAGTGTTTGGAGGGCTGCACGAACAACGGCACTTCACCGTCGTCGGCGCGGTCGGCCAGGAAGGTCGAGGACACGCCTTTGCGCTTGCCATACCGCACGGCCGCCACGGTGAGGTGCACTTCCTGCGGGAAGGCCTTGGCACTCGAAGCGATCGAATACAGGCGCGGTTGCAGGCGCTTGAGGGTGCCCAGCAGCTCGTCCGCCGAGCACTCGATGGGGTATTCGTGCAGCACGTCAGCCAGTTGTCGGCCCCACAGCCAGTCATTCAATTCGGCCTTGTGCTCAGGGTTGAGCAGGCGCTTGAGGCCTGGGTCGGCGCTGCGCTCGGCGATGAAGGCCAAGGTGTCGCTGCTGGGCCGGGCAATTTCGAAATGCTGGATGAGTGCCTGTTGCAGGGGGACATCGCCGAAGGTGTCGATGTTGACGCTGGTGCTGCCACTCAGGCGGGTGAGGTCAAGCAACTCGCTGACCAACGCGGGGCAGTTGCGCGGCCGCACGCCCAACGCGTCGCCGGCTTCGTAGGTCAGCCCGGAGTCGCCCAGGTCCAGGGCGAACTGGCGGGTTTCCTTGTGGGGGCTTTGCGGATTCAGGTGCCGGTTGAGCAGCAGGCGTGACCCGTACAGCTTGGTTTTACCGGCAAGCGTGGCGGGTGTGGCGAGCACCACGGGCTTCACCGGGTTGAGGGCGTGTTGAAAGCGCGTCAACCAGGCATCGGCGATGGCTTCGAATTCGGTATCGCAGTCGACGCGCTCAAGCAGGCGAGTTGCGCCCAGCTCCAACAGGCGCTGGTCGAGCCGTTTGCCGTGGTTGCAGAACTGGTCGTAGTTCGGATCGCCCAGGGCCAGTACCGCGAAGCGCAGCGACTCCAGGCGTGTCTGGGCGGTGCTGAGGCTGTGCCAGAAACCTTCGCCATTGTCCGGCGGATCGCCGTCACCAAAGGTGCTGCTGATCAGCGCCAGGGTCTGGGTGTTCGCCAGCTTGCTCGCAGGGAAGTCCGACATCGCGCTCAGTTCCACCGTGATACCCGCGTCGCGCAGGCGCTTGGCGAAACGTTCGGCCAGGGCTTCGGCGTTGCCGGTTTGCGAGGCCCACAGCAGGGTGACGCCCGGGGAGGGCGCTGCAACGGCTTGCGTATGGCTGAACAACCCGCCGAGCAAGCCGTTCAGCCACAGCCGGGACGCGTCGGTCAGCGGCGCATTCGCGGGCATTACCGGCACACCGATGGCCTGGCGTGCGGCGCTGGATTGCAGGCCACTGAGGAAACCGGCGAGGTAGGTGCGCTCGTCATCACTCAATGACGGTTGTGGCAGGTTGCGAATGCCGGCGATTTGGGCAAAGGCGTCGAGGCGCGACATGGCAGTGTCCTCAGGTTCAGGGGCGTGGAGGTCGAGGCACTGATGGTCGATCAGTTCGACGCGGGCCAACGCGACGGCGCAGCACTTGAACTCGGGCTGCAGGGAAATCGGGTCCACGGCATCGTTGGTCACAGCGTTGATCGCCAGGTGTTCGCCAAACACATCGTTCCAATGAAACGGCGCAAAACAGTTGCCGGGCCGCACGCGATCGGTGACCACGGCGGGCAGCACGGCGCGACCGCGCCGGGAGCGTATTTCAACGGCGTCCTTGGCTTTTATACCCAGGCGGGCGGCGTCCTCGGGGTGCAGTTCCACAAACGGGCCGGGGTTGAGTTTGTTCAGGGTGGCGACCTTGCCGGTCTTGGTCAGGGTGTGCCATTGGTGCTGCACGCGGCCGGTGTTGAGCACGAAGGGGAATGCATCGTCGGGCATCTCCGCCGGCGGCATATGGGGCCGGGCGAGGAACTGGGCCTTGCCGGTTTCGGTGGCGAAGGTGAGGGTACCCTCGTGGCGGTAGCGGATCGGGTTGCGGGGTGCAGCAGCAACGGATGCGCAGGGCCACTGCAGCGGTTGTTCACGCAGGCGCGGGTAGCTTGCCCCCCGAATGTCGTAGCCGGTCCTGGGGTTCCAGGCGCGTTTGATTTCTTCGAACACGTCGGCGGCGGATGCATAGGTGAACGCCTCGGCGAAGCCCATCTCACAGGCGACCCTGGCGATGATCTGCCAGTCGGGCAAGGCCTCGCCGGGGGCGTCGACGGCTTTCTGCATGAGGGTCAGGTTGCGTTCGGAGTTGATCATCACCCCTTCGGCCTCGGCCCACAGCGCGCCGGGCAAGAGGATGTCGGCGTAGCGGTTGGTCTCGGTGTCGAGGAAGGCATCCTGGGTGATCACCAGGTCGGCGGTTTGCAGCCCGTCGATGACCGTTTGCCGGTTGGGCACGCTGGCGACCGGGTTGGTGCAGATGATCCAGCAGGCCTTGATCTGCCCGGCAACCATCTGCTCGAACATGGCCACGGTGCCGCCGCCGGGGTGGCGCGGCAGGCTGTCGTGGGGGATCTGCCACAGGTCCTCGATAAACGCGCGGTCCGCCTCGACCAGTACCGAGCGCTGCCCCGGCAGGCCCGGGCCCATGTAGCCCATCTCGCGACCGCCCATGGCGTTGGGTTGACCGGTGAGGGAAAACGGCCCGCTGCCTGGCCGGCAGATGGCGCCGGTGGCCAGGTGCAGGTTGCACAGGGCGTTGGTGTTCCAGGTGCCGTGGGTGCTCTGGTTCAGGCCCATGGTCCAGCAGCTCATCCATTCGGCGGCCTGGCCGATCCAGTCGGCGGCTTGGCGGATATCGGCTTCTGCAAGGCCGGTGATGCCTGCGACCCGTTGTGGCGAATAGTCCTCGAGAAACGTGGGCAAGGCCTCCCAGCCCTCGGTGAATGCGGCGATAAAGTCGGGGTCTGTATGCCCGTTTTTAACCAGCAGGTGCAGCAGGCCATTGAGCAACGCCAAGTCGGTGCCGGGCTTGATTGGCAGGAACAGGTTGGCCTTGTCTGCCGTGGCACTGCGCCGAGGGTCGACCACGATCAGCTTCGCCCCGGCCTTGACCCGGTCCATCATGCGCAGAAACAGGATGGGGTGACAGTCAGCCATATTCGCGCCGATGACAAAGAACACGTCGGCGCGGTCGAAGTCTTCATAGGAGCCCGGTGGGCCGTCTGCGCCGAGCGACAATTTATAGCCGCTGCCAGCACTGGCCATGCACAGGCGTGAGTTGGACTCGATGTTGGCGGTGCGCACGAAGCCCTTGGCCAATTTGTTGATCAGGTATTGGGACTCCAGCGACATCTGGCCCGACACGTAGAAGGCCAACGCGTCTGGCCCATGGGTGTCGAGAACATGGCGCAAGCGGCGTGCGGTTTCGCTGATGGCCGTGTCCATGGCGATGCGCACGGGGTCATGCGCGCGTGCCTGGCGTACATAGGCATTCTCCATGCGCCCGGACTCCGCAATGGCTTGCCCGCAGGTATTGCCCTTGGTGCACAGGCGCCCGGAGTTGGTGGGATGGGCCTTGTCGCCGATCACCTTGACGACTGTATTGTGCTCGACCTGCAGGATGATGCCGCAGCCCACGCCACAATAAGGACACACACTGCGTATGCTTTGGTTGGCCATCTGAAACCCATATAAACAAAAAAGGCGCCCTGTAACCCTCCGTTGAGAACGGGGATTACACGGCGCCTTTGTCGTGAGAGGGCAGTCTGCGTTGACTGCTTGGTTGAAGTGTTACTAGCAAGTCACGCGCCAGTTTATTCACGACGCGGTTTGTTGGGGGAGCGGGCCTTTAGCTACACGGCAGCCCCTTGCATTGAGGTCGCGGTGCCCGCGCGCGCGGCAAGCCCGCTCACCACGGAAAACCCTTCAGCGCATGGCGACTCATGCACTTTTATGACGCGAGGTGCACCAGTTAGAGGCGCTGGAGGTGGTGCTCAGGATGGCTGGCTGACCTGCTGAGGCGTGAATGCTGGCCTCGCATTCGCTTGGCACAGACCCTGCAAGATCCCCCTCAACCCACCTCGGTCAACGACGATCGATACGTTGGGGCAATAGCGGTGGAACCGGCGAAGTCGCCCGACCAGACCCCGCATGAGAACAGGCAAAGACGCCTGGAACCGCAAGGTTTCAGGCGTTTTTTTTTGCTTTTTAAACCGTGATGAGCTTTGTCGGGTGCCTTATATGAACAATCTCAAAACCCTGGTCGTTGTCGGCAATGGCATGGTCGGCCACCACTGTGTGGCGCAACTGATCGAACGCGGCGCGCTGGATCACTACCGTTTGCATGTATTCAGCGAGGAGCCGATGCGCGCCTATGACCGGGTGCATTTGTCCGAGTATTTTACCGGCCGTGATGCCGAGTCCCTGGCCTTGTCCGACGCCTCCTTGTATCAAACGCCAGGTGTGACCCTGCACTTGGGCGTGCCGGTGCTGGAGATCGACCGAGCCCGCTGCGAAGTGATCACCGCCAACGGCTGCGTCGCCTATGACAAGCTGGTCTTGGCCACGGGCTCCTACCCGTTCGTGCCGCCCATCGACGGCGCAGAAGGCGATTCACGGCTGGTGTATCGCACACTTGAAGACCTGGATGCGATTCGCAAGGCGGCGGCCAACGCCAAGCGCGGTGTGGTGGTGGGCGGCGGTCTGCTGGGCCTGGAAGCCGCCAACGCGCTGAAAAGCCTGGGCCTTGAAGCCCATGTGGTGGAGTTCGCGCCGCGCTTGATGCCGGTGCAACTGGACGATTTTGGTGGCCTGGCGCTCAAGGCGCAGATCGAGCGGCTGGGCGTGGGGGTGCATCTGTCGCGCGCCACTCAGTCGATCAGCGCGGGCGAGCACTACCGCTACCGCATGAACTTTGCCAATGACGAATTCCTCGAGACCGACTTGATCGTG
The DNA here is from genome assembly GCF_002563895.1 of Pseudomonas lurida. Classification (NCBI taxonomy): domain Bacteria; kingdom Pseudomonadati; phylum Pseudomonadota; class Gammaproteobacteria; order Pseudomonadales; family Pseudomonadaceae; genus Pseudomonas; species Pseudomonas lurida. The sequence goes on along the minus strand of NZ_PDJB01000001.1, from coordinate 3,280,904 downwards.
TTCTCCGCCGGTATACGCGCCCAGGACGCGCTGGCCCGTCAGGCCGGCCTGGACATCGGCCCGCGCGGTGGCGTGGTGATCAACGACGAATGCCTGAGTTGCGACCCGCACATCTACGCGATTGGCGAATGCGCCTCCTGGAACGGCAGCCTGTTCGGCCTGGTCGCGCCGGGCTACCAGATGGCCCGAGGCGTCGCCGCGCTGCTCTGCGCGCAAACCGCCGAGCCGTTCGTGGGGGCCGACATGTCCACCAAACTCAAGTTGCTGGGCGTGGACGTGGGCTCCATTGGGGATGCCCACGCCCACACCCCCGGCGCGCGCAGCTACCAATTTATCGACGAAGCCAGCGCCAGCTATCGCCGCCTCGTAGTGGATGCCTCGGGCAAGCAGGTGATCGGTGCCGTCCTGGTGGGCGACAACAGCTATTACGACACGTTGCTGCAATACATGCAGAACGGCATCGCGCTGCCTTCCGAACCGGCCAGCCTGATCTTGCCATCCTCCAGCGGCGCGCCGACCCTGGGCCCCGGCGCGTTACCGGAATCGGCCACCGTGTGCTCGTGCCATAACGTGACCAAAGGCGCGATCTGCTCGGCCATCGACAGCGGCTGTAGCGACCTCGGCCTGCTCAAATCCCAGACCAAAGCCTGCACCGGTTGCGGTGGCTGCGCCGGGTTGCTCAAGCAAGTGTTCGAGCATGAGCTGATTGCGCGTGGCGTCAGCGTCGACAAAAGCCTGTGCGAACATTTCGCCTATACCCGGCAGGAGTTGTACGCCTTGGTGCGTGTGGAAGGCATCCTCACTTTCGACGAACTGCTGGCCAAACACGGCCGTGGCCATATCGGTTGCGACGTGTGCAAGCCAGCGGTGGGTTCGATCCTGGCGTCGTGCTGGAACCAGCCGATCATGGATGCGTCCCTGGTGCCGTTGCAGGACACCAACGACACGTTCATGGCCAACATGCAGAAGAACGGCACCTACTCGGTGGTGCCGCGTATTCCAGGCGGCGAGATCACCGCGGATAAACTCATCGTCATCGGCGAAGTGGCGAAGAAATACGACCTCTACACCAAGATCACCGGTGGCCAGCGCATCGACCTGTTCGGCGCGCAATTGCACGAGCTGCCGGACATCTGGAGCGAATTGATTGCGGCGGGCTTCGAGACCGGGCATGCGTATGGCAAGTCCACGCGTACGGTGAAGTCCTGCGTGGGCAGCACCTGGTGCCGCTACGGCGTGCAAGACAGCGTGAAAATGGCGCTGCTGATCGAGGACCGCTACAAGGGCCTGCGCTCGCCGCACAAGCTCAAGTTCGCGGTGTCCGGCTGCACCCGCGAGTGCGCCGAAGCCCAAAGCAAAGACGTGGGCGTGATCGCCACCGAGAAGGGCTGGAACCTCTACATTGCCGGTAACGGCGGCATGCGCCCACGCCATGCCGAGTTGTTCGCCACCGACCTGGATGACGCCACGCTGATCCGCTACATCGACCGTTTCCTGATGTTCTATATCCGCACCGCCGACAAGTTGCAGCGCACGTCGGTATGGCGCGAGAGCCTGGAGGGTGGCCTGGATTTCCTCAAGGACGTGATCCTGCACGACAGCCTGGGGCTGGGTGACGAACTCGAAGCCCAGATGCAGTTGGTGGTGGACCGCTACGAATGCGAGTGGGCCAACGCCCTCAAGGACCCGGAGAAGCTCAAGCGCTTCCGCACCTTCGTCAACGACAAACGTCCCGACCCGGACATCCATTTCGTCCAGGAACGCGGCCAGCGCCGCCCGATCATGGCCGCCGAACTCAACCTGATTCCCGTCACCGAGGAGATTGCCTGATGAGCCAGCCCAATACCCAACGCACGCTGGCCACCTGGAAACGTGTGTGCAGCGAGACCGACCTGGTGAGCAATTCCGGCGTGGTGGTGTGGTTGGACGGTGCGCAAGTGGCGCTGTTCTACCTGCCGGGCGCGCAGGACCAGACGTTGTATGCCATCGACAACCATGACCCGGAATCCGGGGCCAATGTGATCGGTCGCGGTTTGATTGGCAGCATCAAGGGCGACCTGGTAGTGGCGGCGCCGATCTACAAGCAGCATTACCGGTTGGAAGACGGGCAGTGCCTGGAGGCGCCTGACCAGAGGCTGCGGGTGTGGCCAGTGCGGTTGAACGGTGGGGGGGTGGAATTGGCATTGGATTAATACCGTGTGGCAAGCGCGCTGTTCAGGCTGATGAGCGCTCATCAGCCTGAACAACCCTGCCAGCCATGACAATTCCATCAGCCACAGGAAAAAAAGTGCAGTGCCTTAGGCGATGTCTTTGGTCGCACGCACTGAATCATTCTTTATGTCTTCGGCAAACTTGCGCATCAGCCGCACCAGGTTGTCGAAATCGCCCTCATCCCACGTCGAGAAGATCGACACACCGATTCTCTCCCGCGCGTCGTCGACACGGTCAGTCATGGCCTTGCCTTTCTCGGTAATCACCGACTCCCGCACGCGGCGATCAAGTGCGCTTGCCTGGCGCACCACCAGCCCCAGGCTTTCCAGCTTCGCCACCTGCCGGCTTACCGTGGTGTAGTCGCGGCCCACGCGGTCGGCCAGTTCCACCACGCCGATCGGACCCAGGCGCTCCACCAGCACCAGCAGCGGAAACAGGGCGCGATCCAGGGAAATGCCGGCTTCGCGCACCATTGCCTCGTCGCGTTGTGGGCGGTTCATCACACCCACGATCTCAACCAAAGAGCCATGCAGGTCGCGCAACTGGGCGGATATATGTGCGTTTTGCACATTTTTAATTGACACGGTGTTGGCCTCTCTTAATATGTGCGTATTGCACATATAGGTGATCCACTATGAAAGCGCAATTCGCTGTCGATGTACTGATTTGCGGTGCCGGTGCCGCCGGCTTGACCTTGGCGATCGACCTGGCGAGAAGGGGTATCACCTTCCGTCTGATCGAAAAAAACCCCCAGCCTTTCCAAGGCTCACGCGGCAAGGGCATCCAGCCCAGGTCACAGGAAGTCTTCGAAGACCTGGGGATTCTCGATCGGTTGATGGCCGTGGGTGGAGTCTATCCGACTGACCGGCGCTACCGCGACGATGGCAGCTACCGCGACGTCGAATTCACCCAATCCAAGGCCCCGACACCTGCTGAGCCTTACCAGCAACCGTTGATGGTGCCGCAGTTTTTGACCGAACAGGTGATGCGCGAGCGCTTGCTTGAACTGGGCCACCTGCCTGAGTTTGGTTGTGAGCTGGTGGGGTTCGAACAGGATGCCGAGGGCGTCACCGCGCGACTGGTCGGCAAGGCCGGTGAAAAAAGCGTTCGTGCACGTTGGCTGGTGGGGGCCGATGGCGGTCGCAGCTTTGTGAGGCACGCGCTGGATATCGGCTTCCCCGGCAAGACCCTTGGCGTACGGGCCCTGGTGGCAGATGTGGTGCTTAGCGGCCTCACACGTGATGCCTGGCACCGTTTCGGAGAAGGTGATGAGCAGCGCCAGGTTGCGATATGCCCGCTGGCCGGCACCGACCTGTTTCAGATCCAGGCGCCGATCCCCCCGGAGGTCGACATCGACTTCAGCGCCGAAGGGCTCACGCACCTGCTCGCCCAGCGCACCGGTCGCGCCGATCTCCAGGTCCACAGCGTGACCTGGTCGTCGGCCTACACCATGAACGCACGCTTGGCTGACCAATACCGCCTGGGCCGGGTGCTGCTGGTGGGGGACGCCGCCCATATCCATCCGCCCACCGGTGGCCAGGGCCTCAATACCAGTGTGCAGGACGCCTACAACCTCGGCTGGAAGCTGGCGGCGGTGGTGCAGGGCGCGCCTGATGGTTTGCTCGACACCTACGAAGAAGAGCGCCGGCCGGTCGCTGCCTCTGTGCTGGGCTTGTCCACCAAGCTGCTGGGCGAGATGAAGCACGGCGAACTGCGGCGGGGCAGGGAAGTGCATCAATTGGATATCGGCTACCCCGAGTCCTCGCTGGCGTTGCAGCACCCCGCGCGCAACGGGGTTGCCGCCGGCGACCGGGCGCCGGACGCGCCGGTCCGGGGTGCCGCTGGGCAGGCACTGCGCGTGTTCAACCTCTTTCAGGGACCACACTGGACACTGCTGGGCTACGGCGTAGCGGGTGACTTAGTCAAGGCGCGGCCTGGCGTGCAGATGCATACCGTTGGGGCCGGCGGCGACGTGATCGACGACCAGGGGCACTTTCAACGCATCTATGGGCTGGCGATTGGCGAATGGGTGCTGGTGCGGCCTGATGGGTATATTGGGGCGGTGTTTTCTTCAGCGCATATTGATGCCGTGGAAGACTATCTGCAGCGGGTCCAATGCTGACGGTGTGGGATGAGGCGTGAAGCTGCCTGCCCCACTCATTTGACCAAGGACACGATATGGCGCTGATCCAGGACCGCGTTGAACTCGCCCGCAATGGCATCCACGACAAGGTCATCTGAAGGCGTATCTGCACGCCAACGCATTCGGTGCACCGAATGCATGACGGCGCCACTCAGCAACGAGCCAGGATTTCGTCGGTCTCTTCAACCCCGGCATAGTCCATCGCCAGGTTGCTCAGTGACAACGCATGCACGTCCTCGGCCGGCCACAGACGCCCGCACAAATCGACTTGGTCGAAGGTGTAGCAGGCGTCGGAAACCACCGTCACCTCAAAGCCCAAGTTGCCGCCTGAGCGTGCCGTGGACTCGACCGAGTTGTTGGTGATCACGCCGACGATCACCAGTTGCCGGATCGAGCGCACGTGCAGCCAGCGCTCCAACCCCGTTGCGGCGAACGCATCCGGAACGTTCTTCTCCACCACATGCTCCTGCGCAAGCGGTTGCAGTGCGGGCTGGAACTCGCACCCCGGTTGGCCGGGCCAGAACACCGAGTCGGGGGCGCGGGAAATGTGCCGGATGTGCACGACCGGGCGGTTGCATTGCCGCCACGCCTTTAGCAGGCGCTGCATCTGCACGTCGGCGCCTGGGTTGTTGCGTCGCCCCAGCTTCGGTTCGTTCATGCCTTGCTGCATGTCGATGATCAGCAGTGCGGCGTTGGTGGCTAACGGTTGCATGGCACCTCCCTTTGCGTAAGGCTCGAAACATATCAGCCTGCGTGTGCTGGCAGACAGCGAATTATTCGAAGCCTGAAAAGGAAACGGATTGCTAAATGGAAAAATAAATCCGTTACCTTTATTCGCTACCGTTATCGTCCAGCGTACGAAGCAGGAATACTTCAATGATCCGCAGGGCATTACCCTCTGATGCAAAGGCCATTGCCCAGGTGCATATCAGCAGTTGGCAAGACGCGTATCGTGACCTGATGCCTGCTCAATACCTGAGCTCGCTGGACGCCTCCCTGGCTCAGCGTGAATCCTTTTGGGTGCGCGCGATAGAATCGGACGAGTCCAACGTGTGGGTCGCGCAGGTGGATAAGCACGTCGTCGGCTGGATCTCTGTGGGCGCCAGCCGTGACGAAGATGCCGCCGGGGCAAATACTGGCGAGGTCATGGCCATCTATGTGCTGGCCCGGTATTGGCAAACGGGCGCTGGGCTGGCCTTGTGGAAGGCCGGCCTGCAGACATTGAGGGCGCTTGGTTTTCAGGGGTTAACGCTTTGGGTCTTGAGCCGTAATGAAAGGGCTATCCGGTTTTATCGCCGGGCAGGCTGTGTCGCGGATGCAGGCAGTGAGCGCAACCTGGTGAGGGGCGGCATGACACTGGAGGAAGTCAGGTATCGGTTGGCCTTTGCTGCACAACAAGGAGACGTCCATGACGGACCATGAATTTGAAGCATTTTTGACGCAAGTGATGGATGAGCTGTCACTGAAACAGACGGAGTTGAGCCGGGTTTACGGGCTGGGCGAAATGGCCCGCTGGTGGTTCGAACAGTCCACGGGGGTACTCCAGTTTTTTGACAGCCACGACAGGCTGGCCGTCGTGGCAGACGTCGTGAGCATTGGCAGCTACTCGGGTAAATTCAGTACCTGGAAATGGGCCTGGAGCAACCCTAGCGTCGACCCGGCATTGCGCGAGGCCGCGCTGTCACTCAAGCAACTTCAAGCCATCACGGGTGTTGACCTGTTTGGCGACGACGAGGCCTTTGCCATTCAGGATGAAAGCATGGCCTGGGAACTGACCGCCGCAGCGGTTCATCACCTCCAGGCGCAAGGGTGTTATCGGGGGCCGTCCGGTCCCGATGGGCCGACGACCTTCCTGGCGATTACGTCGATAAGGACAGTTCAATGACCCAAGACACTGCGTGGGCCTTTCACCTGTTTGGAGCGAGCTTCGCCAGCGATGCCGAGGCACAACAGTTTGCCTTCGAGCAGTGGGAGCCAGCGCCGTCCGACAGTGCAACCGACACCGAATACAGCGCATGGGAAGCGTGCAACCCAACGTGGCGCCTGGCGGAAGAACTCGAGTTCTACATGGATGCGGACTTCGTCGAACTCGCCAGCGACCCGCAAGAGGTCCTCTCGCAGATCACCAGCCCATCCGAGAGAGAACGGGTAAGGCGCGGGGTGGCAGCCTTCACGCACTTCATTTTAGTGGGGGAGAACGCTCTCTGGGGTGACCGGCGTTCAGTGTCTACCCAGGTCGAACCGCTGCAGCGCGTGCCAGAAAACACCGCAAGCATGACTTACCTGGGCTGGTTTAACTGAGCGTTGCCGAAGCAGGCACGCGGGAGCGCTTATGATTCATTCGGTTGAAGGCTATTGCCTGCGAACGTTGACCCGTGATGATGTCCAGCTGCTCAACCGCTACGAACTGGCTAACCGCAGCCATCTGCAGCCTTGGGAACCCCTGAGGGACGCGCATTATTTTACCCTTGATAGCGCCAATGCCAGGGTCGAGCAGCAGGTGCAAGCCATGCAAGCGGGAACTTCGATCTTTTTCCTACTGCTCGAACCAGGGAGTGGCGAAGTGGCGGGGCGATGCAGCTACACGAATATCGTGAAGGGTGCCTTTGAGGCCTGTCATCTAGGCTTTTCCCTGGCCGAATCCGCCCAAGGTCGGGGGTTGATGAAAAAAACACTGCAGATCACCAACCGATACTGCTTCGAACAAATGGGCCTGCACCGAATCATGGCCAACCACTTGCCCAGCAATGTCCGCAGTGAACGCCTTCTGGAGTCGCTGGGGTTCGAACGGGAAGGGTATGCACGGGAGTATTTGAAGATTGCTGGAGTGTGGGAGGATCACGTGTTGAGGGCGTTGATTAATTCGGGTGATGTTGGTTGAGTTGGGAGGGGCTAGTGCCTGGGGGGTGGTGTTGGTGGGGAGGCGTGTGTATGGATGACTGCTTTCGGCCAGAGGCGGACAGTCTCACTGGGACTGGGCTGGTATCCCTGAGGCTCGAAAGCATCTATGAAACTCGGGGCGATTCACTACCGATACGAATTCAATTTTTCTTAGCTCTGAAATCTACTCTTGGGCCGACGATTCTGGTTTCCGAATCACCATGGCGGCCCATACAGATTTCTATAGAACACAACCCCGCCTCTCGAACGAGAAATGAGCACCTAATTTTTCTTTGCTCAGATGGTGGCCATAGGTCATCATCCCTACCAGTCGATATCGGTCGCCACTCGAAAAAATTAAGGAGAGATTTTTGAAAATCGAAGTAGCTTGCAAAGAAACCGACAGCACTAAAGCTAAGGGTGACCTGTTAGAAAACTTAGCAAATGACTTGCTTATTGCTCAAGGTTATGAAGTAATTGAAGAAATTCGAATTACTGGCGCGGAGCTTGACTTACTTTGCAAGCATCGAGTTAGTGGAAAAACCATCTATGTAGAATGCAAAGCACAAAAAGAAAAAATCTCAGCACCTATCCTCCGCCAGCTATTAGGGACAGTAATAGCATATGATTACGCTGAGGGATGGCTAATAAGCACCGCCGAACTAGGAAAAGAAGCGAAGGGATTTGTAGAACAATGGCGGGAAAAAAATCAAGATCTCGGTTCTAAACTTAGCTTCTACACACCAAAACTAGTGATTGATTCTTTACAAAGTTCTTCAATTATATGTAAACAGCCAATTTCTGAGGCCATAGAAATTGCGGGAGGCGAGGAGAAGCTCGGTGATTGGTTCCTGCTAGTTACAGCATACGGACGATTTTGGGTTGCCTATGCACTACAGGGTGGAGCCCCATGTGGTGCCTTCCTTTTTAACGCAGTTACGTCAAAACGTGTAACTGATGAAGCAACCATACTCAATATCTCAAGACTTGATAGCAGCCTCGCACAATATGATCTAACGGTAGACATCAATAATGAAACAATACCAGCTAGCGAAAACAGTAAGCTTCCTAGAGTTGTAGAAGTTCAAACTGGAGACTCGTGGGATGATTATCGACCCGCACGGCCGCAAGACTTCGTCGGCAGAGACAACACCCAAAAAGACATAATTAATTTCTTAAGCCTTATTCAGCAAAACAAGGTTGACACGCGCGTCTTTGCAATAACTGGAAATTCGGGGCTGGGGAAAAGCTCGCTAATCGCCAAGCTCAGATCTAGGACAAGAAATAAATTTTATGCAAAACGCTTTTTTACCTACGCAATTGATATTCGTGGCGCAGCAACTCCCTCCTATATTGCATCTTCGCTGCTAAGCTGTTTTAAAAGCGCACAAGATGCAGGATTTGGTGACGATATAGAGCTTCAACTGACTGATCCAACATCACTTCTCGCATCTGGCAGTATCGCTCGTTATTTGGAATCTCTAAAGCAGAAAAAACAAATCGTCTGCTTGGTTTTCGACCAATTTGAGGAGTTATACTCAAAACCAGAACTTTTCGGAATTTTCAACGCAGCGAAGGATCTCATGCTAGAGGTAGCCGCATACAAAGCTAACTTAGCGTTAGGATTTGCTTGGAAGACTGATAGTACGACACAGCATGATCATCCTGCATACCACATGTGGCATGACCTATCTGATCACCGAAGAGTGTATAAGCTAGACGTTTTTCTGAATGGTGAAATCTCTAAAGCTATTACTACATTCGAAAAAGAAATAGACCAAAAAATACCTGTCGAAATAAGACATCAAATCTCCAATAGTAGCCAAGGCTTTCCTTGGCTACTAAAAAAGCTATGCATAAACCTTTACGACAACATGAAAAAAGAGACCGACGGTGAGGCCTTAGTAGTCGAATTAGATGTAAGCAGACTATTTGAAAACGACATCGAAAATCTCACCCCTCAAGAATACTCATGCCTCAAGCTAGTCGCTCAAAAAGCACCAGCCGACTGGGGAGAAATTATCGAAATATCAGGCGTCGGGATTGTGAACAGTTTGGTTCACAAACGGTTAATCATTAAAAGTGGATCAAGACTCAACATTTATTGGGATATATTTAAAGACTACTTACTAACTGGCGCCATCCCAGTAATACCATTTAATTACATACCCACATCCGACTTTTCTTCAATGTACAAAGTTGCCACCAAGCTGAATGAAACAAATTTCACCGAATCTATAGACATTGCGAATGATTCAGGGCTTAACGAACGTACAGTATGGAACATCGGCGCCGACTTAGTTATGTTCGGAATTGCAGAGCGAAAAAACGTAAAGTTCAAGCTTCATCGAGATCTAGAGGACAAAGAATACTCAATGATGGAGCGGTTTCGAGAAAAGCTCGGCAAGCACTCTTTAAAAATTGCCATTTACAAATCAAGCGCCGGCAAAGTGATAAGCAGTTCCGACATAACCAAAGCCCTCAAAACATGCATAAAAAATGGCCAATATAGTGAAAAAACCTGGCAAATCTACTCTAACCGGCTAATAAAGCTCTTGATGGTTACAGGTTTTCTTAGCAAACTTGGAAATAAGCTTTTAGTACAAGATTCAGGAGCATCCGTAGCTGACGCAGCAGAATTGGGTAGGCGTAGCAGTAGGCAACGAGGCGTAGTATTTTCGGCTATGGCATCGCCGGCAAGTGTGTGCGAGGCACTCGAACTTCTCAAAGCCAACGTCCTCACGATTAACGATTTAATAGAAAAAGGTTATAGGAATTCTATTTTCATCCTTGATCGTTTTGATCTTATAACCAAAGAAAACAATGAAGTAAAGCCAAATCTCGGTTCTATTAATAAGTTAGGTGGAAGCAGTGCCGCCGTATGGTCCTTAGCGAAAAATGAACCCGCAATCGCAAAATGCATTGAAAAACTTTCTCAAAATCCTAACATTACCGGAGTGGAACTAGGTGATTTCCTTTCTTCTGAATATCAAATGCCTTGGACTGATGCCTCCAAATCAAGAAATGGTAATAGCCTTAAACAATGGTCGAGTTGGGTCAAGGATGGTATCGATTCATCTCTAATACCTGAGCCACCAGGACGGGCAAAGTAAAAATTCGTATTACTAATTATCAAATAAAAGGGGGATGATAAAAGGAAAAGGGAGCGGCTTTATTTTCAGAAAATAGACCGCTCTCTTTTCGTTGAAACCAATTCTTGCCAGCCGATAAATTATAATCCTAAACTTTTCTTTAGAAGGTCACCGAAAATTGGCCAAATTACAGGTTGAGCGTCTCCCCAAGCGGATCCGCTGACTTTCTCAACTAGATTTTTAGCCTCTTTGCCATTGCCTTCCGTCGCTGACTCTACGGCAGTGGCTAAGTCCTTGCGTTGGTCTGCTGAAACTACTTTGCCCTGATTTTCCAGTATCGCAATCAGTCTCGTCAAAACGTCACCTCCAGCAGCGGATACAGAATCCATCCGTTGCTCAACCGTATTGCCGGCGGCAAGTTGCATATTAGAAAACTGTCCTCCCGAGATGTGCACATTATTTATAACACGCCGGACGTCATTTTTAGGCTTGTTTGGCGACAGCCTACCAGACTTTTATCCCAGTTCGGTCAATGCGGCGTACTCTCGCTTGCTGTAGCCACCAATAAATATCACGCCGCTGCTTGGGTCATTCTCAACCATCGCATAGGGCTCGGTGCTAATAAGCTTCTTGTTTTCGAGATCCGAAAAGGCAATATCGAAGTCGACACGTGTAACTTCTCTCCCCCCCCACACACACGCAAATAGCCGTAGCGAGATCAGATATTAAAGGACCAACATACCCGCTGCTAAGCTGGTTGGAGCTTAGGGCTCGCTCTGAAAAATCCGCCATAAGTCTGGCAAGAATTTGTTTTTCAGCTTCGTCCAGACGTACGGCCATGTTTATTCCTCGCACATAACGGATCTGCAGTATATCCACATCGGAGTGGCATTCGTGAGTCCTCAAGGTCGGATAATTGAGCAGGACGCTACGGCTGTTTTCGCATACCTTACGAAGTTACCAGCAGCGTGTCCATGGTCCGCTTTTGGCCGAAAGCGGTCATCCGTGACCGGCAGCTCTCGGCCAAAAGCATTCCCTCAAATCGACTCGAAAATTCCCGACCGACCGTGCATCATCATGTTCGCCACGACCCCGTCGCGGCATCGAAGTCATAAATGCAGAACCTGCCCACCTGCAAAAATAAGCCTTGTGAAATGGAAGTCATCTCATGTTTGAACGTAACAAACTGGTTCCGGAGTTAATGGTAACTAACTTGGAGAACAGCTTAGCTTTTTGGGTTTCTTGCCTGGGGTTCAACGTGGCTTATCAACGCCCGGAAGATGGATTTGCATACCTTGATTTGAATGGGGCTCAAGTAATGCTTGAGCAGGTTGATCCGGACGCGGGTCAATGGCTGACGGCGTCGTTGACTAGGCCGTTTGGGAGAGGCATCAACCTACAGATTGATGTTGAGGCTGTCGCCCCCATCATCCAGAAACTTGATCAGGCAGGCTGTTCACTCTATCGAGAATGCAAAGACACGTGGTATCGGGCTGAACAGGTAGAAGTAGGCCAGCGAGAGTTCATCGTCCAGGATGCCGATGGTTATCTCGTAAGGTTGGTAGAGCGGTTGGGCGAGCGGCCGGCTTGCCCAACCTGAAACTGAGCCAAGCCGATAGCCAGCTTCGGGTCGATCGCCGCCAGTTCAACGCTTACTCATCGCTGGGCAAACGCGGCGTCAAAATCACCAAGCGCTTGGTTTACCTTGGATCGAAGCATCAGCGATGATGAAAGCCTCACCATCGCCTCGAAAAGGATATGCCCTGGTTGAATCATGTCCGCTCCTGGCCCACAGCTCCCGCTTAAACCGTCATTCCCCCTCTGAACGTTCACCAATAAGCCCACCTAAACCACGCTCTCCCGATAAACACAACTTACATGCCCAAATCCTGCCGCCTGTAACCGCGCCACCAGATCCTCCCGTGCCGCGCGCCCACCTGTGCGCACGTACTCAAGCTCAGCCGCCGTGATCAGTACCACCGGCACCAGTTGCACCGGTGAGAGTGGCATGTCGTCGAGGCGGGTGGGGAAGTCCGGGGCGGGGCCGCCGAGGAGGACACCGGCGGCGTCGTCGGCGGTGACGAACAGGTCAGGGAGTTGATCGCTCATCAGGTGCGATTGGCTGAAACCGGGCAGTTCCAGGGACAGTACGCCGTGGTTCTCCAAGGGGTGGGTGATGCCGCCAGCGTTGGCGACGGTCTTGGCGACGTGTTCGAGCAGTTCGAATGCCCAGCTGTGGCGCAGTGGATCGACGTCGCCGAGTGTGCCTCGGGCCTTGTCGGGGATGTCGGCGGTTTCCAGGAACAGCTCCATTTCGAAGCCATTGCCGAGGCCTTCGGCGTCGTCGAAGGGGTCGGACAGGCCGTCGGTTGCCAGCACGATGTTATTACCCCGGCGCACCACGCGATACGCCTGGCGGGTGGACGGCCAGTAGGGGCCGCCGGTCAGGCTGGGGCTGATCAGGTAGGCGAGCACGTCTTTCTCGACGGTGCCCACGGACTGCCAGTGTCGGTCCAGGCAGTCGGCGGTGGCTACGCGAGCGGCCTGGTTGGCGGCGTCGGGTTCGGGCGACTCCGCTGCATTGGGCGTAGGCGCAGGCACATCCGATTTTGTCGATGAGCCGAACAGTTTCTTGAAGAAGTTCATGTGCAGTCCTTTGCGGGGTGCAGGCGCTTCAGGGATGGTTGAGCGCGATCACATAGGCGTGAAACATATCAGCCATGCCATCGGCGTAAACAGCGATTTCTTCAGGAGTGCGTGGGCTGCCGGAGAAATCCTTGCCGACCGAACTGAGCGTGGTCAGGATCAGATCGCATGCCAGTGTGCGGGTTGGCTCGGTCACCTCGGGCAATAACTCCAACATGAACGCCGCGAATATCTGCTGCCCCGCCGCGCGTACTTCCAGGGCTTGCGGGGCATCGCGATAGAGCGGCGCCGCGTCGTTCAGTGCGACGCGTATCTGGGCTTCTTCGCATTCTGACCTGATGAAGGCATGCACCAGCGTGCGCAGGCGATGCAGCGGTGCCTCGGTATGTTGCTCCAGGATGCCGCGCAGCATCTGTGTGGTTTGCTGCCACTCGTCACTCTGCAACCTGAACAGAATCGCCGCCTTGTTCGGGAAGTACTGGTACACCGAACCCACACTCACGCCAGCCTTCTCCGCGACCCGTGCGGTGGTGAAACGGGTGGCGCCTTCCTTGGCCAGAACCTGAATAGCCGCTTCGAGAATAGCCGCCACCAACTCGGTGGAGCGTGCCTGTTGTGGCTGTTTGCGCGAGGAAATACGCGGGGTCTGGCGGGTGGTCATGCAGGGCTCCGGAGGCAGGGCTAATGCGAATAGCGGATGCGACGAATCACTCGCATACTTTTAATGCGACGAATTAGTCGCATCTTAGTCCCAGCTCTAAGGAAATCAATGATGTCGAGCCTGACCTCTGCGCCTTTGGCGCCCCTGATCGAACGTTTGTATACCCAAGCCAGCGCCGCTACCAGCCCAGTGCTGAACACGATCTCGAAAGATGAGCGCGAGCGGCTGATGCACAGCAAGACCGAATATGTGGCGCTGTATTCGATGCTCAAGGACCTGTGGCTACCGGTGTCGCGGGACACCGGCAAGCTGCTCTACATGCTGGCGCGCAGCAGCAAGGCGCGGGCGATTGTCGAGTTTGGTACCTCGTTTGGCCTGTCCACTTTGCACCTGGCCGCTGCGTTGCGTGACAACGGTGGCGGAGTGCTGGTCGGCAGTGAATTCGAAGCTTCGAAGATCGCCCTGGCGCGCGAGCATTTCATCGAAGGCGGCGTGAGTGACCTGATCCATATCCGCGAAGGCGACGCGTTGGTCACCCTGGCCAGCGACCTGCCGGACAGTGTGGACTTGCTGTTGCTGGACGGCGCCAAGACGCTGTATGGGGACGTGCTCAACCTGGTGGAAAGCCACCTGCGCCCCGGCGCTCTGGTGGTGGCGGATAACACCGATTACTGCCCTGAATACCTGGCCCATGTGCGCGCACCGGAGAACGGCTACCTGTCCGTGGCGTTTGCCGATGACATCGAACTTTCAATACGCCTGGGATAATCGGGGACGCAACGCCTGCACGTAGTTGTCACGGGAGCCGCCGGCTGGCTGGGCTCCGAAGGTGTGAAGGGCTCAGCGCTTGCTGAACGCCAACCGCGCGGCAAACAACACGAAGATCATGCCGGTGGTGCGGTCCATCCATTGGATAACGCGTTCACGTCGCAGGAACCCGGAAAGCGGCCGCGTGGCACTGATCAATGCGAGTGACCACAATGCGCCGAGCAGCACATGGATGCTGACCAGGCCGAATGTCCAGAGAATCAACGGCTGCCCCTGGGGGATGAACTGCGGCAGGAAGGACACGTAGAAAATTCCCACCTTGGGGTTGAGCACGTTGCCCAGCATGCCCTTGATAAACCAGTTGCCGGCGGGCTTGCCATCCGCCTCGGCACTCGCGAAGGCGCGGCGAGGGCGCAACAGCATGTTCACACCCAACCAGGCCAGGTACGCAGCGCCGCAGTACTTGAGCAGGTTGAAGGCGACTTCCGACACCGCTACCAACGCACCCAGGCCAAACGCAACCGCCGCCCCCCACAGCAGGCAACCGGCGTTGATCCCCAGCGTGGCCTGCAGCGCCTGGCGCTTGCCTTCCACCGTCGCAGTCCTGAGCACCAAGGCCGTGTCGAGGCCGGGCGTGAGCGTCAGCAGTGTGGCGGCGAAGGTGAAGGCGAGGAGGTTATCCGTGACGGACATGGGTGGGCTTCGTGTTGGGTGGAGGGTGTGCCCAAGCATATCGCCATTATCGTGTGGTCCGCGATGTTCTCGTGGCAGGCGCGCTCACCATAGGAAGCGCGCTTGCCACGACACGTTCAGCGCAGGCTCAGCGATTGAAGCGCTCGACCAATGCGTATTGGGTGGCCGCGGTGTTCGTCAGTTCCTTGCTCAGGTCCGTGGATTGATGGGCTTGCAGCGAGGTCTGGTCGGCCAGTTCGGCGATGGTGGTGATGTTGCGGCTGATCTCCTCGGCCACCGCGCTCTGTTCCTCGGTGGCAGCGGCGATCTGGGTGGTCATGTCGGTGATGTGGGACACGGCCTCGCTGATGCCAACCAGCGCCTGGTCAGCTTCGAGTACCCAGGCCACGCCTTCCCGGGCCTGGCGCTGGCCGTGCTCCATGCTTTGCACCGCGTTGTTTGACGATGCCTGCAGCTGGGTAATCAGCGCGTGGATCTGGGTGGTGGACTGAGAGGTCCGCTGGGCCAGTTGGCGCACTTCGTCGGCGACCACTGCAAAGCCACGGCCTTGCTCGCCCGCACGCGCCGCTTCGATGGCGGCGTTGAGGGCCAGCAGGTTGGTCTGGTCGGCAATGCCCTTGATCACATCCACTACGCTGCCGATTTCGTCACTGTCCCGTGCCAGCTGCGCCACGGTCACACCGGTTTCGCTGACCACGGTGGACAAGCGTTCGATTGCCTCGCGGGTATCTCGCGCTACCTCACGCCCGCGTCCGGTCAGCACATTGGCTTGCTGGGTGGCGTCGGCGGTGCGCTGTACGTGGCTGGCGACTTCCTGGGTAGTCGCGGCCATCTGGTTGACGGCGGCCGAGACCTGTTCGGTTTCGACGCGCTGACGGTCCAGGCCCTTGGAACTGGCGGTGGCCAATTGATCGGACTGCCCGGCCAGCGCACTCAGTTGTTCGGCACTGTCCTGCAAGCGGGTGAGGCACGTCTTCAGGCGTGCGGCCTGGCTGAGGAACGCCGTTTCCAAACGTGCCTGGGGCCCGCGCGCATCGCTGTACATCTGCGCAATCAGGGCGTCCGAGGTCGAAGGCTCGACACCTTGCAACAGGCGCAACGTGCTGCCCTGACGCCAGCGTGAGCAGAGTATGCCCACGGGCACCGCAACGGCCACGGCCACCGCAATGGCCACCGGCGCAGTGAGGAACAGCCCGGCCAGGCTACCGGCAAGTCCGGTTGCTACATAGGGGACGCAGCTGACGGCGGCTGGCAGCCAGGCATCCTGGCGCGGCACGCCGGGCTTGCCTTGGCTGATACGACGGTAAAGGGCCTGGGCACGGCGGATTTCATCGGCTGTGGGCTTGACCCGCACCGATTCGAATCCGACCACCTTGCTGCCTTCGAAGATCGGTGTGACGTAGGCGTTGACCCAGTAGTGGTCGCCGTTTTTGGAGCGGTTTTTCACGATGCCCATCCAGGGCAGTCCCTGCTTGAGCGCACTCCACATGTGCGCAAAAACGGCGGGCGGCACATCAGGGTGACGCACAATGTTCTGCGGTGCCCCAATCAGATCCGCACGTTCAAAGCCGCTGATATCGACAAAGGCGTCGTTGCAGTAAGTGATGACCCCTCGGACATCGGTGGCGGAGATGAGTTTTTGCGAAGGCGCGAGGGAAATCTCACGCTGTGTTACAGGCTGGTTATTGCGCATTCCGACTACTCCCTGGTTGCCCTCAGTCCATCGGCGCCAATCGCGAAAAGGTTAATTTACAATGGATAATTCGCCCGCCACTGGTCAAAAGCCTGAAACTTCCCGGTGAAAAACCTCATAATAGCGGCCATTTTTGTTTAGCCCGTTATTCTGGTGTGCCCCCATGGAAATCAAGGTCAACTTTCTCGACAACCTCCGGCTTGAAGCCAAGTTCGATGACTTCACGGTGATTGCCGACCAGCCCATTCGCTATAAAGGCGATGGCTCGGCACCGGGGCCATTCGATTATTTCCTGGCATCGTCGGCCTTGTGCGCGGCGTACTTCGTGAAGTTGTATTGCCAGACCCGCAATATCCCCACCGACAATATTCGCTTGTCGCAGAACAATATCGTCGACCCGGAAAACCGCTATAACCAGATCTTCAAGATCCAGGTGGAATTACCGGCGGATATCTCTGATAAGGACCGCCAGGGCATCCTGCGTTCCATCGACCGCTGCACGGTCAAGAAAGTGGTGCAGGCCGGCCCTGAGTTTGTCATCGAAGAAGTCGAGAACCTGGATGCGGATGCCCAGGCATTGTTGATGCCCGGCTCGACTTCCGAAGGCGGCACCTACATTGCCGGCAAAGACCTGCCACTGGAACAGACCATCGCCAACATGTCCGGCATCCTGGCCGGCCTGGGCATGAAGATCGAGATCGCTTCGTGGCGCAATATCGTGCCTAACGTCTGGTCCCTGCATATCCGCGACGCACATTCGCCGATGTGTTTTACCAATGGCAAGGGCGCGACCAAAGAGGGCGCCTTGGCGTCGGCGTTGGGCGAGTTTATTGAGCGACTCAACTGTAACTTCTTCTACAACGACCAGTTCTGGGGTGAGGAATTGGCGAACGCGCCGTTCGTGCACTACCCGGACGAGCGCTGGTTCCAGCCCGGCCCCAACGACGAGCTGCCCAGCGAAATCCTCGATGCCTACTGCCTGAAGGTCTACAACCGCGAGGGCGAGCTGCGCGGTTCGCACTTGTTCGACACCAACTCCGGCAATGAAGAGCGCGGCATTGTTTCGCTGCCGTTTGTGCGCCAGTCGGACGGTGAGGTGGTGTACTTCCCCTCCAACCTGATTGAAAACCTCTACCTCAGCAACGGCATGAGCGCTGGCAACACCCTGGCCGAAGCCCAGGTACAGTGCCTGTCCGAGATCTTCGAACGCGCCGTGAAGCGTGAAATCATCGAAGGCGAATTCGCCTTGCCGGACGTACCCGCCGAGGTGCTGGCCAAGTACCCAGGCATCCTCGCCGGCATTCAAGGGCTCGAAGCCCAAGGCTTCCCGGTATTGGTGAAAGACGCGTCCCTGGGCGGTGAATTCCCGGTGATGTGCGTGACCTTGATGAACCCGCGCACCGGGGGCGTATTCGCCTCCTTCGGCGCGCACCCAAGCCTGGAAGTGGCACTGGAGCGCAGCCTCACCGAACTGCTGCAAGGCCGCAGTTTCGAAGGCTTGAACGACTTGCCGCAGCCCACATTCGAAGGCCAGGCGGTGACCGAACCGAACAACTTCGTCGAGCACTTCATCGACTCCAGCGGCGTGGTGTCGTGGCGCTTCTTCAGTTCGCAGTCGGATTATGAATTCGTCGAATGGGACTTCACTGGCGAAGGTGCAGACTCCAATGCCCAGGAAGCCGCGACCCTGTTCGGCATTCTTGAAGGCATGGGCAAGGAGTCGTACATGGCGGTGTACGAACACCTCGGTGCCACCGCCTGCCGCATCCTGGTGCCCGACTACTCGGAAATCTACCCGGTGGATGACCTGATCTGGGACAACACCAACAAGGCGCTGTTTTTCCGCGAGGACATCCTCAACCTGCACCGCCTCGACGAGGAAGAGTTGCAGGCGTTGGTCGAGCGTCTGATTGAAAGCGAGCTGGATGACTACACCGATATCACTACCCTGATCGGCATCGAATTCGACGACAACACCGCCTGGGGCCAACTGACCATCCTGGAGTTGAAGCTGCTGATCTTCCTGGCCTTGCAGCAATATGAAGAGGCCAAGGAGTGCGTGGAGATGTTCCTGCAATACAACGACAACACCGCCGAGCGTGGCCTGTTCTACCAGGCAATGAATGCGGTGCTGGAGATGGAGTTGGACGACGACCTGGACCTGGCGGATTACGAAACCAACTTCCGCCGCATGTTTGGCAATGAGCGGATGGATGCGGTGATTGGCTCAGTGAAAGGCGATGTGCGCTTCTATGGCTTGACGCCGACCAGCATGAAGCTGGAAGGGCTGGACCGGCATTTGCGCTTGATCGACAGCTACAAGAAGCTGCATGCGGCCCGTGCCAACGTCACCAGCGCCTGACACAACCCCCTTGTGGGAGCGGGCTTGCTCGCGAAAGCGGTCTATCAGTCAGTCGATGTATTGACTGACCCATCGCCTTCGCGAGCACGCCCGCTGCCACATTTTGCCCGGTGCAGGTCGCTAGATTTTCGCCAGGCCGCGGGCCAGGTCCGCCCTCAGGTCGTCCACGTCCTCGACCCCCACCGACAACCGCACCAACCCATCACCAATCCCCAGCTGTGCTCGTGTCGCTGCCGGGATGCTGGCGTGGGTCATGATCGCCGGGTGCTCGATCAGGCTTTCCACGCCGCCAAGGCTTTCGGCCAGGGCGAAGAGCTTGACGTTTTCCAGGAAGCGCCTTGCGCCGGCCAGGTCGCTGTTCAGTTCAATTGAAATCATCCCGCCAAACCCACGCATCTGCTTGCGTGCCAGTTCATGCTGCGGGTGAGAGGCCAGGCCCGGGTAGTAAACCCGTGCCACTTGCGGTTGCTGTTCCAGCCAGGTGGCCAGGTCCAGGGCGTTGCTGCAATGGCGCTCCATGCGCAGTGCCAGGGTTTTTACGCCACGCAGGGTGAGGAAGGCATCGAAGGGGCCGGCAATGGCGCCGACCGAGTTCTGCAGGAAGCCCAGGCGTTCGGCCAGGTCGGGGTTGTCGCCGACGATGGCAATGCCGCCGATCACATCGGAGTGGCCGTTGAGGTATTTGGTGGTGGAGTGCACCACTATATCGAAACCCAGCTCCAGTGGGCGCTGGATCCATGGGCTGGCAAAGGTGTTGTCGGCCACGCAAATAATGCCCCGAGCGCGGCAGATACGGGCGATGGCGCTGAGGTCGGTAAGACTCAGCAGCGGGTTGCTGGGGGTCTCGACCCAGACCATGCGTGTATCGTCCTGCAGGCTCGCTTCGAAGGCCGACACGTCACTCAGGTCGACAAAGCTGAAGCGGTGCCCGGCGCTGCGTTGGCGCACCTTGTCGAACAGGCGGAAGGTGCCGCCGTACAAGTCATTGCCAGACACGATGTGGGCGCCGGCATCCAGCAGCTCCAGGACCGTCGAGATCGCTGCCAGCCCGGACGCAAAGGCAAACGCCTGGCTACCGCCTTCGAGGTCGGCCACGCAGCGTTCCAAGGCGAAGCGCGTTGGGTTGTGGGAGCGGCCGTAGTCGAAGCCCTTGTGCACCCCGGGGCTGTCTTGCAGGTAGGTGGAGTTGGCGTAGATCGGCGGCATCAGCGCGCCCGTGGTCGGGTCGGGGGATTGCCCGGCGTGGATCACACGGGTGGCAAACGCGCTTTTATCGGACTGACTCATGCAAGGGATCTCCGTAGATGGTTAAGCAGGTCGACGCGAGTAATCAGGCCGTGAAAGCCCGAGTCGTCGGCAATAATGGCAACCAGGCCGCGATCCAGTTCCGCCTGCAGTTCCCCCAGGCTGGCGCTGGGGGCCAGTGTTTGCAACGTGTCGGTCATGGCACTGGCGACAATCATGTTGAAATCCGCGGCGTCATGGTGCAGGCCCAGCAGGATGTCGGATTCATCGATCACCCCCACCAGTTCGCGACCGTCCACCAGCACCGGCAGTTGGGAGACATCGGCCAGGCGCATGCGCTGGAAGGCGGTGAGCAGGGTGTCGTCGGGGCTCACGCTGATCACGCGGCCGTCTTCGAAGCGCCGCGCGATCAGGTCGCGCAGGTCGCCGTAGTGCTTGTATTGCAGCAAGCCCGCGTCGTTCATCCATTGGTCGTTGTAGACCTTCGACAGGTAGCGCGTGCCGGTATCGCAGACAAACGTGACCACTCGCTTGGGCTCGGTCTGTTCGCGGCAGTAACGCAGGGCGGCCGCGAGTAATGTGCCGGTGGAGGAGCCGCCGAGGATACCCTCGGCCTTGAGCAGTTGCCGGGCGTGATCGAAGCTATCTTCATCGCTGATGGAATAGGCGTGGCGGACGCTGGACAGGTCGGCAATCGACGGGATGAAGTCCTCGCCGATGCCCTCGACCGCCCAGGACCCCGGTGTTTCCAACTGGCCGCTGCGGCTGTATTCGGCCATCACCGAACCCACCGGGTCGGCCAGCACCATGGCCAGCTCCGGCTGCACGCGCTTGAAGAAACGCGTCAGGCCGGTGAGCGTGCCGGCGGAACCGACGCCCACCACGATCGCGTCCACATCGTGCTGGGTTTGCGCCCAGATTTCCGGTGCGGTACTGGTCTCGTGCGCCAAGGGGTTGGCCGGGTTGTTGAATTGGTCGGCGAAGAACGCGTCGGGGATGTCCTTGGCCAGGCGAGCGGCCACGTCCTGGTAATACTCGGGGTGGCCCTTGCCCACGTCGGAGCGAGTGATATGCACCTCGGCACCCATGGCCTTGAGGTGCAGCACCTTTTCCGTGGACATCTTGTCGGGCACCACCAGCACCACCCGATAGCCCTTGGCCCGGCCGACCAGCGCCAGGCCCAGGCCGGTATTGCCGGCGGTGGCCTCGATGATAGTGCCGCCGGGGCGCAGGCGGCCGTCGCGCTCGGCGGCGTCGATCATGGCCAGGCCTATACGGTCCTTGATGGAGCCGCCGGGGTTCTGGGATTCAAGTTTGAGAAACAGCGTGCAGAGGCCGGTATCGAACCGGCTGACCCGAACCAATGGCGTGTTGCCGATCAGTTCGAGGACGGCGGGGCGGGGAAGGGTGGGCATGTCGTCACCTGAGTGCGGGTGGGATGGACAGCAAAAGGCACAGCATGCGTTCGACGATAGGCCGGGATCGGTCCGGTCGCAACCGGACGGTCCGTTGGCTGTCTGTTTTTGGCGCATTAGCCGGCCTGGCCCAGCACCTCCTGCAAACGCCCGATAACCGCAGCACTGGCCGCTTGCATCGGCGCACGCAACTCGCTGCCGATCAGGCCCTGCAGGGCCAGCGCGGCTTTGACCGGGCCCGGATTCGGCTCCATGAACATCGTGTTGATCAGCGGCTGTAACCCAAAGAACGTCGCGCGTGCCTCGGCCAATTGGTGGTCGCGTACGTGCTGGCACAGCGCGACGAACTGTTCTGTCTGCAAGTGTGCCGAGGCGGCAATTGCCCCGGTCGCGCCGAGGCACAAGGCGTTGAAAATCTGCACGTCTTCGCCACACAGCACATCCACTGCACCGCTGGCCAGCAGCGCCAGGGTATTGCCCAGGTTGCCACCACAGTCCTTGATCGCCACGATGCGCTCGTGGGCGACGATGTTCAGCAGGGTGGCCTGCTCGAAGGTGGCGCCGGTGCGGTAGGGAATGTCGTAGAGAATGACCGGCACGCTGGAGGCATCGGCCACTGTGCGGAAGAAAGCCTCAAGGCCCGCCTGGGACGGCCGGATATAGCTCGGCGCCGGCACCAGCAGCCCGGCCATTGGACGTTGCAGGACTTCACGCTGGAACTGCAGCAATTCAATCTGGTTGTTGCCCGCCAGGCCCATCACCACGCGGTGCGCCGGCATCCACTGCAACACGGCATCGAGTACCGCCAGTTGTTCCTGGCGGCTCAGTGACGCAGCCTCCCCGGTGGTGGTGCAGACCATGATCCCGGCCACGTGCTTGTCCAGCAGGTGGCCGACCAGCCGGCGCAGGCCGCTAAAGTCGATGGCGCCGTCCTGGAACGGTGTGACCACGGGAACCCAGATACCTTGGAACGATGACATGCTCTCTCTCCTGATGATTGACCGCTTGAGTCACCGTCAGAAGGGCAGAGGGAATTGTGCAAAGGAGGGGAAACCGTCGCGCTCAATGTCCTGTCAGCTCATCTGACGGGACAGCGCGCCCCGGTCACATGAGCGACTGTTTCTTCGATTTGAGGGCGTGCGCAACGCAACCTTGCGCCTTGGCAATCAAGCCAATGGCACAAAGGTTAACGAAGGATATTGAAGACATTGGCTGACACACCCTGAATAAGGCCTCCATCTTCATGGAATATTGCAGAGTGTGTCAACGGTGCTTATTCGAATTTATCGATACGCATGTCGGAGTAATAGAACGCGTTCTTGTCCGTGCCCGACTGGTAGAAGTAGGCGTAGTCGGCCAGGTAGTAAAGGTGGTTCACGCGGTTGTGTTCATCGTTGTCAAAGCTGCACTTCAGGGCCTTGGCCGATCCGAGCAGGTTGGGGTTGATCTCGCTGGCCGGCAGTTCGCGTTCAACCACGCACCGGGTCACCTGGACTTTGGTGCGGCTGCCGATGAGGCTGTTGAGGCTGGAGCGGGCAGTTTGATACACCACGGTTTCGCCCACCGGCAGGGCTTTCCAGTTACCGGTGAAGCTCAACTGCGTCAGCGTCTCGCTTTCTGCCATACCCGAACTGTTGTAGGTGTTTTTCGCCACCAGGGAGATGAGGTTGCGCCAGCTCACCGTATGGCTTTCATACCCTTGCCCGCGGGTGGCGATGGCGAGTTGCCCGCTCGCCGCATCCTGGCTGATGAAGTCCGCACTCTGGAAGCCGGAGGTCTCACCCTTGAGGGTCGACGTGCCGGTCATGTGCACGTATTTGAATGAACGCGCGGGCTTGTCCAGATTCAGTTGCGTGATCGCGGCCAGCACCTGGGGTTGCACGGAAGTGAGTGCGATGGTCACCGGCGCCTTCAGCCGTGGCTTGAACACCGGCAGCGCGGCGATCTTCTCAGGGCTGATGCAGACCTTGTTGAACAACAGCTCATAGTCGGCATTGCTGCCGGTAATCTTCTGCGCGGTCGGGAAGCTGTCGACTCGGCCATCGCTGACGCGATTGTCGGCGTCCATGTCGTAACCCGCCAGCGCCTTGTAGGTACCGCCTGTGCAAGACACCGCAAAGTGTTCGCGCTTCTGGGCGTAGGGGGCGTTGTAAGGCATATCGTTGAGCACTGCCGGCTCGTCGAAGGCGGCCCAGAAGCGCGTTTCGCCATTCACGGTCTTGAGGCTGTTGGCGTCGATCAATACCTGGTTGTCACGTTCGTTGGTCTGCACCAGTCGCCAGTCCGGCCTGGGGGTGTCGGCGCAGGCGCGCACGAAGGTCTGGTTGGCGGCCAGGGTCGCACGCAATGCCGGCGACAACTTGCGCGCCGCGGTGTAGCGGCCGGCGCTGAGGGGATAGACCCGTTGCGTGCCGTCCAGATACAGCAAGTGCAGGTCGGGCGCCGAGCAGGCCGCTTCGAATTGCATGGTGCGACGCAGACCGTTCCGGCCACCCGGCATCAGTAGCTCAAAGCTGAGCAGGTCGCCTTCGCGCACGATGCTGTTTTCCACCAGCGGTTGGGCGAGGGTGTCGGTGAACATGCGATTGACTTGGGTTTTCTGGGTGGCACAACCGGCCAGGGTGGCGATGCCACCGATCAGCAAAAGGGGAGTGATAAAGCGCACGAGAGCCTCGTTGAGTCCATTCAGGGATGTAGGGGTAACGGCGGGCAGCGCCGGATCTTTATCCGGATGTTACGGGCCAGCAGCCTAACCAGCATGACGGCATCTGTACAGCCGTGGCATAGCCTTAGCCTGCCACCGCCGCCTCGATGGCGGCGATGTCGATCTTTTTCATGGTCATCATCGCGTCAAAGGCGCGCTTGGCGATCGCCGGGTCGGGATGAGTCACCGCGTCGGTCAGCACCCGCGGGCTGATCTGCCACGACACCCCCCACTTATCCTTGCACCAACCACAAGCGCTTTCCTGCCCGCCGTTGTCGACGATGGCGTGCCAGTAGCGGTCGGTTTCGGCCTGGTCATCGGTGGCCACCTGGAATGAAAATGCCTCGGTGTGCGGGAAGATTGGCCCGCCGTTGAGACCGATACAGGGGATACCCAGCACGGTGAAGTCCACGGTCAATACGTCGCCCTGTTTGCCGGACGGATAGTCGCCAGGCGCCAGGTGCACGGCGTTCACCTGGCTGTCCGCAAAGGTCGTGGCGTAGAAGGTCGCGGCCTCCAAGGCGGTGCCGTTGTACCAAAGGCAGAGGGTATTTTTGCGGGTCATGATGGAGCTCCACCGGAGAATGGGTGTGTGGAGTCTAGACGGCCAACTGCTGCGCAATGGCCGCTTTGTCGATGACTGACCACACATGGGCAAATTTGCCGTCGGCCACCTCATAGAACACATGCTCGTCGAACGTTACCGGCCGCCCATTGATCGGCAGCCCGAAGAACTCGCCCCTGGGGGTGACCTTGAAGTTCAGCCGACTGGCAACGGTCGGCGGGTCGGCGACCAGCAACTGGATACGGAACACCAGATCGGGTATCTCGCGAAAATCGCGCTCCAGCATGGCGCGGTAGCCGGCGAGTCCGACCACTTCGCCGTTGTAAGTGACATCCGCGTGCACGAACTGGCCCAGGTGGTCCCAGTCCTGGCGGTTCAGGCAGTCGATATAAGCGTGGTAAAAGGTGGCAAGTTCGTCTCGGGTCATGCCGTGGGCTCCGTATGTCTCCTTCGATTAAAGGTTGATCAAGCCCTGCGCGCCATCAACAACACCGACGCCGCCGCCGACAATAACCCCGCGCAGCAGCGATTGAAAATCCGCTTGCCGCGAGGTTCGGCAAACCAGCGGCGCATGTGCAGGCCCATGTAGGCGTAGACGCAGATGGCGATCCATTCGAGCAGCAGGAACATCGCGCCGAGCAGCGCGAACTGCGGCGTGATCGGCTGCCCGGGGACCACGAATTGCGGTAGGAAGGCGGTGAAGATCAGGATGGCTTTCGGATTGCCCGCCGCCACCCAAAACTCCTGGCGCGCCAATGCCCATAATCCCACCGGCTTCGTAGCCAATTGCGCCTCAGCCTCGGGGTTAGCCCGCCACAACTGAAATGCCAGATAAAACAGGTACGCCGCCCCCAGGATCTTGATCCCATAGAACAACAATTCCGAGGTCTGCAGCACCACCGCCAGCCCGGCCGAGGCGAGGGCGATCATCCCGGCGAAGGCCAGCAAGCGGCCGACGCCGGCCACGCACGAAGTACGGTAGCCGTAGCGGGTGGCGTTGCTCACCGACAGCAGGTTGTTCGGGCCAGGGGCCATGTTCAGGGCGAAGCAGGCCGGGAGGAAGAGGGCGAGGGTGGCGAGGTCCATGGCAGCTCCAGGTAGGGGGCGGACGGAGAGGTGTGAGGATAAGGGCACTAGGGGGCGGTTGGACAGCCTCGGCTGTCCTGGTTTTGAGCCAGTTCTATAAGCGCGATAGCGCATGAACGACATCCGCAACCATCTGCTCAGGACGTTTCATTCCATCAATGCGCAATATCGGGGCCGTTTGCTGTGACAGCCACGCCTCATGCCACGCTCGGTTTCGTCCCGAGAATTGCGGGTCGTCATACTGCGAAGCCCACTCCCGAAACGCCACGTGTATCTGATGCATGTCGCCACCCGGCGCAATGCGATCGCCAAATCGCTGTGTTTCACGTGCGGCCAGCCGTTCAAGGCGAACGGGCGTGGGTGTCGCAACGAACACAATCAGCTCGGCGTTCGCGATCAGCGCGTCTCCCCACACCATGCAAGAACCGGTCAGCACCCCTCCAGCGTCACCAAGTGCCTGCTGCATCAGTGACACGCGATCGGCGGGAGGCCGCTTGGTCGTGAAGGGAGGGTTGGTGGGCATCCAGTAATAATCATCGACATCGACGTGTCGTACACCGAGCTGCGTTGCGAGGTGTCGACCCAACGTGGTCACGCCCGCGCAGGACGCACCTGTGATGTAGATCCGCATTTTCTCCTCCCTGAATACAAGCCGGTTTCAAGTTCACACCTCTAGGCGGTGAGTTCACCGGTACAGTCAGCGCTGAAATGTTGCCTGCTCAGCAGTCCAGACCGCCAATTCATAGCCATCAAGGTCGGTGAAGTGGAACCTGCTTCCACCGGGGAACGCGAATGCCTCCCGGGTGATAACAGCGCCCAGGGCTTTTAGCCGCTGCTGCGTCGCCTCAAGGTCGTCCGAGTACAAAATGACCAGCGGCCCACCCGGTCGAACGGGCTCACCGGTGGTGAAGCCACCGGTCAGGCGGCCGTCGCTGAATTCGGTATAGGCAGGGCCGTAGTCGACGAATGTCCAACCAAATGCGCCACCGTAAAAGGCTTTGCTACGGGCGATATCGCCCACGTTGAATTCAATGTTGTCGATTTGTCGGTCGTTACCGCGAACGCTCATGCCTGCCTCCTTGGCTGATATTGGGAGCCGCCAGTGTAACGTAAGCACGCGCCTTCATGAGCGCAGGCGTGCGCGTGCGTCAAACAGGCCTATCATGCAGTCGGATACAGCATACACAGGGGGAGTCACCGTGCTGAACATCGGAATCCTGGGCGTCGGTGAGTTGACCGAGAAGGTTGTGATCGGCCTGCGCCGTAGCGGGTTTACCGGGCGAGTGCTGCTTTCGCCGCGCAACCACGAACGTGCGCAGCAGCTCAGCAAAGTGTGGGCGTGTGACGTGATGGCCGATAACCAACAGGTCGTCGATGCAGCGGACCTGTTGTTCCTGGGCGTGCGCCCGGAGGTGGTCGGTCAGCTGTCCAATGAAGTGCAGCTAAAGCCTCGGCAAACGCTGGTGTCGTTGGTGGCCGGATTGAAGCTGGACGAATTGCAGCGCCACTTTCCTGGGGCACACACGGTGCGGGCAATGCTGTCCTATGCCGCGCAGATCAACCAGTCGACCGTGGTGATCACGCCGGGGGGTGAACCCCACGCAGCACTGCTAGGGGCACTGGGCTCGTTGATCGTGCTGGAACAGGAGGATGCGTTTGAGCTGGCCACCGTCGCGGCTTGCATGAACGGCTGGTTCTATTTCTTTCTCAGCGACCTTCAACGGTGGTTTACCGATAAGGGGCTGTCGCACGAACAGGCTGCCCAGTTGGTGATGGGGAACATGCAGGATTGCCTGGCGAGTGCACGGCACCAACCGAAGGCTGGCCTGGATGTGCTAGGAAAGGCTATCGCTACGCCAGGGACGTTTACGGCGGCGGGTCTGGAGGTGCTCAGAAACAACGGCGCGACGCAGGCATGGAGAGAAGCCTTCGATGAGGTGCTGGGCCGGCTGCACAAGGGCTCATAGCGGCGCCTTCAAAAAACGCTGTACATGATCCGGGTCCGGCAGCAGGCAAGTGTCGTACTTGCCAAAAATCCGATAACGATTGCGTGCAATGCGATCGTAAGCCCAATCCCGTAGACCGCGCGGGATGACGCGTAACAGCAGCAATGCACGCCAGGCGGCAGGCAGTTGCGCGATGAGTTGGAACACCGCGTCCGAGCGCACCCAGTAGTGATGGTCGCGAATGACCAAGAGAGTGTCGAACTGGTCCAGGGGCAGCCCCGCCCAGGCGAGCAACGCCTGGCCTTCGGACGATTGCACCGCTGCCAATCGCACCCGCCGGTGGTGGTCATGGCGGATCAGGAACCTCGCCCAACCGTTGCAGAGCTTGCACACGCCGTCGAACAGCACCACGGTCTCGCCGGGGTTGAGCAGGGGCGCGGGGGAAGGGCGGGTTTGGGAAGCGGGCATGAGTCAAGGTCCAGGCGGCTCGGGATACTGCTGATCATACCTGTCTACGGCGCTAGGGGACCTGTCGCGTCCTGGGGCGGTTGCGAAGGGGGCGGCACTGCCGGAAATTTCGTCGACTGACCTACCGCTTTCGCAGCCTCGCTAAAGCTCGACAGCTCCCACAGGGGATTGGCTGTGCTGGTTAGGGCTGGGTTGTGCCTGAGGGCGCCATTTCAGCCGTGGCGAAGCTCAACTGTGGGAGCTGTCGAGCCCCAGCGAGGCTGCGAAGACGGCGGCACTGCCGGCATATTCGTCGGCTGACACACCGCTTTCGCAGCCTCGCTAAAGCTCGACAGCTCCCACAAGGGATCGGTTGTGCTGGTTGGGGCTGGGTTATGCCTGCGAGCGCGATTGGAGCCGTGGCGAAGCTCAACTGTGGGAGCTGTCGAGCCCCAGCGAGGCTGCGAAGGCGGCGGCACTGCTGGCCTTTTCATCGGCTGACCTACCGCTTTCGCAGCCTCGCTAAAGCTCGACAGCTCCCTCAAGGACTTACCGCGACAGCAACGGCTCCGCGTCTTTTTCCTCCGTGCCCACGTCGTGCAGGGAAATCCTCGATGTCTCCGGCAGCGCCAACCCGCCAGCCAACGCCAGCAGCGCCACTGCAATCAGGTAAAACGCCGGTGACAGGTTACTGCCCGTGGTACTGATCAACCAGGTCGCGACCAGCGGCGCGGTGCCGCCGAAGATCGTGTAAGCCATGTTGTAGGTAATCGCGGAGGCGGTGTACCGCGTGCGTGTCGGGAAGGTCTCCGATAGCAACGCCGCCGTGACCACGCCACACAACACCGCTCCCACCGCCAACAGCATCACGCCGACGATCGACGCCGCGAACGAGCCGGAACTGGCCATCAGGAATGATGGATACACCACCACGATCAACAACACGCACGCGGTCATCACGGTGACCCGACGTCCCACTCGATCCGAATACCACCCCGCCAGCGGGCAAATCGCCGCCGCGAAGATCAATGCAATCAGCGACACCAGCAACGCCATCGCACGGCTCAGCCCACCGGCCACTTGCAGATACGTGGCGAAGTAGGTGGTGAACATATAAAACGACAGCGCCGTCAGTGATACAAAAGCGCCCAGGCAGCAGATCGCCGCACCATGGTTGCGCAGCGTTTCCTTGAGTGGCGAGTGGGCGACTGCGTGCTCTTCCTTCACGGCCTGGAAGGCGGGTGTCTCGTCCAGCTTCCAGCGCAGGTAGAGCCCGACCAGGCCCAACGGTGCGGCGATCAGGAATGGCAGGCGCCAGCCCCAGCTGCCCATCGCTTCGGCAGATAACGACGCTTCCAAGGCGTACGCCACCACGGCGGCGGCAGCGAAGGCGGAAAACGTCGACACCGGCACAAAGCTGCCGTACCAGGCACGTTTGTCACTCGGCGCATGCTCCATCAAATAGGCACAGGCACCGGCGTATTCACCCCCGGCGGAGAAGCCTTGGGCACAACGAATCAGCGACAGAAGAATCGGCGCCGCGACACCAATGGCGGCGTAGGTGGGGAGCAGGCCGATCAGCGTGGTGGCGCCGGCCATCAACAGGATCGTCATGGCCAGGGTGCGTTTACGGCCGATCCGGTCACCCAGCATGCCAAAGAAAATGCCGCCCAGGGGCCGGAAGGCGAAGGCCACGGCGAACACGGCGAAGGTCTTCAGCAACGCCGCGCTGGCGTCGCCGCTGGGGAAGAATTGCTGGGCGATGGTGGTGGCCAGGAACCCGTAGACGGCGAAGTCAAACCACTCGACGAAGTTACCGATGCCGGCGGCGATGATGACCTTTTTCAGGGTTTGAGGGCTGACCTGTTCGGTGGAGGGGCTCGTCATGGGGGAAGGCCTCGGGATAGCTGGGGGATGACCGATTATCGGTGCAGGCGGTTGGGCGGCGGGGCCCAAAAGAGTCTTCCGCGTAGTCAGCAGCGACTTGATGAGGGAGAAGGAGGCAGGAATTGGGCCAGGTGAGGGGGAGCTAGTGCAGGAACGTTTGTTGCCAGGCACACGCCCCGCGCACGGTTGTTGCCGACCCCGCTGTCCAGTAGCCCGACGCATCACGGCTTGATGCTGAACTCAAGGCTGTCATCGCAGCGTGTAGGGAGGCCGAGCATCCAGGGCATCGGCCGACGAAATTCGCAGTGGGGTGCAACGGCCAGCGCGGCGTTGGTGGAGTTAGGGTGTGGGCGCACAGTGGCGCCCCCAAGGTCTATTGATGAAACCTTCTCCCCAATGCATCCAGGCGCACCGCAATCGGCGGCAAGCGCTCGCTGCTTCTCGCCAAGGTCTCCACATCGTCGGCGGTGCTTTGCGCAATGCTCTGCACCGACTGCAGTCGCCCGACAATCTCCAGGTTCGCCGAGGTTTGCTCGCGCGTGGTGGTGACAATTCGTCCATTCAGGTCGTCGATGTGGGCGATGTCATTGCCGACCGCGCGTAGCATTTCGACGGCCACCTGGCTGTCCTCCACGCAACGGTCCACGCCCTGGCGGCTACTGTGCATGGCTTCGACCGCTTGGCGGCTGCCGTGTTGCAGACCTTCGATGATGGTTTTGATTTCCTGGGTGGACACCGCCGTTCGTTGCGCGAGGCTACGGACTTCGTCGGCGACCACGGCGAAGCCACGGCCTTGTTCGCCGGCGCGGGCCGCCTCGATGGCGGCGTTGAGGGCGAGCAAATTGGTTTGGTTAGCGATGCTGCTGATGACCTCAAGCACGGTGCCGATCTGTTCGGCTTGCACGGCCAGGCCTTGCACGGTTTCGTGGGTGCCGTTGAGGCGTGAAGCCAACTGGGTGATTTCCTGCTGGGCGCGGCCGACGCTTTCCTGCCCGCGCTGGATCTGTTGGCTGGCCTTGCCGGCGTGGTCTACCGCTTGCTCGACGTGCACGGCGATGTGGCCCATGGCGTCCTCCATGCGTTGCATCGAGCCGGTCATCTCGGTGATTTCGGCCAATTGATGCCGCGCGCCTTTTTCCAGGGTGCCACTGGCGCTGGCCAATTCCTGGCCGAGTTGGCCGAGGCCGTGGGAATCGCGGGCGACGCCGTCGATCAGGTGGGTGATCTGCTGCAGGAAGTGGTCGAACCGTTTGGCCAGCGAAACATGCACCTTGCCCTCGCCTTGGGCAGTCTGTGCGCTGAATTGGGAGGTCACCGCGAGCATCTTCTCGAGCATTTCCTGGCCTTCGACCGCTTCGGCCTGGCTGTGCACGGCGAGGTAAAGCAGGGCGACGGTCTCCATCACGACGTAGAACGCATGCACGAACACCATCGTCCAGCCGCCGTGGTGCTCCATCACGAACACCGGGAAGCCTTGATGTTGCAAGGCATGGAACACCACGTGGTGCACGGCGATGGTGGCCGCTGCGACCAGGATCGGCAGCCAGTCACGGTAAAACGTCAGCACCGCCAGTAATGCAAAGATCCCGAAGTGCGATTCGATCACGCCCTGGGCCTGGTTGATATGCAGCGCTGCCATGACCATCAAGCCTGCGCCAAGGGCACAACGCATCACACGGGTGCCACCGATGGCGCGGTAGAGCGCGGTCAGCACCACGCTGGTGCCACCGCCGACTATCACGGCCTGCATCAGGGTGTCGTGCCAGAACGCCAGGCCTAGGGAGAACAGGAACATCAGCCAGACCAATGCGAGCATGATGCGGTCGGCTTTGCGGTAGTGCTCGAAAAAACGCGTGCGAGTGGGCATTCACACTTACTCCATGTGGTCTGGCCGAGACAAAGCGAGGGGCAGGTTGGAGCGAATCAGGTTTCTTGGTTTTTATTGGATTCTGTGATGCCAAACGTATATCGGCATCGGGAGGCGGGACTTTAGCAACGGCTACCCGGGCGGGTAGCCGTTATCGGATAGCGGTCAGAAGCTGTATTTAGCCGTGACGCCAAAGCTGCGCGGGTTGCCGTAGGTGTCGGTGGAACCCCAGATCGGGCTGGTGGCGATTGCCGAGTAGTAGGTGCGGTCGAAGATGTTGTTGACGTTCAACTGCAGGTCCAGGTGCTTGTTCACCTGGTAGCCGGCCATGACGTCTGCAACGGCATAGCTGCCTTGCTCCAGGCGATAGGTACTGCTATTGGCCAGGACCACATCGTTGTACATGCGGCTCTGCCAGTAGACGTTGCCGCCGATGCGCAGTTTTTCCAGCGGGCCCTGGAACCGGTAGGACGTGGTGAGCTTGAACAGGCGCTCCGGGGTGTCGGTGTCGAAGCGCTGGTTGTCGTTGGCCGAGTTGGTGTCCTTGATGTAATGGGCGCGGGTGTAGGTGAAGCCACCGCCGACTTGCCAGTTTTCAGTGAGCGCGCCTTGCAGCTCAAGGTCGATACCTTGGCTGCGTACCAGGCCGGAGGCCTCATAGCAGGCGGTGATCGGGCATCCCACCTGGCTGTCTGGCAGCGTCGCGCGGTTTTTCTGGTCGATCTGGAACACGGCCAGGCTGGCATTGAGCGCGCCGTTGAAGTATTCGCCCTTGATACCCACCTCGTAGTTTTCGCCGACGATAGGTTCCAGTGGCTTGTCCGAAAAGTCTCGGCTTGTCTGCGGTGTGAAGATGTCGGTGTAGCTGGCGTAGACCGAGTATTGGTCATTCAGGTCATAGATCACGCCGGCGTAGCGCGTGAGATTGCGGGTGACTTTATAGTCGCCGTCGCCCTGGCGGTCATCGTAGTCGTACCAATCCACCCGTGCACCAAGGATCACCTTGAGCGGGTCCGCGAGGTTCAGGCGGGTGGTCAGGTAGACGCCATCCTGAGTGGTGATGCTGTGGCCTTTGCCATCGCGTACGAAGTCCGGCTTTGCGCCATTGAGCGGGTAGTTGGTGTCGTAGGGGCTGTATTCCTTGGACGTAGCGTCATAGATGCGTTTGCTGGTGCCGACCACCACTTCATGGGTGCGGCCGAAGGCTTCGACCGGGCCGCTGAAGTAAGTGTCCAGGCCATATTGCTTATCGTCCTGGTGCGATTGGTAGGCGGTACGCGCAAGGGTGGTCTGGTAGCGCGATTGGTAGGTGCCGGTGAATACGCCGTCCAACTGTGATGACGAACCGGCGATATTGAGTTTCCAGCCGTTGTCGAAGCGATGTTCGATGTCACCAAAGACGGTGTCGATGGTCAGTTTCTTGTTTTCCCAGTCAGAGCCGGGGTTGGTGGAGCGGGGCAGGTTCAGGTGGTGGCCATCGGTGCCAATGGGCAAGCCGCCCCAGAAGAAGTTGGTCTGGTCTTCCTGGCGCGAGAAGCCCAGGGTGGCCGTGGTGTTTTCGCTGAGGTCGGCTTCGCCGATGGCGTAGAAAAGACCGTGGTCGCTTTCTTCTCCCTTGCGGAAACTGTTGGCGTCGCGATAGGAGCCCACTACGCGGCCGCGCAAGGTGCCGCTGTCATTCAGGGCGCTGGAGGCGTCGAACTCGCCGCGATAATCGTCCCAGCTACCGGCGGCGCCAGTGATCGACACCTGCGGTGTGGCAGTGGGGCGCTTGCGCACGAAGTTGATCGCCGCCGAAGGGTTACCGGCGCCCGTGACCAGACCGGTGGCGCCGCGAATCACTTCCACACGGTCGAACATCGCCAGGTTGGGCTGCACGCTGTTGGCGTAGCCGGAATAGGAGCTGGGGATGCCGTCGAACATCATGTTGTCGATGTCGAAGCCGCGCGAGCTGTACGTCTGGCGCCCTGGGCCGCTGGATTGGCTGAGGAACAGGCCGGGGGTGTTCTTGACCACGTCGTTGACGCTGGTCATTGCCTGGTCGTCCATGCGTTGACGGGTAATGACCGTGACAGCCTGGGGCGTCTCGCGCATCGTCAGGGGGAGCTTGGTGGCGGTGGCCATCTCGCCGGTGGTGTAGGACTGCGTGCCTTCAGTGGTCTCTCCGAGCTGTTCACTGCTGATCTGGGTAGCGCCCAGCTCCAGTGGCACGGCCTTTTGCGCATCAGCGGCGAACACTGCTTGAGAGCTTGCAAGACAGACGGCCAACGCCATCAAACTGGGTGAAAAACCTTTGCCGCCGAGTTGTTGCACAGACATGGACCTGACTCTCCCCGAACGCTGTCCTTAGCGAATAATAAAGATGTTGATAATTATTCGCATCAGTGTGCCAGATCGAACTGTCGGGAAAAAGACTTTGGTGAGAATTAGTTAACGAATTTTTCACATCAGGAATGGGAGGGGTATGGCTACTGCCTTCACGCAGTAGCCCCTGTGTCGACGCTCATTCACGCTTCGAAATAGCCACTCGGCTCGTTGCCTTCACCTCACGCAACGCCAGGCTCGACTGTATCGAGGCAATCCCCAACTGCCGGCGCAGCACGCTCTCGACAAACTCGCTGTAGCTGTCCAGGTCTTGCGCCAGGACCTGCAACAGGTAATCCGCATCGCCCGTGATCTTGTGGCACGACAACACCTGCGGCAGCTCCTTCACCACGGCCTCGAAGGCGTCTGGCGCATGGTCGGTATGGATCGCGAAACGCACGTGGACGAACGCCATGATGTCGAGCCCGAGCATCTTGCGGTCCAGGTTGGCCTGGTAGTCCTTGATCACGCCTTCTTCTTCCAGGCGTTTGCGTCGGCGCCAGCAAGGCGTGAGGCTCAGGGACAGACGCTCGCTCAGTTGCGCGTTGGAAATACTGGCGTCTGCCTGCAGCAGGGCGAGGATGGCGAGATCGGTGTCGTCAAGAGCGACCTGTTTGGATTTATTTTTCATAACTAGGCTCGGAATGGCAAAAACGTCCCGATAACGCTAACAGTGACGCAACTAAAAGCAAAGAAAGCCCGGCGTTGCCAGAACAAAATAGACCTGTCTTTTACTGGCGGATGCCCCACATGTTGACTGTTTTCAGCGAAGCCCACCGTTTGCACCATGGCACCGAACTCAAGGATGGCGTGCTCAAGCCCTCGTTCGAACAACCGAGCCGCGCCGACACCGTGCGTGACCGCGTCAGGCAAGTTGGCCTGGGCGATATCATCACGCCGCGCCGCTTTGACCGCGCCTGTTACGTCGCCGCCCACAGCGAGCGTTACGTGGCGTTCCTGGAAACCGCCTGGGCCGAATGGACCGCCATCGGTCGCACGCATGACGCGTTGCCCCTGGTGTGGCCGGTACGTGACCTGGCCAACCAGCAGGTGCCGGATTTCATTGACGGCAAGCTCGGCTTCTTTGCCATGGACGCCGGTTCGCCGATTACGCGCACCACGTGGGATGCGGTCAGGACCAGTGCCGATATTGCATTGACCGGCCTGGCGCTGCTGGACGAAGGCCACAACAGCGCCTTCGCCCTCTGCCGCCCACCGGGCCATCATGCCGCGCGTGAATACATGGGCGGCTATTGCTACCTCAACAACGCCGCGATTGCCGCGCAGCAGGCCATCACGCAAGGCGCCAAGCGCGTGGCGGTGCTGGATGTGGATTTCCATCACGGCAACGGCACGCAAAATATTTTCTACGACCGTGCGGACGTGATGTTCATCTCCTTGCACGGCGATCCGGCGGTGTCCTATCCGTATTTCTCCGGCGCTCGCGGTGAGCGCGGCGCAGGGGCCGGGGAGGGGTTCAACCTGAATTATCCGTTGCCAAAAAACACCAGCTGGGCCGAGTACCGAACCGCCCTGATCGACGCTTGCCAGCAATTGCGTCGCTTTGCGCCTGAAGTGCTGGTGATCTCCCTGGGCGTGGACACCTTCAAGGACGACCCCATCAGCCACTTCCTGCTCGACAGCCAGGACTTCCTCGGCATGGGCGAAATCATCGCCAGCGTGGGCGTGCCCACGTTGTTCGTGATGGAAGGCGGCTACATGGTCGACGAGATCGGCATCAACGCCGTCAACGTGCTGCACGGCTTCGAAAGCAACACCCCATAACACCACCAGCACTCGACTTTTTTTCTGCCAAAACTCAAAAACATAACAAGAGGTTTTGTGATGAAAACAACCACGCCTGGGCTGTGTGAAAAGCCCGCGTTGCAACGCACCCTGAGCAACCGCCATATCCAGTTGATGGCCATGGGCGGTGCGATCGGCACCGGCCTGTTCATGGGCTCCGGCAAGATCATTGCGTTGTCCGGTACTTCGATCATCCTGATCTACATGATCATCGGGCTGTTCGTGTATTTCGTGATGCGCGCGATGGGTGAGCTGTTGCTGTCCAACCTTGACTTCAAGAGCTTCGCTGACTTTGCCGGTGCGTACCTGGGACCACGCGCGGCGTTCTTTCTCGGCTGGTCGTACTGGCTGAGCTGGAGCGTGGCCGTGGTGGGGGACGCGGTGGTCGTCGGCGGTTTTTTCCAGTACTGGTTTCCTCATGTGCCGGCCTGGATGCCCGCCGTGGGCATGCTGTTGACGCTGTTCGCGTTAAACGTGCTGACGGTCAAGCTGTTTGGCGAAGTGGAGTTCTGGTTCGCGATCATCAAGATCATCGCCGTGGTGACCCTGATCAGCGTGAGCCTGGTGCTGATCGCCAGCTCGTTTGTCTCGCCCACCGGCGTCACCGCGTCGTTGAACCACTTGCTGGACAAGCAGGCGGCGTTTCCCAACGGCCTGTTCGGCTTTTTCGCCGGGTTCCAGATGGCGATCTTTTCCTTCGCCGGTACCGAGTTGATCGGCACGGCCGCCGCTGAAACCCGCGCGCCGGAGAAGACGCTGCCCAAGGCGATCAACTCGATCCCGCTGCGCATCATCCTGTTTTATGTACTGGCCCTCGCGTGCATCATCGCGGTGACGTCATGGCAGCAAGTCTCGCCGAGCAAGAGTCCGTTCGTGGAGTTGTTCCTGGTGGCAGGCTTTCCCGCCGCAGCAGGCATCGTCAACTTCGTGGTGCTGACGTCGGCCGCGTCTTCAGCCAATAGCGGGGTATTTTCTGCCAGCCGCATGCTGTTCGGCTTGGCTGACCTGGGGGACGCGCCAGGGATCTTCCGGCGCCTGTCGACCAGTAGCGTGCCGTTTATCAGCCTGGCATTCACCACCTTGCTGATGCTGTTGGGGCTGGTGTTGCTGTTTGTGGTGCCGGAGGTGATGACCGCCTTCACCATCGTGTCGACGGTGTCGGCGATCCTGGTGATCTTTACCTGGTCGACGATCCTGGCGTCCTACATCGCCTACCGCAAACAGCGCCCGGACTTGCACGCCAAATCCCTCTACAAGATGCCGGGCGGAGTACCGATGGCCTGGTTTTCCCTGGCGTTCATGGCGTTCGTGCTCGGCTTGTTGGCGCTGCGGCCGGATACACGCCTGGCGCTGTGCGTGATGCCGGCCTGGTTTATCTGGCTGTGGATCGCCTATTCGTTCTCACGCTATAAGGGCGCCCACTGGGTGAAGACGACACGCTCGATCACAGGTGATCCGCGTCAATGATCGCCTTGGCAAACGCCTCGGGTGCTTCCTGAGGCAAGTTGTGGCCGATGCCACCCTTGATCAGGCGGAACGCATACTTGCCGGTGAAGCGCTTGGCGTAGTCCTCGGGTGCCGGGTGCGGGGCACCGTTGGCGTCGCCTTCGAGGGTGATGGTGGGCACGCCAATGGACGGTGCCTGGGCAAGTTTCTGTTCCAGCGGGGCGTACTGCGTCTCGCCCTGGGCCAGGCCCAGGCGCCAGCGGTAGTTGAACACGGTGATCGCCACGTGATCCGGGTTTTCCAGGCCTTTGGCACTGCGGTCGAACGTGGCGTCATCGAACTTCCATTGCGGCGATGCCAGTTGCCAGATCAGCTTGGCGAAGTCGTGGGTGTTTTTCTGGTAACCCGCAGCGCCGCGCTCGGTGGCGAAGTAGAACTGATACCACCATTGCAATTCGGCCTTGGGTGGCAACGGGTTCTTGCCCGCGGCCTGGTTGCCGATCAGGTAACCGCTGACCGACACCAAGGCCTTGACCCGCTCCGGCCACAACGCCGAGACAATGTCCGCCGAGCGCGCGCCCCAGTCGTAGCCGCCGAGTACGGCTTGCTGGATCTTCAGCGCGTCCATGAAGTCGATCACGTCAGCGGCCAGCGCCGCCGGCTGGCCGTTGCGCAGGGTTTTATCCGAGAGGAACCGGGTGTCGCCATACCCCCGCGCGTACGGGATCAGCACGCGATAACCCTGGGCCGCCAGCAGCGGGGCGACCTGGGCATAGCTGTCGATATCGTAGGGCCAGCCGTGCAGCAGGATCACTGCTGGGCCAGTAGCCGGCCCGACCTCGGCGTAGGCCACGTCCAGCAGCCCGGCCTTGACGTGCTTGAGGGCGCCGAAGCCGGCTTGAGGGCTGACGACGGCTTTGGTCGGCGCCTCGGGCATTTCCGCATGGGCCACGCCAAGCAAGCCCAGGGGGAGCAGGGCAAGGGCCAGCGAGAGGGAAGTGCGTTGGGTACGGCGGGTCAACTGAGCGTGCATGGCGAGCCTCCTGCGGCTTGATGTGTGCCTGGTGTCAGTTGAACGCCGGGCTGTATCTGGCCTGTTTCAGGAAACTCGCTGAGTTAAAGACGGTGTATCGCAGTGGGTCCTGTACACACTGCGATACAAACCTAGAACGCGACCCTGACACCCACGGTGCCTTCGCGCCCGTTGTAGGGGTTGCTATCGAGGTTGCGGTTGTAACCCACTTCGCCGTACAGGTTCACGTCGTGAGCGATCTGCAAGGTGGCCCCCAGGCTGACGTCCATGGTGGTGGATTTTTGCTCGGTGTCGATGCGGGTGGCGTGGTTGTAGGTCACACTGTTGTCCCCGGCGCTGGCATGCCAGGCGTTGGCGCGCACATAGGGCTGCAAGGGCAGGCCACCGACGGTGTAGTCAGCGCGTAACCGCACACCCAGGCGTGTCGTCACGCTGGTGTCGGCGTCATACGTGACGTCGGAAATACCGTCGTTCTGGGTATCCAGCCGGGTCTTGCCAATGATCAGTTGAGCTTGGGGTTCCACTGTCCAGGTATCGGTGGCCTGGAACGGCCAGCCGACTTCAGCGGATGCGGTGACGTTATGCCCTCCGGTATCCATCTTCACACCACGGTCCGATTCATTGTTGCCGTCGAAGCGGGTCCCCGTCAGCACCAGGTCAACATACGCCTGGTTGGCACCGATCAGTGTCCAGTAAGCGCCCAGGCTGTCACCGCGCAAGGTGGTGTTGCCTGCGTCCCTGTCCTGCCAGCCACCACTGAAGCCTTTGACGTTGCCATTCAGGGTGCTATGACCGACGAAGAAACCGGCACGTTGGGTCTGGCCACGGCTATTGGTGTTGGCGTAGATGTCAGTGCCCACCTGGAAGCCCGTGATCGTGCTGTCCAGTGTCGGGCTGACCGTGCCAGCAAAACCCTGGCGACTGCTGTTGCCATAGACCCGGCCCCACCCGGCAGGGAACGCCCCCGTGTTTAGCTGCTGGCTCTGGTCACCCATGCGCTCGTGGTACGTTCCCAGCATGGCCCGCACAAGCTGGTCGGCAGCCGGAAACAGTACTGCGTAGATCGGCACTTCCTGGCGGTAGATGGGGATCGGTGTGTCGCCTGGATTGTCGGGTAGGGGGAGCTCACCGGGGCCCGGTACGGGGAGGATAACAATCGGGCCTGGCGGCTCTACCGGGACAGTGGAGCGCAGGTAGTAGTTGTCTGCCGTGCCGGCCGTTACGCCGCCCTTGAATAACCGGTAATCGAAGGCGCCGGCAGAGACCGGGCCTGCCAGGGTAAAGGCACTGGCGCTGCCGGTGGCGCCGTTGAGTGCCTGCACCACTTGGATACCGTCCTGCACGGTCGCCGCCCCCGCACCGCCCAGGTTGGTCACGCCGATTGCGGTGGTGCCGCCGAAGGTCCCTTGGTCAATCACCAGTTTGTCGCTGGGCGAACCGTCGCCCCCCAACACGCTCTGCAGCGCAAGACGCCCGCCATTGCCGGTGTAATTGCCCCTGATGGTCAGTGTGTCGCCAGCGCTGGCGCTGCCAGTGGTCATGTCGATCGTGCCACTGTTGTTGACGTTGACCCTCTGGCCGGCGGTAAAGGCTTCGATGACGCCCGCACTGGCCAGCAACCTGCTCGTGCCGTCCACTTCCAGCCGGCCGGTGCCTGTGTCACTGTCACCCAGCTTGAGCGTACCGCCCAGCGTCAACTCGGAACCGTTGTCCAGCTGGACAGTTTCCCAGTTGGTCAACAGGCCCGGGTCCCCGGCCTTGGTGTTGTCCAGGGTGAGTTTGTCGTTGCCCAGGCCGCCATCCAGCAGCTGCGCCGCAGCCAATTGCGAACTGATCAGGTTCTGCAGCAACGCCGTATCGTCACCCGCGCCCATGAGTACAAAGGAATGGATATTCCCGCCCGTCCACATGAACTGGTCATTGCCGAAACTGAGCAGGACCTGACCGTTGACGTCGCCACCTGACACGCTCACTTCGTCGTTTCCGCCGCTGACGCTGATGTTGCCCCCTACAAACGCCGTGCCCGAGATCAGGATGGTGTCGTTGCCGAAGCCGGTGACAAGGTTGCCGATGATGCGTCCGCCTGACATATCAAACAGGTTGTTATCGAGTTTCATATCGACGCGGCCAATGCTGCCACCGGTCATCCTGGCCCGGTCACCGTCCTCGAATGCGCCGGTGATCGTGCCGCCGCTCATGAAAAAATCGTCCAGGCCGTCACCCTGTTCAAGCAGTGCGATGGTGCCCCCACTCATGGAAAAACTATCGATACCCGCCCCTTGGCGCACGGCACCCGCTTGGCCGCCACTGATCTGTGCCACGTCCACGCCTGCGCCTTGAGTGACGGACCCTGTGATGCTGCCCAGATTGAGCCGAAAGATATTCGCACCGTCGCCTTGGTTGAGATTCCCATCGATCCCGGCGCTTGGCCCATTCACATCCACAAGATCGTTGCCGGCGCCGAAGTCCACGTTGCCGGTCACCCGGCCTGTCGCTGTGATATCGAGGGTATTGTTACCCGCCGCGTCGGTAAAACCCGGCGCCGTCGCGCTGTTACAGGTGGAAGTGTCGTCACCGCCGGTGTTGTTGATGGTGCACGCCCCATAGGAAGCGAGCGGCAACACCGCGAGCGCAGTGAAGTAAACCCAGGAAAGTGTCCGTGTGTGCATGATCCGTCCTCACGAGAGGGGAATATCGTCCCGGCACTTGCAACGGCAAGTGCGGGCCAGACCATGACAACGTGACGCACGATACGGATCAGGGGACAGCGATTACCCGTTTCTGAAAACACCGGCCAAGGCAAAGGGTTGGCATGGCTTTCTCGACTGCACGTGAACCCGTGCAGCGCTTTTTCCACCATAGCCACACATCTGGCACGCCGCTACTGTCAGAAATAACAGGTCGGGATCAGAGGGGGTTACGAAAGCACGATCTCATAAGGTTCGCGCATTCGCTCCAGCAACACCTGGGCCAGCATCGGCGCCAGGCCGATTTGCGGGTCTCCGGCCAACTGGCTGGCGTAAGCGTGGGCAGCGTGCAGTTTGCGCGCCACGCTCCACGTGTCCAGGCGCACCTTGCGCGCCCGTTGCCAGGGAATGATCGCCCCTTCACGGGCGGGCCAGTGCCAGGCCCAGATTGGCAGTTCATACAGCTGCGCGCCCACCAGGCAGCAGGCCTTGGCGCTGGCACGGCCGACCGCGTCATGGTCGTCATTGCCGTCATTGCGCCAGGTGCTGAACACCACATCACCGGGCTGCAGGTAGCGCGCGATGAATTGGCTCAGTTGCGGTTCGCGGGCAGCGAGGCCGTTATCGCAAAACCCGCCGCGAATCCACTTCAGGCTGTGCAGCGGCATACCCAGGCGACGCAGGGCCTCGGCGCTTTCCTGGGGCCGGACCACGCTGAGGCGGCTGGCCGGCCAGACATTGGAACCTGGGTGGCTGGCGCTGCCGTCCGTGATGGAGATCAACTGCAACGGGTGTTCCAGGGTGCTGAGCAATTGCAGCAGGCCGCCGCAGGCCAGTACTTCGTCGCCAGGATGGGGTGCAATCACCACCACACGTGCGCCCGGTGGCACCAGTGAGGTAGGCGTGATGGGAGGGATCTGCGCCAGCTGCGGGGCGCTGTTCCAGATTTGCGCAGGGCCGCGACGGCCGTCGCTTAAGGAAGCAAGCTTCATGGGGGTTCACATCCTTGTCAATTGACGCTGGGTCGTGCCCCGTTGACGGGACGACTCTCTTTTATCCACCACAGACTCCGCCGCAGTGGTTGCACGGCATCCCAACCCTGGAATGCCAGCAAGGCCTACTCAGCATAGACAAGGATCGGCTGGTTTTACATTCTGTAACGCGGTTTTTTTAAGTGGCGTGCATCAGGCTTTTCAAATAATCGCCGAACCCACCCTGTGCGCGGGCGTCCAGGCGCGCACTGGTGATCACTTGCGGGGTGTGACTCCAGGCGATAGACGCACCACACAACTCAAGGTTGCGCACCAATTGCACGTCCTCATGGCACGCGAGGGGTTCGAACCCCCCGGCGCGCACGTAGGCACTGGCGCTCACGCCCAGGTTGGCGCCGTGGATGTGCCGATGACCGTCGCGCGCCTCGTACCCCTGGTGGTAACGGATCTGCGCCGCAGGCTCGAAACCTTCGCTCCACGCATCCACCGTGACAGTGCCGCATACCGCATCCACGCCCAGCGCCAGTTGAGCGACCAGCCAATCGGGCGCCACCCGGCTGTCGGCGTCGGTGCAGGAGATCCAGCGTGCGCCCAGATTGAGCAGGTGCCGTGCTCCTACGCCCCGCACATGCCCGACATTGCGTGCCTGGGCTTCCAGGCACTGCACCGGAAAGGACCGGGCAATGGCGGCACTGCCATCGGTGCAACTGTCGAGCACTACTAGGATAGTCACTGCCTCCCCCAACAAGCCCGGGTGGCGAGCGGCGACACGTGCAGCCTTCAGGCAGTCGCCCAGTAATGCCTCTTCGTTGTGCACCGGAATCAGGATGCCGATCATCGCAGGCCCTCGAGAGTGGCGACTGAGGTGCCATCGCGGCTCCACAGGTCGAGCAGGAAGTCGTGTTCGTGATGGCTGGCGACCCGCGGCATATCCAGGCGTTGGTTGAGCAAGACGTGCACCTGTTCGGCGGTTTGCGGGCAACCTTCGA
Source organism: Pseudomonas lurida (assembly GCF_002563895.1). Classification (NCBI taxonomy): domain Bacteria; kingdom Pseudomonadati; phylum Pseudomonadota; class Gammaproteobacteria; order Pseudomonadales; family Pseudomonadaceae; genus Pseudomonas; species Pseudomonas lurida. The sequence goes on along the minus strand of NZ_PDJB01000001.1, from coordinate 3,237,276 downwards.
TAGGTGGGCGCCAATGACACGCCAGTACCTGGCCGTCGGCGGTCAGCGAGGCCCGGGCGCGGTCGATCAGTTCGCACAGGTCGTCCGCGTCGAGGTAGTAGCACAACTCGCTCAATACGATCAGCTCGAACTGCCCCGCCGGCCACTGCTCGGGCAACCGGCTTTGCTGCACGTCGGCCTGCGGGAAACCCACTAACCGACTGCGTGCCAAGGCCACGGCCGCCGAGGCAGTGTCGCAGCTCAACAGACGATCGCAGCGCGGCGCCAGCTCGAAGCTCAGCTCGCCATTGGCGCAGCCGGGCTCAAACACCGAGGCATAGCGAGGCCGCGTGAGCATGGCCAGCGTCATCGCGCGTTTGCGGCGTTCGTACCAGCGTTGGCGAAAGGCCCAGGGGTCATCGTTTTCGGCGAACAACTGGTCGAAATAAGGCGTGGCCACACTCATACGAACACCACTTCAAAGGGTTGCAACAGGCGCTCCACCACATACGGCGCAAGCACAGGGGGCAGGCCGATCTGCGGGTCGCCTTCCAGCTGGCTGGCAAATGCATGGATGGCATGGCGCTTGCGGGCCACGGCTTCGCAGGTCAACGGAATCTTGCGCGCCCGGTGCCAGGGCACCAGGCTGTTTTCCGGGGTTGCCCAGTGCCAGGTCCATACCGGCAATTCATACAGGGTCGCGCCGACCGCTTGTGATGCCCTGGCGCTCGCGCGACCGACGGCCTCGTGGTCGCAGTGGCCATCTTCGCGCCAGGTGGTAAACACCACATCGGTGGGCTTGAGGTAGCGCTGGATAAACGCGGCGAGTTCGTCTTCCCGCGCCGCCACCTGGCTGTCTGAGAACCCCGCGCGCAGCCACTTCAGGCTGTGCAGCGGCAAACCGAGGCGATGCAGGGCCTGCGCAGATTCCTGGGGGCGCACCACGCTCAGGCGCTCCACCGGCCAACGTCGCGAGCCGGGATGACTGGCACTGCCATCGGTCACAGAGATTAACTGGATTGGCCGGCCCAACGCCGCCAGCCCTTGCATCAGGCCACCGCACCCCAGCACCTCGTCATCCGGGTGCGGAGCAATGATCACGGCGCGGTGACCGTCGGGAACCAATTGCTCGACGCTGATGTGCGGCAGCTCCGCCATTTTAGATGAGGCCTGCCAGTGCTGCAGCGGTGTGCCCTGGCCAACAATCGGATTGGGTTTCATAACTGCCACCTCCCTGTGGCGTCGCCGGCGACGATTTCCCCAAGCCCCGCCAAGTCGCGCTCGGCATGGCTCTGGCGCACGTACACCGGCAGGTCCGCCATCAACTGGGCGAAGTGCGCGTCTTTGCAATAGGGGCCTGCGCCGACCGCACGGCCGACGTGGTGTATCACTTGCTCCACAGTGTCTTCGATGCAGGCGCGGCTCTGCTGCGCCAGTGCCCTGGCGTTGGCCTTCGGTTCACGATCGATCTGTTCGGCACTGGCGCGCAGCACGCACGCTGCGCTGTTCAAGGCGCTGTCCACGGCGCCGAGGTGGGCGAGGGCATGGGGCTCGGGGCGCTTGCTGCAGTGCTCGCGCAAGACTTCCGCCAGGCGTTGGGCGCCGCCATACCAGCAGGCGGCGATACCAACTCCGCCTTGCCAGAAACCGGGGCGGGCGAGGTAGTCGCCCGGCCCACCCACCGCCAGCCCCCAAGCGCCGTCGAACACGATCTCGACGCTGCCGGTGGCGGCCATGCCCACGGCGTTCCAGCCTTCGTCGGTCACGGTGATGCCGGGTTGAGCCATGTGCACCGCCACCAACTGCTGGCGATCCTCTTCGTCCCAGGCGGTCAACAACCCATGGCTGACCACCGCCGCGCCGGAGCACCAGGCTTTGCGCCCTTGCACCCGCAGGCGCTGGCCTTCCTGGTGCACACGCACCTTGGCCGTTGGCGGTTCGGCGGCCCACATGCCCCATGTGCTGCCCAACGGCGGCAAGGGGCTTTGGAGCTCGGCGATAATCGCCAGGGCGTCGGTGTGCCCTTCGAACAGCTTGCACAGCCGCAAATCATGCCCTGCCACCTGGGCCAGGCGACTGAACCGCGTCAGCGTCTGGCCGCTTCCCGGCAACGGCAGTTGGTCCAGGCCTTCCTCCTGAAGCGCCTTCAGGGCCGCGCCCAGGGCTTGCGTATCCGCATAGCTCTGGAAGCCTTGAAGGAATCCATGCAAAGCCATTTCACACCTCGTCTTCGCGCTGCAATTCAAACAGCAGCAGCGAGCGGCCGGTCACCGCGTACTCGTGATCAAAATCAAAGCGTTCCTGGCCGCGCACGGCCGGCTCGTTGGTGTCGAGCATGCACGTCCAGAACTCACCTTCGGGCACCGGTGGCAAACGGAAATTGACCATGTCGTGGTGCGCGTTCACTACCAGCAGCAAGGTGGCATCGGCACCGGGGCGGCGAATGCCGGTCTCCTGGGCGCGGCCGTCCATCAACATGCCCAGGCAACGACCGTGGCTGTCTTGCCATTGCTCGGTGGTCATTTCGTTGCCATCTGGCGCGAGCCAGGTGACATCCTTCACACCGATGTCTTCGTTGTAGTCGCCCACCAGGAAGCGTCCGCGACGCAGGATCGGGTAGGCCAGGCGCAGCTTGATCAGGCGCTTGACGAACTTGAGCAGCGCCTTGCCGTCTTCGTCCAGGTCCCAGTTGATCCAGCCGATCTCGCTGTCTTGGCAGTAAGCGTTGTTGTTGCCGTGCTGCGTGCGGGCGAATTCGTCGCCGGCCACCAGCATGGGAGTGCCTTGGGACAGCAAGAGCGTGGCGAAAAAGTTACGCATCTGGCGCAGGCGCAGTGCGTTGATTTCCGGATCGTCTGTCGGGCCTTCGACACCGTGGTTCCATGACAGGTTGTTGTTGCTGCCGTCCTGGTTGTTCTCGTCGTTGGCTTCGTTGTGCTTGTCGTTGTATGACACCAGGTCGTGCAGGGTGAAACCATCATGGGCTGTGATGAAGTTCACGGAGCTGTACGGGCGGCGTCCACGGTGGTTGAACATCTCGCCGGAAGCGGTCATGCGTGCGGCGAAGTCGGCCAACTGGCTGTCGTCGCCTTTCCAGAACGCGCGCACGGTATCGCGGAAACGGTCGTTCCACTCCACCCAACCGGGTGGGAAGTTGCCCACTTGATAACCGCCGGGGCCGCAGTCCCAGGGTTCGGCGATCATTTTCAACTGGCGCAGTACGGGGTCCTGGCGGCAGGCCACGAGGAAGCTGTGGCGTTCGTCAAAGCCGTCGCGGTAGCGGCCCAGAATAGTCGCCAGGTCGAAGCGGAAGCCGTCGACGTGCATTTCCGTCGCCCAGTAACGCAGGGAGTCGGTGACCATTTGCAGCACGCACGGGTGACTCAGGTCCAAGGTATTACCGGTGCCGGAATCGTTGATGTAGAAGCGCTTGTCATCCGGCATCAAGCGGTAGTACGAGGCATTGTCGATGCCACGCATCGACAGGGTCGGCCCGCGTTCGTTGCCTTCGGCGGTGTGGTTGTAGACCACATCGAGGATGACCTCCAGCTTGGCTTCGTGCAGGTGCGCGACCATCTCCTTGAACTCGGCGATCTTGCCGCTGGCCAGGTAGCGTGGGTCAGGGGCGAAAAACGCGATGCTGTTGTAGCCCCAGTAGTTGGTCATGCCTTTTTCCAGCAAATGCTGGTCGTTGACGAAGGCATGTACCGGTAGCAGTTCCACCGAGGAAATACCCAACTGGCGAATGTGCTTGAGCACGTCATCTTCCATCAACCCGGCGCAGGTACCGCGCACGGATTCGGCGACCGAAGGGTGGCGCATGCTGATGCCGCGCAGGTGGGTTTCGTAGATGATTGTCCGGTCCCACGGCACACGCACCGGCTGGTCGTTGCCCCAGGTGTGTGCCGGGTCGATCACTTTGCATTTGGGCACGAAGGGTGCGCTGTCGCGTTCGTCGAAACTCAGGTCGTCGTCCGGGTGGCCGATGGTGTAGCCGAACAGCGCCTCGGACCATTTGAGTTCGCCCACCAGCTGTTTGGCGTAGGGGTCAATCAGCAGTTTGTTGTGGTTGAAACGATGGCCGTTCGCCGGGTCGTACGCACCGTACACGCGGTAGCCGTAAATCAGCCCGGGATGGGCGTCGGGCAGGTAGCCGTGGAAGGTTTCGTCGGTGTATTCCGGAAGTTCGATGCGCTCCAGCTCAACTTCGCCGGAGTCATCGAACAGGCACAACTCCACCTTGGTGGCATTGGCCGAAAACAGTGCAAAGTTGACGCCCAGTCCGTCCCAGGTGGCGCCAAGCGGGAAGGGCAAACCTTCACGAATCCGCGACGGCTCGTTGCCCGGCGTCGATGGGGTTTTATCGGGTTTGCTCATTGAGTTGCTCCTGCAAAGGTCTTTTTTCAGGCCGAACGCGGCCGTGCTGACGAAATTTCAGCTGACAATCTGGAAAATGAAATCACCTCTTGCCGACGGCGCCGGCAAGAGGCTTGGGTTCAAGGCTTGGGCTTTTTCGGTGCCGGCGGTTTCTTCGCGGCCGGTGGCGCTGGTTTACTGGCAGCCGGCGCGGAGGGCTTGGCTTTCGCGGGGGGCTTGGGGGCGCTTGGCTTGGGCTTGGCTGCGGCCTTGGGCTTGCTTGGCGTCAACGCTTCGGCTTCTGCCAGCTTGCGTGCCATCTCCCAGTGTCGTGCGTCCTCGCCGTGGGGTTTGCCTTCAGACTCCCAGATCTGATGCGCCAATTCGCGTATGCGTTTGTCTTCAGTACTCATCACAATGCTCCTCACAGAAAATTTCAGCTTTCTTGATCATCAGGATTGATAAAGACATTGACCGGGAAATCCCCCAGGGCAGTGCTGATCAACAGCTCCTTGTCTGGTGTGACTGCGCCTGTATGAAAAAGTCCCTTCCAGTTTTGAGTTGGTACGGCGAACGGTAATTTCACCCGCGTATCGCCCCAAACCTGCGCATTGATCTGGGGATGCACACCGTTTTCAAGCAGGTCATGCGACCAGCGTGGCACCACCACCAGCAGGCGTTTGCCTTGATGTTCGCGACAGAAAGCGACGACCCGTCCGGCGTGTGTGCCGACCACTTCCAGCGGCGTATAGGCGCCGTTGCGGAACAGCTCGGGATGGGCTTTGCGCAAGGCCAGTACCTGAGCGATCAACGCCTGCTTGATACGCCCGTCGCGCCAGTTGAACAGCAATTCGCCGATGTCGGGTGGGGTGTCCAACGCCTGTTGCCGCGCATTGAAATCCACCGGACGGCGGTTGTCCGGGTCCACCAGGCTGAAGTCCCAGAACTCATCGCCCTGGTACAGGTCCGGCACACCCGGCACGGTGATGCGAAGCAAGGATTGCGCCAGGCCGTTGAGCGCACCGGCGGGGGCAATCGCCTGGGCGGCGTCGCCGATGGCGCTGCGCAGTGCATAGCCTTCCTCGCTGAGCAACAGCCGTGACAGGAAGGCTTCGACGCCTTGCTCATACGCCTCGTTGGGCGCGCTCCAGCTGCTTTGCAATTTGGCTTCGCGCAGGGCTTTCTGCTGCCACTGCCACAGGCGCTGCTGATAGCCTTCAAAGTCAGCGCCCTGGTCCAGCGGCCAGCTGCCCAGCAGGACTTGGTAGAGAATCAATTCATCGCCGGCTGAGGGCGCGTTGGCATCGACCCGCAATGGCGCGGCGAGGGTGCGCCAATGCTCCACCTGCTCGACGTACCACGGCGCGCACTCACTGAGCACGGCCAGGCGCGCGCGGGTGTCTTCACCGCGCTTGTGGTCGTGGGTGGCGGTGGCCAGCAGGTTGTCCGGGAAGGCCTGCAGGCGCTGCTGGTTGACCTCGTGAAAATCAGCCAGTGGTGCGCTGAATTGCTCAGTACTGAAGCCGACGTCGTTGCGCGACAGCAACACCGCCGAACGATAGAACGCGGTATCTTCCACGGCCTTGGCAGCGGCGGGCGAGGTCAGCTGCTGGAAGCGCACGCACGCATGCTTGAGGATCTTGCGCTCACGGCCCACCGGGCGATTGCGCCAAGGCTGCCCACCCAGCCAGTTTTCCAGGTGCTCCAGTACCGGCCAGTCGCCTTCGCCCAAGGTCGTGCGAGCGCCGTCCATGGCCTGCTGGAAGACCGTGTCGTCGGCAGCACTGCGGCCGCGCGCGCTGATGTAGGTGCGGTACACCGGGAAGTGCACGATCAATTCCTGCAACGCCCGGCGGATGGCGCCGAGGGTCAGGTCACGGGTCATCACATCGTCGCGGGCCACTTGCAGCAGGGCCTGGGCCACGCTTTCAAAATCGCCGCCGAGGGAGCCATTGAGGATCTGCTGGCGTGCCAGCCGTGCTTCTTCGATAAACGCCGAAGGTCGTTCGCTGTGGTGGGTCCACAACTCGGCCAAGGGCGCGAAGCCGTCCGGGTGATGTTGCAGCAGCGACAGCTGGTTCATGAATTCGTAGCCGGTGGTGCCGTCTACTTGCCAGTCTTCACGCAGGGTTTCGCCTTCGCCGAGGATTTTCTCGACGAAGATCGGCAAATGCCGCTCGGGGGACAACGCATCCACGCGACGGCGTAGCTTGCGGCAGTAACCGCGCGGGTCTGCCAGGCCGTCGATATGGTCGATGCGCAGGCCATCCACCAGGCCTTCGCTGATCAGTTCGAAAATCTTGCCATGGGTGGCTTCGAACACTGCGGTGCGCTCTACGCGCAGACCGCCGAGTTCGTTGACATCGAAAAAGCGACGCCAGTTGATGTCGTCCGCCGCCGTGCGCCAGCTGGCCAGGCGATAGGCTTGTTGTTCCAGCAGGTGGTGCAAACGCTTGAAACCTTCAGGCTGGCGCCCGTCGAAGGCACTCAAGCGCTGCTCAATCGCAGGCATTACCTCAGTGGCGCGCTCGGCCAGCGCTTGCTTGAGCCACGCCGCTTCATGGTAGGCGTCGTCCTGGTAGGCGAGGGCACCGAAGCGCTCGGCCAGCGGCTGGAGCAGCGCGTCATTGCCCAGGATCGCTGCGTAATCCCTTGGGCAGATGGGGAAGCGGTGTTCGTAATGCTCGACGTAGAACGTGCCGTGGCCGGCATCGAACTGCAAGGTCAGGGTGCCCGTCTGCAGGGCTTCGCCGTAGTCACTGCCGAGGAACGGCATCAGCAACTGACCCTTGAGCAAAGGATCGGGCGAATGCCACTGGATATCGAAGAACTCGCTGTAGGGGCTCATTCGCCCCCATTCCAGCAGGTCCAGCCACCAGGGGTTGTCGGCACCGCCCACGGCCATATGGTTGGAGACGATATCGAGGATCAGGCCCATGTCGTGTTCACGCAACGCGGCAACCAGGCGGCGCAGGGCCGGCTCACCGCCGAGTTCCGGATTGACGCTGGTGGGGTCGACCACATCGTAGCCGTGCATGGAGCCGGCCCGGGCACTGAGCAGTGGCGAGGCATACAGGTGGCTGATCCCCAGCCGGGCGAAATACGGCACCAGGGGCACCGCATCGTCGAGGGTAAAACCTTTATGGAATTGCAGGCGCTGGGTAGCGCGCAGGGGCAGTGCTTTCATCGGTCACGCTCATAGGCTTGGTTGCGCGCGACGGCCAACAGTTCGAGGCGGCGGGCGGCGCCGGCATTGTCGAGCAGGCTGGACGCCTCACCCGGCAGGCGGCGGCGCCAATTAGGATGGGTGTCGGTGGTGCCAGGCAGGTTGGCCTGCTCTTCCACGCCGAGGGCGTCCTCCAGCGGCAGCAGCACCAGGGGCGCGCGAGTGTGGCCCAGGTAGCGCACGCTGGCGTCGATCATATGGTCGGTTTCATTGCGAATTTCTTCGACGAAGTTCTGCGGGTCCTGGCTCAAGGCCTGGCGCAGGGCCTGGCGTTCGCGCAGGCGGTGCTCACTCCATTGCTCCACGGTCGGCGCATCGATCAGGCCCAACTGAATGTTCCAGTCGATATCGCGGCTGTGCCACCAACCGTTGAGGGTGGGCAAGTCGTGGGTGCTGGTGGTGGCGAGGGCGTCGTCGGGCCAATCGAGGATCGGCCTGAACTGGCCATCGTGGTTTTGCTCGAACAGCAGCACACGCATGCCCAGGATCGAGCGGGCGATCAGTTTTTCGCGCAGGCCATCCGGCACTGTGCCCAGGTCTTCACCGAGAACGATGGCCTGGTGACGGTGGGATTCCAAGGCCAACAGCCGCAGCAGGTCGTCCACCGGGTAATACAGGTAGGCGCCTTCCTTGGGCGAGGCGTCCATGGGGATCACCCACAGGCGCTGCAGGCCCATCACATGGTCGATACGCAAGCCGCCCGCATGCGCGAAGTTGGCACGCAGCATCTCGATGAAGGCCCGAAAGCCATGGCGCTTGAGGCCTTCGGGGGAGAACGCGGATATGCCCCAGCCCTGGCCGGCACGGTTGAGAATGTCAGGTGGCGCACCGACGGTGAGGTTGGCGAGCAATTCATCCTGGCGGCTCCAGGCTTGGCTGCCACCGCCGTCGGCGCCAACGGCCAGGTCGGCGATCAAACCGACGCCCATGCCACTGCCGCGCGCGGCTTGTTGCGCGCGCTCAAGGCACCGGGCGATCAGCCATTGGCTGAAGGCGAAGTAGCCGATCTCATCGCGGTTGTCTTCGGCGAACTGCGCCAGGGCCGGGCTCTGCGGAGTGCGCCAGTCTTCAGGCCAATGACGCCAGTCGAGGTCTTCACCCGCTGCTGCGCGGGCCGCTTGCACGGCTTCGAAGCGGCAGTGGTTTTCCAGGGCTTCACCGCCGGCCTGACGGAAGCTCTGGAAGTCGGCGTGTTGGGGGTGGTGACCGTGGCGGAAGTCTTCATAGAGCGCACGCAACAACCGCTGCTTGGCCTTGGCGGCAGCCGGCCAGTCGATCAGGCTGTGTTGCTCCAGGTCGTGCAACTCGTCCGCAAGCCCGCTTGCCTCGATGGCATTGCGCACTTCGCGTTCACCGAGGATGCAGCCCGGCGAGGCGTACAGACTGTTGAGGAACAGCCGGCTGGACGGTGAATAGGGGCTGTAGCGCCCGGTGTCGGCGCTGAACATTGCGTGCATCGGGCTGATCGCCAGGGCTTCGGCGCCACGCTCAGCCGCTGAACGCGCCAGGTGCTCCAGGGCCAGGGTGTCGCCAAAGCCGCCATCGCCCAGGCGACGCAGGGCATACAGTTGCGCGCTCAGGCCCCAGGCGCGCGCGGGCTGGGTGTCGACCGCTTCGGCGACGCTGTAGCAGTGCGTCGGCGCGACGGCCAGGGTGAAGGTCTGGTCAGCGATATGCACCTGGTGATAGCCGAGGGCAATGACGCCGGGCATGACGGCGTTGCCGTCGAGCCGCAGTTCCAGGGTTTCGCCGTCTTCGAGGCTGACCCGACACGGGGTGTCCGGTTCGAAGTAACGGGCCAGGTCCAGGCCTTCTCCGCTGTCGATCGTCAGCAGGGGAGGCAGGTGTTTATCGTGTTGCACCTGCTCCAGTTCGAGCAGGCTGGCGTCAATCTCGGCATCCGTGTCGGCCGGGTGGCCCAGGCCTTTGAGAACGGCGCGCAAGGCGTCGGGTTTCACACGTTGCGGACGGCCGTTTGCGTCGATCCAATCGACGGCCAGGCCCGCTCGGCTGGCGAGGATTTCCAGGTTCGCTTCGCTCAAGGGTGCTCTCCAACAGGGGATAAGGTAACGCGTGCGCTGTACGGCGGCAGGTGAGCGCCAGCGTTGGCAGGCGTTTCAAAAAGAACAGGCGCCGTTGCCGGGCGGTCCAGGGGCGTGGTGCCCAGGTTGAGGTCGATCTGCAGCACGCTGCCATCGCCCAGGCGCCAGCGGGCGGTCACGGCACCCTCGGCCAAGACCTCGGCACCCAGGGCCACGCTGCCAGGCAAATGCGGCACGATGTGGCGGTGGCGCAGGCTCAGCAACGCGCGGTAAAGCTGGGTGTGCGCGTTTTCGTCGAAGCTTGGGGCTGTCTGCAAAAACGTCGGCAGGGCATTGGGGTCGGGGATGTGTTCGCGTCGCTCCGGGTCTTGGAACGCCGCGAAATCCTTGAATTCATTGCGTCGGCCTTCGCGCACCGCTTCGGCCAGTTCGCCATGATGATCGGTGAAAAACAGGAACGGCTCGCTGGCGTTGTTCTCATCGCCCATGAACATCATCGGGATCATCGGCGAGAGCAGCAACAGGGCGGTTGCAGCCTCCAATGCCTGCGGCGCGCAGAGTTGATGCAGACGCTCGCCCAGGGCCCGGTTGCCGATCTGGTCATGGTTTTGCAGGAACGCGACGAATGCGCTCGGCGGCAGGTGCGCACTGGGTTCACCACGCTCATGACCATGCCGCGTGGTATGCCCCTGGTAGATAAAGCCTTCGCCCAGGCAGCGGGCCAGCTTGGCGGTAGGTTCTTCGGCAAAATCGCGGTAATAGGCGTCGGTTTCGCCGGTCAGCAATACATGCAGGACGTTATGGAAATCATCATTCCATTGCGCGTCGAAATCGTGCTGCAGGAGGCTGGCCTGGTTAAGCTCGTTTTCCAGCGTCAGCCAGACGTGCCGACCCGCGTCCACCTGTTCGCGAACACGGTGAGCAAGTTCCTTGAGAAAATCCGGGTTATCGATGGCGTGCACCGCGTCCAGGCGCAGGCCGTCGAAGCGATACTCGAGCAACCACATCAGGGCGTTATCAAGGAAGAAGTCCCGGACTTCACGCCGATCGAAGTCGATACCCGCGCCCCATGGCGTGTGCACGTCTTCCTGGAAGAACCCGGTTGCGTACTGGCCCAGGTAGTTGCCGTCGGGCCCGAAGTGGTTGTAGACCACGTCGAGGATCACCGCCAGGCCATGCTCGTGGGCGCTGTCGATCAGGTGCTTGAGCTGTTCGGGAGTACCGTAGGAGGCTTGGGGCGCGTAGGGCAGGACCCCATCGTAGCCCCAGTTGCGATCACCGGGAAATTGCGCCAAAGGCATCAATTCAATCGCGGTAATGCCCAGCTCAGCCAGGCGTGGCAGGTGTTTCTCGATGCCGACATAGCCCCCCATTGCGCCGACGTGCAGTTCGTAGATGACTGCCTCGTGCCAGGGACGGCCTTGCCATTGGCTGTGACGCCATTGATAGGCGAGTGGGTCGACCACCACGCTCCAACCGTGCACATCCGAGGCCTGGGCCCTGGAGGCAGGGTCGGGTACATCCATCTCCCCATCGATATTGAAGCGGTAGCGCGTGCCCGCCGGGCACGCTATTTCTGTTTCGAACCAGCCTTCTGCCTGAGGCAGCATGGCGACGGACTTGCCGCTTTCCAATTCAACGCTGACATAAAACGCGTCTGGCGCCCACAAGGCAAAACGCGTGTGTTGCGCGTCCAGCATGATTGCGCCGTGGGGCCAGGTTTCCAGAGTCCGTAACGGCATCTATAAAAACCTCCCTTTGATTATTTAGCGGATTTCCCCAGTGCTTTAGCCACCAGTTGCTCATACAGTTCCGCGTAGGGTTCCACCGCCTGGCTCCAGTTGAACGGTTGGGTCATTGCCCGGCAGCGCATGGCGTTGAGCAAGCCCGGGAAGGCAAACACCTTGAACGCACGGCTCAAGGCTTCTTTGTAGCTGTCGACGGTGGATTCATTGAACAGAAAACCGGTCACACCGTTTTCGATAGTGTCTGCCAGGCCGCCGGTATTGCGTGCGACCGGGAGCGACCCAAAGCGCTGGGCGTACATCTGGCTCAGGCCGCAGGGCTCGTAGCGCGATGGCATCAGCAGGAAATCGCTGCCGGCGAACATGCGACGGGCATCGGTCTCGTTAAAGCCGATACGCACACCGATCTGGCCCGGGAAGCGCAGCGCCAATTCACGCATGGCGTTTTCTTCTTCCGGCTCGCCGCGGCCGATGATCGCAATCTGGCCACCTTGCTCTACGATAAAGCTGGCAACGGCTTCCGTGAGGTCCAGGCCCTTCTGGAACACCAGGCGCGAGACTACGGCGAACAGCGGGCCCGTCGAGTCATGGAGGCCGAACAGGTTGCGCACTTGTGCGGCATTCACTGCCTTGCCTTCCCAGTCGCCGATGTTGAAGTTGTGCGTCAGGTGCGGGTCGGTAGATGTTTCCCAGCTGTCTTCGATGCCATTGGGAATGCCGCTGAGCAAACCTTGCTGGGTCTTGCTGGCCAAAAAGCCATCCAGGCCGCAACCGAATTCAGGGGTGGTGATTTCCTGGGCGTAGGTGGCGCTCACGGTGGTGATGTGGCTGGAATACGCCATACCGGCCTTGAGGAACGACATCTTGCCGTAGAACTCCATGCCTTCCTGTTGCAGGGCATGAGGCGGAATGCCCAGTTCCGGCGTGGACGCCAGGCTCACTACGCCCTGATACGCCAGGTTATGAATGGTGAACAGCGTCGGGGTGCGTGACCCGCGCCAGTGCATATAGGCCGGCGCCAGGCCAGCGGGCCAGTCGTGGGCGTGCACCAGGTCCGGGCACCAGTGGATCTGTGCGAGGTTGGCGGCCATGTCGGCAGCGGCCAGGCCCAGGCGGGCGAAACGAATATGGTTGTCCGGCCAGTCGCGACCGTTGTTGGCGCCGTACGGGGTGCCTTCGCGCTCATAGAGCTCGGGGCAGATCAGTACATAGATGACCAGGCCGTCCTTGAGGTCCATGCGCCCGATCTTGCACGGCGGCAGCGCGGCGTGGCCACCCAGCTCACCGATGATATGGATCGGGTTGTCGCTTTCCATTACCTGCGGATAACCTGGAATCAGCACCCGCACATCGTGCAGGTGGGCCATGGCGCGCGGCAGGGCCGCCGACACATCGCCCAGGCCGCCGGTTTTCACCAGGTCGGCAAACTCGGAGGTCACAAACAGGACTTTCTTGCGATTAGGATTCTGACTCACGATCGGCCGCACAGTGCTGGGCAGGTCGGCCAACAGAGGCCCCCCTACCGATGGACTGACACGCTCTCCCTGAATATCTACAGCGGCACTGATCATAGTTCTCTCCCACATATTGGTAGGCTAATGGCCCGCTGCCATTAGCTCCGATGACCGCTTCCTGCGGCCAGGCGCACAAGCACTGTACAAACTGGCAAGGCGTATGCCAGTTGCACGGTTAGCTTAAAAAGATTGGATGGACGGGCAATTGGGGGTGATCCCTGTGCACTCGCCTTACCTTAAAACTGGACCTACGGCAGAGTTGGAAAGTTTCGATTTTTTGCGGGGTTTTTGTTTTGGAACGGACCCATCGGTCATGAGTCTAGGACAGATCCCAGCGCCTGTAGGGTTTTCATGGTTTTTTTGTAGGACAAAATACTTGTAACAAGAATGATGCTAGTTATTAGCACCCCTCCATCTTCAGCCGTGGCGGCAAGAATGGCGTGATGAACTGGCTTGCCGTGGTGAGCGGCCGATTGGCATGAGCGGGGGCGTGGTGGTGAGTAGGCTTGCGCCGCGCTGGCGTGCGATGTGCCCCCAAATGGGCTATTGCGGTGCACCACATAGATCGCGTTCGCATGATGTGGGGCAGCTTCGCAGCCCAACACGGGGCAAGCCCGCTCGCTAACAGGAGCCGGCTTGCCCTGTTAGGGGCGTTGCCCTTGATTGGTGCGTCAGCCTAGCGCCCGAATGGATGCGCCGTTGGCCCAGGCCTGAATATCCTCGATCATCTGTGCGTAAAACTGCCGGTAATTCTGCTCGCTCACGTACCCCACGTGCGGCGTGGCCAGCACGTTCGGCAATTGGCGGAAAGGATGATCCGCCGGCAGTGGCTCTTCGCTATATACATCCAGCGCTGCGCCCGCGAGGCGACCACTTTGCAGGGCTTGCACCAGCGCCTGCTCATCCACGATGGGCCCACGCGCCGTGTTGACCAACCGTGCGCCCGGTTTCATCCAGCCCAGCGCCTGGGCATCCACCAGTCCACGGCTGCGGTCGCTGAGCACCAGGTGCACGGTCAGGATGTCCGCTTGTTCGAACAGCGCCTGCTTGCTGACCCATGTAACTCCGGACTGGGCTGCGCGTTCCGGCGTGAGGTTTTCACTCCAGGCAATCACCCGCATGCCGAACGCCTGGGCAAACTGCGCGACCTTCTGGCCAATGCTGCCCAGCCCGAGAATGCCCAGGGTCTTGCCATACAGGTCGCCGCCCAGGCCCACTTGCCAGTTGCCGGCGCGTAGCGAATTGGCTTCGGCCACCAGGTTGCGCGTGGAGGCCATGATCAACGCCCAGGTCAGTTCCGGCGCGGCGTGTTTGTAGCTGTCGGTGCCGCATACCTGGATACCCAGGGCCTTGGCCGCGGCAATGTCGATCGCGGCGTTGCGCATGCCACCGGTCACCAGCAGTTTGAGCTTGGGAAGGCCTTGCAGCAGGGCCTTGTCGAAGGGGGAGCGTTCGCGCATCACGCAAATCACCTCGAACCCCTTCAAACGCTCGATCATCGTGGCGGTATCCGCCGGGTAATCGTGCAGGAAATGCACCTGGCCCACGGACTCGAGGACCGACCAATCCACCACGCCACTGGCCACATCCTGCCAATCATCAATGACTGCGATCTGTACCGACATTCACGAGTGCCTCGAAAAAGGTTGGGTTAAAGGGCGTTCAAACCCTGCAACAGCGCTGTGTGAAACTGGGCCGGTTCCTCCATTTGCGGTGCGTGCCCCAGGCCCGGGAACTCCACCAGGGTTGCATGGGGGATCAATGCGGCCACCTGCTTGCCCAACACGGCATAGTTGCCGAGCTTGGCCTTGACCGCCGCCGGCGCCACATCTTTGCCGATGGCCGTGTTATCGGCCGTGCCGATCAGCAGCAGCGTAGGCATCTGCAGGTGCTTGAACTCGTAGTACACCGGCTGGGTGAAGATCATGTCGTAAATCAACGCCGAGTTCCATGCGACCCGCGTATGCCCGGGGCCGTTGCTCAGGCCGGCGTACATGTCCACCCAACGCTCGTACTCGGGCTTCCAGCGCCCCACGTAATAGGTGTTGAGTTGATACTTGCGAATGCCTTCGGCGCTGACTTTCAGTTCGCGCTCGTACCACTGGTCAACAGTGAGCGACGGTACGCCCAAGGCCTTCCAGTCCTCCAGGCCGATGGGGTTGACCATGGCCAACTGTTCGGTTTGGTCGGGGTACATCAGTGCGTAACGCGTGGCGAGCATGCCGCCGGTAGAGTGGCCGAGGAGGGTGGCTTTTTGAATGCCGAGTTTTTCCAACAGTTGGTGAGTGTTGTTCGCCAGTTGTTGGAAGCTGTATTGATAGTGATCGGGCTTGCTGGAGGAACAGAACCCGACCTGGTCCGGTGCGATCACCCGGTAGCCAGCGTCGCTGAGGGCCTTGATCGAACCTTCCCATGTGGCGCCGCAGAAGTTCTTGCCGTGCATCAGCACTACGTTGCGGCCGTTTGGCTTGCCGTTGGCCGGCACATCCATGTAGCCCATTTGCAGGGACTTGCCTTGGGACTGGAACTCGAAATGCTTGAGCGGGTAGGGGTAATCAAAGCCTTGCAGTTCGGGACCGTAGGAGGCGGCGAACACCGGGACGGCAGTGGCCGCAAGCAGGCCGGCGACACAAAAAGCGCGGATCAGAGGCATTGGCAGGGCTCCGGGAAGGGTGGCTCGGATGCTGTTGCGAGGGGATTAAGTGGGGATTAACACCCACTGCAAGGCCACGGCGGCGAGCACGCCATATCGCACGCTTTTGGCCAGGGTGACCAGAAGCAGGAATCGCCACATCGGCTCGCGCATCACCCCGGCCACCAGCGTCAGCGGGTCGCCAATGATCGGCACCCAACTGAGTAATAACGTCCAGTGCCCCCAGCGCTCGTAATGGTTGCGGGCTTTTTCCAACTGCTTGTCGTTAACCGGAAACCAGCGGCGCTGCTTGAAATGTTCCACCCAGCGCCCCAGCCACCAGTTCACCACCGAGCCCAACACATTACCCAGCGTGGCAATCCCCAGCAACAGCCACAGGTTGTAATTGCCACTGAGCAGCAGGCCGACCAGCACCGCTTCCGATTGCAGTGGCAGTAGGGTCGCAGCGCCAAACGCCGCGAAGAATAATCCCAGATAGCCTGTGATCATTGCGCCGGGTATTCAGCCACCACGACATCGTTGCCTTCACGGGTGAGGCCGATGACTTGATACGCTTCGCTGCGGCCTTGCACTTCCATGCCCGGCGAGCCCATGGGCATGCCCGGCGCAGCAACGCCCAACAGGTCGTCGCGCTTGCGCAGGGCCAGCACCTGTTCGGCCGGTACATGGCCTTCAACGAACTTGCCGTCGATTACGGCGGTGTGGCACGAGCCCAGGCGCGGAGCCACGCCCAGGCGTTGCTTGACGGCACTCATGTCGGTTTCGACGTGGTCGTTGACTTCGAAACCATTGTTTTCCAGGTGGCTGATCCACTTTTTGCAGCAGCCGCAATTGGCGTCGCGGTGCACATCGATGGGGATCAGCTCGGCGGCCTGGGCGAGGGTGGTGGTGAGCAAGGCTGACAGCAGGGCCAGCCGAAATGGGGTTTTCATGGGGGACTCGCGTGCAGGAGATGGCCATTGGGTGGCGGCGATCATGACGGCGTCATCGCCGGCAAGCCAGTGCCTACGGGTAGGCGGGCGTGCCGGTAATGTTTCAAAGTTATACGAAGGGCGGGTTTTCCAGCCGATGCTTGAGCTGGCCCAGGGCAACTGCCGAGAGTTCAATCATGCGTTCATGCAAGGTGGCGAGTTGCAGTTCGGTTTCATAGGTCAACACGCGCTTGAACAGCGTGCCGCCTTGATGAGGCAACAGGAAATAGTGAATGGAGCCATCGACGGCCAGGGAGGTGAACACGGTCTTGAACTCGCCGGGGCGTCGGGCGATCTGCACACGGTAACTCATGGGTACACGCACACCCAGCAAGTCGATGAACTCGGTGAAGCGTGCGCCGGCCGGGAGTGGACCGCTGGTGCCGGTGTCGGCGCTGAGTGACGTGGGGTGCCATTCGTGCCAGCGATCCGGTTGGGTCACGTAGTCGTAAACGGCTTCGATAGGGGCCTGGATAAAGCGTTCCTGACTGATCCGCTCCAAGCGGACCGACTGCTCGGCTGCGCGCATGGCACACCTCCTGTGTGGCGTCTTCGAACTGTCAGAATAGTCCGACTCCCGCGCTTTGCACGGGAGTACACAGGCCTTTGATCAGCGGACTTTAAAGCGCCCCATCAAGGCAATCACCCGGCCATTGGCATCCAGCAGGCTCTGGGTATTGGTTTCAGTGGCATGGCCGCTCTGCACCAGCTCTTCGACCATTTGTCGGATCTGCACCATGCTTCGGTTGATCTCTTCGGTCACTGCGCTTTGCTGTTCGGCGGCCGTCGCGATCTGGGTGCTGAGGTTGTTGATATGGCTGACAGAGCCGGCCATCTCATCCAGCCCGGTATTCACCCGCGCCGTGGCATCCGCCGCCGACTGGCAGCTGGCCTGGGTGTTTTCCATGGCCGCGACCGAAGAGCTGACACCCGCGGTCAGGCGCGTGAGCATGTCGTTGATCTGCGATGTGCTGGCCTGGGTGCGGGCCGCGAGCGCGCGGACTTCATCGGCGACCACCGCAAAACCACGGCCTTGCTCGCCGGCACGCGCGGCTTCGATCGCGGCATTGAGGGCAAGCAGGTTGGTCTGGCCGGCAATCGCGCCGATCACGCCGAGGGTTTCGGTGATGCGTGCGGCGTCCTGGCGCATGTTCTCCACACTGTGGGTGGCGCTGGACACTTCACCGATCAAGGCGCTGACGCTGTTGGAGGCCTCGCCCACGACCACGCGGGAACGGTCGGCATGTTCGTTCGCGCGCTGGGTAAATGCAGCGGTTTCGGCAGCGTTTTGCGCAACGGTGTCGGCCGTGGAACTCATTTCGGTGATCGCGGTGACCGTCTGATCGGTCTCCGAGGCATGCCGCACCAGAATCTGGTTGGTGTGCGCCGAGGTCCGCTGCAGTTGCTCAAGGCTCGATGACATGGCACCGGTGGCTTGGGTGACTTCGCCGATCATGTTCTGCAGGTAGACGATAAACCGGTTCACCGAGTGACCGATGGCACCCAGTTCGTCTTCGGCGCGGATGGTGATACGCCGAGTCAGGTCGGCGTCGCCAGCGGAGAGGGCGTCGATATTGGTTTTCAGCGATTTCATGCGCTGCACCAGCTGGCGGATCGCATACACCGCGAGCAACACCAGCAGCAACACCATGGGGATTTGCAGCAAGGCGAGGGTGCCGAGCACGTCATCGCGCTGGGCAGTGATCAGCGAAGTGGGCAGGGCGGTGGCGAGGAACCACGGCGTGCCACTGATAGGGCGCATATAGAAGGTGCTGGCCACGCCCTGGTTGTCGAACTCGCTGCGCTGCAGCGCCTGGTCGCGCTGGGCCAGCGCTTTGCTGACCTGGCTGGCGAACGCCGAGGTGCCGGTGAGTTCGCTGATGTTCTTCAACACCACCGGGCCGCTGATACGCGTGCTGTTGCTGATGATCTTGCCGTCACCTTCGACGATCAGCATTTGCCCGCCGATGTCTTTCTCTTTACTGGCGACCAGGTCATTGAAGAAGCCCAGCGTCACGTCGATGGTGGCGACGCCGTAGGGAACGCCGTCGCGCTGGATGGCCATGGCGCAGTTGGTGCGTGGCTCCTGGCTGGCGTCGTCCTTGTAGGCGGCGGCCCAGGCGCATTGACCCCGGGGTGAAGCCAGGCCGCCCTTGTACCAGCTCTGGTCGTAATAGTTGGGGGCGGGGTCGCTGTTCCAGAAGGTATTGACGGCCAGCTTGCCCGAGGCATCACGGTGCCAGAACGTGCTGTGCTTGTTGCGCCCCGGCGTCCGCTGGTTGGGCAACGGCCAGATCCCGCCCCCGAAGACTTTCAGTTCGCCATACTGGTCGACCAGGCCCGGCAGTACTTTGTCGATGGCATCGCTGTCGAGCAAGGGGATGGTCTGGGTGATGGTGCGTTGCTGGGACTGAACCTTGTTCAGTTCGCCTTGGATCTGTTCGGCGACTTCCGCGATGCGGTTGAGCACCACCTGTTCTTCGGTATGGCGCAACGTGGGCGCGACCAACTGGCCGATACCCACCACGGTCAACACAAATAACACCAGGACGAACAGCACCAGAAACAGGGTATAGCGGGCTTGGATAGAGCGCAGTGTGGGCATGGGGCCGTCCTTACGAAGCGTTTATTATCGACGCGGCTTTGTTAGAGCTTCGTAGGGCTATCGGCTTGGGAAGGCGGAGCTTTAGGTACGTCCGTACAAGAAAAAGGAGCGCCGGGTGAGGGCGCTCCCTTGGTTCAGATATTCAGCATCGCCATCACGGCCTCGGGGTAGCGCAAGCCGGCGGTCGCCTCGACCGGAAAGATTGCGTCCAGTGCCGCCAGTTCCGCCTGGCTCAGGCTGATCGACACCGCCGCCGCGTTTTCTTCCAGGTATCTGCGCTGCTTGGTGCCGGGAATCGGAATGATGAACTCACCCTGCGCCAATACCCAGGCCAGCGCGAGTTGCCCGGCGCTGACGCCTTTGTCAGCGGCGAGTGCTTGCACCTGCTTCACCAGTTCGAGGTTTTTGTCGAAGTTCTCGCCCTGGAAGCGCGGGCTGAACCGACGGTAATCATCGTCACCGAAGTCGTCCGGGCTTTTCAGTGCACCGGTCAGAAAGCCACGGCCCAGTGGGCTGTAGGGCACAAACGCGATGCCCAGGCGCTGGCAGGCAGCGAGACAGCCGTTGTGTTCCTGGTCGCGACTCCACAGGGAGTACTCGCTTTGCAGCGCGCTGATCGGGTGCACTTTGTGGGCGCGCTCCAGGGTCGCGGCAGAAGCTTCGCTCAGGCCCAGGTAACGCACCTTGCCCTGCTGCACCAGTTCGGCCATGGCGCCGACGGTTTCTTCAATGGCGACATTCGGGTCGATACGGTGCTGGTAGTACAGGTCGAGGGTCTCCACGCCGAGCCGGCGCAGGGTGCCGTCGATGGCCTTGCGGATGTAGTCGGGACGGCCGTTCACACCCCGCAGGGCGGGATTGGCCAAGTCGCGCACGATCCCGAATTTGCTGGCCAGGAACACCTGGTCACGTTTGCCGGCGATGGCTTTGCCGATCAGTTGCTCGTTGGTGTGCGGCCCATAAATATCGGCGGTGTCGAAGAAGTTGATGCCCAGCTCCAGCGCGCGGTGCAAGGTCGCGGTGGCCTCGCGCGTGTCGCTGCCAGGCGTGTAGAAATCGCTCATGCCCATGCAGCCGAGGCCGATGGCTGAGACGAGCGGGCCGTTTGTTCCGAGTGGACGGGTGTGCATGGGTTCAGCTCCTTGGATGGGAAGGGCTGCATTGTTGCGCTCGACAAAAACGAGATAAACCGGCTAAAAGCACTAACACTATTCAGATTATCTAAACAATCCGTTCAGGGAGCTGCCTTTGGACCGTTTCAATGCGATGCGCGTGTTTACACGGATCGTCGAGCTGGGTGGCTTCGCCAAGGCCGCCGACAGCCTGCAATTGCCACGCGCTTCGGTAACGGTGCTGATCAAGCAGCTGGAAGCGCACCTGGGTGTGCAACTGTTGCAGCGCACCACGCGGCAAGTCAGCCCGACCTTGGACGGCGCCGCGTACTACCAGCGTTGCGTGCAATTGCTGTCTGACCTGGAGGAAACCGAGGCGGTGTTTTCCGCGAGTCGCCAGAGCCCGCGTGGCACCTTGAGCATCGACATGCCCTCGGGGATCGGGCGGTTGATCGTGATTCCGGCCTTGCCGACCTTCACGGCCCGCTACCCGCAGATCGAGTTGGAGATTGGCCTTAACGACCGCCCGGTGGACCTGATTCGCGAAGGTATCGATTGCGTGCTGCGCGGTGGCGCGGCACTGGATGAGTCGTTGGTGGCGCGCCCGCTGGCGATGATGGATCAACTGACCCTGGCCAGTCCGGCCTACCTCGAACGCATGGGCGTACCCGCTTCCCTGGATGACCTCGCCCACCACCACATGGTCGAATACCGCTCCAGTGCCAGCGGCAAACGGTTTGGCCTGGAGTTTGAAGTTGACGGCGAGTTGCGCCCGGTCAACCTGGCCAAGCGGGTGGCCGCCACCAGTTCCGATGGTTACTTCGCGGCCTGCGAGGCCGGGTTCGGCCTGATCCAGGCGCCGCATTATCATGCGATGCGCCAGTTGGCCCAGGGGACGCTGGTGGACGTCCTGCCGCAGATGAGGGTGCCCAGAATGGCCCTGACGGCGCTGTACCCGCCGCACCGTCAATTGTCCCAGCGTGTGCGGGTGTTCGTGGACTGGTTGGTAGCGCTCTGCGCCCAGCCCGGCACCGGTTTGCAGCGCCAGCCTCGTGCCTTGCGATAAGCGCCGCGCTGTCGCCCGGTGATCTTGCGCCGGGGCGCTGGTTGCATGCCGGCTGATTGGCCGAGCCAAAGTTTTTCATCGCCTGTAACATGAGCGCCTGTCGAACGTGCTCGCCCTTGTGCGCAGGGCAGGTTCGACGATTCACAGTGGCTACATTCTTCAGGTTCAGGAACCCGTCATGACCCAAAAGCAGCGTTTGAAATATTCGATTCTGATCGCCCTCGCCGTATTGGCGACAATGTTTGGCCTGTCCTACTTGCAGAACACCGGGGTTATCAGTGAGAAAACATTCCAGACCATCGCCATTGCTGTCGCAGTGGTCGTGGTGGTGATCAACGGCATCATGCGTCGCAAGGTCAAGCTTTAAGGGGCTGGGTGCCGATCAGGCGCGACCTTCGAGCACCTTGGCAGCCTCTTCATGGAGGCTGTAGCTTTTATCCGTATTGAGGGTGATCACGCCCTCGCTGCACAGGCGCTTGAGCACCTCGCGCACGCTGAGAAACGACAGCGGGATACCCAGCTCCAGCAAGTGGCTGTGCACGCCGCGCACCCCCAGGGTGCGCTGGTTGTCGGCGGCGGTGAGCAGGGCGTCGATGACCTTCAGCCGGATCAGGCTGGTGCGCAAGCCAAAACATTTGAGCAAATGGCGAATACGCTGGTTGCCTTGTTGTTCGGGCGCTTTGCCGAACGTTTGTGCGCCGCTGCCAAAACTGGCCTCGGCAGCCGATGAATGTCCTTCCGTGGGCACTTGCGGGTTGTACATGCAAAAACTCCTTATCAGAGCCTGATCAGGAAAAAATGAGCGCTCTTAGTTAATAAGACGAACGAGCGAGCAAAATCATGAAGTGCCGGATGTAGAAATTTTGTCGGTATCGGTTTTGTCACACCTGCGCCGCCCTCAATAAACGTCCCCTCGCGCTAAATTATTCCCGGTGGTTTGCGTTCTTACGGTGGGGTTATCAGCCCTAGTGAGGCGGTTAAATCTGACGGTGGAGTCTGCGTGATTATTTCCAATGGGTTGTCCAGGGTATGTGTGGCGGGGGTATTGCTGGGGCTGAGCGTGGTCGCCTCGGCGCGGGAGCCGATGACACACGCGTCGGCGGACATCCGTCGTACCAGCTACGGTGTGCCGCATATCCGCGCCAACGATGAGCGAGGCCTGGGCTTCGGCATTGGCTACGCCTACGCCCAGGACAACCTGTGCCTGCTGGCCAACGAAGTGGTCACGGTGAATGGCCAGCGCGCCAAGTTCTTCGGCCCTGAGCAGGCGACCCTGGAGGAGCGCAATAACCTGGCCAGCGACCTGTTCTTTAGCTGGCTCAATACGCCGCAGGCGGTCGCCGCATTCTGGAAAGCGCAGAGCCCGCAGATCCAGCAGCGCATCGAAGGCTACGTGGCCGGCTATAACCGTTATCTGCAAGAGCAGGGCGTGCCCGCCCAGTGCCAGGCGGCCTGGGTGCGACCGCTGGCGACTGAAGACGTGGTCAAATTGACCCGTCGGCTGCTGGTAGAAGGTGGTGTCGGGCAGTTCGCCGAAGCCCTGGTTGGCGCGACACCACCCCAAGCGGCGGCCAGCGTGACCACCAACGCCAAGGCGTTTGAACGCGTCGCTGCCAACCAGCAGCGCTTCGCCTTTGATCGCGGCAGTAACGCGGTGGCGGTGGGCCGTGATCGCTCTTTCAACGGGCGCGGCATGCTGCTGGCCAATCCGCATTTTCCGTGGGTGGGGGGGATGCGATTCTATGAGATGCACCTGACCATCCCCGGCCAGTTGGACGTGATGGGCGCCGCGCTTCCGGGCCTGCCAGTCGTCAACATTGGGTTTAACAGGCATGTGGCCTGGACCCACACCGTGGACACGTCCAAGCACTTCACGCTGTACCGCCTGACCCTGGATCCCAAGGACGCTACGCGCTACATGCTCGATGGCCAGTCAGTGCCGATGGATAAGACCACGGTAACCGTGCAAGTCAAACAAGCGGACGGCAGCCTCAAGGACCAGTCGCACACAGTCTATAGCTCGCAATTCGGTCCAGTGGTGCAATGGCCTGGCAAGCTCGACTGGGACAGCCACTACGCCTTCAGCCTGCGCGACGCCAACCTGGGCAACGACCGCGTGCTGCAACAGTGGTACGCGATGAACCGCGCCACCAGCCTCAAGGAACTGAAAACCTCGGTGCACACCCTGCAAGGCATCCCGTGGGTCAACACCCTGGCCACCGATGACCAGGGCGAAAGCCTGTACATGAACCAATCGGTGGTGCCCAACGTCAGCGCGGCCAAGCTCGCGCAGTGCAGTGACCCACGCGCGGGCGTGCAGATGATCATGCTCGACGGCGCCCACAGCGCCTGTGCCTGGGACATCAACCCACGCGCCGCTCAGGCCGGTATCTTCGCGGCCGACCAACTGCCGCAACTGCAACGCACCGACTACGTCCAGCATTCCAACGACTCGGCGTGGCTGGCCAACCCCAAGGCGCCACTGACCGGCTTTTCCCCGGTGATCAGCCAAGACCACATCGGCCTCGGCCCGCGCGCACGTTTTGCCCTGCAACGCCTGCAATCTTTGACAAAGCCGATCAGCGTCACCGACCTGCAAAACATGGTGATGGACAACGAGGTGTACCTGGCTGGCCAAGTCATGCCCGACCTGCTCGATTTCTGCGCCAACCACCTCGGCACCGACGCCACCGCCCTGCAACCCCTGTGCAGCAGCCTGAAAAACTGGGACCAGCGCGCCAACCTCAACAGCGGCATTGGCCTGGTGCACTTCATCAACCTGGTGGAGCACCTGCAGCAAATCCCTGACGCCTGGCGCGTGGCCTTCGACCCGGCCCAGCCGCTCACCACCCCACGTGGCGTGGCCATCGACCGCGCCGACGTCGCCAAAGCCTTGCGCGAAGCCATGCTCGCCTCGACGGCCGACGTCGCCAAACTCGGCCTGACCGCCGACAGCACATGGGGCGACATCCAGGTCTCCGGCCAAACCCCCATCCACGGTGGCCCGCAGGAACTGGGCATCTACAACGCCATGCAAACCGTGCCCCGCGCCGACGGCAAACGCGAAGTCGTCAGTGGCACCAGCTACCTGCAAATCGTCACCTTCGGCGACCAGGGCCCGCATGCCCAGGGCGTCCTCGCGTTCTCCGAGTCCAGCAACCCGGCCTCCGCGCATGCCAAGGACCAAACCCAGGCGTTCTCCCAGAAAAAACTCAACCTGCTGCCGTTCACAGAAGCCCAGATCAAGGCCGACCCGCAGTACCAACAACTGCGCATCAAGGAGTAGGGCAACACCGCAACCCCTTGATGCCAATACGAAATATTTTTGAAATCAAGGGGTTGCACGCGTTCGCAAATACGTACATAATGGCGCCCATCGAACGCAACGAAGCATTAAAAACTTCAATGTATTCAATAATTTAGAGTAGAGGCAGGGTTATACAGCCCACTCAAGTTTTTATGCGGTGAGTGTCAGCAGTTGGGACATTGATCGTTTGAGGCCGAGTAGCAAAATGGTTATGCAGCGGATTGCAAATCCGCCTACGCCGGTTCGATTCCGACCTCGGCCTCCACTCTTAGAAGCCCCGTAGATTAACGTCTACGGGGTTTTTTATTGCCTGCGATTTGGTCATCGCTTCCGCAATTTTTCGGATCGCTTCCGCATCCCTACCTTTTTTCGAGAAATTTAAGACGCCGTTATCGGCATGCCTCTCCTCGATTGGACGTGGGATTGTGCTCGAGGCTAAGGAGCCTCAGCGTCTACTAACGGCCAGAAGCAGCCATTCATAATCCTCTAAGGTATAGAGATGCTAACCTCCCTGGGCCAAACTGAGGCAAGGCACCTGAGAGATTCCGGGGATTTAAAAATGGAAAAAACACTCTCCTCGACATTTATGCGCACCAAAGGGAAGCCCATAAGTTTCAATGGAAAAACTGTCGTTGCGATCATTGAGATCAAGATCACAGAGCCCAGAACCGTCTTTTCAGTTCGTCGATTGGGCGCTACGAACGGTCGAGTGCAAGGACTGGCATTAAAGATAAAGGGCGGGCAAATTGTCGTCGAAGGCTCTGGCAACGGCTGTCCCGAAATAGTTTTGTGGTCTGATACCAGTCCCGATGCTTTGGAGATAGAAGTGTTTTCTAAAGGTGGAAACGTTCTAAAAATCTGGAACGTCTGGAAGAGCGCTTTTGGCATGAATGCATGGGTTGGCAATGCTGGAATTCACGTCCACGGGACCGATGGCACGATGACGTTGGAATGTAGCGACGGGGTGGGTGATGTCGACTTCTCCGATTATGTGGTTGTTGTGGAAAAACGATAATGCACGGAGTTATGTCGGCTTTGGGTCGATTCCGGTCTGTTTCGACTGACTGGTTTGGGTCGATTGCTGCCGGTCGCGGAAGGCAGCAACCGGCCCAAAGCGGACTGTAGACAGATAGCTGCTGGCATTCCTACGCTGGCATTCTAGTAATCACACAACGCTGAAAAGGAACATTCATGTTGGTCATTCAAATTGATCGGGATAGCGTGCATGCAGGGGATGATCTGGAAAGTCGTAGGACTTCAATCAGGCTTGATCCAGCAGTAACACTGCGCGCTTTGTTCGAAACGATCCAAGGTATGGGTTACCTGCCTGGCATCAGTGGAGGCAAGGCGACGTGGATTATTTGTTCGTCTGGCAAACACATAGGTGTTTTAGCTCAGCAATGGCCAGAAACTAAATTGTTAATCCCCGCCGAGAGCTTCCTGAGTCAGTATTTTGGGGATACCGAACCTCGCCTTCTGTTCAGATATTGGTGCCAGGCAGATCCAGACCATGTCTTTTCACAGATCAAAGCTGGAAATGAACCGCCGTCTCGATTTTAGGACTGGCGGGGGCTACCTACTGATCAAGAAGCTAATATGTCTGCTTTAGGTTGTGGCGGCCTGTTGCAAAGGTGGGCTACCGATCTATAGCTGCATCCTTTCGTTATCAGAATCAGGTCGAAGACTCACACCGATAAGCTAAAGTTTTTCGTAAACCACCTCGAATTCTTCACCCAATTCCTGTTGGATGGATTTCAGTAATTTAGCGGCGGCCTCGTCAAATCTTGCGTAATCGTCTGCACTCCAAGGGCCGGGATCAGGAGGATAGTCCCAGTTCAACGAGGTGTCATGCCACTGTGAAAGTTCGTTAAGCATTGCCTGGACTTCGTTACTGAGTGGTAGCCTCTCTTCAATAGGCCCTACAGAAAATTTTTCCCGGGCAATAGTGTTTCCACACCAAAGGCAGCCTCCGCCCCATTCGAACATTAAGCGAACTCGATAGCGTTTTGCCCTCATCATTGGGCTCCATTTTTTTGTGGGTAAATGGTGCGCACAATAGCGCTGGCAAAGATATCCACGCTAGGCAGGCAACTGTTACGACAGTCAGCAATGGGCCGTTTTCTGTCTGTCCCTAGGGGCAGGAAACGACCCAAACCAGTCAGTCGAAACAGACCGGAATCGACCCAAAGCGGACATTGCCTGTAGCTGAAGTTGACCGACCATGAATCCGTATTGCAGCATGGAATTGAAGTGTGGCACCGCTGTGCGACCACTCTGTAAGCGCGACCTTCGCACCTAACCGGAAGAAGCTCATGATCATGGTGTTATCGAAGGTCGAACTCAAGGAACTGTCGGTGAAAGCGGAAGCAGAGGGTTTAACGCTGAGTGATCTAGCCCCCATTTGCGAAAGGTTCGGCGTTGCACCGCATGATGTGCTGAACGGACTGTCCGTCGCGGTTGCGGAAGGCTTTCTCCAAGGATCTCTACCCTATGATTTTTGCGACGGCGTTATGAACGGGATCATAAATGCTGTGGTTGAAGTAGGCATGACTAACGATATGCCTCAGCCCGCTTTCTCGCTTTACCAGGCATTCGATCAAGGTGAATGGTTCCGCAGTAACGACCCACCGGAAACTGACCCCAATGAGAAATACACGAAGTATGTGGTCGAGGAAATAATGCGTACCCTTAGAGACTAGCTTTCACAGATCGGGAAGTTTCCGCTTTTCGGCTGGAAGGTAGTGGATCGAAGGCCGCTTTTGGCCGATAGCAGCTCTTGTTGTCAGGCAATAATCGGCCAGAATGGACACATTTTTTCATTCCCAGAAGCTACGCAGTCAGTATGTCAACGTGTCCGAACCTGAGCGTCGGATCTCCGGAACAATTTGGAGCTAACCCACTTTGAATGTGTTGTTCATCTGCGGAAAAAACCGCCTACGTAGTCCGACCGCCGAGCACCTTTTTGCTGATTGGTCGGGAGTTGAGACAGCATCGGCTGGTGTCAATAACGATGCGGATGTACCTGTAAGCCAGGAGCTTCTAAGGTGGGCCGATCTCATTTTTGTTATGGAGCAAATCCATCGAAAAAAGCTGACTGCTCGCTTCACCTCGGAGTTGGCAAATAAA